>NZ_SWMS01000004.1:243307-390627 GCF_005146945.1 Prauserella endophytica
GTTGCCCGCTCGGGCCCGCGAGTTGCCCGCTCGGGCCCGCGAGTTGCCCGCTCGGGCCCGCGAGTTGCCCGCTCGGGCCCGCGAGTTGCCCGCTCGGGCCCGCGAGTTGCCCGCTCGGGCCCGCGAGTTGCCCGCTCTGGACGCCGAGTTGTGCGTTCGAGACGGTTTACGCCACGCGCGCACCGCCGCTAGATTGCGGCATGCGATTCGAGGTCGTACGGCGCATCGACGCGACGCCGGACGTGGTGTGGGCCGCGCTCGTGGACGTGGAGCGCTGGCCGGAGTGGACCGACTCGGTCACCTCGGTGCGACGGCTCGGAACCGGCCCGCTCCAGGTGGGCAGCGAGGCGCGCGTGAAGCAGCCGAGGCTCGCCGCGCAGGTCTGGCGGGTCACCGAGCTGACCGAGCGCCGGAGCTTCACGTGGGAGGCGCGAGGTCCGGGGCTCACGACGATCGGCGGACACGTCCTGGCCGAGGACGCGAACGGAGCGGTGACGGCGACCCTTTCGCTGGAGCAGCGCGGCCCGCTCGCGCCGGTCCTCGGTTTCGTGCTCGGCGGCATGGTGCGCCGCTACGTGACCATGGAGGCCGACGGCCTCAAGCGCGTATCCGAACGCCCCTGACCGCGCGAGTCGTACGTTCCCGACGGCGAGTCGTGCGCTCAAGACCGCGAGTCGTGCACTCCGGGCGTCAGCGAGCCGCGAGGATCGCACACGTCGTGGTGGCGTGCGCGTACAGCTTCCCGTCGTCGACGCCCTCCAGCCGGGCCTCCGCGGTGCCGATGGTGCGTCCGACGTGCACCGCGGTGGCCGTCGCGCGCAGCGTGCCGGTCGCTGCCGTCGCCGGGCGCAGCAGGTTGACGTTCAGCTGCACGGTGGTGTAGGTCGTGCCCTCCGGCAGTTTCGACATCACGGCGCACGCCAGCGCGGAGTCGAGCAGCGTCGCGAAGTAGCCGCCGTGCACCGTCCGGGCCGGGTTGTAGAGGTGCTCGCCCGTACCGCCCTCGAACACCGCCCAGCCGTCGCCGACGTCGACGAGCCGGAAGCCGAGAGTCTTGCCGATCCCCGCCGGTGGGAGGTCGCCGCGCAGCAGTGCGCGCAGGGTCTCCAGGCCGGTCATACGAGTCACCGTATTCCGCCCGTTCGGCGGGACAAGTACAAAATCCGTACCCCTAGGCTCGGGCGATGGGCGGTTACGGGCAGTTCTGCGCGGTCGCGAGGGCGCTGGAGATCCTTGGTGAGCGGTGGACGTTGCTGATCGTGCGGGAGCTCCTGCTCGGCGAACGACAATTCAACGACATCCGGCGCGGCATCCCGCGCATCTCCAAGACGATGCTCTCGGCCAGGCTGAAAACGCTGGAGAAGCACGACATCGTGTACCGCGAGGACGGCGGCTACCGGCTCACCGACGCGGGCAAGGACCTCGCGGTCGTCGTGCGGGAGCTCGGCGGGTGGGCCATGCGCTGGAACCGCAGGGAACTCGGCCCCGACGACCTCGACGCGAGCGCGCTCGTGTGGGACATCCGGCGCCGCATCGTCCCGGAAGCCCTTCCACCGCAACGAACCGTGGTGCAGCTGCGCTTCCGCGAGCCGAAGCCCGCCGTGTTCTACCTGTACGTGCGCCGCCCAACGGTGACGCTGTGTCCCGACGACATCGGCCTTCCGGTCGCGCTCACGGTGGACGCCGACCTCGACGCGCTGACCCGCTACTGGATCGGCGACCTCGGCTGGGCGCAGGTGGTGCGCTCGGGTGCGGTTGAGCTGACCGGGCCGAGCGTCCTGCGCCGGGCGTTCCCGACTTGGTTTTCCGGCTACGTCCTTCGCGACGCGTCCTGAATTGTCGGTGGCTCCTGTTAGACATTTCGGGACGGAGAAGTCATGGGGGAAGGAGCCCGCGATGGTCAAGGTCCTGGTCGCGACGTCGGAGACCCAGGGGCTGCGTGCCAGCGACTACCACTGGTGTGTCGAAGGAGAGCTGGTGTGGATCGCGCCGATCTGCGGCAAGGACAGGGAAGATCCGGACGGCGGCTGCGGTTGCGCGCGCGGTTTCGCCGGGCTCAGCTCGCACCGCGCCACCACCACGGCGATGGTGCGCACGCTGGCGCTGGACCGGGACGACTACGTCGAGGCGATCCGGTCCAGTTTGGACTCACAAGGCTACGACACGATGCTCTCGCCGGAGATCGCCGACGCGCTGCTGGAGCTGATCAGCGATCTGCCCGACGGCGCGGTGGTGGAGCACCGCGCCGAGTACGTGCAGGTCAGGGAGCGGGCGCCTTGACCTGGTCCGTACCGGCGAGCGCCGGAAGGCCGTCGATGCTGTGCGTGTTCTTCTCGGCCCAGTAGGCGGTGAGGTCGTCGTCGGTGCGCCGCGCGTGCCTGCGCAGCAACAGATCCCGGTCGCCGGTGTACTCCATGAGCGGAACGGAGAAGCCGCACGAGTCGCTCACGCGCTCCACGGCCACGTCGATGATCGAGCGAGCGCCGTGTTCCTGCTCGGGCGCGAAGTGTGAGAGCAGCTCCGGGTACTCCGGGCTGCTCTGCGGCACGACGCGGCCGTGACCGTGCAGGCGCACGATGTTCGGCGGACCGCTGAACGCGCAGAACATCAGCACGACGCGGCCGTTCTCGCGCAGGTGGGCGATGGTCTCGGCGCCGCTGCCGGTGTAGTCGAGGTAGGCCACTCGGTGCTCGCCGAGCACCGCGAACGTGCCGGCCATGCCCTTGGGCGACACGTTCACGTGCCCGTCCACCGACGTCGGCGCCGTCCCCACGAAGAACACGGGCTGGGCGAGAAGGAACTCGCGGAGCCTGCCGTCGATGGCCTCGTGCACCTTCATCCGTCAGCTTCCTTCCAGATCCCCCTCGACTCGGAGGTACACCTCACGCATCTTTTCCAGCAGCTCCGGATCGGGCTGCTCCCACAGTCCGCGGTCCGCGGCCTCGTTCAGGCGCTCGATGATCCCGCGCAGCGCCCACGGGTTCGCCTGCGCCAGGAACTCCTGGTTCTCCTTGTCGAGGACGTAGGACTCCGAGAGCTTCTCGTACATCCAGTCGTCGACCACGCCTGCCGTGGCGTCGAAGCCGAACAGGTAGTCGACGGTGGCGGCGAGCTCGAACGCGCCCTTGTAGCCGTGCCTGCGCATGGCCGCGAGCCAGCGTGGGTTCACCACGCGGGCGCGGAACACGCGCGCGGTCTCCTCGCCGAGCGAGCGCGTGCGCACGGCGTCCGGCGTGGTGCTGTCGCCGACGTACGACGCCGGCGCGGTACCCGTCAGCGCGCGGACGGTGGCGATCATGCCGCCGTGGTACTGGAAGTAGTCGTCGGAGTCGGCGATGTCGTGCTCGCGGGTGTCGGTGTTCTTGGCCGCCACCACGATGCGCTTGTACGAGCTCTCCATGTCCTCGCGCGCGGGTGCGCCGTCGAGGTCGCGGCCGTAGGCGTAGCCGCCCCAGACGGCGTAGACCTCGGCGAGGTCGGAGTCGTCGCGCCAGTTGCCGGAGTCCATCAGTGGCAGCAGGCCCGCGCCGTAGGTGCCGGGTTTGGAGCCGAAGATGCGGGTGGTGGCGCGGCGTTCGTCGCCGTGCGCGGCGAGGTCGGCCCGCACGTGGGCGCGCACGAAGTTCTGCGCGTCGGGCTCGTCGAGCCCGGCGACGAGCCGGACTGCGTCGTCGAGCAGGTCGATCACATGCGGGAACGCGTCGCGGAAGAAGCCGCTGATGCGCACGGTCACGTCCACGCGCGGCCTGCCCAGCTCGGCGAGCGGGATCGGCTCGATGCCGGTGACGCGGCGCGACGCCTCGTCCCACACCGGCTGCACGCCGAGCAGCGCGAGCACCTCGGCGGCGTCGTCGCCGGACGTGCGCATCGCTGACGTGCCCCACACCGAGAGGCCCACCGAGCGCGGCCAGTCGCCCGTGTCCTCGCGGTAGCGGCGCAGCAGCGACTCCGCGAGCGCCTGCCCGGTCTCCCAGGCGAGCCTGCTCGGGATCGCCTTCGGGTCGACGGTGTAGAAGTTGCGGCCGGTCGGCAGGACGTTCACCAGCCCGCGCAGCGGCGACCCGCTCGGGCCCGCCGGGATGTAGCCGCCGTCGAGCGCGTGCAGTACCGCGTCGATCTCGCCGTCGGTGCCGGCGAGCCTCGGCACGACCTCCGTCGCGGCGAAGCGGAGCACGTCCGCGGCGGCGGGCGTCTCGGCGCACACGGTGTCCACGGCGTCGACCGCCCAGCCGCGCACCTCCATGGCCTCCACGAGCGCGCGGGCGGTCTGTTCCACGGCGTCCACTTCGGACAGCGGCGCGTCCTCGGCGAGTCCGAGCGCGCTGCGCAGGCCAGGCACCGCGCCCCGCTTGCCGCCCCACATCTGCTGCGCCCGCAGCATCGCCAGGACGAGGTTCACGCGCGCCTCGCCCGTCGGCGCCTCGCCGAGGATGTGCAGGCCGTCGCGGATCTGCGCGTCCTTGACCTCGCACAGCCAGCCGTCGATGTGCAGCAGGAAGTCGTCGAACTCCGCGTCGTGCGGCCGTTCCTCCACGCCGAGGTCGTGGTCGAGTTTCGCGGCCTGGATGAGCGTCCAGATCTGCTGGCGGATCGCGGGCAGCTTCGCCGGGTCCATCGCCGCGATGTTGGCGTGCTCGTCGAGCAGCTGCTCCAGCCGCGCCATGTCGCCGTAGCTCTCGGCGCGTGCCATCGGCGGGATCAGATGGTCGACGATCGTGGCGTGGGCGCGGCGCTTGGCCTGCGCGCCCTCACCGGGGTCGTTGATGAGGAACGGGTAGATCAGCGGCAGGTTGCCCAGCACGGCGTCTGGTGCGCACGACGCCGAGAGGCCGGCCGTCTTGCCCGGCAGCCATTCGAGCGAGCCGTGCTTGCCGAGGTGCACCACGGCGTGCGCGCCGAACTCCTCCTCCAGCCAGCGGTATGCCGCGAGGTAATGGTGGCTCGGCGGCAGGTCCGGGTTGTGGTAGATCGCCACCGGGTTCTCGCCGAACCCGCGCGGCGGCTGGATCATCAGCAGCACGTTGCCGGCCTGCAGCGACGCGAGCACGATGTCCCCGTCGTCCACGTACAGCTCGCCCGGCGGCGGGCCCCAGTGCTCGGTCATGTCCGCGCGCAGCTCCTCCGGCAGCGCGTCGAACCACTCCCGGTACCGCGCGGCCGGCACGCGGATCGGGTTGCCCGCGAGCTGCTCCTCGGTGAGCCACTCCGGGTCCTGGCCGCCCGCGGCGATCAGCGCGTGGATGAGTGCGTCGCCGTCCGGCTGGTCAGTGCCGGTGGACACCACGCCGGGGAACGCGTCCTCCCCGAGGTCGTAGCCCTGCTCCCGCATCCGGCGCAACAGCTTCACGGCCGAGGCAGGGGTGTCCAGGCCCACGGCGTTGCCGACGCGCGAGTGCTTGGTCGGGTACGCCGAGAGCACCACGGCGATCCGGCGCTGCTCCGGCGGGGTGTGGCGCAGGCGCGCGTGCGCGAGCGCGATGCGGGCGACCCGCGACGCGCGCTCGGCATTGGGCACGTAGCGCGGCAGACCGTCGGCGTCGAGCTCCTTGAACGAGAACGGCACCGTGATGAGCCTGCCGTCGAACTCCGGCACGGCCATCTGGTTGCCCGCGTCCAGCGGGGAAAGGCCCTCGTCGTTGGCCTCCCACGCCTCGCGGTCGCTGGTGAGGCACAGCGCCTGCAACGTCGGCACGTCGAGCGCGGCCAGCTCTGCCACGTCCCACGACTCGTCGTCGCCGCCCGCCCCGGCCTCCGCGGGACGCGTCCCACCCGCGGCGAGCACCGTCACCAGCAGGGCGTCGGCCTTGCGCAGCTCGGCCATCATCTCCGGCTCGCGCGAGCGCAGCGACGCGCAGTAGATCGGCAGCGCCCGGCCGCCGGCGGCCTCGACCTGCTCGGCGAGCGCTTCGACGAACGCCGTGTTGCCGGCGAGGTGGTGGGCCCGGTAGTAGAGGATCGCCACCACGGGGCCGTCGTTCTCCGGGCGTTCCAGCACTCCCCACGACGGCTGCTCGGCGGGCGGCTCGAAGCCCTCGCCGGAGAGCAGCAGCGTGTCGGAGAGGAAGCGGTGCAACTGCGTGAGGTTCGCGGGCCCGCCGTGGGCGAGGTAGGCGTGTGCCTCGGTCGCGATGCCCGCGGGAGTGGTCGACAGCGACATCAGCTCGGCGTCTGGCGTCTGCTCACCGCCGAGCACCACCACGTGGGCGCCGCTCTCGCGGACTGTGCGCAGCCCCTCTGCCCAGGTGCGCTCGGTGCCGAGGATGCGCACCACGACGATCGGCGCGCCGTCCAGCAGTGCGGGCAGTTCGGCGAGGTCGAGGCGTGCGGGGTTGGCGAGCCGGTAGTCGGCGCCGCTCGCTCGCGCGCTCAGCAGGTCGGTGTCCGACGTGGACAGCAGCAAGATCACAGGTGGCCTCCTCGAATTCCCACCCTGGAGTGCCTGAGGCGGCGGCGTCAAGGTGATCTCGAGCGAGACGCAGTGCACACCGGTCACGCCCCGGCACCTTTTACAGTGGGTCGGTGCCCGCCCCGACGAGACTCCGCGCCGACGCCTGTCCCGGTGTCTTCGCGACGCACGCCGCCGCCGACGGCACGCTCGCGCGGATCCGCCTGCCCGGCGGCGCGCTGAGCAGCGCGCAAGCGTTTGTCCTCGCCGAGGCCGCCGAGGAGCTGGGCGACGGGTCGGTACACCTCACGTCGAGGGCCAACCTGCAGCTGCGGGCGGTGCGCGACGCGGACGAGCTGGTCAGGCGGCTGTCGGAGGCCGGTCTGCTGCCCGCGCCGAGCCACGAGCGGGTGCGAAACATCCTCTCCTCGCCGCTGTCCGGTAGGCACGGCGGGCTCACCGATGTCCGGCCGCTGGTCACCGCGCTCGACCACGCCCTGTGTTCCGTCCCCGAGCTGGCCGGGCTGCCCGGCCGGTTCCTGTTCGCGCTCGACGACGGGCGCGGCGACGTGGCCGGTGAGGGCGCCGACGTGTGCTGGCAGGCGCTGCCCGGAGGGGAGGGCGCGTTGCTGCTCGACGGTGCGGACACCGGTGTGCGCGTAAGCGCACGCGAGGCCGTGCCGGTGCTGGTGGAGCTGGCGGAGGTGTTCGCCCGCGTGCGCGGCTCCGCGTGGCGGGTGCACGAGGTCGACCCGGGGCCTCTGGTGGACGCCGCGCTGCGCCGGGGCCGCCGGGTGCCTCCCGCCGCGCTGCCGCGCACCGGCCCGGTGCCGGTCGGGAGGCTCGCCGACGGCGTCGTCGTGGCGGCTCCGCGGTTCGGTGAGCTGCCTGCCGGAGCGCTGCGCCCGCTCGGTGACCTCGTGGTCACGCCGTGGCGCACGCTCGTGCTGTCGCGGCCACCCGATGGGCTCGTCACCGACCCCGCCGACCCCGGCCTTGGCGTCAGCGCGTGCATCGGACGGCCCGGCTGCGCCAAGTCCCGCGCCGATGTGCGCGCCGACGCCCGCGCCGTGCTGTCCGCGCTGACGCTGCCTTCCCCCGGGGTGCGCGCGCACCTCTCCGGGTGCGAACGCCGCTGCGGCAAGCCTCGCGGCGCCCACCTCGACGTCGTCGCCACCGGCGAGGGCTACCTCGTCGACGGAACACCGGTCTCCACTGCCCGGCTCGCGGAGGAAATGGAAGGACGCCAGTGATCAACTACATCCGGGACGGGGCGGAGATCTACCGCCACTCGTTCGCCACGATCCGTGACGAGGCGGATCTCGCGATCCTGCCCGACGACGTCGCCGGCGTCGCCGTGCGGATGATCCACTCGTGCGGGATGGTCGATCTCGTCGACGACCTCGCCTACACGCTTGAGGTCGTGGAGGCGGGAAGGGCCGCGCTCGAGGCGGGCGCGCCGATCCTGTGCGACGCGAACATGATCGCCAGCGGGGTCACGCGCAAACGGTTGCCCGCGAACAACGAGGTGCTGTGCACGCTCTCCGACGAGCGCGTGCCCGGCCTCGCCGAGCGCCTCGGCACCACTCGCTCCGCCGCCGCGCTTGAGCTGTGGCGCGACCGGCTGCCAGGCGCCGTCGTGGCGATCGGCAACGCCCCCACGGCGTTGTTCCGCCTGCTTGAGCTGCTGGAGGAGGGCGTCGGAGCCCCTGCCGCGATCATCGGCGTGCCCGTTGGCTTCGTCGGTGCCGTCGAGTCCAAGGAGCTGCTGATCGAGCGGGCACCGGCGCCGTACCTGGTGGTGCGCGGCCGTCGCGGCGGCAGCGCGCTCGCCGTCGGCGCAGTCAACGCGATCGCCTCGAAGGAGGAGGTGTGAGCACCGGCGTGCTGTACGGCGTCGGGCTCGGTCCCGGCGACCCCGAGCTGCTGACCGTCCGTGCCGCGCGGCTCATCGGCGAGGCCGACGTGATCGCCTACCACTGCGCGCGCCACGGCCGTAGCATCGCGCGCTCGGTGGCCGAGCCGTATCTGCGCGAAGGCCAGCTCGAAGAGAAGCTCGTGTACCCGGTGACCACGGAGACCACCAATCACCCCGGCGGCTACGAGGGGGCTATCGCCGAGTTCTACGAGCTGTCCGCGAAGCGCCTCGCCGAGCACCTCGACGCCGGGCGCGGCGTGGTGGTGCTGTGCGAGGGAGACCCGTTCTTCTACGGCTCCTACATGTACATGCACGAGCGTCTCGCCGACCGCTACGAGGCACACGTCGTGCCGGGGGTGACGTCGGTGAGCGCGGCGTCGGCGGTGCTGGGCAGGCCCCTCGTGCAGCGCGACGAGGTGCTCACGCTGCTGCCGGGCACGCTGCCGGCGCCGGAACTGGCCCGCAGGCTCGCCGACACGGAGTCCGCGGCGGTGCTCAAGCTCGGCCGCACCTTCGGTTCCGTTCGCGACGCGCTCGCCGAGTCAGGCAGGCTCGACGAGGCGTTCTACGTCGAGCGCGCGACATGGCAGGCGCAGCGCGTTGAGCCGTTCGCCGAGGTGGACCCCGAGACCGTGCCGTACTTCTCGCTCGCCGTCGTGCCGAGCCCCGCCTACGCCTCCCGCAAGTCGGGTGAGCCGGGCCCGGAGGAGTCCGCCCGCGCTCGGGAGAGCGGTGGCGAGGTCACGGTGGTCGGGCTCGGTCCGGCGGGTCCGGAATGGCTCACGCCGGAGGCCGAGCAGGCGCTGGCGGAGGCCGAGCACCTCGTTGGCTACGGCCCGTATCTGGCGAAGGTGCCGCAGCGGGCTGGCCAGCGCAGGCACGCGTCCGGTAACCGGGTCGAGGCCGAGCGGGCCGTCGAGGCGCTGGAACTGGCCGCAGGCGGTGCGCGGGTCGCCGTGGTCTCCTCTGGCGACCCCGGGGTGTTCGCGATGGCCTCCGCCGTACTGGAGCAGGCCGAGCAGCCGGCGTGGGCGGGCGTGTCGGTGCGCGTGCTGCCAGGGCTGACGGCGGCACAGGCGGCGGCGTCGCGAGTGGGTGCCCCGCTCGGGCACGACTACTGCGTGCTGTCGCTTTCCGACCGGCTCAAGCCGTGGGAGGTCATCGAGCGCAGGCTCGACGCGGCCGGCGCGGCCGACCTCGTCGTGGCGATCTACAACCCCGCCTCACGCAGCCGGACGACCCAGCTCGGGATCGCCAGGGACGTGCTGCTGCGGCACCGCGCGCCGGACACTCCCGTCGTGATCGCGCGCGACGTCGGCGGCCCGGAGGAGTCCGTGCGCGTGGACACCCTCGGTGGATTCGATCCGGCGACCGTGGACATGCGCTGCCTGCTCATCGTCGGCTCCTCCCGCACGAGGGTCCGTGAACAACCCGGCGGAACCCCCGTCGTCTGGACCCCCCGCAGCTACGCCTGAACTGCCCCCAAGGCCACCTTAGGTGCGTTGAGCGCAACAAAGGTGGCCTTGGGGGCCGCTACGGAAGTCGGGTCAGCGGGTGGGTTGGTTGCCGTCGGGTTGCTGTGGGCCGGGGCCGGGGGACCACCAGCCGGAGCGGACCTCCTCGCCGCGGATGATCGTCGGTTCCCTGCCCTGCGTGTACGGCTCGACCTGCTCCAGCGTGCCCCACTCCTGACCCTCGGCGCCGAGCAGGAAGCTGGGCACCTCGGGCTGTTCGGCCAGCTCGTCGAGGATGCCGTTGGGGCCGCCCGCCTTGCTCTCCGCCCATTCGCCCTCGGTGGCCAGCGAGGCCGCCGTCAGGTGGTACGCGGGCATGTCCATGATGCCGTCGCGCACCTTCACGGGGTTCAGGCACGGGAACACGAACGATGTCGGCCAGTCCATGTAGACGGGCTGGTTGCCGACCCGGTCGGTGAGGGTCGTGAACGTCGGCACGCGGGGCGCGGTGACGGCGACCCAGCCGTCCTCGGTGAGGTCGTCGTCGGTGGCGGCGATACGCACCATCTGCGCGCTGTCCGGCACCTGACCGAGGTCGATGCGCACGTCGAGCCACGCGCCGGTCCCGCCACCCGGCTCCAGCGCCGGTTTGCTGTCCACCACCTTGATGCCCTCGGGCGACTGCTCGCCGAACTGGATCTCGACGCCGGTGGCCTTGCCTCCCGGCGAGAACACCGCGAGTACCACCTGGCCGCCCTCGGGCCGGTTGCGCAGGTCGTACCAGTCGGTGCGCAGCCGGCCGGTGGGGTTCGCGGTCTCGTTGTAGCTGCTCCACATCGCCACGGTGCTCGGCGTGAAGCCGTGCGGCGGCTCGGCGAGCGGGTCGCCGGTGACCAGTGGTTGCGAGTGGAACCCGGCCTGGGTCGGTCCGTTGCCCTCGTCGGCCTGTGGCAGCCCGCCAGGCGCGGTGGTCTCCTTGTCCTCGGCGGTCCGCTGCATCGCGGCCGGCAGCGGGGTGAGCATGCTCGACACCGGGTCCTGCTCCACCATCACGTGGTCGCCGAGGCCACAGCTCGGCCCGAGGAGATGCTCGATGTTGGCGGCGCCGAGGCTGTAGGTGTCCCGCTGCTTGTGGATCGCCTTCGCCATGCTGCCGAACTCGGCGACGGCCACGAGGCCGCACACCACCACGAACGCCAGCGAACCGCGCCACAGCGCGAGCCCCCGGCGCTCCGGCTGCGGCGGTGGCAGGCCGGGGCGCTGTGCGCGGATGTTCTCGATGAAGGCGATCACCGCGAAGACCGCGGCGGCCAGCAGGAGCACAGTGGACAGTCGCACGCCGAACAGTTGCGGCGGCATGTTCCACCACGGCACACCCATGCGCGACACGTACCAGTACGCGTTGGGTCCGGTGATGGCGAGCGCGGCGACCACTAGCAGGCCCGCGACGAACGCGGCCCGGTTGCGTTTGGACCGCAGCACCGACGAGCTCGTCGCCAGCGCCGTCAACGCCGCCATGGCCGCGCCGACGGCGGCGAACGCGCCGAAGTGGTGGGTCCACTTGGTCGGCGTCAGCGCCATCATCAGGAAGAACAGGGCGACCGTGCCGATGAGCCTCCGGCTCGGCCCGAGCGCCGCGCCGGGAATCCGGCCGCGGCGCAGCAGCACCACGAGACACGTGCCGACGCACAACAGCAGCAGCAGCACCGGGAACCGGCGCGACGCCGAGCCGTCGACGGTGGAGCTGAACAGCTGCTGGTAGCGGATCAGCTCCTGGAACCACGACAGGCTCGGGCCGACCTCGTTGCGAATGCGCGTCGCCTCGGCGACCGTCGCGTACGTCTGGTCGGCGAACACCACGAGCAGCACCAGCACGCCCGACGCCACGATCGGCGCCAGCACGTGGGTCCAACCCGCCTCGCGCGCCCGCTGGCGCAGCAGCTGGAACAGTGGCCGCGCGGCCACGAGGAACGGGGCGACGGCGATGAGCCCGGTCGGCGTCGCGGCGAGGGTGAACGCGGCGGCCAGCAGGCCGAGGCACACCGGCAGGAGCCTGCGCGTCACGAGGGCGCGCTCCACCGCGCACAGCGCAAGCAGCGAACCGACGGCGGCGACCGGCTCGGGGCGCGTGCCGTTGTTGTAGGGCATCCACCAGACGAGGAACACCACGGCGGCGGCCCAGCCCGCGGCCCGGCTGGAGCGGACGGCCTTGCCGAGGCGCGGCATGACCTCTCTGCTGATCAGCAACCAGCTCAGCACGCCGAGCAGGAACGAGGGCAGGCGGATCCAGGGCGCCACCACGCTGACGTGCGCCATGCCCTGGTAGACGTGGTAGAACCAGCCGAACGGAGCCTCCGCGACGCCGAACCACCGGTGGTAGTTGGCGAGGAATCCCGCGTCCTCGGTGACCCTCGCCATCGACAGGATGTAGCCGTCGTCCGACGTCACGGGTCCGATGAACACCCACGCGCCGAGCGCGCCGATCACCGTGATGTCGCGCCCGGTCAGCCGCCACCAGCCCACCGGCGCCCAGCGCGGGGCGCGTCTGGCGTAGCCGCGGTCGAGGCGGTTGACCGCGAACAGGCAGCCGATCATGGCGAGCACGCCGAGTACGCACACGGCGATCTTGAGCGTGGTCGGCGATGACTGATAGCGCGTGTCCGGGGTGATCGAGACGCCGAGGCCGTCGATCGGGTCCTGGCCGTTCTCGATCGTCGTGTAGATGCCGATGACGCGCGGGCGGACGTCGCCGTCCTCCTGGTAGACGGGCGTGCCGCCCACCGACAGCGACGTGCCGTAGGCGGTGGAGTGGAAGAGAACGTCACAACCGGAGGCAGGCAGCGGCTGGCGCACCACCTGCTCGCCGCGGTTGTAGGCGACCAGCAACCCGTCGTCGACCCTCAGCTGCATGCCGGCGCCGTTGCCGAGGCGCGCGGCGGGCACGGTCGACATCAGCAGCGCGTCGCCCGCGGTTCGCCCGTCGACGGACCGCACCGTCTGACACGGGATCTCCATCCGCAGGTCCTGCGCCCAGTACCCCGAGAGCGGAGCGTTCACCTGCGTGGTGTCGCCCCCGGTGGGCCATTCGATGCGCGCGGTGTCCTGCACGACGGGCAGGAACGGGAACGCGAACGCGCACGCCGCGGCCACGAGACCGAGCAGCAGCGCGAGTCTGCGCCACATCCGTGTCCGGTCACGCGCGCTCGCGGCGGTGTCGGCAGGGGCTTCCGGCTCCCTGTCGGGATCTTGGGTGCGAACATCGGTGGCGGGCCGCATTGCACGTCACGCTAGCGGGAAGCGCAGAGTCGGCGCCCCCGGGGCTGGCCGAGTGTTGCCTCCCGCGCCGAATCACGTGAGCCCGCCGCTCACCCGTCCGAGTGTCCACTCCAGAGCGGTGCCGACGTCGGCGACCGTCGGCACCGGCGGCCGGGGCGGCCTGCGCACCACCACGACGGGCACGCGCAGTCGCCGTGCGGCCACGAGTTTCGCCTCGGTCATGGACCCTCCGCTGTCCTTGGTGACGAGTACGTCGATCCGGTGGGTGCGCATCAGCTCGGTCTCCTCCTCGACGCGGTAGGGCCCTCGGCTCAGCAGCACCTCCAGTCTGGGCGGGAGCGGCGGTTCGGGCGGGTCGACGCAGCGGGCGAGGAACCACAGGCCGGTCAGGTCCGCGAACGCGGCGAGCCCCTGACGCCCGCTCGTGAGGAACACGCGGGTGCCGAGGCGGGGCAGCAACTCCGCCGCGTCGCCGAGCGTGTCCGCCCAGTGCCAGTCGTCGCCGGGGGCGGGTTCCCAGCCGGGGCGTTGCAGCCGCAACAGTGGAACGCCCGCTCTGGCCGCACCGGTCGCCGCGGACGTGCCGATCCGCTCCGCGAACGGGTGTGTCGCGTCGACGACCGCTGTGACGCCGTGCTCGGTGAGCCACGCCGCGAGCCCGTCCGGCCCGCCGAAGCCCCCGATGCGCACCTCTCCCTCGGGCAGCCTCGGCCGCGCGACCCGGCCCGCCAGCGAGGAGACGACGGGCACGTCACGCGCCACGAGACCGGCCGCGAGCGCCCGCGCCTCGGAGGTGCCGCCGAGGATCAACACACGCGGGGCGATACTGCCCTTGTTTCCCATGGAGTAGATGGTGACTGAACTTCGTTACGGCTGGACCACGGGCGCCTGCGCCACCGCCGCCACCACGGCCGCGTGCACGGCGCTGCTGACCGGTGACTTCCCCGACCCGGTCGAGGTGCTGCTGCCCAAGGGAAAGCGGCCGAGCTTCGCGCTCGCCACCGAGGAACTGGGCGACGGCTTCGCCAGCGCGGGCGTCATCAAGGACGCCGGGGACGATCCGGACGTCACGCACGGTGCTCTCATCGTCGCGACCGTGCGGGCCGGGGAGCCGGGCACCGGCGTCACGTTCCGGGCCGGGCCCGGGGTCGGCACGGTGACCCTGCCGGGGTTGCCGTTGCCCGTCGGCGAGCCGGCGATCAACCCGGTGCCGAGGCGGCTGATGACGGAGGCGGTCGAGCGCGTGTGTTCCGCACACGGCGGCACCGGCGACGTCGTCGTGGAGATCTCCATCCCGCACGGCGAGGAACTGGCGCGCCACACGTGGAACCCGCGCCTCGGCATCCTGGGCGGGCTTTCGGTGCTCGGCACCACGGGCGTGGTGGTGCCGTACTCGTGCTCGGCGTGGATCGACAGCATCCGGCGCGGCGTCGACGTCGCGAGGGCGCTGGGGCACCGGCATGTCGCGGGCGCGGTCGGCAGCACGTCCGAGCGCGTGGTCATGCAGTTGTACGGCCTGCCGGAGACCGCGCTGCTCGACATGGGCGACTTCGCCGGGGCGGTGCTGAAGTACCTGCGCGCGCATCCGGTGCCCCGGCTGACGCTCGCGGGCGGGTTCGCGAAGCTCTCCAAGCTGGCCGCGGGCTACCTCGACCTGCACTCCAAGCGGTCACAGGTCGACCTGGGGCTGCTCGCCGAGCTGGCCGAGCAGGCGGGCTACCCGGCGCTGCGCGGGCCGATCCTGGAGGCCAACACCGCACTGCACGCGCTGGAGCTGGCCCACGCCGAGGGGCTCGCACTCGGTGAGCTGGTCGCGGAGCGTGCGCGCCGGGTCGCGGCGGACGTACTCGGCGACGCGCCCGTCGACGTCGACATCGTGGCGATCGACCGGGCCGGGACGATCGTCGGCCGGGCTTAGGCCGGGCCTACTCCCGTGGCCGCCCCGCCGAGTAGAGAAAACTGTCCGGGAAGCTCTCCGCAGCGAGCACCCTGCCGACGAAGATCATGGCGGCGCGGGTGATCCCGGCGTCGCGCACCTGCCGCGCGATGTCACCGAGCGTGCCACGCAGCACCTGCTCGCCCTCCTGACTCGCCCGCGCGACCACGGCGACGGGACAGTCCTCGCCGTAGTTCGGCAGCAGCTCCCCCACCACCTGCTCGACGCGGTTGACCGCGAGGTGCAGGGCCAGCGTCGCGCCGCTCGCACCGAGCGTGGCGAGGTCCTCGCCCTCGGGCATCGACGTGGACCTGGCCTGCGCACGCGTGATGATCAGGCTCTGCCCGACCGTCGGCACGGTCAGCTCCCGGCCCAGCACCGCGGCCGCCGCGGCGAACGCGGGCACACCGGGTGTCACGTCGTAGGGCACCCCGGCGGCGTCGAGCCGCCGCATCTGCTCGGCGACCGCGCTGTAGACGGCGGGATCGCCGGAGCACAGCCTCGCGACGTCGTGACCCTGCTCGTGGGCCGCCACCAGCTCGGCGACGATCTCGTCGAGCGTCAGGTTCGCGGTGTCCACCAGCCGCGCGCCGGGCGGGCAGTGCGCGAGCAGGTCGGTCGGGGTGAGGCTGCCTGGGTAGAGACACACGCCGCAGCGGGCGAGCAGCTGCTGACCGCGGACGGTGATGAGGTCGGCGGCACCCGGTCCGGCGCCGATGAAGTGCACTGTCACTGCTTGGTCACGCTCCACTGGGTCACGGTCCTCGCCGGCGTCCAGCCGGTGAAGCCGCCGAGCGGTGCCGCGTGCTCGACGGACAGTCGGGTCAGCTCTCCGCCATGGGCGTTGTACGCCCGCGCGAGTGCCTGCTCGGCGTCGAGGGTCACGCCGTTGGCGACGAGCCGCCCGCCCGTCCGCAGCGCCGCCCAGCACGTCTCCAGCAGGTCGGGCGCGCTCACGCCGCCGCCGACGAACACGGCGTCGGGCGTGTCCAGCTCGTGCAGCGCCCCGGGGGCCCGGCCGCGCACCACGCGCACGTCGGGCACCCCGAGCCTGCGCGCGTTGCGCCCGATCCGCTCGGCCCGCTCGGGGTGTGACTCCACCGCGAGCGCCCGGTTCGCCGGGTGCGCCCGCGCCCATTCGATCGCGATGCTGCCCGCGCCGGCGCCGACGTCCCACAGCAGCTCACCGGGCGCGGGAGCCAAGCGGGCGAGGCTGCTCGCCCGCACGTCGCGCTTGGTGAGCTGGCCGTCGTGCTCGAAGGCTTCGTCGGGAAGGCCGGCCAGCAACGGGAGCGCCTTGGGGCCGCGACCCTCGATCGCGAGGACGTTCAGCGGCGCGACCTCGGGATGAGGCCAGTCGCGTGCGGTGCCGTCGAGGCGTCGTTCGGCGGGTCCGCCGAGCTCCTCCAGCACCGTGAGCCCGCTCGCGCCGAACCCCGCGTCGGTGAGCAGCGTGGCGACCTCGCCCGGGGTCGAGCCGTCCGAGCTGAGCACGAGTACTCGCCTGCCCGGTCCGACGGCCCGCAGCACGCGGTGCGCGTCGCGGCCCACCGCGCTCACGACCTCGGTCTCCTCGGCCGACCAGCCGAGCCGCGCACGGGCGAGCGTGACCGACGACACCGAGGGCATCACGCGCACGCGGCCGGGGCCGAGCCTGCGCACGAGGGTGGTGCCGATGCCCGACAACAGGGGATCGCCGCTGGCCAGCACGCACACGCGGCGGTCGGCGTGCTCGGCTAGCAGCCCGTCCAGCGCGGGCAGCAGCGGGCTCGGCCACGGCACCTTCCCGGCGCGGCCGTCCGGCACCAGATCGAGCTGCCGCCGCCCGCCGAAGAGCACGTCACAGCGCTCGATCTCGGCCCTGGCCGGGTCGGTGAGCCCGGCCCAGCCGTCCGCCCCGATCCCGACGACGACGATTGTCACAAAGCGGCACGGTAGCTCAAACGTGTGCGATGATCGGCCAGCGGTCGTTCGTGGAACCCGGTGCGAATCCGGGACGGTCCCGCCACTGTGACTGGTCGAGAAGGCCAGGAGTCAGAGCTTCGGCGGCCGCCTTCGGTTGCTGACGAGACGTGGGCGAGGACACCCACCCGTAGCGAAGGAGCTTCGATGCGGCCCTATCCCTTCACGGCGGTCGTCGGCATGGCGGAGCTCCGGCTCGCGCTCGTGCTGTCGGCGATCTCACCCGCGATCGGCGGCGTGCTGGTGCGCGGCGAGAAGGGCACCGCGAAGTCGACCATGGTGCGCGCGCTCGCGGGCCTGCTGCCCGGCGTGGACGTGGTGGAGGGCTGCCGGTTCTCGTGCGACCCCGCCGCTCCCGACCCGGCGTGCCCCGACGGACCGCACGCCGAGGGTGCCGCCGCCCACCGCCGTCCCGCACGGCTCGTGGAGTTGCCGGTCGGCGCGGCGGAGGACCGGGTGGTGGGCTCGCTCGACCTGGAACGTGCGTTGAGCGAGGGCGTCACCGACTACCAGCCGGGCCTGCTCGCCGGGGCCCACCGGGGCCTGCTCTACGTCGACGAGGTCAACCTCCTGCACGACCACCTCGTGGACACCCTGCTCGACGCCGCCGCGATGGGCCGCGTGACCGTGGAGCGCGAGGGCGTTTCGGTGTCGCACGCGGCCAGGTTCGTGCTGATCGGCACCATGAACCCAGAGGAAGGCGAGCTACGGCCGCAGCTGCTCGACCGGTTCGGTCTGACCGTTGAGGTCGCCTCCAGCCGCGATGCCGCGCAGCGGGTCGAGGTGGTGCGACGGCGGCTGGCCTACGAGGCGGCTCCCGACGACTTCGCCGAGGGCTACGCAGACGCCGAGGCGGCGCTGGCGGCGGACATCGCGGCGGCGCAGCGGCTCGTGCCCTCGGTGACCCTCTCCGACGACGCGCTGCTGCAGATCGCGCAGGTGTGTGCCGCGTTCGAGGTCGACGGGATGCGAGCCGACATCGTCACCGCGCGCACGGCCGCCGCGCACGCCGCGTGGTGCGGTCGCGACACGGTGACCACGGAGGACATCCGCGTCGCCGCCCGGCTCGCGCTGCCGCACCGGCGCAGGCGCAACCCGTTCGACGCGCCCGGCATCGACGAGGAGCAGCTGGAGCAGTCGCTGCGGGACACGGAGCCGCCCGAGCAGGGGCCACCGGACGGACCCGACGACCCAGGCGACCCTGGCGACCCCGACGACGACGGCCCGGGGCCTGGCTCCGGTGGTGAACCGGAGCCCTCCGACGCGGACGGGCAGCCGGCCAACGGACAGGGCGGCTCGGCGGCGGAGCGGCAGGTTGGCGCCGGAAGCCCTTACCGCGCAAGGCTGTTCACCGTCGACGGCACCGGGTCCGGCGCGCACGGCCGCCGCTCGCGGGCTGTCACCGACAGCGGTCGCACGGTCGGCGTCCGGCCCGCCGGCGTGCGGGACGGCGGTGCGCACCTGCTCGCCACGGTCCGCGCGGCGGCGCCGCACCAGCGCGCGCGGGGCCGCTCGGGCCAGGGTCTGGTGGTGCGCCCGCACGACGTCCGCTATGCCGTGCGCGAGGGCAAGGAGGGCAACCTCGTGCTGTTCTGCGTCGACGCGTCCGGGTCCATGGGCGCGCGCTCGCGGATGCGGGAGGTGAAATCCGCGGTGCTGTCGCTGCTGCTGGACGCGTACCAGCGGCGCGACAAGGTCGGGCTGGTGACGTTTCGTGCCATGGGAGCCGAGGTCGCCTTGCCGCCGACCATCAGCGTCGACGCCGCGGCGTCCCGGCTCGAGGCGTTGCCCACCGGAGGCCGGACCCCGCTCGCCGAGGGGCTGCTGCGGGCGGCGGAGGTGTTGCGCGTCGAGGCCCTGCGAGACCCCCGCAGGCGACCGCTGCTGGTCGTCGTCACCGACGGGAGGGCCACGAGCGGACCCGACGCTGTCGCCCGTGCCCACGCGGCGGCGGACCTGCTCGCGGGAACGGGCGTGACGAGCGTGGTGCTCGACTGCGAGAGCGGTCGCATGCGGCTCGGCCTCGGCGCCGAGCTGGCCGCCCATCTCGGCGGCGAGCACGTCGCGCTCGGCGATGTCGCGGCAGAGACGCTCACGCGTGAGGTGAAACGGAGGGCGGCCTGAATGACCATTGCGAAGCCCTCGTACGGGTGCGGGTGTCCCGCAGAACACTGGAGGGCCGCCTGATGCCGAAGGGTCAACCCGAGGTCGTGCCCAACGACGGGCTCACCACGCGGCAGCGCCGCAACCGCCCGATCCTCGCCGTCCACACGGGACCGATGAAGGGCAAGTCCACGGCCGCGTTCGGCATGGCGTTGCGGGCGTGGAACCAGGGCTGGTCGATCGGGGTGTTCCAGTTCGTCAAGTCGGCGAAGTGGCGGGTCGGCGAGGAGGCCGCGTTCCGCGCGCTCGGCGAGAGTGGCCAGGGCGGCCCCGTCGAGTGGCACAAGATGGGCGAGGGCTGGAGCTGGTCCCGTAAGCAGGGATCCGAGGAGGACCACGCCGAGAACGCGCGCGAGGGCTGGGCGGAGATCAAGCGCAGGCTCGCCGACGAGCGGCACGACTTCTACGTGCTCGACGAGTTCACCTACCCGCTGCACTGGGGCTGGCTCGACGTCGACGACGTGGTGACGACCCTGCGCGAGCGTCCCGGCCGCCAGCACGTGGTGATCACCGGCCGGAACGCGCCCGCCGCGCTGCTGGAGGCCGCCGACCTCGTGGCGGAGATGACGAAGGTCAAGCATCCGATGGACGCGGGCCAAAAGGGTCAGCGGGGCATCGAGTGGTAGCCCGGCTCGTCATCGCGGCTCCGGGTTCGGGACACGGGAAGACCACCGTCGCGACCGGGCTGATGGCTGCGCTGCGCGCGCGTGGAACGGCGGTGTCGGGGCACAAGGTGGGTCCCGACTTCATCGACCCGAGCTACCACGCGCTCGCGACGGGCTGCCCTCCGCGCAACCTTGACCCGTTCCTGCAGGGCGAAAACCGCGTGGTTCCGCTGCTGCTGCACGGTTCCCGCGCCGCGGAGATCGCCGTGATCGAGGGCGTGATGGGCCTGTTCGACGGCGCGCTCGGCACGGAGGGTTACGCCTCCACGGCCCACGTCGCCCGGCTCGTGAAGGCTCCGGTGGTCCTGGTGGTCGACGCGAGCGCGGCCAGTCGCAGCGTCGCCGCGACCGTGCTGGGCTTCGCGCGTTACGAACCGGAGATCGAGCTCGCCGGCGTGATCCTGAACAAGCTCGGCTCGCAGCGGCACGAGGACGAGATCGTCTCCGCGCTCGCTCCGACCGGCATCCCGGTGCTGGGCGCGCTGCGCCGCACGGACGACATCCACGCGCCGAGCAGGCACCTCGGCCTGGTGCCCGCGGCGGAGCGGGCCACGGAGTCGAAGGCATTGCTGCCGAAGCTCGCCGCGTGGATCGCCGAGGGCGTCGACCTCGACGCCGTGGTGCGGGTCGCCAGGCGGGCGCCGGGGCTCAGCGGCTCCCCGTGGTCGCCGGACGCGGAGCACACCGGCCCGCGCGCGGTGGTGGCCGCGGCTGTGGGGGAGGCGTTCACGTTCCGCTACACCGAGACGACGGAGCTGCTCGCCGCGCACGGCGTCGACGTGGTGGACGTGGATCCGTTGCGGGACAAGACGTTGCCCGCGGAGTGTGCGGGGCTGTACTTCGGTGGTGGGTTTCCCGAGGTGCACGTCGAGGAGCTGTCGGCCAACGTCCCGTTGCGGGAGGAGCTGGCCGCCGCGCTGCGGGCGGGGATGCCGGTGGTGGCCGAGTGCGCGGGTCTGCTGTACCTGTGCCGGGAGCTCGACGGCCTGCCGATGGTTGGCGCGCTCGACGCCTCGGCCCGCATGACGCGGCGAGGCGCGCTCGGGTATCGCAGGGCCACGGTCCCGGAGGCGAACCTGCTGGCGGAGGAAGGTTCGCAGGTGACGGGCCACGAGTTCCACCGGACCGTGGTGGAGCCGCGTGCCGGAGACCAGGCGGCGTGGGAGTGGAACGGCGAGCCCGAGGGCTTCGCCACGGCCACGTCACACGCGTCGTACCTGCACGTGCATTGGGCAGGTCATCCCGGCCTGGCCAGGCGGTTCGCCGAGGCGGTCCATAGTGGACGGTGAGTACGACCTGCTGCACCACGGCGACCGCGAGGTGGGCGACGGCCTCGTCGACCTCGCGGTGAACGTCCGGGTACCCGAGCCGCCGGAGTGGTTGCGCCGCGAGCTGGCCGGTTGTCTCGGTGACCTCGCGGCGTACCCGGATCCGCGCGCGGCGACCGAGGCGATCGCGGCGCGGCACGGCCGTGATCCGGCCGACGTCCTGCCCACGGCGGGGGCGGCGGAGGCGTTCACACTGCTGGCGACGGCGTTCGGAGCCGGGAACGCCGCCGTGGTGCATCCGCAGTTCACCGAGCCGGAGGCGGCGTTGCGCGCGGCGGGTCACCACGTGCACCGGGTCCCGCTGTCGGCTGCCGACGGGTTCGTGCTGAAGCCCGACGCGGTGCCCGCCGAGGCGGACCTGGTGTTCGTCGGCAACCCCACCAACCCCACATCTGTCCTGCACCCGGCCGCCATGCTGCGGCAGCTGTGCGCGCCAGGCAGGTTGCTCGTGGTCGACGAGGCGTTCCTCGACGCCGTGCCGGGCGAGCCGGAAAGCCTTGCGGTGGAACGGCTTCCCGGCGTCGTGGTGGTCCGCAGCCTCACCAAGACGTGGGGTATCGCCGGCCTGCGTGCGGGGTACGTGCTCGCCGAACCCGAGGTGATCGAGCGGCTGCGTGCGGTGCAGCCGCCGTGGTCGGTGTCGACGCCCGCCGCGGTCGCGATGGTGGCGTGTAGTTCCGCCCGGGCGGTGGAGGAGGCTTCGCGGCTGGCTCGTGCGGGTGAGCGGGACCTGTCGGCGCTGGTGAGCGGGCTGCGGGCGCTCGGGGTCGAGGTGGCCGGTGTTCCGAGGGCTCCGTTCGTGCTGGTGCGGATTCCCGGTGCGTCGCGGATTCGCCTCGCCCTGCGCGAGGCCGGTTACGCGGTCCGGCGCGGGGACACGTTCCCCGGCCTTGACACCGACTGGCTGCGGATCGCCGTGCGTCGTGACATGTCCGGCTTTCTGGCCGCGCTGCGTGACGTCTTGTAGTCGCCTGATTTCGCCGTACGATCGCAGAGCGGCCTGCGGAGGGAGAGCCCGATGTCGAGCTCGACGATCTACTCGATGGGTGTCTCGGTGGACGGCTTCATCACCGACCGCGAGGGCGCGTTCGCGTGGACGGCCCCTATCGAGGAGCTGTTTCGTTTCCACCTCGCGCAGGTAAGCGAACTCGGCTGCTATCTGCTGGGCCGCAGGCTATACGAGACCATGCTGGTGTGGGAGACGGATCCGTCGCTGCGCGACAACGAGCTCGGGGCCGCGTTCGCCGACGTCTGGTGCGCTCTCCCGAAGGTCGTCTTCAGCCGCACGCTCGACAGCGTTCAGGGCAACGCCCGGCTCGCCGTGGCTTCGGTGGCGGAGGAGGTCGCCGCGGCGCTCGACGTGACCGATAAGAACATCTCGATCGGCGGCGCCGGCCTGGCCGCGGCGGCGATCGAGCTCGGCCTCGTGGACGAGCTGCGCATGTTCCGCCATCCGGTCGTCGTCGGTGGCGGCACGCCCTTCCTGCCGCCGGTCACCGAAGCCATGCGGCTGGACCTGGTGGAGGCCAGGACGTTCGGCTCGCGCGTGATCTACGAGCGCTACGTGCGCGCCCACGACGAGTCGGACTGACTCAGCCGCCTCGGTCAGCCGCTCAGCACCAGCAACGTCGCCGTCGCCGCTGCTTCCACGCAGGCGCCCAGCACGTCACCGGTGATGCCGCCCAGCCGCTGCACGCACCGCGCCAGCAGCGCTCCCGCCACCACGAATCCCGCGAGCACCGCCAAAGGCCCTTGCCACCACGGCAGCCCAGGTGCCAGCGCGGAGCCCCCCGCTAGCACGACGAGCCACAGGCACGCCAAGGAGATCGGCGCGGTACCGGCGACGGCGTCGCCCAATCCGCCGGGGCGCGCAGATGGCACCCCCCGCGCGCAGCACAGGGGGAGCACCGCCCGGCTCGCGAACACGGCGATGACCGCGGCGGCGGCCCCATGACCCTCGGCGACGGCACCGGCGAGCGCCGCACACTGAAGCACGAGCACCAGCACGAGGGTCGCGATGCCGGCAGGCCCGGAATCGCCCCTTCGCATGATCTCCAGCGCCCGCTCACGCCCGTCCGACTCGGGGGAGAGGCGGGCCTTCGCGGCTAGGCCGAGGCCGTCGGCGGTGTCGGCGAGCCCGTCCAGGTGCAGGCCCCTGGTGCCGAGCGCGACGGCCCCCACCGCGAGCGCCGCCGTGCCGAGTGGCGGCAGCCCAGCGAGGTCACCGAGCAGCACCACGCCGAGTGCGAGCGCGGCGAGCGGCAAGGCGGCGACGGGCGACAGCAGCATCGCGGTGCCCGCCACCCGGCGGTCGATCCTGCGTGGTGCGGGCACCGGCAACGCCGTCAGCGTGCCCAGCGCCATCCGGAGCGCGTCAGGCAAGGTCGGCGAGCCGCCCCATCTCGGCGAGCACAGCCCGTGCCCCGCGCAGCACCGGCACGGCCTGCACGGCGCCGCTGCCCTCACCGAGGCGGAGTCCGAGGTCCAGGATCGGCTCCAGCCCGAGCGCTTTGAGGGCGAACGCCTGCGAGGGCTCGGTCGACCGGTGACCCGCGAGCCACCACGGTGCGGCCTCCGGAGCGATCTCCCTGGCGACGAGGGCTGCGGCACCGGAGAACACGCCGTCCAGCAGCACGGGAACCCCGCGGACCGCCGCCTGCACGAGGAACCCGGCGGTCGCGGCGGCACACGCGCTGCCGAGCGCGGTGAGCAGCCCGAACGGGTCCCGCACGCGCTCGCCCGCGCGGGCGAGCGCCGCCTCGATCACGGCGACCTTGCGGGCCCGGCCGTCGTCGTCGACGCCGGTCCCCGCGCCCACGACCTCGGGGACGGGCACGCCCAGGGTCGCGGCGACGAGCGCGGAGGCGATCGTGGTGTTGCCGATGCCCATGTCGCCGGGGATGAGCAGGTCGGCACCCGCGTCGATCTCCTCGTCGGCGACGGCGCGGCCCGCGGCGAACCCACGCTCGGCCTCGCCGGAGGCGAGCGCGTCAGCGGTGTCGATGGGCTCCGAGCCGCGGCGGACCTTGAACGCGCGGACCTCGGCGGGCACGTCGTCGAGGTCGCCGTCCACGGCGATGTCGAGCACGCGGACGTGTGCGCCCACCTGCCGGGCGAGCACGCTCACGCCGCTGGTTCCGGACAGGAACACCCGCACCATCGCGGCGGTGATCTCGCGTGGATAGGCGGACACGGCCGCCGACGCCGACACCCCGTGGTCGCCCGCGAAGACGACCACGCGCACGTCGTCGAGCGGGCGGGGTGGGACGGCGCCGTGCGCGGCGCACAGCCAGGCAGCGAGGTCCTCGACCCTGCCCAGCGCGCCGAGCGGCTTCACGAGGCCGTCGATGCGCTCGCGGGCGAGCCGCCGCGCGCTCTCGTCGAGCGCGGTGATGCGAGGGATCTCGGGGGAACCGGCTGTCGTCACCGTGATGTCTCCTATCTCAGGTCCAGAGCCCGGCCGGCCACCACGAGGCGCACGGTGTCCGAATGCGCCGCGACAGCGGTGTTGAGGGCGCCGAGCACGTCGCGGAAGATCCGGCCGGACACGGTCGGCGGGACGACCCCGCTGCCGACCTCGTTGCTCACTGCCACGACCGGAACCGTGGTGGCCTGCCAGACGTCGACGAAGGTCTGCAGGCGTTCGTCGAGGCGCGCTTCCCAGCCGTCCTCCTGCTGCCAGGCGCCGACCTCGTCCAGCACGCGGCTCACCCACGTGCCGAGGCAGTCGATGAGCACCGGCGATCTCGCCTCCCGGAGGGCGCCGGCGAGGTCGGCGGTCTCCACGGTCCGCCACGACACCGGTCTGCGGGCGCGGTGCGCCGCGACCCGCGCGGCCCACTCGGGGTCGTCATCGCTCGGGGGGAGGCCTGCGGCGACGTAAACGACGTAGGGGTGGCGAGCCATGAGCTGCTCGGCGTGCCGGGACTTGCCCGAGCGGACCCCGCCCAGGATCAACGTCCTGCCGTTGCCCTGGGCGCGGCGCCCGTAGCGGCGCAGCAGCGCGGCTCCGGCCTCGAGCCGCCCGGCCACGGCCTCGGTGAGCCGCCGCCTCGGATCGTTCATCATGGTCGGCATTCTTGCCGACGGGCTAGGGTTCGCGCTGTGCTCCGTTCCCAATGTGTCACCGCTGCCGGGATCGTCGCAGGTTATGCGGCCGACGCGATCTTCGGCGATCCGCGGCGAGGTCATCCCGTGGCGGTGTTCGGCCGGGCCGCCGATGCGCTCGAACGGCGCATGTGGGCAGATTCCCGGCAAAAAGGACTCGTGTACGCGGGGGCGTGCGTCGGTGCCGCGGCCGGCGCCGGGGCGGTGGCGCAAGCACTGACGGCTCGCAGGCCGCTGGCCCGTTTCGCCGTCACGGCCACCGCCACGTGGGCCGTACTGGGCGGGAGAGGGCTGGCCGCGGAGGGCGAGGCGATGGCGGGCCTGCTCGACTCCGGTGACCTGCCGGCGGCCCGTGCGCGCCTGTCGCACCTCTGCGGGCGCGACGCGACGGCGCTCGACGCAGGCGGGCTGGCGCGGGCGGCGACCGAGTCGATAGCGGAGAACACGTCCGACGCCGTGGTCGCGCCGCTGGTGTGGGGCGGCCTCGCCGGGTTGCCCGGCCTGCTCGGCTACCGGGCGCTCAACACGCTCGACGCGATGGTGGGGCACCGCTCGCCACGGCACGTCCGCTTCGGCTGGGCGGCGGCGCGGGCCGACGACGTTGCCAACCTCGTGCCGGCGCGGCTGAGCGCGGTGGCCGCGGCGGCGGCCGCGCCGCTCGTCGGCGGGCGTCCCGCACGGGCGTTGCGGGCGTGGCGCCGCGACGCGGCGCGGCACCCGAGTCCCAACGCGGGGCCGGTCGAGGCCGCGTTCGCGGGGGCGCTCGGCGTGCGGCTCGGTGGCACCAACAGCTACGGCGGCAGGAGTGAGAACCGGGGCACGCTCGGCGACGGACCCGCGCCGGGGACCGCTGACCTGCGGCGGTCCGTGCGGCTGTCGCGGCTGGTCGGCCTCGCCGCACTCGGGGCAGCCGCGGCGCTGTCGGCTTGGCGCTGAGCCTTGGGGGTAGGGCGGGCCGGCGTGGGGCAGCCTGCGCGTTGCAGTGAAGGCCACCTTCACTGCGTTGGACGCAGGCATGGTGGCCTTCACTGCGGGCCTCCGAACCGGGTGCCGTCGCTGTCGGCGCGGGCTTATCGCCGGCCTGCTTCCGCGGGCGCCTCGGCGGGCGCCGGGGCGGCGCCAGGCCGCAGCACCCGCTCCGCCAGTGCGCCGAACACCAGCCCCAGCGCGGTCCACAGCACGAGCTGGGTCGCCAGCGAAGCGGTGCGGAACGTCCACAGCGTCGAGCCGGGGAAGCCGTCCGGCACCTCGTCGATCACCGGCATGAGCGCGGCGGCGACGGCCATCACCACCACGTAGGCGCCCATCGCCAGCAGTCCTCCTCGCCACGCGCCGAGCGGCCCCGCGAGCGCGTGGCCCGCACCCACGGCGATGAGCGCGACCGTCAGTGACAGTGCGACGAACGCGAAATACAGGCTCGTGCGGTCGCCGATCGTCCCGCTCTGGCCGACCGCGGGTGGATTCGCCGGGTACTTCAGGAACGGAACCAGCACCACGACCACGAACGCGCCCGCGGCCAGCAGCGCCGACGTCAGGCGTGGCCGGAGAGCGCCCACGCGGCCGTGGAGCACGGCGAACGCGATCGCGAACAGCCCGCCCACCGCGAGCGCGTACGCGCCGACACCCGTGAGCAGACCGATCGTGCTCTGCGTGCCCCGGCTGACGAGTGCCTCCTCGTGGCCGTGGCCGTGCCCGGTGTCGGCGGGTCCACTGTGCTCATGGCCGTGCGCCGACGTTCCGGCCTCCTCGATGGAGATCGAGGCATCCACCGATGGCTCACCGAAGAAGTAGGCGAAACCTGTCGCGAGCACACCGGCGACCAGGCCCGCGAGCAACCCGCGGACCAGCAGGGTCCTCATCATGGCCGCCTGCCGTCAGTGGCAGGGGAAGGCCAGCAGGTGCCTGCCGTCGTGCACGAACTCGTGGATCAAACCGTTGGTGCCGAACAACTCCACGGCACCGGCCTCCGTGCTCACGAAGAACAGCACGAGCAGCGCGAGCACGCCGGCGAAGATCGCCCACGGAACGATCTCCCGCAACGGGATCCGGATGTGAACGGGGCGCGGGGTGGCGACACTCGCCTGCGACATCGGAAACCTCCTCGGGCTACATGCGGCCCTTCGTGGAACGGTTGCGACGGCGGTGGGTCTGACTCCCGGGGCGAACCCGGTCACAGTGGCGCGACCGTGCCGGAATCTCACCGGCTTCCATCCGCCATCGCGCAGCCCACCGAGGCTAAGTTCGGGGGCGCTCCCGTGTCAACGTGATGTGAAAGGCCGCTCAGCCTCACAGGTTTCGCAGGAATGCCAAGGACGGCATGAAGAAGTACTCGCCGCCCTTCATCGTCACCGCCTGTGCCGCGGGGTCCGCGGGCGTCGCTCCGTTCCGTCCCCAGGCCGGTGCGTAGGTGGTCTCCGGGCGGGGTCCCTGTCCGATCACCAGATCGAGCCCGGGTGGTTTGGTGCCTTCCGGCACGCGCGGGAACTCTGTGTTGTTCGCCCAGATCTGCTGCGTGAACTCGAACTGGTCGCCGAGGTCGGAGTTGAACGCCATGAACAGCAGTCCGACACCGCCCGTGGGCCTCGCCCGGATCGGCTCGCCGCCGTTCGGATCGTCGGCCCTTTCGCCATAGGTCTGGCCCCGCCGAGCCATGAGGTGCCTGCGCTCGTCGGCGGGATCCTCGAACCCGCCAGAGCCACGCGGGTTCGTTTTGCGGATATGCGCGTGGAACGGGCACTTCTGGCCCAGGTCGTCGCTGTCGTAGCTGAAGTCGTTGCCGACCGGGCTGTGCGAACCGGGCCCGCTGTTGGACGTCAGCGGCGTGCCGTCCTCGAAGCGGCCGACGAGCATCGCCCCGGCGCGCTCGCGGTCGTCACCGGTCAGGCCGAGCGCGTCGGCGAGGTCGGACTCGGCCTGCTTGAACCTGCGCACGTTCTGCTCCAGCTTGCGGAACACGAAGTAGCTTCCGAAGTGGACCGACGGGTCCGGCGCCGCCGGGTCGGCGACGAGCACCTGCCCGAGCGGCGCCGAGGGGTCCCACTCGTTGACGCCGTCCGTCGTGTGCTTCTCGGCGTCGATGTCCTCGGTGAGGAACAGCGGCTGGCTGCGGCCGTCGACGTAGCCGAAGTGCTCGATGCCCTCGCCGCGTTCGTTCACTCTGGACAGTCCGGTCTCCTCGCCAAGCACGTAGACCGAGTCGGGCACGAGGCGCAGCACCTCGTTGCGTTCGGCCGTCAGCGCCGCGTCGGTGTCCGCCCCCACGAGCACCACCGCGTCGATCCGGTCCCGGTAGGCGACGTCCCAGCTCGACCGGGGCGGATCGGCGAGCTTCTCGCGGGTCAGCGGGTCGCGCATGCCGAGGCGGAACGACGGGTCCGCCGGCGCGGCGGTGATGCCCAGCGCCTCGTAGCCGGTCCGCGACAGCCCCACACCGACGTAGGGCGTGCCGCCGGTGTGCGAGACCTTGAAGGTCTCGACCTCCTCCAGGTGCGCCTTCGCCGACTTCATCAGCCCGGCGAGGGCGCTCAGGAAGCCGCGCGCCTCGCCGGCGTCGTCGAACCGGACAAAGAGGACGGACAGGTGATCGCGGACGTGCGGCTTGACGATGTTCGGCTGCAGCTCGGCCAACATGGTGGCCTCGTCGCCCTGCGCGGACTTCCACGACAGCGGCTTGGTCAGGTCCACGGGCACGGTGGAACTCCCCTCCCCAGTGGCGCGGCGTGCCTGGACTCCCCCCAGAGCGGAAACGCCACGCCTCTGCCGAGAGGTCGCGCCGGTGCCCGTGGGCGTGTGCCCCAGTTCACATTTTCACCCGGATGTCGTACTACCGGGCCGTGAGGAACTGACTCGGGCGTAGCGCCCGCTCCACGATCCGGGTGTCGCCGATCCAGCCGTAGAAACCCTGCCCGTAGCGCTCGGCGAACTGCGTGCCGCCGATCGCGAACGGCTTGCCCAGCGTAGTGATGCCCTTCGACCGCTCCGCCGCGTTGCGCGCGATGCGGGAGCCGTCGACGTAGAGCACCGTCTGCCTGCCGTCGTTCACCACCGCGACGTGCATCCACCTTCCGACCGGCACCGCGTGGCTCCACGACGTCGGGTCCGCGTCCACGTCCGTCGGGTACACCACGAACTGCAGGAACCGCTCGCCGGAGAGGTTGAGGCTGCACGTTGGCTCGTCGTCGGACCAGCCGCTGGTCTTGCCCGCGTCGCCCGCCCTGCCCTCCCAGCTGAGGACGCCCATCCACGCGTGGTCGCCCTCGAACGGCCGCGGCAGCTTGAGGAAGGTCTCGATCGTGTAGCCGGACTCGAACGTCATCGAGTTGATCGGGGCGTTCGGCGCCGCCCGCAGCACCGCGCCGCGGTCGGGGCTCTTGCCACCGTCGAAGCGCAGGCTCGCGTGCGCGGGCTGGTCGTGGTGGTGCTCGGCCGACCACGTGAGCACGTCCGCCGCGCTCGCGTGCAGGCGCTCGGCGGTCAGGTCGTTGCCGTTGCCCGTGAGGTCGCGCGCGATCGTCCCCGGTGCGATCGGTCCCCCGTCGGTGCCTGCCGCGGACAGGCCGGAGGCGTCGAACCGCCAGTACGCCACGGTGCCCTTCACGAGCACGTCCGGCGCAGGCCGCGACGGCGGCGGCACCACGGGCGCGAACGACGCGAACCGGCGGTCGAAGTCGATCTCGACGCTGAACCGTTCGCGCTCGTCGGTCAGCTCGACGGTCTCGGCCTCGAGCGGCGTGCGCTTGCGCGCGTCCTTGGCCAGCAGCCACGGCGAGTACGTCGTCACGTCGACCATGCCACGCGCCAGGTCGAACGAGTACAGCCGGATCATTCCGGCGCCGCCGTAGTAGCGGTCCTGGTAGTTGGTGAGATGCAGGTGCACGGGGTTGCCGTGGTCGTTGGTGAGCGTGGTCCGCCCGGTCGGCCAGTAGTGCCCGCCGAGTGCGAGGAAGATCTGGTCGTTGCCCCTGATCAGTCCGTTCCAGAGCCGCTGCCCGTGCGCCGAGAGCCCTGCCCCGCCGTCCTCCTCGCCCCACACGAGGTCGTGGGTGGTCAGTATCGCGGGCAGCTCGGGGTGCTGGTCGAGAACCCCTTGCGCCCAGCGGATTCCCGCGTCGGAGACGCGCCAGTCGAGGGCGAGCAGCAGCCAGCGGCGGCCCCCGCCGGAGAGCACGTGGTAGCTGTTGTAGCCGCTCGGCGACGAGCCGCCGTAGGTGCTCATCCGGGCGAACCGGCGCGGGCCGAACGTGCGCAGGTACGGTGTGTCGCCGCGCTCGTCGTCGGTGCCGCTCACGTCGTGGTTGCCGCCGAGCACGCTGTAGGGCAGCTTGCCGTGGATCGCGTCGAAGACGCGGTCGGCGGTGCGCATCTCGGCTTCGGTGCCGTGTTCGGTGACGTCACCGAGGTGGGCGAGGAAGACGATGCCCGCGTCCTTGCGGCTGCGCACCACGTGGCTCAGCGCCTCCCGCACGGGCTCTGGGTCCGAACCGCCCTCGTCGATCAGGTACTGAGTGTCGGGAAGGACGGCGATCGAGAAGCGGGGCACGGTCGCGTCGGCGGGAGTGCCGCCCGCGGCCTCGGCGGGCGCGGCGCCCAGCGACGCGGTGGCGGCGAGGGCGACGGGGGTGCCGACTGCGGCCTGCAACAGCAGGCGACGGGAGACGTCGGGCGTTCCAGCGGTGGGGTTCACGTCGCCAGCTTCACCACGTGCGCTGGCCCTCTGGTGACGCGCCGCGGAACGAACGGCCACGAACGGGTGATCATCGGGCGAGCCGGAACCCGAGCGCGCCGCCGCACGACTTGCTCTGGCGTCGGACCACACCGGGCCGGTCCGTCCCGCATGGCCTCACCGGCCCGGTGTCCGCCGACTTCCCGGCACGCACTTCGAGGAGGCTTACATGGCCCAGCACATCGCCACGTTCTGCGGCAACTGCAACTGCGGCTGCCCCGAGCTGTTCGTCGACCACGACGCGCCGGAGGACAAGCGCGTCGTCATCACCGACGACTTCGGCCAGCGCATCCAGATGAGCCTCGACCAGTGGCACGACCTGGTGGCCTCCGCCAAGGCGGGCACACTCGACCTCCAGCCCGCCCCGGCGTAGGGGTTACGCGATCGGACGGTCCGTGGGGGCGATCGGCCTCGGGAGCACGTCGCGGCCCGTGAGGTGGGCGTCCACGCCCGCGGCCGCGGAGCGGCCCTCCGCGATGGCCCACACGATCAGCGACTGACCGCGGCCCATGTCACCGGCCACGAAAACGTTGTCCACGCTCGTCTTGTAGGACGCGTCGCGCTTGACGTTGCCGCGTTCGTCCAGCTCCACGCCGAGCTGCTCGAGCAGGCCCTCGCGCTGCGGGCCGACGAAGCCCATCGCCAGCAGCACCAGCTGCGCGGGCAGCTCCCGCTCGGTGCCCTCGACGGGCATGAACCTGCCGCCCTCGTTGCGCACCTCCACCAGCTTCAGCGCCCGCAGGTTGCCCTCGTCGTCGGCGAGGAACTCCTGCGTGTTCACCGAGTACAGCCGCTCGCCGCCCTCCTCGTGCGCCGAGGAGACCCGGTAGATCATCGGGTACATCGGCCACGGGTGAGCGTCCGAACGCGACTGCGGCGGCTTCGGCATGATCTCCAGCTGCGTCACCGACCTCGCGCCCTGCCGGTGCGCGGTGCCGACGCAGTCGGCGCCGGTGTCGCCGCCACCGATCACCACGACGTCCTTGCCCTCGGCGGTGATCGGCGGGGTGTCGAGCGTGCCGGCCGCGACGCGGTTGGCGAACGGCAGGTACTCCATCGCCTGGTACACGCCGGCCGACTCACGGCCGGGGACCGGCAGGTCGCGCCACGCCGTCGCGCCGCCCGCGAGCACCACGGCGTCGTACTCGGAGCGAAGCTGCTCGACCGTGACGTCCTCGCCGACGTTCACGCCCGCGCGGAACTCCGTGCCCTCGGCCCGCATCTGTTCCAGCCTGCGGTCGAGGCGGTGCTTCTCCATCTTGAACTCGGGGATGCCGTAGCGGAGCAGGCCGCCGATCGCGTCGGCCCGCTCGAACACCACCACGTCGTGCCCGGCCCGCGTCAGCTGCTGCGCCGCCGCCAGCCCCGACGGGCCGGAGCCCACCACGGCGACCTTCTTGCCGGTGCGGGTCTCGGGCACCTGCGGGGTCACCCAGCCCTCTTCCCACGCGCGGTCGATGATCGAGATCTCGACGCGCTTGATGGTCACCGGGTCGTCGTTGATGCCCAGCACGCACGCGGTCTCGCACGGCGCGGGGCACAGAGTGCCGGTGAACTCGGGGAAGTTGTTCGTGGCGTGCAGCCGCTCGATCGCGTCGCGCCAGTCGTCGCGCCACGTGAGCGTGTTCCACTCCGGGATCAGGTTGCCCAGCGGGCAGCCCTGGTGGCAGAACGGGATGCCGCAGTCCATGCACCGGCCGGCCTGGTCCTTGAGCTTGGTCCGCTCGAAGTCCTCGTAGACCTCACGCCAGTCCTTGATCCGGATGTCGACCGGGCGCGACTTCGGCGTCTCCCGCTTCGTGGTGAGAAAACCCTTGGGGTCAGCCATGTGCGGCCTCCTGTGTCTTGCGGGACACCCGCGCCCGGTCGGCCGACATGGCCGGGGCTTCGCAATTGTCAGCCATGTGCGGCCTCCATGATCGCTTCGTTCACGTCCCTGCCGTCGCGCTCGGCCGCAGCCTGAGCCTGCAGGACACGCTTGTAGTCCTTGGGCATGACCTTCGCGAACCGCGACAGTGCGGACTCCCAGTCGGTGAGCAGCTTGTGCGCGACGGCCGACTCCGTCTCGGCGTAGTGCCGCTCCACGGCCTCGCGCAGGAAGTCAGCGTCGGCCTGGTCGAGCTCGTCGAGGTCCACCATCTCGCGGTTGACGCGGCCCAGCCTCAGGTCCAGCACGTAGGCGATGCCGCCCGACATGCCCGCCGCGAAGTTGCGGCCCGTCGCGCCGAGCACGACGACCTTGCCGCCGGTCATGTACTCGCAGCCGTGGTCGCCGACACCCTCGACGACGGCCAGCGCGCCCGAGTTGCGCACGCAGAACCGCTCGCCGACCTTGCCGCGCAGGAACAGCTCGCCGCTCGTGGCGCCGTAGCCGATCACGTTGCCCGCGATGATGTGCTCCTCGGCGGTGATCGGCGACTCCTTCGGCGGGCGCACGATGATCCGGCCACCGGAGAGGCCCTTGCCGACGTAGTCGTTGCCGTCGCCGAGCAGCCGCAGCGTGATGCCCTTCGGCACGAACGCGCCGAACGACTGCCCCGCGGTGCCGGTGAAGGTGATGTCGATCGTGTCGTCGGGCAGGCCCTCGCCGCCCCAGCGCTTGGTCAGCTCAGAGCCGAGCATGGTGCCGACGGTGCGGTTCACGTTGCGCACCGGTAGTTCGAGCCGCACCTTGTCGCCGGAGGACAGTGCGCCCTCGGCGAGCTGGATCAGCGTGTTGTCCAGCGCCTTGTCCAGGCCGTGGTCCTGCGCGACCACCTGGTGCCGCGCCGCGCGCGGCTCCAGCTCGGGCACGTGGAAGATCGGCGAAAGGTCGAGCCCCGACGCCTTCCAGTGCTCGACGGCCTTGCGCGTGTCGAGCATCTCGGCGTGGCCGACGGCCTCGGCGACGGACCGGAAGCCCAGCGCCGCCAGGTACTCCCGCACCTCCTGCGCGATGAACTCGAAGAAGTTCACCACGTACTCGGCCTTGCCGGAGAACTTCTCGCGCAGCTTGGGGTTCTGCGTCGCGACGCCGACCGGGCACGTGTCGAGGTGACACACGCGCATCATGATGCAGCCCGACACCACGAGCGGAGCGGTGGCGAAACCGAACTCCTCCGCGCCGAGCAGCGCGGCGATCACCACGTCGCGGCCGGTCTTGAGCTGGCCGTCGGTCTGCACGACGATCCGGTCGCGCAGGCGGTTGGCCAGCAGCGTCTGCTGCGTCTCCGCCAGGCCCAGCTCCCACGGGCCGCCGGCGTGCTTGATCGACGACAGCGGCGAGGCGCCGGTGCCGCCGTCGTGCCCGGAGATCAGCACCACGTCCGCGTGGGCCTTGGACACGCCCGCCGCGACCGTGCCGACACCGACCTCCGACACCAGCTTCACGTGGATGCGGGCACGCGGGTTGGCGTTCTTCAGGTCGTGGATGAGCTGCGCAAGGTCCTCGATCGAATAGATGTCGTGGTGCGGCGGCGGGGAGATCAGCCCAACGCCCGGCGTCGAGTGCCGCGTCTTCGCGATCCACGGGTACACCTTGCCGCCGGGCAGCTGCCCGCCCTCGCCGGGCTTGGCGCCCTGCGCCATCTTGATCTGGATGTCGTCGGCGTTGACGAGGTACTCGCTCGTCACCCCGAACCGTCCACTCGCGACCTGCTTGACGGCGCTGCGCCGCTCGGGGTCGTAGAGCCGCTCCGGGTCCTCGCCGCCCTCACCGGTGTTGGACTTGCCGCCCAGCCGGTTCATGGCGATCGCCAGCGTCTGGTGCATCTCCTGCGAGATCGAGCCGTAGGAGATGGCGCCCGTCGCGAACCGCTTGACGATCTCGGAGACCGGCTCGACCTCCTCGATCGGCACCGGCGGCCGCACGCCCTCCTTGAAGCCGAACAGACCGCGCAGCGTCATCAGCCTCTCGGCCTGGTCGTCGACGGACTTCGTGTACTCCTTGAAGATCTCGTACTTCCCGCTGCGCGTGGAGTGCTGCAGCTTGAAGACGGTCTGCGGGTTGAACACGTGCGGCTCGCCCTCGCGGCGCCACTGGTAGTCGCCGCCGGTCTCCAGCTCCCGGTGCGACGCGCGCACGCCGTCGGAGGGGAACGCGCGGCGGTGCCGCTCGGCGACCTCGCGGGCCAGCAGGTCGAAGCCCACCCCGCCGAGGCGGGACGTGGTGCCGGTGAAGCAGGCCTCGATGACCTCCTCGCCGAGCCCGATGGCCTCGAAGATCTGCGCACCCGTGTAGGAGGCGACGGTCGAGACGCCCATCTTGGACATCGTCTTGCGAACACCCTTGCCGAGGGCCTTGATGAGGTTGCGCGTGGCCTCCTTGGCCGTGACGCCGGGAATACGGCCCTGCTCGGCCATCTCCTCCACGGTCGCCATCGCCAGGTACGGGTTCACCGCGGCCGCGCCGTAGCCGATCAGCAGCGCGATGTGGTGCACCTCGCGGGCGTCGCCCGCCTCGACGATCAGACCCACCTGAGTGCGGCTCTTCTCCCGCACCAGGTGGTGGTGCACGGCGCCGGTCAGCAGCAGCGACGGGATCGCCGCGTGCTCGGCGTCGGTGCCCCGGTCGGACAGCACGATCAGCCGGGCACCGCCCGCGATCGCCTCCGACACCTCGGCGCGGATCTCGTCGAGCCTGCGCACCAGCGCCTCGCCGCCGCCCGCGACCTCGTAGGTGCCGTGCACGGTGTGCGCCTGGAACTCCGGCAGGTTGCCGTCGTCGTTGACGTGCACGAGCTTGGCCAGCTCGTCGTTGTCCAGCACCGGGAAGGGCAGCACGATCTTGCGGCAGTGCTCTGGCCCGGCCTCCAGCAGGTTCGGCTCCGAGCCGAGCTGGGTGCCGAGCGCGGTGACGAGCTCCTCGCGGATCGCGTCCAGCGGTGGGTTGGTGACCTGTGCGAACAGCTGGATGAAGTAGTCGAACAGCTGCCTCGACCCGCTCGAGAACGGAGCCAGCGGCGAGTCGTTGCCCATCGAGCCGATCGGCTCAGCGCCCGAGCGGGCCATCGGCTCCAGCAGGACGTTGAGCTCCTCCTCGGTGTAGCCGAAAGCCTGCTGCCTGCGGACCAGCGACGAGTGCGTCGGCACCTCGCGCTCGCGCTCGGGCAGGTCCTCGAGGCGCAGCACGCCCGCTTCGATCCACTCGTCGTACGGGTGCTGCGAGGCCAGCTCGCTCTTGATCTCCTCGTCCTCGACGATCCGGCCCTCCGCGGTGTCGACGAGGAACATGCGGCCCGGCTCGAGCCTGCCCTTGCGGACGATCGTGGACTGGTCGAGCTCCAGCACGCCGACCTCGCTGGCCAGCACGACGAGCCCGTCCTCGGTGACCCAGTAGCGCGCGGGGCGGAGGCCGTTGCGGTCGAGCACGGCGCCGATCTGCGTGCCGTCGGTGAACGACACGAGCGCGGGGCCGTCCCACGGCTCCATGAGCGTGGCGTGGAACTCGTAGAACGCCCGGCGGGCGGGGTCCATCTCCTCGTGGTTCTCCCATGCCTCCGGGATCATCATCAGCACCGCGTGGGGCAGCGATCGGCCGCCGAGGTGGAGCAGCTCCAGCACCTCGTCGAACGAGGCGGAGTCGCTCGCGCCGCGCGTGATCACCGGGTAGATCCGCTGCAGGTCACCGGGGATGAGGTCGGTCGCGAGCTGCGACTCGCGGGCGTCCATCCAGTTGCGGTTGCCGCGCAGGGTGTTGATCTCGCCGTTGTGCGCGACGTAGCGGTACGGGTGCGCGAGCGGCCACGAAGGGAACGTGTTGGTGGAGAAGCGCGAGTGCACCAGGCCGATGGCGCTGGTGACGCGCGGATCGGTGAGGTCGGTGAAGAACCGCTCGACCTGGGGCTCCGTGAGCATTCCCTTGTAGACGATCGTGCGCGCCGACAGGCTGGGGAAGTAGACCTCCTGCTCGGTCAGCGCGTGCTCGGCGCGCTTGCGCACACAGAACGCGGCGCGCTCGAGGGCGAGCCCGGTGACGTCGTCACGCTGCGGGGCCAGGAAGACCTGCGCGAAGTGCGGCATGGTCGTCGCGGCGGTCGGGCCGACGTGGTCGGTGTCCACGGGCAGGTCGCGCCAGCCGAGGACGCGCATGTGCTCCTCGGCGGCGATGCGCTCGATGGTGGACATGGCCTTGCCGCGCGCCTCGGGGTCGACGGGCAGGAACGCCGTGCCGACGGCATAGGCACCCGCCTCGGGCAGCTCGAAGTCGACGACCTCGCGAAAGAACGCGTCCGGGACCTGGATCAGGATTCCCGCGCCGTCCCCGGTCTCGGGTTCGGCTCCACGGGCACCGCGGTGCTCGAGGTTGCGCAGGGCGACGAGCGCCTTGCGCACGATCTCGTGGTCTCTGCGGCCGGAGAGATCGGCGACGAAGGCTACGCCGCAGGCGTCGTGCTCGTACTGCTTGTCGTACAAGCCCTCGCTCGGCTTGTGCGGTGCGTGGCGGGTCACGGCTTGCCGCCCTCCTTGGCTCGGCACGATCGGGCCGGGCTGTCAGCCGGATGGGTGAGTCCCATCCGGCTAACGGTCCGGCCCGAAATCGCGATGGTCAGTCAGGGGAGTGGCGATGGCGTTCAGCCCGTAGTGGGCGCGCATATCGCCGGTTTTCGACCACACTCCTTTGTGCGGCTCGCGTCGAGCAGCGCGGCGCGGAGGCAGGGGTTTCTCCCGCCAGTTCCGGCGCGCGCCAAATGCTCCCGGGTTCGCCGGTCTTATGACAGTAGTGTGAAATCGCCGTTATCGGGATAGGGCGAGCGTTGCACGTGGGAAACAACACTGGAGGATTGACGCGGACCCCGGCAGGTGTCCTTCCTCGTCCGAAAGGTCCTGACCTGCGACGACGGTGCGGTCTTGACCTTCCGTTTACCGTTTCCCCTGCGCTTGCGGCGCTTGCCGAATCAGGCGGCGACGGTGGGTGTGCCCGCGAGATCCAGTGCTTCGCGGCCCGCTTCGGTGAGCACGGCGGGTACGCGCTGGCCAGGGCGTCCGGGAATCGCGGGGGCGACGAGACCGCGCCTGGCGAGGTTGTGCGCCGTGGCCTGGTCGCAGCAGGCGAGCCCGTCGATGAACAGATCCGGCTCGCAGCTACTGGTCATCTCCGCGCCGCCCTGTGCCACTGCCTGCAGGGTGGCGCGCTCGCGATGATTCAGGTCTGAGTCACTGCTGTCGTGAGGCATCGTGCCTCCTCGGTCGAACTGTCCCGGCCCCTATACCGGGTGGTTGCCCGTAATTCAACCCCACGACACGTCGAAGTCAGCGAATTTGTGGAGAAGGTCTCATTCGGGCGTGTCGAAGACCGCGGTGACGCTGCCCAGCCCGGCCATGTTGGCGACCACCGTGTCGCCAGCGGAGACGGGGAACGCCCTGGTCATCGAGCCCGGCAGTACCACGTGGCCCGCTTCGAGGGTGACGCCGTGCGGGCCGAGGGTGTTGGCGAGCCACACCAGGGAGTTGAGCGGTGAGCCCAGAACCGCACCGCCCGCGCCCGTGGCCACGAGCTCGCCCCGCTGGTGCAGCGTGCACCCCACCAGGCGGAGGTCCACGGCGGACAGCGGCGTCGGCTTGCTGCCCAGCACCACGCCGCCGGACGAGGCGTTGTCGGCGATGGTGTCGACGATCGAGATCTTCCAGTCCTGGATGCGCGAGTCGACGATCTCCAGCGCGGGGAGGACGAACTCCACCGCGCGCGCCGCGTCGGCCACGGTCGCGCCGGGTCCGGACAGCGGCTTGCCGAGCACGAAGGCGATCTCCGGCTCGATGCGCGGCTGCAGGAAGTTCGCGGTCCTGATGGGCTGCTGCTCCAGGTGGAACATGCCGCTGAGCAGGTGGCCGTAGTCCGGCTGGTCCACGCCCATCTGCTCCTGCATGGCGGCCGACGACAGGCCCACCTTGTGGCCCTTGATCATCTCGCCGCCGGCGAGCCACGTGCGGACCTGTTCCTGCTGGATGCGGTAAGCGTCACCGACCGTGGCGCCGGGGTGGCTGTCGATGATCGGCGGTATGGGCTTGCCGGTCTCGTAGGCCTGCAGCAGCTGGGCAGCGACGTCGCTCACCGCGTTCGTATCCATGTCGTGCACCTTCGCGGGGTCGGGGGGAGCGGGCAAGGCAGGTGTTCCGGTCAGCGGGACGAGTCGGCGATCGCCCGGTCGAGCACCTGCGCCAGGTGCAGCGCCTCGCGTTCGGTCAGCTCGCCGATCTGCGTGCGGCAGCTGAACCCGTCGGCGAGCACGAGCGTGTCCTCGCTCGCGGCGTTGACCTCCGGCACGAGCACCCGGTTCGCCGCGGCCACCGACACCTCGTGGTGCCCGCGCTCGACGCCGAAGTTGCCGGCCAGCCCGCAGCAGCCGGAGTCGAGCGTGCGGTTGCCGACGCCGACCTTGGCGAGCAGGCGCTCCTCGGCGGCGTTGCCGACCACCGCGTGCTGGTGGCAGTGCTGCTGGGTGATCGACTTCGCGTCGACGGTGGGGAACTCGACGTCCGGAGCGTGGGTCTCCAGGAAGCCGGCGAGCGTCGTGGCGTCGAGCTTCGGAGCGTCGTCGAGCAGGTCGTGCACGTCGTGGCGAAGCACGGCGAGACAACTCGGCTCCAGCCCCACGATCGGCGTGCCCGCCGCGACCTCCGGCTCCAGCACCCGCAGGGTCCGGCGCAGCAGCCTGCGCGCGATGCCGAGCTGGCCCGTGGAGATCCACGTCAGCCCGCAGCACACCGGGCCCTTCGGCAGCACCACGTCGAACCCGGCGTACTCCAGCACCCGCACCGCGGCCGTGCCGACCTCGGGGGACAGGAAGTTCGTGAACGTGTCCGGCCACAGCAGCACCCTCGGGCGGTCCCCGGAGGGCTTCGGCCGCTTCCGCAGCGCCCTGCGCAGCGTGGTCGGCGCGAACTCCGGCAGGGAGCGTTCCGGCGTGATCCCGCCGAGCCGCTTCACCAGCGGCGCCAGGCGCGAACCGAGCACGCCGTTGGCCACGCGCGGCATCGCCGAGGCGAGCCGCGCCCACAGTGGCAGGAAGCCGAGCGAGTAGTGGCTCGGCGGGCGCACGCGCCGCGCGTAGTGCTGGTGCAGGAACTCGGCCTTGTACGAGGCCATGTCCACATTGACCGGACAGTCGGAGAGGCAGCCCTTGCAGGCCAGGCACAGGTCGAGCGCGTCGCGCACCTCGGTCGAGCGCCAGCCGTCGGTGATCGTCTCCCCTCGCATCATCTCGAACAGCAGGTGCGCCCGCCCGCGCGTGGAGTGCTCCTCGCGCCGGGTGGCCATGTAGCTCGGGCACATCACGCCCGTGGAGGTGTCCACGCACTTGCCGACGCCGACGCAGCGCCGGGTCGCCGTGGCGAGGCTGCCGCCGTCGTGCGGATACTTCAGCGTCACCGGCAGTTGCCGCAGCGGTCCGTCGAACCGCAGGTCCGCGTCGAGCTTGCGCGGGCGCACGAGGTTGCCGGGGTTGAGCAGGTTCTCCGGGTCCCAGATGTCCTTGAACGCCTCGAACAGGCGCAGGATCTCCGGGCGGTACATGCGCGGCAGCAGCTCGGCCCTCGCCTGCCCGTCACCGTGCTCGCCCGACAGCGACCCGCCGTGGGAGACCACGAGATCGGCGGCGTCCTCCATGAACGACCGGAACCGCCGGATGCCCTCGGCCGTGGTGAGCGGGAAGTCGATGCGCACGTGCACACAGCCCTCGCCGAAGTGGCCGTAGGGAACGCCGCGAAGGCCGTGTTTCTCCAGCAGGGCACGGAAACCGCGCAGGTACGAGCCGAGCTGCTCGGGCGGCACGGCAGCGTCCTCCCAGCCGGGCCACGCCTCGGAACCGTCGGCCATCCGTGTCGCGATGCCGGCCGCGGCCTCGCGGATCGACCACAGTCCGCGCATGTCGGCGGGATCGCTCGCGATGACCGTGGCGGCGCCGGTTTCCACACCCAGCGTCTCGGCGACCTCCTCGGCCCGCGCGAGCGTGCTGTCCGCGTCGTCGCCGCCGATCTCGATGAACAGCCAGCCGCCTCCCTCGGGCAGCCGGTCGAGCGCGGGCGTGCGCCTGCCCCGCACCAGGAGCGTGTCGATGAGGTCGGCGCCCATGCCCTCGATCGTCAACGGCCGCAACGGGAGCACGTGCGGCACGGCGTCGGCCGCGGCGACGTCGTCGGCGTACCCGGCGACCACGAGCACCCGCGCGGAGGGCGAGGGCACGAGCCGCACGGTCGCCTCGGTGAGCAGCACGCACGTGCCTTCGGTGCCGACGAGCGAGCGCACCACGTCGAAGCCGTTCTCCGGCAGCAGCGCGTCGAGCGCGTAGCCGGACACCCTGCGGGGCAGCGCAGGAAAGCCCGTGCGCAGCAGCGCCAGGTTGCCGTCGACGAGCTCCCGCAGCCGCTCGCGCAGCCCGGCGTCGTCGAGCGAGGGGCCGATCGTGAGCCGCTTGCCGTCCGCGGTCAGCACCCCGAGCGACACGACGTTGTCCGCGGTGCGGCCCCACGCCACGGAATGCGAGCCGCACGCGTCGTTGCCGATCATGCCGCCCAGCGTGCAGCGGCTGTGGGTGGACGGGTCGGGGCCGAACGTGAGCCCGTGCCGCGCCGCCTCCGCGCGCAGCGTGTCGAGCACGACGCCGGGCTGCACCCTGGCGGTGCGGTTCACCGGGTCGATCTCCAGCACCCGGTTGAGGTGACGGCTGTAGTCGAGCACCACGCCCTCGCCGAGCGCCTGCCCTCCGATGCTCGTGCCCGCGCCCCTCGCCGTGATCGGGACCCCGTGCGCGCGGCACACCCGCAGCGTGGCCTCGATGTCCTCGGCCGAGCGAGGGAACACCACCGCGCGCGGGACGTGCCGGTAGTTCGACGCGTCCATGCTGAACACCGCACGCGCGGTGCGGTCGCTTTCCACCTCGCCGGTGACGGCCTCCGCGAGCTCCGCGGCGAACGTGCTCACCAGTTCTCGATCGAGTCGGCGAAGATCGCGGCGATCTCCTCTTCGTGCACTGTCCTCGGCGCCACGGCGAGTAGCCGCTGTTGTTGCATGGTGCCCTCCACGAGTGCGTCGATGTCTCCCTCGCCGTAGCCGACCCCGCCGATGCCGTTGGGAATGCCGATGTCGCGCATGAGCGACGACAGCACGAACGGCAGCTGCTCGCGGTCACTGGACTGCCTCGGCGCGTGCGGGTCGAGGATGCGCGCCGCGTGGACGTGCTTGGCCGGGTCGGTGGGGTAGGTGAACCGGAACGCGGCCGGCGCGGTGAGCGACACCGACTCGCCGTGCGGCACCAGCGCCTCGTCCTGCGGGTAGTTGTTCGGCCGGTACTCCCGCACCCGCCCTGCGATGGGGTAGGCGCACGCGTGCGGGATGTGCACGCCGGCGTTGCCGAAGCCCATGCCCGCGAACGTCGCCGCGAGCATCATGTCCGTACGCGCGTCGAGGTCGCCGCCGTTCAGCACCGCCTTGCGGAAGGACCGCGCGAGCAGGTGCAGTGCCTGCTCGGTCCACGCGTCGGAGATCGGGTTGGAGCCGTTGTAGGCCACGCGGTTCTCCGGCTTGTGCCGCGCGAACGACGTGTAGGGCTTCGCGGTGTAGGACTCCAGCGCGTGGCAGAGCACGTCCATGCCGCTCGCGGCGGTCACCTCGGGCGGCATCGACAGCGTCAGCAGCGGGTCGATCACGGCCATGCTCGGGCGCAGGCGCGGATGGCTGATGCCCGACTTCACCTTGAGCCCGAGGAAGTCCATGATGCACACGGGCGTGGTCTCCGAGCCCGTGCCCGCCGTGGTCGGGACGGCGACGAGCGGCTTGAGCGGGCCCGCGGGCGCCTTGCCATGGCCGATGGGCTTGTTGACGTAGTCGAAGAGGTCCGCCGGGTAGGTGGTCATCAGGTTGATGGCCTTGGCGGTGTCGATCGACGAACCGCCGCCGACGCCGATGAAACCGTCCCAGCTGGACTGCCGCGCGAACTCCACCGCCTCGGTGATGCTCACGTCGGTGGGCTCGACGTGCACCTGGTCGTAGACCTCGACGGTGAGCCCGCCCGCCTTGGCGGCGTCGGCGACCCGCTGTGGCACGCCGGTCGCGGCGACGCCGGGATCGGTGACGATCAGCACGCGCTCGGCGCCGAGCTGGGCCAGGTCCCAGCCGATCTCGTCGACGGCTCCGGCGCCGAACTTGAGCGGCGTCGCTCCCCAGGTGAAGACGGTCTCGTTCAGGTACTCGGTCATGTGCGCCTCCTCGCGCAGCGCGGAACCCCGACGGGAGGACAGTGGCATGTAGCATGCCACTGGTCAAGTCCCGGCCGCAGTGAAGGCCACCTTGCCTGCGTTGAACGCAGTGAAGGCCACCTTGCCTCCGTTTGGGTGGTGGGAGACCGGTGGGCGCAGTGAAGGTGGCCTTCACTGCATCCGGGGTTGCCCTGGTCAGCCCGGGAAGTTCGTCCAGTCGAGGGAGAGCTCGGGCAGCGGCGCGTCGCCGGTCTCGCCCGCGTCCGCCTCCTGGCCCAGCAACAGCCGGGCGGTGTGCAGCAGGTGCGCGCGCATTGCCTCGGCGGCCTCGCGGGGCTTGCCGTTCTCGATGAGCTCGAAGATCACCTCGTGCTCGCTGAGGATGTCGTGCATGGTGCGGGAGCGGTCGACCGTCGAGTTGCCGCGCACCAGCACCATGTCGCGCAGCGAGTCGATGTAGTGGGCGAGCCGCAGGTTGCCCGAAGCGGCGTTGATGGCCTGGTGGAAGCGCCGGTCGGCGGCCATGAAAGTGGCCTCGTCGTGCTGCTCGGCCGCGGCGCGCATGGCGGCGAGATGCCCACTCAGCTCCTCGATCCAGCCGGGCGGGCGCTGGCCGGTGGCCCGGAACGTCGCCGGAACCTCCAGCAGCAACCGGATCGCGAAGACCTCCTCGAGGTCGTGCAGCGACGTCTGCAGGATGCGGATGCCGCGATTGCGCTCGAAGCGCACCATGCCGCGCTCGGAGAGCTGGATCAGGGCCTCGCGGACCGGCGTGCGCGAGACGCCGAGCCGCGCGGCCAGGTCGTGCACCGAGTACAGGGCGCCGGGGGTCAGCTCCCCGCTCACGATCGCGCCCCTCAGCTCGTCGAAGATCTTCTTCGCGAGGTTGCGGTCGGTGTCGATCTGGCGCATCGGGCCATTTTCGCACGCGTGCAACCGGGCGGGGTCATGCTTCCGTCCAGTGCGGCATGAGACCACGGGCTGTGGGTGTGCTGGCCGTCGCGTGCGCGTTCGCGATCGGGTCGTGTGGGGTTCCCGATGCTGGGCCGACGCCGATGAGGGGCGCATCGGTGGAACTGGTGGCGTTCGGCTCGTGCGACGCCGCGCTGGAGCAGTTCAGGGCCGCGGCGCTGACCCAGTGGGAGCAGAGCGAGCAGGTGGAGCCCCGGCCCGGGGTGTTCCAGCGGGGGGCGATCCCGGCCGAGGCTCCGGCCGCCTCGCCCGGCTCGATCACCAAGGAGCAGCATTCCGGCACCAACAACCACGAGGCCGGAGTAGAGGAACCCGACCTCGTGCAGACCGACGGCCGCCGCGTGGTCACCGTCGCCGACGGGCGCCTGCGGGTGATCGACGTGGCGAGCAGGCGCGTCACGTCCACAATGGACCTGCCGGGCGGCTGGGCTGGCGAGCTGCTGGTCGACGGCGACCGCGCGCTCGTGGTGGGGCAGCGCGAGCTGACGCTCGTCGACCTCACCGGCGCGGCGCGTCCGGTCGGCACGCTCGCGGTGGACGGCGAGTACGTCGACGCGCGGCTCGTCGGTGGCAGGGCGCGCGTCGTGGTGCGCTCGCAACCGAAGCCGCCGCCCGTGGAACCCCACGCGATCGCGGATACGACGATCGACGACTGGCTCCCCGCCTACGACCTCACCACCGCGCAGGGCACGCGTTCGCACGGCAGGCTCGTCGACTGCGAGAACGTGTACCACCCGCCCGAGCCCGGCACGTCGCTGCTCACCGTGCTGACGTTCGAGCTCGGTGGCCCGCTCGGCACCGGAGACCCCGTGGCGATCGCCGCCGACGGCACCACCGTCTACGGCTCGGCCACGAACCTCTACGTCGCGCACAGCGCGCCGCAGGGGACCGCGATCCACCAGTTCGACATCGCCTCGCCCGGCGCGGCCCGGCACGTCGCGTCCGGGTCTGCCCCCGGCGCGCTGCTGAACCAGTACTCGATGTCCGAACACGACGGTCACCTCCGCGTGGCGACCATGACCGGTGCCGACAACACGGTGACCGTGCTGGCGAGCAAGGGAAGCACGCTCACCGCGGTGGGCACGCTCGGCGGCCTCGGCAGGGGTGAGCGGATCTACGCCGTGCGGTTCCTCGGCCCCGTCGGCTACGTGGTGACGTTCCGGCAGACCGATCCGCTGTACACCCTCGACCTGACCGATCCCGCGCGCCCCCGCGCCGTGGGGGAGCTGAAGATCACGGGCTACTCGGCGTACCTGCATCCCGCAGGCGAGGGGCGGCTGATCGGCGTCGGGCAGGAGGCCGACCTCCAGGGTCGGGCGCTCGGACTGCAGGTGTCGCTGTTCGACGTCGGCGACGCGGCGAGGCCGGTGCGGCTGGCCCAGCACCGGCTCACCGGCGGCATGGCGCAGGTCGAGGCCGACACGCACGCCTTCCTCTACTGGCCGCCCACGGGCCTGCTGGTGTTGCCCACCGACACCGACGCGCTCGTGCTGCGGGTGGGCGACGGCTCCATCACGGAGGTCGGCCGGATCGGCGGCGGTTCGCTGGTCCTGCGCTCACTGGTACTCGGCGACGAGTTGTGGACGGTGTCGCAGAGCGGAGTGCTCGTTCACGACGCAAGCACGCTCAGTCCGATCGGTTCGGTGCAGTTCGCCTAGTCCTTGTTGAGCTCCGCTCCGTGACGCACCGCCCAGTCGGCCAGCGCCGACAGCGGTTCGAGCAGGCTGCGGCCCAGCGGCGTGAGGCCGTACTCGACGCCGGGCGGCACCGTCGGGTGCACCTCGCGCCACACCAGCCCGTCGGCCTCCAGGCCGCGCAGCGTGCGGGTCAGCATTCGCTGGCTGATGCCTTCGACTGCCCGGTGCAGCTCGTTGTACCGGTGCGGGCGCGTGCCGAGGAGAATCACCAGCAGCATGCTCCATTTGTCGCCCACGCGGCGGAACACGTCGCCCACGGGGCACGCGGCGAGCTCGTCGACGGGCACCGGCCGAGGTAGGTCGTGGGCGAGTACCGAGGGAACACCGGTGTTCGTACCGGACATCAAACTGCCTTCTTTCGGTCCGCGGCGGGACGGCCGACGATGAGCCGGTCGATGCCGAGCCTAGGGGGAAATCGTGCCGAGCCAACCACGGAAGACCGTGATCATCAGCGGTGGAACCGACGGCATGGGGCGCGCGACCGCGCTGGAACGGCTCTCGCGAGGTGACCACGTCACCGTGATCGGCAGCAGCGACGCCAAGGGCCGCGCGCTGCTGGACCACGCCGCGAACCCGAATCTCCGGTTTCTGCGGGCCGATCTGTCGTCGATCGCGGAGACGGAACGGGTGATCGCGCGGATCGGCGAGGAACACGAAAGCGTCGACGCGCTGGCGTTGTTCGCCAACCGCGTCAACCCGAGGTGGCGGGAGACCGAGGACGGCCTGGAGGCCACGTTCGCCCTGTACTACCTGAGCCGCTACCTGCTCAGCCACGGGCTGCGCCCGCTGCTCGACGCAGGCACCGACCCGGTGATCGTCAACGTAGCCGGGGTGGGCAACACCGCGGGGCGGATCCACTGGGAGGATCCCCAGCTCACCCGCGGCTACGGCCAGGTGCGTGCTCAGCTGCAGGCAGGCAGGGCGAACGACCTGCTGGGTGTCTGGTTCGCCGAGCAGGCGGCGAGCAAGGCGCGCTACGTGCTCTACCACCCCGGGTTCACCCGCAGCGGGGTGGACGGTCACCCGCACCCGGTGGTCCGGGGAGCGCTCGGGCTGCTCGCGAAGGCCTTCGCCCGTCCGGTGGCGGACTCGGTGCGGCCGATTGTGGAGTGGATCGACCGGCCGCCGGCGGAACCGCTGTCCGCGATCGACCGGGGCACACCCGTCGGCAGGTCACTGAAAACCCTCGACCTCGGCGCCGCGGCCCGGCTGGCCGCCTACACCGAGAAGCTGCTCAGCGGCCGAACCACGTGAGCGCGAGCGCGTCGAGCGTCGGTGCCGTGCGCAGCCTGCGCAGGTAGCCGTTCAGGTTGGACTCTCGGCCGCAACCCCGCATCGCGGGCCGAAGTCGGCGGTCCGAGGTGGACAGTCGCGGCCAGACGGTGTCCAGGCCCGGCCCTGGCGCGGCTGCTCTCAGGATGGAGCGCCTGCCGTGCTCCTCGCCTGTCTGCTCGATCGACGGGGTGGGCGCTGAAAGCCTGCCGTCGAGTTTTGCGGCCACGGCGGTCTCCACCCGGCGAGACCGCAGGCACTCCGGGGCACGGTGGTCGAGCGAATCACCGTGCCGTACCCGCGACCACGCCGTGCTCGGTGACGACCGCGGTGATCAGATCGACGGGCGTGACGTCGAAGGCCGGGTTGAAAACCGGTGCGTCCTTCGGTGCGACCGGGCTGCCCGCGACGTGGGTGACCTCCTCGGGGGCGCGCTCCTCTATCACGATCGCCCCGCCGTCGGGCAGGCTCGCGTCGACTGTCGACGACGGAGCCACGACGACGAACGGCAGGCCGTGGCGGGCGGCGGCGAGCGCGAGGCCGTAGGTGCCGATCTTGTTGGCGGTGTCGCCGTTCGCGGCGATGCGGTCGGCGCCCACCACGACGCCGTCGACGAGTCCGCGTGCCATCGCGGCGGCCGCGGCGGAGTCGGGCAGGAGCCGGTAGGGGATCGCCTCCTCCGCGAGCTCCCACGCGGTGAGGCGGGCGCCCTGGAGCAGGGGCCGGGTTTCGTCGGCGAGCACATACTCGAGTTGTCCGTCGGCGTGGAGCTGGCGGACGACGCCGAGTGCGGTGCCCCAGTCGACGGTGGCGAGGCGGCCGGTGTTGCAGTGGGTCAGCAGGCGCAGCGGGCGGCGGGCGCAGGTGTCGAGCAGCAGCCGCGCGGCGTGGGCGGACGCCTCGCGGTTGACGCGCTCGTCCTCGTCGAGCATGGCCAGCGCCTCGGCGAGCACGGCGTCGGTGCCGCCGGACAGCTTCGCGAGCGCGCGCTCGACCCCCCAGCGGAGATTGACCGCGGTGGGCCTGGCGGTGGCGAGCCGCTCTGCGTCGGCGTGGACGGCGGCGGTGTCGGTGCCGTGCCGGTGAGCGGCGAGGGCAACCCCGAGCGCACCGGCGGCGCCGAGCGCGGGCGCGCCGCGCACGGCGAGGCGCTGGATGGCGCCGATCAGCTCGTCGACCGTGGCCAGCCGCAGCAGCCGGTGCTCGGCAGGCAACGCGCACTGGTCCACGATCACCACGGTCCCGTCGGCCCAGTCGATCGTTCGTCCCACGTGACCCATTCTCCCGGACCGGGCAGCAGTGTGGTGCGGCCGCAGTGAAGGCCACCTTCACTGCGTTCAACGCAGTGAAGGTGGCCTTCACTGCAGTCGTCACCCACAGGAACCTCATGGCTCACTCTGTTGCGAAGCAAGGGAGCTTTACTACCGTTTTCCGGGAGCAAAGGTCCCTTGCTCCCTTCTCGCTCAGCCCTTGCCTTGGGAGGCGCATCATGGCCGGCCGCACGAAGTACCTTCTCGACGAAGACGACCTGCCGACCCAGTGGTACAACGTCGTGCCGGACCTCCCGGAGCCGCCACCGCCGCCGCTGCACCCCGGCACCCGCGAGCCCGTCGGCCCCGACGACCTCGCCCCGCTGTTCCCGCAGGCGCTCATCGCGCAGGAGGTGACGGCGGATCGCTATGTCGACATTCCGGGTGAGGTGCTCGACGTCTACCGCCTCTGGCGGCCCTCGCCGCTCTACCGCGCCCGCCGCCTCGAGAAGCTGCTCGACACCCCCGCCCGCATCTACTACAAGTACGAGGGCGTGAGCCCGGTCGGCTCCCACAAGCCCAACACCGCCGTGCCCCAGGCGTACTACAACGCCGCCGAGGGCGTCACCCGGCTCACCACCGAGACCGGCGCAGGGCAGTGGGGTAGCGCGCTCGCCTTCGCGTGCGCCACCTACGGCCTCGACTGCGAGGTGTGGCAGGTCCGCGCCTCCTACGATCAGAAGCCCTACCGCAAGATCATGATGGAGACGTTCGGCGCGACCGTGCACCCGAGCCCCTCCGACCTCACACAGGCCGGCCGCAAGGTGCTCGCCGACCACCCCGACTCCACCGGCAGCCTCGGCATCGCCATCAGCGAGGCCGTCGAGCAGGCCGCGGGCGACCCGAACGCGCGCTACGCACTCGGCAGCGTCCTCAACCACGTCCTGCTGCACCAGACCGTCATCGGCGAGGAGGCGATCAAGCAGTTCGAGCTCGCCGAGGACACTCCGGACGTGATCGTCGGCTGCACGGGCGGCGGGTCCAACTTCGGAGGGCTGGTCTTCCCGTTCCTGCGCGAGAAGCTCGCCGGGCGCATCTCGCCGGAGATCCGCGCCGTCGAGCCGTCCGCGTGCCCCTCACTCACCCGTGGCCGCTACGCCTACGACTTCGGCGACACCGCGGGCCTCACGCCGCTGCTCAAGATGCACACGCTGGGCCACGAGTTCATCCCGGACCCGATCCACGCGGGCGGCCTGCGCTACCACGGCATGTCCCCGCTGCTGTCGCACATCTACGAGCTCGGCCTGCTGGAGGCCATCGCCGTGCCGCAGCAGGAGTGCTTCTCGGCGGGCGTGCGTTTCGCCCGCACCGAGGGCATCATCCCCGCGCCGGAGCCCACCCACGCGCTGGCCGCGTGCGTGCGAGAAGCCCTGCGCTGCAAGGAGACGGGCGAGCAGAAGGTGATCCTGACGGCGCTGTGCGGGCACGCGCACCTCGACCTGCCCGCCTACAACGCCTACCTCACCGGCCAGATGGTGGACAACGACCTCGCACAGGACACGCTGGAGACCTCGCTCGCCGGAATCCCGTGACGGGAGTCGGCCTCCACCGCGCTGGAGGCCGCGCCGTGGAGGCATGACGAAGACGCGGGAGCCGCCCCGCCGCTCGGTGCTGTGGACACCCGGGTGCCGCAGCGCCACGGCGGGGCGGCCCGGCCGGCGAGCTGGGTCACCCAGGAGCGCGACCGTCGTGACGGGCGTGGCCGCCCTCACCTGGGCCGTACCGCACCCGTCCCCGCTCGCTACGGCCCCGTCGCCGGGCTGGGTGCGCTGCTCAGCCGGTCCACGACCGGCGTGAGCGGTACCGCAGCCACGGCCGCGGGGGCACGACTACCCTGGACAGGCGATGACCTATCTCGACCACGCGGCGACCACCCCGATGTTGCCCGACGCCGTCACGGCGATGAGTGAAGCGCTGTCCACCGTGGGCAACGCTTCCTCGCTGCATTCCTCGGGCCGCAGGGCGCGACGCGTGGTCGAGGAGGCCCGCGAGGCCGTCGCCGAGGCGCTGAACGCCCGGCCCTCCGAGGTGATCTTCACCGCAGGGGGCACCGAGAGCGACAACCTCGCCGTCAAGGGCATCTACTGGGCCCGAACCAAGGCCGACCCGGCTCGCCGCCGCGTGCTGGCCAGTGCCGTCGAGCACCACGCCGTGCTCGACGCCGTGAGCTGGCTGGCGAGCCACGCCGGTGCCGAGGTCACGTGGCTGGAGGTCGACGCCACCGGTCGGGTGCTGCCGGAGACGCTGCGCGCCGCGATCGAGGCCAACCCCGGAGACGTCGCCCTGGTCACCGTGATGTGGGCCAACAACGAGGTCGGCACGATCAACCCGCTGCCTGAGCTCGCGTCCATCTGCGCCGAGTACGACATTCCGCTGCACACCGACGCCGTGCAGGCGGTCGGCGCGGCTGAGGTCGACTTCGGGGCCAGCGGTGCGAGCGCGCTGACCCTCACCGGGCACAAGCTCGGCGGGCCGTACGGCGTCGGGGCGCTGCTGCTCGACCGCGATACCCCGTGCGTGCCGCTGCTGCACGGCGGCGGTCAGGAGCGCGAGGTCCGCTCCGGCACGCTCGACGTGCCCGCCATCCACGCCTTCGCCACCGCCGTGCGCTCGAGCGTGCGCAACCGGCAGGCCACCTTCGACGACATCGGCAAGCTGCGCGACGACCTCGTCGCCGCCGTGCTGCACGAGGTGCCGGACGCGATCCTCAACGGCGTGCCCGCCGACGACCCGGCGGGACGGCTGCCAGGGATCGCCCACTTCACCTTCCCCGGCTGCGCGGGCGACAGCCTGCTGATGCTGCTCGACGCCAAGGGCATCGAGTGCTCCACGGGCTCCGCGTGCACCGCGGGCGTCGCAGAGCCGAGCCACGTGCTGCTGGCGATGGGGGCGGACGCCGCGTCGGCACGTGGCTCGCTGCGGTTCTCGCTCGGGCACACCTCGACGCGGGACGACGTCGACGCGCTGGCCCGCGAGCTGCGCGGGGTGGTCGACCGGGCGAGGCAGGCGGGGCTGGCCGGCATGCGCAAGCACAAGCAGGAGGTGTGAGGGGTGCGGGTACTGGCCGCGATGAGCGGGGGAGTCGATTCGGCGGTGGCCGCCGCGCGGGCCGTCGGGGCGGGACACGACGTGGTCGGCGTGCACCTCGCGCTGTCGGCCAAGCCCGGCACGCTGCGCACCGGCTCCCGGGGCTGCTGCACGATCGAGGACGCGCACGACGCGCGCCGTGCCGCCGACATCCTCGGGATCCCCTTCTACGTCTGGGACTTCGCCGAGCGGTTCACCGAGGAGGTCGTGGAGACCTTCGTCGGTGAGTACGCCGCGGGCCGCACGCCCAACCCGTGCGTCACGTGCAACGAGAAGATCAAGTTCGAGGCGCTGCTCGACAAGGCGATGGCGCTCGGCTTCGACGCCGTGTGCACCGGCCACTACGCGCGCCTGTCCGTTGTGGATGGCGTGCCGCAGCTGCGGCGCAGCGCCGACGCGGACAAGGACCAGTCGTACGTACTCGCGTCGCTGACGCCCGAGCAGTTGCGGCACGCGATGTTCCCGCTCGGCGGTTCCCGTAAGCCCGACGTGCGGGCCGAGGCGGCCGAACGCGGTCTGTCCGTGGCGCAGAAGCCTGACAGCCACGACATCTGCTTCATCCCCGACGGCGACACCAAGAAGTTCCTGGAGTCGAGGCTCGGCGAGCGGCCCGGCGACCTGGTGGATGCCGAGACCGGGGCGGTGCTGGGCAGGCACACGGGCGTGCACGGGTTCACGATCGGCCAGCGCAAGGGACTCGGCATCGACGCGCCCGCCCCCGACGGCAGGCCCCGCTACGTGCTCTCGCTGGAGCCGGTGTCGGGCACGGTCAAGGTCGGCTCGTCGCGCGACCTCGGCGTCAACCGGATCGATGCCGACCGGCCCGTCTGGCCCGGCGACCCGCTGCCAGGCCCAACCGAGTGCGTGGTGCAGGTGCGCGCGCACGGCGGCACGGCGCCCGCCGTCGCCGAGGCCGTCGAGGGCGGCGTGAGCATCCAGCTCAGGGAACCGCTGCAGGGTGTGGCGCCGGGACAGGTGGCCGTGCTGTACCGCTCCGACGCCGCCGCTGGCGACCTCGTGCTCGGGAGTGCGAAGATCGCGTCCACGGCGTGACGACCCTCGGACGCCGCGGGAGGTTCTCGATGACGAGCACGGTCAGGTCCAGCACGGTCTCCGATGTCCTTCGCCGCAGTGCCGCGCGCGTTCCGGGCCGGGTCGCGTTGCGGTTCGCCGACCGGCAGTGGACCTACGCCGAGCTGGACGCGGCGGTCACGCGAGCGGCCGCGCACCTGTTGTCGCTGGGGCTCGCCAAGGGCGACCGCGTGGCCGCCTACGGCAAGAACTCCGACGCCTACCTGATCGGGTTCCTCGCGTGCGCAAGGGCCGGGCTCGTGCACGTTCCGGTGAACTTCAACCTCGCCGGAGCCGAACTGGCGTACCTGCTGGAGCAGTCGGGCAGCACCGTCGTGCTCGCCGACCCCGCGCTGCGGGAGGACCTCGACGCGCTCGCGGCGCCGCCCAAGCAGGTGCTCCCGCTGCGCGACGCCGAGGACTCGCTGCTCGCCGCCGCCCGATCGGGCGAGGTCCCGGTGCTCGACGCCGAGGTGGACGAGGACGACCTCGTGCAGCTGCTCTACACCTCCGGTACCACGTCGCGGCCCAAGGGCGCGATGATGACCCACCGTGCGCTCTTGCACGAGTACCTGTCGTGCGTGGTGAACCTCGACCTCACCGAGAACGACGACCCGCTGCACGTGATGCCGCTGTACCACTCGGCGCAGATGCACGTGTTCCTCGTGCCGTGGCTGATGGTCGGCGCCACCAACACGCTGCTCGAGGTGCCCGACCCCGCCGAGATCCTGCGCAGGCTGGCCGCCGACCGGCACCGCGCGTTCTTCGCGGCGCCGACGCTGTGGGTGGCGCTCGCGAACAACCCCGAGTTCGGCGACTTCGACCTCTCGGCGCTGCGCAAGGCGTACTACGGCGCGTCGATCATGCCGGGGCCGGTGCTGGAACGGCTGCGCCAGGCGATGCCGGAGCTGGGCTTCTACAACTGCTTCGGCCAGTCGGAGATCGGTCCGCTCGCCACGGTGCTGCGGCCTGAGGAGCACGCGGCGCGGCCTGACTCCGCTGGCCGCGCGGTGCTGTTCGTGGAGCTGCGCGTGGTGGACTCCGAGGGCAACGACGTCGCGCCGGGCGAGCTGGGCGAGGTCGTCTACCGCTCGCCGCAGCTGTGCCTCGGCTACTGGGACAAGCCCGAGGAGACCGAGGAGGCGTTCCAGGGCGGCTGGTTCCACTCCGGCGACCTGGTGCGCATCGACGAGGAGGGCTACATCTTCGTCGTCGACCGCATCAAGGACGTGATCAACACCGGCGGCGTGATGGTGGCCTCGCGCGAGGTCGAGGACGCGCTCTACTCGCACCCGGCCGTCGCGGAGGTCGCCGTGGTGGGCCTGCCCGACGAGAAGTGGATCGAAGCCATCACCGCGGTCGTGGTCCGCAGGGAGGATGTGGACGCCGACGAGCTGCTGGCACACGTGAAGGGCACGCTCTCCGCGTTCAAGGTCCCCAAGGCCGTGCACTTCGTCGACGACCTGCCGCGCAACGCCTCCGGCAAGATCCTCAAGCGGGAACTGCGCGACCGCTTCGCAGGCTGACCGGCTACCCGACCGCAGTCAAGGCCACCTTCACTGCGTTGAACGCAGGCATGGTGGCCTTCACTGCGGCTGGGGTGGCTGTGCTCAGGGGAGGGTGTAGTGGCGGACGCCGTCGACGTCGGTCGCGGCGAGCTTTCCCTGGTACACCAGCAGATCCAGGTGCGCGCCGGTCTCCAGGACCGCGAGCATCTGGTTGAACGCGTCCAGCTCGGTCAGCACCCGCTCGCGGCGGGTCCACGTCAGCTTGAGCGCCGACTCGTACGCCGTCTGGGCTCCGCTCGCGACGGTCTCACCGGTCTCGGCGAGCCGCTGGTCGTGGTGGGCGAGCAGCTCGTCCACCCGCGCGTGCACGCTCGGCGACACGGGTCCGTGCGCGGGCAGCATGCGCATGTCCGGCAGCTCCCTCACCACGCGCAGGGAACCGAGGTAGTCGCGCAGCGGCAGCTCGGGCGGCGCGGGCTGGAAGCCGATCGACGGAGTGATGTGCGGCAGCACGTGGTCGCCCGAGAACATCAGCCCGGCCGCGCCGTCGGCGAACACGACGTGCCCCGCCGTGTGGCCGGGGGTGTGCACGACGTCGAGCTCCCGGCCCGGCAGCACGGTGCGCCTGCCCGGCGTGAGCCACTCGTCCGGCTCCTCCCAGAAGGTGCTCTCGGTGCGCTGCCCGCGCTTGAACGCCTTGGCCAGCTCTTCGACCACCGACTCGGCGCCCGCCCGCCGCAGCAGCCGCACCTGCGCCTGGATCGGCTGCGCCTCGGGGTCCGAGGTGATCCGCAGCGACGGCTCCTCCAGCAGGCCCAGCGCGATCTTGCTGCCGAACTTGCGGCGCAGTGCCACCGCGAGCGTGTAGTGGTCGCGGTGGACGTGTGTCACCAGGAACCGGCTGACGTCGGCGAGCCCGGCGCCCAGCCCCTTCAGCCCCGTCTCCAGCTGTTCCTGTGCCGCATCGAGCGCCCAGCCGGAATCGATGAGAACGAGCGAGTCACCGTGGACGAGCGCGTAGACGTTCACCGCGCGTAGCGCGTCGTTCGGCAGCGGCAGGGGGATCCGGTAGACCCCTGGCGACACCGCGTAGACACCCGGCTCGGTCCAGTGCCTGCTGTTGTCGTCCTCGAGCGGTTCCACGCGCGACCTCACTGTTCTCAAAGTGCCGAACTTCGATCAGAACAGCAGCGTCGCACGGGAGCCAGCCACCTGAGACACACGTCACCGAGCGTGCGCTTACTTCATAGCGGCGAGCTGGATCAGGTTGCCGCAGGTGTCGTCGAGGACGGCGGTGACAACGGGGCCGAGGTCGGTCGCCTCCTGGGTGAACTGGACGCCGAGCCCCTTGAGCCGCTCGACCTCGGCGTGCACGTCGTCGACGGCGAACTGGGTGAACGGGATGCCGTCGGCGGCGAGGGCCTTCTTGAACGGGCCCGCCGCCGGGTGGCCGTCCGGCTCGAGCAGCAGCTCGACGCCGTCCGGGTCGGCGGGGGAGACCACGGTGAGCCAGCGCGCACCGCCCGCGGGCACGTCCGTCTTCTTGATGAACCCCAGCTTCTCGGTGTAGAAGGCGAGCGCCTTGGCCTGATCGTCCACCAAGACGCTGGTGATGTTGATGCGGATCACGGGTTGGGTTCCTCTCGGTCGATGGGCCACCGTTCGACTATCGACCGCAGCGGGCTCGTGTCGATGTGGTGGAACTTGTACCGGCCCTGGCGCCGGGTGTGCACCAGCCCGGCTTGTTCGAGTACCGCGAGGTGCTGCGAGATGGCCTGCCGTGAGGAGGCCAGGCCGTGCTTCATCGTCAGCCGGCCGCAGATCTCGAACAGCGTCTGACCGTCCTTGTCGGTCAGTTCGTCCAGGATGGTGCGTCGCGTCGCGTCGCCGAGGGCCTTGAACAGGTCGGGCTCTGCGTCCACGACCTAGTTATAGGCAAGTCGTCACTTGCCTGTCAAGCTTGACCTGCTCTTCAGTCGCTGCCGCTCTCGTTGATGAGGCGTTCCAGCTCGCGGCGCAGCAGCCCGAGGCGCGCGTCGGCCAGCAGCGGGATCTCCCGCCTCCGCCTGCGCACCGCCGAGGGGTCGATGTCCACCACCAGCAGCGATTCGTCCCAGTTCGGCGCCGTCGCCACCGCCGAGCCCCACGGGTCGAGCACCCGCGAGCCGCCCCAGAACCGGACGCCAGCCTCGTCGCCGACGCGGTTCACGAACACCACCCAGCACTGCTGCATGCGCGCGGTGAACGTGAGCAGGTCGTGCCAGTACTCGGCGGGGTCGAAGGAGCCGCCCGTGAGCTTCGCCGCGCTGTTGGTGGGCACGATCAGCAGCTCGGCGCCGTCCTGCGCCGCCAGCCACGGCAGCATCGGCTGCCACGCGTCGTTGCAGATGAGCGTGGCGAACCGGCCGTGCCGAGTCTCGAAAGCCCGCATGTGCTGGCCAGGGCTGGCGTGCTTGCGCTCCTCCCAGATGAGGTAGTTCGGCAGGTACAGCTTGCGGTGGTTGTGCACGAGCTGGCCGTTCGACAGGTACAGCGCGGAGTTGTGCCTGCGGATCCGGCCGTCCTCCAGCAGGCCGATCACCACGTCGGGCCCGTGCCGCGACAGGTCGGCGAGACGCGAGTCGTCGGGCCACAGCGAGATGTCGTCGGCGAGCTGCCCGAGTGCGTAGCCCGTGAGGCTGAGCTCTGGGAAGACCACCAAGTCGGCGTGCTGCGCAGCCGCGTCCTTGATGATCCGTTCGGTATCGGCGAGGTTCCCGTCAACGTCGCCGAGCCGGCAGTCGGTCTGTGCGAGTGCCACTCTCATGCGTCTCACCTCCTTTGTTCGCAGGGGTTTCGATACGGAAGAAGGTACCTGGAGAACAATGTCGGGCGTGACCGAGCAAGCATTGCCCCACGGAGTCGGCACGGGTATCGGCTCGATGCCGGGAACCGGCGCCAACGCAGCGGCCGAGGCCGCCACGATCGTCTTCGGCGAGCTGCCCCAGTTCCCTCACCTGCCCGAACTCCCGGACCGGGGGCTCGGAGCCGATCTTGTCGGCCGTACGGCGGGACTGCTCGTCGACCTCGCCGTCGAGGAGGTCCCGAGCGGCTACCGCGTCACCGCCAGGCCGGGTGCTCACCATCGGCGCGCGGTGGATCTCCTCCGGTGGGACGTCGACGCGTTCTCCGACGCCGCCGACCGCGCGGGCGCGCGCCCGACGGTGGTGAAGACACAGGTCGCGGGCCCATGGACCCTCGCGGCGGGCGTGGAGCTGGCACGGGGGCACCGGGTGCTCACCGACCACGGCGCCACGCGCGACTTCGCCGAGTCGCTGCTGGAGGGCCTCGCGGGGCATGTCGCCGAGCTGACCCAGCGCACGGGCGCGGGCGTGGTGGTGCAGCTCGACGAGCCGTCGCTGCCGACGGTGCTGGCCGGCGCACTTCCCACCCCATCGGGTTACGGCACCGTGGACGCGGTGCCCGAGCCGGAGGCGCGCGAGCTGCTCGCGACCGTCGTGTCCGGCGTCGAGAAGGTCACCGGCAACCCCGTGATCGTGCATTGCTGCGCGTCGCGCCCGCCCGTTGCGCTGTTGCGCGCGGCTGGGGCCGGTGCGCTCGCCATCGACGCCACGCTGCTCGACGGTGCTCCCGGTTCGCTGCTCGACGAGCTCGGCGAGGCGTGGGACGCGGGCACCGAACTGCTGCTCGGCCTCGTGTCGGCCGAGGCGCCCGCCGTGCCGCCGGGCCTGCGTGACGTCGCGAGCCCCGCGCTGCGGCTGGTCGACCGGCTCGGGTTCAACCGGTCGATACTCGCCGAGCGAGCCCTGCCGACACCGACGTGCGGGCTGGCCAGTGCCCGGGGCGAGTGGGTGCGCCGCGCGCTGTCGCTCACCCGCGATCTCGGCAAAGCGTTCATCGAGCCGCCCGAGGGCTGGTAGGACTGCACAGGTGAGTTGGTTCCGGCGCAAGCGCCGCGATGAGGACGAACCGCCAGATCCGCGCACCCCGTGGCCCGACGAGCCCGTGCCCGCCGATCCGGCGGCCGCCGCGGAGGGGTTCTGGCGGCGCTGGGACGAGCTGCTGCCCGAGATCAGCGCGGCGCTCGGCGAGGGCGAGCCGCACCGGGTGGAGACGCTGCTGCTCGACGCCGTCGCGCGCGTGCACCCCGCACTGCAGTTCTCGCTGGAGCGAGGGCACCGTTCGATCTACGCACTCGTCGTGAGCGGGCAGGAGGATCCCGCCCTGCGGCCCTACACGGACGCGTGGAAGGCCGCCGCTCCGCCGGACGACGCGCTGTGGGAGTACCACGACTCGGTGCCGCCGGTGCCCGACCCCGAGAAGGTGACCGTGAACCTCGGCGAGCACCGCATCGCGCTCGCCGACGTGCGGGTGGTGGCGCAGGTCGACGAAGCCGAGCACGTGGTGGACGTCGCCGTGCACCACCCGGTGATGGCCGAGTTGGCCGAGGCGGCCCGCCGGGCGATGACCTTCCTGCCGCTCGACGCCGCGCTGGGCGAGCGGCTCGCCGCCGAGCGGTTGCGCAGGGTGGAGACCGCCGTCGCCGAGCCCACGGGCACCATCAGCCTCGTGGAACTGCGCGAGCTCGTCGAGGGCCTGCACGGCTCGCACGACAATGTCGGTGGTACCGCATAGGCTTTGCGGCTGTGAGCAGTGAGGACCTTGCGGATCAGGTAGCGGAGGCGCCCGAGGGCACGCAGGCGGCCGAGGACATCGCCGACGTCCCCGCCGACGCGCGCGAGCGGCACACGGCGCTGGCCGAGGAGGTGCGCGGGCACCAGTTCCGCTACTACGTACTCGACTCGCCGACGATCAGCGACGGTGAGTTCGACCGGCTGCTGCGGGAGCTGGAGGAGCTTGAGCAGCGCTTCCCCGGCCTCGCCACGCCCGACTCGCCGACGCAGCGGGTCGGCGGCATGTTCTCCACCGAGTTCACCGCTCACGACCACCTCGAGCGCATGCTCAGCCTCGACAACGCCTTCGACCTCGATGAGCTGCGCGCGTGGGTCGACCGCGTCGAGCGTGAGGTCGGCGGGCAGACGCGGTACCTGTGCGAGCTGAAGATCGACGGCCTCGCCGTGAACCTGCTGTACGAGAAGGGCAGGCTCACGCGCGCGCTCACGCGCGGCGACGGACGCACCGGCGAGGACGTGACGCTCAACGTCCGCACGCTGCAGGACGTACCCGACCGGTTGACCGCGAGTGACGGCTTCGCCGTGCCCGACCTGGTGGAGGTGCGCGGCGAGGTCTACTACCGCGTCGAGGAGTTCGCCGAGCTGAACGCGCGGCTGGTGGAGGCAGGCAAGCCGCCGTTCGCCAACCCCCGCAACGCCGCGGCGGGCTCGCTGCGGCAGAAGGACCCGAAGGTCACGCGCTCGCGCCCGCTGCGGCTGATCTGTCATGGCCTCGGCAAGCGCAACGGGTTCGACCCAGAGCGGCAGTCGGAGGCGTACGAGGCGCTCGCGGCGTGGGGCCTTCCGGTGTCGGGCTACAGCAAGGTGATCGAGACGGCCGAGGGCCTCGTCGAGCACATCGAGTACTGGGGCGAGCACCGGCACGACGCCGAGTACGAGATCGACGGCGTGGTGATCAAGGTCGACCAGGTGTCGCTGCAGCGCAGGCTCGGCGCCACCTCGCGGGCCCCGCGCTGGGCGATCGCGTTCAAGTACCCGCCGGAGGAGGCCACCACCACCCTGCTCGACGTCCGCGTCAACGTCGGGCGCACCGGCCGCGTCACGCCGTACGCCGTGATGGAGCCGGTGAAGGTCGCGGGCTCCACGGTGGCGATGGCGACCCTGCACAACGCGGAGGAGGTCAAGCGCAAAGGCGTGCTCATCGGCGACCGCGTGGTGATCCGCAAGGCGGGCGACGTGATCCCGGAGGTGCTCGGTCCCGTCGTGGACGTGCGCACTGGTTCCGAGCGCGAGTTCGTGATGCCCGCCCACTGTCCCGAGTGCGGCACGCGGCTGGCGTACCAGAAGGAGGGCGATGTCGACATCCGTTGCCCCAACGCGCGGTCATGCCCAGCGCAGCTGCGTGAGCGCCTGTTCCACCTCGCGGGGCGCGGCGCGTTCGACATCGAGGTGCTCGGCTGGGAGGCGGCGGGTGCGCTGCTGCAGGCCGGGGTGGTGGCCGACGAGGGCGACGTCTTCGAGCTGGACGAGGAGAAGCTGCTCCAGGTCGACCTGTTCGTCACCAAGGCGGGTGAACTTTCCGCCAACGGCGCCCGGCTGCTCGCCAACCTCGACTCGGCCAAGGACCGTCCACTGTGGAAGGTGATCGTCGGCCTGTCGATCCGGCACGTCGGCCCCACCGCCGCGCAGGCGCTCGCGCGGGAGTTCGGCTCCATCCAGCGCATCGACGACGCAAGCGAGGAGGAGCTGGCCGACGTCGACGGCGTCGGTCCCACCATCGCCAAGGCGGTCCGCGAGTGGTTCGCCGTGGACTGGCACCGCGAGATCGTCGAGAAGTGGCGCCGCGCGGGCGTGCGGATGGAGGAGGAGCGCGACACCTCGATCCCGCGCAACCTGGAGGGACTCTCGATCGTCGTCACCGGCTCGCTCGAGACGTTCTCCCGCGACGAGGCCAAGGAGGCGATCATGGCCCGCGGCGGGAAGGCTGCGGGCTCGGTCTCGAAGAAGACCGCGTTCGTGGTGGTCGGCGACGCGCCGGGATCGAAGTACGACAAGGCCGTGCAGCTCAAGGTGCCGGTGCTGAACGAGAACGGCTTCCGCGTGCTGCTCGACCAGGGCCCCGACGCGGCGCGCGAGGTCGCCGAGGCGACGGGCGACGGCGATGAGTGAGATCACGGTCCGGCGCGCGCTGCCCGGCGAGCTGGCCGAGCTCGGGGAGCTCACGGTGGCCGCGTACGAGGCGGACGGGCTGCTCGGCCACGACGCTGGCGAGTCCTACGCCGACGAGCTGCGCGACGCCGCCCACCGGGCCGAGCACGCCGAGCTGCTGGCCGCGGTCGACGCCTCTGGCGCGCTGCTGGGCACGGTCACCGTGGCGACCCACGGCTCCCGCTACGCGGAGATCTCGCGCGAGGGCGAGCTGGAGTTCCGGATGCTCGCGGTGGCCGAGCGGGCACGTGGCCGAGGGGTCGGCGAGGCGCTGACCAGAGCCGTGCTCGACCGGGCCCGCGAGCTGGGCGCGTCGCGGGTGGTGCTGTGCAGCCTGGCGGCGATGAGAACCGCGCACCGGCTGTACGAGCGACTCGGCTTCCGCCGCCTGCCGGACCGCGACTGGACGCCGGTGCCGAGCGTGACCCTGCTGGCCTACGCCCTCGAACTCTGAGTCCCATACACCTTCGGTGTGTACACTTTGTGTATGAGCCGGACGAACATAGACATCGACGACGATCTGGTCGCCGAAGTGATGCGCCGGTATGGCTTGGGCACCAAGCGGGAAGCCGTGGACTTCGCTCTGCGCAAAGTGACGCCGACGATCACCCCTGATGACATCGAGTCGTTGCGGGGCATCGGCTGGGAAGGCGACCTCGAGGAGATGCGCCGCGGCACGGATCCGGAGCACAAGTGGCACTCCACCTGATCGATTCCGGTGTGTGGATCGACTGGATGCGTGCTCGGGAAGGCAAGGCGACGGCACGCTTGGCGGAGCTCAAGGAAGCGCCCGCCTACCTTGCGACGACGCAGCCGGTCGCCATGGAGGTCCTGCAGGGCGTTCATTCGGCGGCTGTCGGCCGGGTCGAGCGGGTCTTCGATGGGCTCGTGCGGCTGGACATCGATCCGCAGCTCGACTTCCATCAGGCGGCTCACTTGTACCGAGCCGTCCGCGAGTCGGGTCACACCGTGCGGTCGTCGATCGACACGCTGATCGCCGCCGTCGCTCTGCGTCGCGGCGCCGTTCTTGTGCATCGCGATCGCGATTACGAGCGGATCGCCGCGGTCGCTCCCAAGCTGCGCACGGAACCGCTGCTCGACCTCTGAGCCTCCCGGCTCAGCTGTCGAGCACCACCGCGACGATGCCGGCGAGGTGAGCGAGGCGGGCGACCTCCGCGGCGCGGAACATCGGCCCGCCGGGGCGGCCCACCAGCAGCGCCCGGTCCGGCTTGCCCAGCGGCGTCGCGGCCAGCTCGGTGCCCAGCTCCTGCCAGGTCGGGGGCACCCACGACTCCTCGCCGTCCAGCACGGTCGCGCGCTCGAGCGGCAGCCACGGCATGTCCTTGATCGCCGTCTCCGGGGCGGCGCTGGACGAGGCCAGCGGCTCCACCCCGTCGTCGCTGTGCTGCACGACCACCGACCAGCCCGCCCGGATGATCTTCGGGACGCCCTCCGCGAGCAGGTCGAGGCCCGTGGCCGGCTGCGCGGCGATCTCCTCGACGAGCTCCAGCTCGCGGTGGGTGTCGAGCACCCCGGCGTAGGGGCGCACGGCGTCGACCTCGACGCCCTCGACGCTCTCGGCCGCGGTGATCAGCGCGTCGGGCAGCCTGCCCGAGGGCAGCTCCACCACCAGGTCGTCGATGGCGACGCCGCTGCCGCGCTCGACCACGTCGACGCTGAGGATGTCGGCTCCGGCGAGGCCCAGCGCGGTGGCCACGGCTCCCAGCGTGCCCGGGCTGTCGGGGAGCTGAACCCTGATCAGGAACGACACCCTGAGCCCCTCTCGGTCCTCGTCCGGCCACAGGTGGCACCGGTGCCGGTCCCGGACAGCTTCCTCACCTCATTCAAGCAGCTCACCGCAGCTTTCAGACCTGTCGTCTCCTCGGGCACTCCCTCCTTGCCGTGGAGCGCGTATGCCGGCCGATGATTGTGACAGAACGCGGACGGCGCGCGCAGCCACCGCCGGCGTGGCCACGTGCACAGTGTGCCCGCTGCCGGGCGAACAACCCGGTCGAGCCCGGTCCGCCGCACGCCATAGACTGCCGGGAGGAACACCCGAATCCCCTTCCGGAGTCACCCGCGTGTCGAATATCTCCCGCGACGAGGTCGCGCACCTCGCCAAGCTGGCCAGGCTGGCCGTCACCGAGAAGGAGCTGGACGTCTTCGCAGGCCAGCTCGACCAGATCCTCGACGCGGTGGCCAAGGTCGGTGAGGTCGCGGCGGACGACATCCCGCCGACCTCGCACGCCGTGCCGCTGACCAACGTGTTCCGCGCCGACGAGATCCGGCCGAGCCTCAGCCAGGAGCAGGCGCTCTCCGGCGCGCCCGCGGCCGAAGAGGGCAGGTTCCGGGTACCGCGCATTCTGGGGGAAGAACAGTGACCGACCTGACCAGGCTCACCGCGAGCGAGCTCGCCGCGAAGATCCACAAGCAGGAGATCACCTCGGTCGAGGCGACCAAGGCGCACCTCGACCGCATCGCCGAGGTGGACGGCGCCGTCAACGCGTTCCTGCACGTCGACACCGAGGGCGCGCTCGCCGCCGCCCGCAAGGTCGACGGTGACCTCGCCGAGGGCCGCGAGCCCGTGTCGCCGATCGCGGGCGTGCCGCTCGCGCTCAAGGACGTGCTGACCACCAAGGGCGTGCCCACCACGTGCGGGTCGAAGACGCTCGAGAACTGGCTGCCGCCCTACGACGCCACGGTGACGCGCAGGCTGCGCGAGGCGGGCGTCGTGATCCTCGGCAAGACGAACATGGACGAGTTCGCGATGGGCTCCTCCACCGAGAACTCGGCGTACGGGCCCACCCGCAACCCGTGGGACCGCGAGCGCATCCCCGGCGGCTCCGGCGGCGGCTCCTCGGCCTCGCTGGCCGCGTTCGAGGCGCCGCTGGCGATCGGCACCGACACCGGCGGCTCGATCCGCCAGCCCGCCGCCGTCACCGGCACGGTCGGTGTGAAGCCCACCTACGGTGGTGTCTCGCGCTACGGGCTCGTGGCGTTCTCGTCCTCGCTCGACCAGGCCGGTCCGTGCGCGCGCTCGGTGCTCGACGCGGCGCTGCTGCACGAGGTGATCGCCGGGCACGACCCGATGGACTCGACGTCGATCGACGCGCCCGTGCCGCCCGTCGTCACCGCCGCGAGGGCGGGGCTCAAGGGCGACCTCACTGGCGTGAAGGTCGGCGTGGTCGCGGAGTTCTCCGGCGAGGGCTACCAGCCGGGTGTGCAGCGTTCCTTCGAGGCCGCGGTCGCGCAGCTCAAGGACCTGGGCGCCGAGGTGGTCGAGGTGTCCTGCCCGAACTTCACCTACGCGCTGCCCGCGTACTACCTCATCGCGCCGAGCGAGTGCTCCTCCAACCTGGCGCGGTTCGACGCCATGCGCTACGGCCTGCGCGTGGCCGACGACGGCACGCACAGTGCCGAGGAGGTCATGTCGCTGACCCGCGAGGCCGGGTTCGGCGCTGAGGTAAAGCGTCGCATCATGCTCGGCACCTACGCGCTCTCGTCGGGCTACTACGACGCCTACTACGGCTCGGCGCAGAAGGTGCGCACGCTGATCACGCGTGACTTCTCCGCCGCGTTCGAGAAGGTCGACGTGCTCGTGTCGCCCACCACGCCCACCACGGCGTTCAAGATCGGCGAGCGCGTGGACGACCCGCTGGCGATGTACCTCGCCGACCTGTGCACCATCCCGGCCAACCTGGCCGGAAACGCCGCGATGAGCGTCCCGAGTGGACTGTCCGACGAGGACGGTCTGCCGGTGGGGCTGCAGATCATGGCGCCCGCGCTCGCCGACGACCGGCTCTACCGCGTCGGCGCGGCCTACGAGGTGGCGCGCGGACCGTTGCTGGACCGCATTCCTGAACTGAAGGGGGTCTCGGCGTGACCGCCGACGTACTCGTTACCGCGGAGGCGACGAAATGACCGCCGTTGTCGACCTGATGGACTACGCCGAGGTCGTCGAACGCTACGACCCGGTGCTGGGGCTCGAGGTGCACGTCGAGCTGTCCACGAAGACCAAGATGTTCTGCGGCTGCCCCAACCTGTTCGGCGGAGAGCCCAACACCCACGTCTGCCCGACGTGCCTCGGTCTGCCCGGCGCGCTGCCGGTGGTCAACGGCAGGGCGGTGGAGTCGGCGATCCGCATCGGGCTGGCGCTGAACTGCGAGATCGCGGAGTGGTGCCGGTTCGCCAGGAAGAACTACTTCTATCCCGACATGCCGAAGAACTTCCAGACCTCGCAGTACGACGAGCCGATCGCCTTCAACGGCCACCTCGATGTCGTGCTCGACGACGGCGAGGTGGTGCGCGTGGACATCGAGCGCGCGCACATGGAGGAGGACACCGGCAAGTCGCTGCACGTCGGCGGCGCCACCGGCCGTATCCATGGCGCTGAGCACTCGCTGCTCGACTACAACCGCGCGGGCGTGCCGCTGATCGAGATCGTCACCAAGCCGATCGTGGGCATGGGGGAGCGAGCCCCGGAGGTGGCCCGCGCGTACGTGGCCGCGCTGCGTGACCTGCTGCGGGCCATGGACGTCTCCGACGTCCGCATGGACCAGGGCTCGCTGCGCTGCGACGCGAACGTGTCGCTCATGCCGAAGGGCACGAGCGAGTTCGGCACCCGCACCGAGACGAAGAACGTGAACTCGCTGCGCAGCGTCGAGCGCGCCGTGCGCTACGAGATGACGAGGCAGGCGGCGGTGCTGGCCTCCGGCGGCACGGTGACCCAGGAGACCCGGCACTTCCAGGAGGCCGACGGCAGCACGTCGGCGGGCCGCACCAAGGAGACCGCCGAGGACTACCGGTACTTCCCCGAGCCCGACCTGGTGCCGATCGCGCCGAGCCGCGAGTGGGTCGAGGAGCTGCGCGCGACGATCCCGGAGCTGCCGTGGGAGCGCCGCAAGCGCATCCAGGCCGAGTGGAACCTCACCGACGAGGAGCTGCGCGACCTCGTCAACACCGGGGCCGCCGACCTCGTCGCCGCGACGGTCGACGCCGGTGCCGAGCCGGGCGAGGCCCGCAGCTGGTGGGTGCAGTACCTGACTCAGCAGGCCAACACCCGCGACGTGGAGCTGGCAGATCTGGCGATCACCCCGGTCCACGTGGCCCGCGTGATCGAGCTGGTGAAGTCCGGCGAGCTGACCAACAAGCTCGCCCGCGAGGTCGTGCAGGGTGTGCTGGCCGGTGAGGGCGAGCCGGACGAGGTGGTGGCCAACCGCGGCCTCAAGGTCGTCTCCGACGACTCGGCCCTGCTCACGGCGGTCGACGAAGCGCTGGCGGCGCAGCCGGACGTCGCGGAGAAGATCCGCGGTGGCAAGGTGCAGGCGGCCGGTGCGATCGTCGGCGCCGTCATGAAGGCAACCAAGGGACAGGCGGACGCCAAGCGCGTGCGCGAGCTGATCCTCGAGCGCGTGGGCGCCTGATCGCGTTGTTGTCCCGCGTCACCTGGCGCGAGTGGCTCGGCCTCGGTGCCGGGCTGCTCGCGCTCGTCACGTTGTTCCTGCCGTGGACCGTGCTCAGCGCGGACAACCCCGAGGTGCAGGCTGCGCTGTCGTCGCTGCCGGGCGGCGACGTGTCTCGCTCGGCGTGGAACTCGACGTTCTTCGCCTGGTTCCCGCCGCTGCTGCTCCTGCTCGCCGGGCTCGCCGTCGCGGCGTTCGGCCGGGTGCCCTCGGCGCGTACCGGCGGGCTGCCGCACCTGTGGCTGGTCGCCTCGGCGGTCGCGCTCGTGTCGTTCGTGCTCGGCTGGGTGCTCATCGACTGGCAGTTCGGCGGCGAGGAACGCGCGCTGCTCGCCGAGAGCGGCGTGTCGGTGGACGCCGGGCTCGGCCGCTGGCTGGCCGCGCTCGCGGTGCTCGCCTCGCTGGTGGCGGCGATCCTGGACCTGCGCGAGGCCCGCGCCGAGTCCCGCCGACCCCGGAAACTCCCCCGAACCCGTTAGCCCCCCGACCGCAGTGAAGGCCACCTTCACTGCGCCCACCCGTCTCCCACCACCACCCAACCGGAGGCGCTGCGCGCCGCTGTGTCTGATTCCACGCAGTGAAGGTGGCCTTCACTGCATGTGGGGTGCGCCTAGTCGCGGCCGGAGCCGGAGGCGGGCTGGCGGACCACCAGCACCACGCGGTCGTCGCTGGACACCGGCGTGCCGCCGTCCTTGTTGATCGTGCCCGCCACCGCGACGTCGGGCGTCACGGGGTCGAGCGCCCCGAGCTTGCCGTAGCTGGTCCCGTTGTTTCCGTCCATCGTGACCTGCGGTTTTCCGCCGACCGAACCGTCCTCGGTGAGCGGCAGGTTCTGCACGTTGGCGCCGGTCGAGGTGGCGACTGCGAGCACGTCGGTCCAGTCGGTGCAGCCCGTGACGCCGGGGCGGTCGGGCCATGTCCACGCGGGCACGCTCAGGTCGCTGCCGGGCTGGATGCGGTACAGCGCGTCCTTGTCGGGGCCCTGGTCGGTGACCCACAGCCGGGAGCCGTCGGTGGTCTTGCACATCCCACCGGGGTTGTGCAGTCCGCTCGCCAGCACGGGGGAGTCCGGCCTCGGGTTGTCCTCGGCGGGCAGGCCGGCCGGGGTGATCCGCAGGACCTTGCCCGCGAGGGAGCTGGAATCGGCCGCCGAGGCGGGGTTGCCCGCGTCGCCCGTGGCGACGAGCAGGGAGCCGTTGCCGTCGGTGAGCAATGCGCCGCGGTTGCCGGTCTGGCCCTTCGGGATGCCGGTGAGCACCGGTTTCGGCGGCTGGCCCTCGGCGAAACGGACCACCCGGTTGTCGGTCGGCGTGGTGATGTAGGCGAACACGAGCCCGTCCTCGCCGTAGGTCGGCGACAGCGCGAGCCCGGTCAGCCCGCCGTCGCCGGCGGCGACCACGTCGAGCTTCGCGAACTCGGACTTCTCCGCATCGGCGCCGACGAGGAACACGCGGCCGCTCTTGCGCTCGGCGGCCAGCGCGCCGATGGTGGAGCCGTCCGTGGGCAGCGCAGCGACCGCCGACACGGTGTCCAGGCACGTCGCGATCACGGCCTTGTCGAAGTCCTTGCAGCCGTCCGGGGGCGGAATGGGGGTCTGTGACGTCGGGGGACCGCTGGGTACGGCAGGGGTGCCCGCCTCGGGCAGCTCGGGCTGAGGGCCCGCCTCAGGGGTCAGCTCGGGCGCGGGCTGCCAGTTCTCGCCCGCCGCGCTGTCGTCGAACTCGGCACAGCCGGACAGCAACAACGCGCCGCCGGCCAGCAGGGCCAGCGGCCACGACCTTCTCCGGGGCCGGATCAGCACAGTCCCCGAGACTAGGCGGCCCACCGTGAACCGCGAGTAAGCGGGTCGGGAGCGATGCGCCACGATGGGTCCTGTGACGATCACGGTGCTGGTACCCGACGACGACGGTATGCGGGCCCTCGCGGAGGTCGACGGTGTGCGGCCGGTCCGCTACGACTCCGGCAAGCCGCTGCCACCCGAGGCGGCCGACGCGGAGGTGCTGATTCCCGGGCCCGGCGCGGCCCAGCGCGCGGAGTCGCTGCTTGCCGGGTTGCCGAGACTGCGGTTGATCCAGCTGCTCAGCGCGGGTGCCGAGACCTGGGTGAACGTGCTGCCCGACGGTGTGCTGCTCGCCACCTGCCGGGGCGCCCACAGCGGGGCGACGGCCGAATGGGCGGTGGCGGCGTTGCTGTCGATGTACCGCGAGCTGGACGCGTTCGCCGAGGCGCGCGGCGAGCGCGCGTGGGCACCGAGGAGCACAGACAGCCTGCAGGGCAAGCGGGTGCTCGTGGTCGGTGCCGGCGACGTGGGTGGCGCGTTGCGCCGCAGGCTGGAGCCGTTCGACGCGCGGGTCACGATGGTCGGCCTTTCCGCGAGGGAGGGCGTGCACGGCGTCGATGAGCTGCCGGAACTGCTGCCCGACGCCGATGTGGTGGTGCTACTGGTGCCGCTGACCTCGCGCACACGGGGCATGGTCGACGCGGCGTTCCTCGCTGCGATGCCCGACGGCGCGATACTGGTGAACGCGGCGCGAGGCCAGGTGGTGGACACCCAGGCGCTGCTGGCGGAGCTCAAGGCGGGCAGGCTGCGGGCCGCGCTCGACGTCACCGACCCGGAACCGCTGCCCGGCGACCATCCGCTGTGGACGGTGCCGGGAGTGTTGATCACGCCGCACGTGGCGGGATCGGTGAGCGGCGCGCGACGGCGGTCCTACGCGGTGGCGGTGGCGGAGATCGAGCGCTACGTGCAGGGTGAGTTGCCCGACAACCTCGTGCACGGCGAGTACTGAGCGTCCGCGTCGATCGGCCGCAGTGAAGGCCACCATGCCTGCGCTCACCCGTCTCCCACCACCACCCGAACGGAGGCGCGCCGCGCCGCTGCGTTCGACCCGGCCGCAGTGAAGGCCACCATGCCTGCGCTCACCCGTCTCCCACCACCACCCAAACGGAGGCGCGCCGCGCCGCTGCGTTCGACCCGGCCGCAGTGAAGGCCACCATGCCTGCGCTCACCCGTCTCCCACCACCACCCAAACGGAGGCGCGCCGCGCCGCTGCGTTCGACCCGGCCGCAGTGAAGGTGGCCTTCACTGCGGCCGGCGGCGAGGCTCGTCGGGTCAGTCGCGCTTCATGATCGAGCCGCCGAAGTAGTCGTCGTCCTCCGGATCGCCACCAGGCCGCGACGGGCGAGGCTCTCGCGGCGGGGTGTCGGTGGCGATCGGCGGGCCGCCCGGCTCGATGATGTCGTCGAGCTCGTGGCCCTCCTGGATCATCGTGTACGCCTGGCGCATGCCCTCGACGCCGCCCTCCAGTGCGCTGCGCACCTGCGGGTCGTCGAGGAAGCGCCCAGCCGCGATGTCGTTCCAGGACAGGTCACCGCGGTCGATGCGCTCCTGCAGCTCGCGCAGCTCCCTCGGCGCGTTCTTGCCGCGGGCGTGCTCCTCGATCTGCTCGATGTCCTGTTGCGACAGTCCTGTCTGGGGGACCTGCCGCTCCAGCTGTTTGGCGTCGGCGATGGTCTGGTCGAGACCCACCTCGGCCTCCTCCAGCTTGGCCATGGCCTCGCGGATCTGGGGCGTCTGCCACCAGTCGGGGTTGGTCATCGCGATGTGCCTCTCGTGGTCAACGCGGGAGCTCCACGTTGATGATCCAGTTCTCGTCCTCTTCCTCGAAGAGCCCCACCACGGGGGAGCCGCTCGCCGCGATGCTCACGACGTCGATCGAGCCCGCGCGCTCCAGCAGCCCGGAAAGGAATCCCGGCCGCGAGGGAGGTCGGACCAGTGCCCACGGCAGCTCGAAGGCCCCCGGTCCCGTGATGCACACGTAGCACGACCCGTCCTCGGCGAGCAGGCCGACGGCCTCGGCGTTGTCGCGCCAGGCCTGCTCCGTTCTGCCCACGCTGTCGTCCGCCTCCGCGTCGACGCGGATCTGTGGCCGGACGGCCAGGTTGGCGACCGATCGCGTGGCCGCCTCGGGCGTCGTGCCGTGCACGTCCGCTGCTTCGCCGAGCACCGTGAAGCCCGCTGCCTCGAGTATCTCGGTGCGTTCGCGTTGGTCCATTCGACTCTCCATCATCGCCGTTGATCAGGATGGCGGAGCCACACCGTAGAAGATGTGGTGACTTCCACCGATCTGGCTGTATCGCTCGATCTGGCTGTTCGGCTGGTCGCTCCAACCGAAGTCCACGGCCTCCCGGGTCGGGTCGATCTTGGGTTGCCCGGCGTGGAAATGCGGTCCGGGTGCGTTCGGGTCGCTGGTGTGCTCGGCGATGACCCGCGATCCGTTCTCGGTTTCGAACTGCATGTACCGGCCGTGGGTGCCGAGGTCCTCGGAGTGCCGGTAGTTCTGCTCGCCGTAGCGGTTGTGGTCGTTGCCGACCTCCCAGACGGCGTCGGGCTCGGTGCCGCGCGGGATGCCCGCCCGGTCGTAGGCGGCGTCCAGGGCCTCCTGGCGAGTGTTGTGGTAGGTGTTGCAGGCCGCGAGCCCCCACGGATCGAGCCAGACCGTGGGGTTTCGGACGTACCCGCTCGGGTTGATCGCGGGCGCCAGCCCCAGCGGGTCGTTGCTGACGTAGCGGCCCGTCTCGGGGTCGTAGTGACGCTGGAAGTTGTAGTTCAGCCCGCTTTCGGGGTCGTGGTACTGGCCGGGGAACCGCAAGGGCGTCTCGGCACTGCCCGCGACGCGGGTGAGCGCGTCTCCCCAGACCGAACCGGCCGAGTGCCATGCCAGCGCTCCGTCGGAGCCGACGAGCTCGGTCGGCGTGCCCGCGATGTCGGTGACGATCGAGTAGAAGCGCTCGTCGATCCATTCCTGGGCCGCGGCGCTCGCGCGCGATCTGGCGATCTGGGTGAGTGGCCGGAAGGAGCCCGGAGCCCAGTCCCAGGCGGTCGCCGAGCCGTCGGAGCCGGTCTGTTCCGCGAGCACGGTGCCGTCCCACGTGAAGTCGATCCGTTCGGCGACCGCGCCGTCGGCGTCGAGTCGCTCCTTGGCGACGCGGCGCCCGAGCGGGTCGTACCGGTAGCGCCAGCGCGTGCCGTCCGGGGTCACCACGCCCACGAGCCGATCCTCGGCGTTCCAGGAGTAACGCCAGGTGCCGGGTTTGCGCGAGAGCCGTTTCTTCTGCTGGCTGACCAGGCGGCCCTGTGCGTCGTAGCGGTAGCTGACGTTGCCTGCCTCCTGAACCAGGGTGCCGGTGTGACGACGGGGACCGGAGGTGTCGGCACCCGGCAACGCGGCGTCCACGATGTTGCCGAGCGCGTCGTAGGCGTAGCGCTCACGCCACCTTGCCGCGGCGACACCGGTGATGCGGCCGACAGGATCGAAGTCGAAGCGGCGCGTGCCCGTGAGCCGGTCGTCGACGGCGGTGACCTGACCGTCGGCGCGGTAGTGGAACTTCCGCTCCTGGATGACCCGTGCGGCTCGGCCCCCGGCGGGCGCCGGCGCCGGGGCGACCGCCGAGATGGTCTGCGCCGCAAGCCGGTAACCGGGCTCCCACGACTGGGCGAGCACCGTCGTGTCGTCGACGATGCGCTCGGTCTCCCGCCCCGCGGGGTCGTAGCCGAACGTGATGGTGCGCCCCGCGGTGCGGAGTTCGACGGGCCGGTGGTTCGCGTCGTAGCGCCACGTTGCCACACTGCCGGTGGGGGTGCGGCGCATGGTCCGCCTGCCCGCCGCGTCGTAGCCGTAGCTGATGGTCCTGCCGTTCACGGTCTCGGCCACCACCCGGCCCGCCGGGTCACGTTCGATGACGACGTCGGCGTCGTCGTTCGCCGCCCGGACCAGGCGTCCGGCCGGGTCGAACTCGAAGCGGGACACCGACCCCTCGGCGTCACGCCGCTGGACGTTGCCGAGCACGTCGTAGGTGAAGCGGGTCACCTCGCCAGCGCCGTTGGTGCGGGAGGTCAGCTGGTTCGCGGCGTCGTACTCGTAGGAGAGCGTCCTGCCGTCGAAGTCGGTCTCCTCGACCAGGTTGCCCGCGCCGTCGTACTCGTAGCGCCAGACGAGTCCGCTGGAGGTCGTGACGCTCGTGGTCCGCAGGTTGGCGTCGTAGCCGAACTCCACCCAGGAACCGTCGGGCAGGGTCTGGCGCTTCGGCAGGTCGAAATGCGTGGTCTGGAACCGCGTCGCCTGCCCGAGCGCGTCGACGTACTCGACGTTGTTGCCCTCGCCGTCGTAGCGCCAGCTCTCGATCGCCCCGCCCGCGTCGGTGCGGGCGAGCACCTTGCCCTCGATGCTCCAGTTGAAGCGGTTGCGGCCGCCCACAGGGTCGATCGTTTCGGCGATCCTCCCGAACTGATCGCGGATGTGCTGGAGCGCGGCGCCCATCGGGTCCGTGACGACGAGGGGGAGCCCGGCGGCGTTCGTCCGGACGGTCCGCGTGCCACCCGCCTCGTCGACGGTCCTGATCAGATGGCCCTGTTCGTTGTACGTGTGCTGCCTCGTCGCTCCGTCCGGTCCTGTGACAGCGACGAGGTTGCCCCGCTCGTCGTACTCGTTGCGCCACGTGGCGCCGTCCGGATCGACGACCGTCGTCGGCTGGCCGAGCTCGTTGTACTCGGCGTGCGCCTGGGAGCCGTCGGCCCTCGTGATCGTGGTCAGGTTGCCGTCGGCGTCGTAGGAGTAGGTGGTCGTGCGGCCGAGCGGGTCCGTGCGGGACAGCAGCCGATCGTGGTCGTCCCATTCGGACGTGGTGGTGTGGCCGAGCGGGTTCGTCCGGGCTGTCACGTTGTTCCGCTCGTTCAGCCGGTACGTGGTCGTGTGCCCGAGTGCGTCGGTGAACCTCGTGGTCCGGCTGCCGCGGTCGTAGGCGAAGGTGCCGTTGAGGAAACCTCCGGAGCCTTGGTTGGCGATGCACCGGCCTTCGGAGTCGTAGAGGTAGCGGTACCACTCGCCGTTGCGGTCCGTCCACTGTGTCAGTCGGCCTTCGCCGTCGTAGGCGAAGCGCAACGGCCTGCCGGACGAGTTCACCACGTCCGTCAGCAGGCCCTGCTCGTCGTAGCCGTATCGCATCAGGGGGACGTCGGCGGTGTTCGGGGCGCGCAACCGCAACTCGGTGGCTCGTCCGGACTCCGTCGTCACCGCGATGTGGTAGCCGCCGCTGTGCCGGATGTCCGTGACGCCGCCGGTGTCGTCACGGACGATCTCGATGCGGTTCCCGTTGCGGTCGACCACGGCGGTGAGCGCCAGCGTGGCCGAGCGTGCCGTGGCGAAGTGCAGGACACGACCCGGACCGCGCGGCGTGACCGTGAAGCCGTTCCCGGTCGCTTCGAGCGGCCACTGTGGACCGGTGTGCGGCAGCACCCGCTCGCCGACGGCGGGTCGCGGGTACGTGAGGATCATGCCGTCCTCGGCGACGAACACCACGCCGTCCCGGTCGAACTCGAGGCGCTGGTCGAGCGTGGACGCCCAGTTCGGGCCGAAAGTCCGGCCGGCCCGGTAGGACGAGATGTGGGTGCGCTTGATGATCAGCGGTAGCACGCCGGGCAGCTGGACGTCGGTCTGACCGAGCACGACCTCACCGCTGGCGATGTCGACCGGGTCGTTCTCGCACACCCGGAAGTCCTCGGGCGTCCTCGTCTGCTCGGGGTCGGACGGGCGCGAATCGCTCTGACCGTCCGCGGGCGGACGGTTGCCGGTACCGCTGTCCGTGCCGTTCGTGGTGCCCGTGGTTCCGCTGGTGTCCGTGCCGGAGGTGGCGCTGGAGTCCGTGCGGGCACTCGCGCGTTCGTCGGCGAGGCCGCGGGCGTTGTCCGCCGCGCTCGAGGCCGACGTGCGCGCGTCGGAGACCGCGCTCGACGCCTGCGTGGCGCCGTCCCGCACGGACGACGCGCCTTCCCGGACGTCGGCGATGCCCTGACCGGCCTCGTTGGCGACGTTCAGCAGGTCGTTCACGCTGTTGGCGCTGCCCAGCTTCGACAGCGCCGTGCCGACACCGATGATGCCCTGGATCACCTGCTGGGCGCCCTCGATGATCTGCTGGATCCCCTGGATGAGGTTCATGATCGCGTTGTAGAGCTGGATCCCGTCGTAGACGAGCTTCACCGCGCGGCCCCAACCCACCACCGGGATGGGCAGCATCGCCGCCGCCTCGATGAGCTTGTTCACCAGCTTCTCGATCAGCGACAGGATCTGGTCGCACGCCCGCTTCGAGCCGTCCGCGACCTTCGACAGCGCGATTCCGATCAGCTTCGCCGCCTGCGCGTCCGCCTCGATGCCCAGCGTCCACGTGGTGCCGATCAGGTCGTAGAAGGCGTCCGCCGCCTCACCGGACCACGAGGGCCGAAGCTCCTCCAGACCGCCGTTGAGGTTGTTGCGCACAGCCTGCAGCGCGTCGCGCACGTTGTTCCACTGTGCCGCGCCCTTCGCGATCTGCTCGAAGTCGCCGGTGATCGGCGTGATGATCGACGAGACCAGGTCCTCGCCGACCACCTTCTCCCACACCCAGTTGACCGCCTGCACCTGGAACCCGGCGTCGGCGATGGCGTCCTCGATGCTGGATCCGCCCTCCAGGCCGGGATCCTGCGCGAGCAGCGCGCCGGGGTCCTCCACGTCCGCGTAGCCGGGCATCACGCACCCCCGACCGTCGGCTGGGAGACCGCGTCGAGGTTGCCGCCGAGCCGGTCCATCTCGGAGCGGTTGTCGGCATCCCGCGCGTCGTACTGGTCGGCCGCGGTCTCCAGGTTCTCCCGCACCTCGGTGAGCTTTTCGTTGGCGAACCGCAGGGTCTCCGCGTACAGGCTCACGACTCCGGTGACGACCGGCGCGAGCAGTGCCAGCAGGCCCGTGTAGCCGCTGGTGTCGCCGCCCTTGTCCCTGGCGTGCTGCTCGATCGCCGTGAAGTGCCGGGCCTGCCGGTCCAGCAGGCCCGCGTACCCCCGCAACTCGCCGGTCTCCACCTGATGCCCGCCACCGGACATGTCACACCCCCAGTCGAATTCTGAAACCGCCGCTTCGACGCAACGTAGCGCCGTGTCGTTCCTCGGGCACGAGGAAGTGGCCACTTGGCGGGTTGTTCCGTGAAATTCGCGAACGCTTCACGCGGAATCGGCGACGATGCTCTACTCTGCCCGCGCATGAGTACTCAGGACGACGAGCTCGACCCCCCGACGACGCGGATCAGCGCCGGCCAGTACGACAACAGCGGGTTCTCCGCTGACGGCGGGTACGGGCAGACCACGAGCCTGGCGCCGGAGATCGACGACACCGACGACGCGAGCGAGGACCGCAACCGCTGGCACGGCGGGCTGGACTTCGGCCTGCTCATCCTGCGCCTGTTGCTCGGCGGCACGATGATCGCCCACGGCCTGCAGAAGTTCGGCCTGTTCGACGGTCCGGGAATCGGGGGGTTCGCGGACGCGCTGTCGAACTTCGGGTACACGAGCCAGACGACGCTGCTGTCGTGGCTCACGGCGATCGCCGAGGTCGGCGGTGGTGCCCTGCTGGTGCTGGGCCTGTTCACGCCGCTCGGCGCCGCGGCGATCCTCGGCGTCACCGCGAACATCATCTATGCCAAGTACGTCGCGGGCGGCCGGTTCTTCACCGATGACGGCAGCGGCTTCGAGTACGAGCTGCTGCTGGCCGGTACGGCGTTCGCGCTGCTCTTCACCGGCTCCGGCAGGGCGGCGATCGACGTGCACACCCCGTGGCGGCGCAAGCCGCTGCCGTACGCGCTGCTCGGCCTCCTGCTCGCCGCTGCCGCGTCCGTCGTGGTGATCCTGCTCTTCCGTTAACCCGTTCAGCCCCGTCCCCGCCGGTCCCGAAAGCGAGCAAGGGAGCTTTACTACCGTTTTCCGGTAGCAAAGCTCCCTTGCTCCCGTCTGGGGCGTTACGGTGCGTTACTTGTTCGGGTCGCGGACGGCGCCGGTGTCGGCCGAGGTGGCCATGCGGGCGTAGGCGCGCAGCGCCGCGGTGACCGGGCGCTGCCGCTCCACGGGCTGCCACGGCCGCTCGCTGGCCTCCATCTTCGCCCTGCGCTCGGCGAGCACCGCCTCGTCCACCAGCAGTTCCAGTTTCCGCTCGTGGACGTCGATCAGGATCCGGTCACCGTCCTGGACGAGCCCGATCACGCCGCCCGCCGCGGCCTCCGGCGAGATGTGCCCCACCGAGATGCCGGAGGATCCGCCCGAGAACCGGCCGTCCGTGATCAGCGCGCACACCTTGCCGAGGCCCGCGCCCTTGAGGAACGCCGTCGGGTGCAGCATCTCCTGCATGCCGGGTCCGCCAGCGGGCCCCTCGTAGCGCACCACGAGCACGTCGCCGGGCAGAACGTGCTTGCCGAGGATGGCCGACACGGCCTCCTCCTGGCTCTCCACCACGCGCGCGGGACCCTCGAAGCGCCACAGCTCCTCGTCGATGCCCGCTGACTTGATCACCGCGCCGTTCTCGGCGAGGTTGCCGCGCAGCACGGCGAGCCCGCCGTCGACCGTGTAGGCGTGGGCGATGTCGCGCACGCAGCCCTGCTCCGCGTCGGTGTCCAACGAGGACCACCGGTTCGACGTCGAGAACGCCTCCGTGGTGCGCACTCCGCCCGGAGCGGCGTGGAACAGCTCGACGGCCTCGGCCGAGGGCGACTCCGACCGGATGTCCCACGTGGACAGCCACTGCTTCAGCGAGGGCGAGTGCACGGCGTGCACGTCGGTGTTCAGCAGCCCAGCGCGGTACAGCTCGCCGAGGATGGCCGGGATTCCGCCTGCCCTGTGCACGTCCTCCATGTGGTAGTCGGAGTTCGGCGCCACCTTGGCCAGGCACGGCACCCGCCTGCCGATCGCGTCGATGTCGGCGATCGTGAAGTCGATCTCGCCCTCCTGCGCGGCGGCGAGGATGTGCAGCACCGTGTTGGTGGAGCCGCCCATCGCCATGTCCAGCGCCATGGCGTTCTCGAACGCCTTGCGGTTCGCGATCGAGCGCGGCAGCACGCTCTCGTCGTCCTCGCCGTACCAGCGCTTCGCGATCTCCACCACGGTGCGGCCCGCGTTGGAGAACAGCTCGCGCCGCGCCGCGTGCGTGGCCAGCGTCGAGCCGTTGCCGGGCAGCGAGAGACCGAGCGCCTCGGTCAGGCAGTTCATGGAGTTCGCCGTGAACATGCCGGAGCACGACCCGCAGGTCGGGCACGCGGACCGTTCGACGGCGGCCAGGCCCTCCTCGTCGACGGACGCGTTGGCCGAGGCCGAGATCGCGGTGATCAGGTCGCTCGACGGGTGCGCGACGCCGTCGAGCACCACCGCCTTGCCGGCCTCCATCGGACCGCCCGACACGAACACGGTGGGGATGTTGAGCCGCATCGCGGCGTTGAGCATCCCCGGCGTGATCTTGTCGCAGTTGGAGATGCACACGAGCGCGTCGGCCTGGTGCGCGTTGACCATGTACTCGACCGAGTCGGCGATGATCTCACGCGAGGGCAGTGAGTAGAGCATGCCGCTGTGGCCCATCGCGATGCCGTCGTCGACCGCGATGGTGTGGAACTCGCGCGCGACGCCGCCGGCCTCCTTCACGGCCTCGGCCACGATGTCGCCGAGGTCCTTCAGGTGCACGTGCCCCGGCACGAACTGGGTGTAGGAGTTGGCGATCGCGACGATCGGCTTGCCGAAGTCGCTGTCGGTCATGCCGGTCGCCCGCCAGAGGGAGCGGGCCCCCGCGGCGTTGCGGCCATGAGTCGTGGTACGGGAACGCAGAGCAGGCATGACGCTCAGGTTACGCCCGGCCGATCACCGTCCCACGTGGTGGCGGCGAACTACTGCTTCTCGGCCGGAGCAGGGGCCTCCTCGACCGTCTCCCCGGCCTTCTCCCTGGCCTCGGTCGCGGGCTCCTCTTTCTCCGGTTTCTCCGGCTGGTCCAGCACTCCGGACGGGTCGGCGATCGTGCCCTCGCTGACGAGGGACAGCACCGGGATGTGGCGGGTCCGCACGCTCGGCAGCGCGACCTTGGTGCCGTCGTTCAGCACCGCCTGCACCTTCGACTTCGGCGTGATGGCGAGGCCCTTGAGGTCGCTCCAGGCCAGCTCGCGCGTCTGGAAGAGAGACCGGACGGCGAGCCCCTGCCGGGTCGCGGTGGTGCGGTAGCCGGCGACCAGCACGATGACGGCGATCGGCAGGATGTACAGCGCCTGCAGGCCCGGGGCCGCGAACGCGGCCGGGGTCACACAGAACAACAGGATCGGGATGGTGAGCAGTGCCGTCGGCGGCACCCGGAAGACCGCGCGCCTGCCCTCGGCCTGCGGTGTCTGCTGCTCACGCGGTTCGTCTGCCACCCCTCGATGGTGCACCCAACGGCCTCGCGCGCGGAAAGCGGGGGAGGCCAACTGTAGGAGTGTCCAGTATTCGGAATCACCATCCCGCAGAGTTGACACTGTTGACACGCAGCGATTAACGTCCTCGGCGTGACACCGCAGATCGGTCTCGTACTTCCCAAGCGCGTCGACGCTTAGGAAGCAATTCTGCGTCGACGCGCGACCCTCGTACGGCCATATGGTCGGCGAGGGTTTTTTAGTGCCCGGAACAATAGAAGAGCCCACCAGCACCGAGAACCCACGAGGCAGAACCGATGACAAGCGCGACCTCGCGATCGGAAACGAACGCCGGGCCAACGGCCCCGGCGTCGTCGAGTCAATCAGGAGCACGGCCGAAGCCGGCGCCGCCCGCAGGGACACCCGTCAGGGTGACCGGGGCGCAGTCGCTGGTCAGGTCACTCGAGGCGGTCGGCGTCGAGGTGGTGTTCGGTATTCCGGGCGGCACCATCCTGCCTGCGTACGACCCACTTCTCGACTCCACGAAGGTGCGGCACGTCCTCGTCCGCCACGAGCAGGGCGCGGGCCACGCGGCCACCGGCTACGCACAGGCGACCGGCAAGGTCGGCGTGTGCATGGCGACGTCGGGACCGGGCGCCACGAACCTCGTCACGCCGCTGGCCGACGCCAACATGGACTCCGTGCCCGTCGTGGCCATCACGGGCCAGCAGACGCGTGCGCTGATCGGCACCGACGCCTTCCAGGAAGCCGACATCTGCGGCATCACGATGCCGATCACCAAGCACAACTTCCTCGTCACCGACCCCGTGGACATCCCGAGGGTCATCGCCGAGGCGTTCCACCTGGCGAGCTCCGGACGTCCCGGCCCGGTCCTGGTGGACATCCCGAAGGACGTGCTCCAGGAGGCCACCTCGTTCTCGTGGCCGCCCGAGCTGCACCTGCCCGGGTACCGGCCCACGCTGCGCCCGCACGGCAAGCAGGTGCGCGAGGCGGCCCGGCTGATCACGCAGGCCCGCAGGCCGGTGCTCTACGTGGGCGGCGGCGTGCTCAAGGCGCAGGCCTCCGAGCAGCTGCGCGAGCTGGCCGAGCTGACCGGTATCCCCGTGGTGACCACGCTGATGGCTAGGGGCGCCTTTCCCGACTCGCACCGGCAGCACCTCGGCATGCCGGGCATGCACGGCTCCGTGGCCGCGGTCGCGGCGATGCAGCGAGCCGACCTGCTGGTGGCGCTGGGTGCCCGGTTCGACGACCGCGTGACCGGTCAGCTGTCCTCCTTCGCGCCCGACGCCGCGGTGGTGCACGCCGACATCGACCCGGCGGAGATCTCGAAGAACCGCAAGGCCGACGTGCCGATCGTGGGTGACTGCGCCGAGATCATCGGCGAGCTGATCGCGGCCGTGAAGGCCGAGACCGAGCGCGACGGCAAGGCCGACCTCACGCCGTGGTGGACGCAGGTGGACGCCTGGCGTGACACGTTCCCCGCGGGCTACGAGTGGCCCGCGGACGGCACGCTCTCGCCGCAGTACGTCATCGAGCGCATCGGCGAGATCGTCGGCCCTGACGCGATCTACGCGGCGGGCGTCGGCCAGCACCAGATGTGGGCGGCGCAGTTCATCAAGTACGAGAACCCGAGGACGTGGATCAACTCGGGCGGGCTCGGCACGATGGGCTTCGCGGTGCCCGCCGCGATGGGCGCGCAGTTCGGCGCACCCGGCAAGCAGGTGTGGGCGATCGACGGTGACGGCTGCTTCCAGATGACCAACCAGGAGCTGGCCACGTGCGCCATCGAGGGCGCGCCGATCAAGGTCGCGGTGATCAACAACGGCAACCTCGGCATGGTCCGCCAGTGGCAGAATCTCTTCTACGCCGAGCGCTACTCGAACACCGACCTCGGCACCCACAAGCACCGCATCCCCGATTTCACCCTCCTCGCCGAGGCGCTGGGCTGCGCGGGCCTGCGCTGCGAGACGAAGGAGGAGGTCGACGACGTGATCCGCAGGGCCATGGAGATCAACGACCGGCCCGTGGTGATCGACTTCGTCGTCGGCAAGGATGCCCAGGTGTGGCCGATGGTCGCGGCGGGCACCGGCAACGACGAGATCATGGCCGCACGCGGCATCCGGCCCCTTTTCGACGACGACGAGGTGTCCCAGTGAGCGCTGACGACCGGAGGGAGGAAGCGCTCCGAGCAGCACAGCGTGGTCGTGCCTCATGGGCGTTTTCGCGGACTGAGGAACGAAGGGAGCAAAACGCTCATGAGTAACCACACGCTCAGCGTTCTGGTCGAGAACGTCCCCGGCGTGCTCGCCCGCGTGTCCGGCCTGTTCTCCCGCAGGGGCTTCAACATCGAGTCCCTCGCCGTGGGCCCCACGGAGAATCCCGAGGTGTCCCGGATGACGATCGTGGTCGCCGTCGAAGAGCTACCGCTCGAACAGGTGACCAAGCAGCTCAACAAGCTCGTCAACGTCATCAAGATCGTGGAGCTCGACCCGGCCAGCTCGGTGCAGCGAGAACTACTGCTCGTGAAGGTCAGGGCCGACGCCACGGTGCGTAGTCAGGTCCTGGAGACCGTGCAGCTGTTCCGCGCCAAGGTCGTCGACGTCTCACCGGAGGCGCTCACCATCGAGGCCACCGGGACCAGCGACAAGATCGGTGCGCTCCTGCGCATGCTGGAGCCGTACGGTGTGCGTGAGCTGGTGCAGTCGGGCATGGTCGCGGTCGGCCGCGGCGCCCGGTCCATCACCGCGACCTCCACTCGTTAAGACCAGCCCTCGCCCGACCACCGCTCCGAACGAGGCGCTCCGCGCCACTGTTTTATCCGGAAAGGAAGTACCACCCCTCATGTCAGTCGAAATCTTCTACGACGACGACGCCGACCTCAGCATCATCCAGGGCCGCAAGGTCGCCGTCATCGGTTACGGCAGCCAGGGTCACGCCCACGCCCTGAGCCTGCGTGACTCGGGCGTCGACGTCCGCATCGGTCTGCCCGAGGGGTCGAAGTCGCGGGCCAAGGCCGAGGAGGAGGGCCTGCGCGTCCTCACGCCCGCCGAGGCTTCGAAGGAAGCCGACGTGATCATGATCCTCGCGCCGGACACCAAGCAGCGCACGATCTACGCCGAGGACATCGAGCCGAACCTGAAGGACGGCGACGCGCTGTTCTTCGGCCACGGCTTCAACATCCGCTACGAGCTGATCAAGCCGCCGGCCAATGTGGACGTCGCGATGGTGGCCCCCAAGGGCCCCGGTCACCTCGTGCGCAGGCAGTTCGTCGACGGCAAGGGCGTGCCCTGCCTGATCGCGGTGGAGCAGGACCCGAGCGGCAACGGGCAGGCGCTCGCGCTCTCCTACGCGGCCGCCATCGGTGGTGCGCGGGCCGGCGTCATCAAGACGACGTTCAAGGAGGAGACCGAGACCGACCTGTTCGGGGAGCAGTCGGTGCTCTGCGGTGGCGCCTCCGCGCTCGTGCAGACCGGCTTCGAGGTGCTCACCGAGGCGGGCTACGCGCCGGAGATCGCCTACTTCGAGGTGCTGCACGAGCTGAAGCTCATCGTCGACCTCATGTACGAGGGCGGTATCGCCCGGATGAGGTATTCCATCTCCGACACCGCGGAGTACGGCGACCTCACCCGCGGCCCCCGGGTGATCACTCCGGAGGTCAAGGAGAACATGAAGGCGATTCTCGCCGAGATCCAGGACGGCACCTTCGCCCGCGAGTGGGTCGCCGAGGACGAGGCGAACCGGCCGAACTTCCGCAAGCTGCAGGAAGCCGGCGAGCAGCACCCGATCGAGGAGACCGGCAAGAAGCTGCGCGACCTCATGTCCTGGGTGGACCGGCCGATCACCGAGACCGCCTGACGCGAGGATTTTTCACGGTCCCCAAGGCCGCTTTTGGTCAACACGGGCGACGCGCAGTGGGCGCGCTCAATGCACCGAAGGTGGCCTTGGGGGCTTTCTCGTCTTGGCTTACCGTGGCGGCCATGAGCAAGGATTCCTCGGCCATCGTCGACGACAAGGCCGATCTTCGGGGGGCGCTGGATCTGAGCGACGCCGAATGGCACCGGGTCCAGCCGGAGGGCGACACGGTCGAGTACACCTTCGTGCCGCACACGGACGGTGTCACTTATGTCGCCTTGCGTCAGTCGTCCGACCCCGGCGGCGTCGTTCTCGTCTTCACACCGTCCGAATGGGACGCGTTCCTCGCCGGTGTGCGCGACGGGGAGTTCGACCGGCCCGCGTGAGGCGCGGTGGGTGAACGCCGTTGACCCTCGACGGCCCGGCACCGGACGGTCGCGCTCGGCAGGCCCCGGCACGGGTCGGGACGGGGCGGAAGCGCCGTGAACGCTCCGTTCGCGCCCGCATCTTGCGTTGTGGACGGATGTCCGCCACGTTAACGCCTGGAGCTAAACTGCGGGCGCCCCGGCACAGCGCCGTGCCCCCGAGCGCGTCTGCGACACCGAACCGAGCTACGAAAGGCGCATCGTGACCAATTCCAGCCAGCCCGTCGTTCTCCTCGCCGAGAAGCTCGCACCGTCCGCGGTGAGCGTATTCGGGGACGAGGTCGAGGTCCGGCACGTGGACGGCACCGACCGCCCCGCGCTGCTGGACGCGGTGAAGAACGCCGACGCGCTGCTCGTCCGATCCGCGACCAAGGTCGACGCCGAGGTGCTGGGCGCCTCCAGCAGGCTCAAGGTCGTCGCGCGCGCCGGGGTCGGGCTGGACAACGTCGACGTGCCCGCCGCCACCGAGCGCGGGGTGCTCGTGGTCAACGCGCCCACCTCCAACATCGTCTCCGCCGCCGAGCACGCCGTGGCGCTGCTGCTCGCGGTCGCCCGCCGCGTGCCCGCCGCGGACCAGAGCCTGCGCGGTGGCGAGTGGAAGCGCAGCTCCTACACCGGCATCGAGCTCAACGGCAAGACCATCGGCGTGGTGGGCTTCGGCAAGATCGGCCAGCTCGTCGCGCAGCGGCTCGCCGCGTTCGACACGCGGCTGATCGCCTACGACCCGTACACCTCGCCCGCCCGCGCCGCGCAGCTCGGCGTCGAGCTCGTCTCGCTCGACGAGCTGCTCGCCCGCGCCGACGCGATCTCCATCCACCTGCCCAAGACGCCGGAGACCAAGGGCCTCATCGACGCCGCCGCGCTCGCGAAGACCAAGAAGGGCGTGCTGATCGTCAACGCCGCCCGCGGCGGGCTCGTCGACGAGGAGGCGCTCGCGAACGCGGTCCGCGACGGTCACGTCGGCGGCGCGGGCATCGACGTGTTCGCCAGCGAGCCCACCACCTCCAGCCCGCTGTTCGACCTCCCCAACGTCGTGGTGACCCCGCACCTCGGCGCCTCCACCGCCGAGGCGCAGGACCGCGCGGGCACCGACGTCGCGCGCTCGACGCTGCTCGCCCTGCGTGGTGACTTCGTGCCGGACGCGGTGAACGTCGCGGGCGGAAAGGTCACCGAGGAGGTCCGCCCTTACCTCGGGCTCGCGCAGAAGCTCGGCACGGTGCTCTCGGCGTTCAGCGCGAAGGCGCCCTCCTCGGTCGCGGTGGTCGCCAGCGGTGAGCTGTCGGGCGAGGACGTCAGCGTGCTGCAGCTCGCGGCGCTGCGCGGGGTGTTCTCGGGTGTGGTCGAGAACCAGGTCACCTTCGTCAACGCGCCTCGCCTCGCCGAGGAGCTCGGCGTGCAGGTGAGCGTGACGACCGAGCCGGAGAGCACCAACTACCGCAGCCAGCTCACCGTGCGTGCCGTGCACGCGGACGGCACCGTGCACACGGTGTCGGGCGCGGTCACCGGCAAGGACGAGGTCGAGAAGCTCATCGAGGTCAACGGCAGGCACTTCGACATCCGTGCCGAGGGCAACATGCTGCTGCTCGAGTACCCGGACCGTCCGGGGATCATGGGCCGCGTCGGCACCCTGCTCGGCGAGGCCGGCATCAACATCGAGGCCGCGCAGATCAGCCAGACCACGGACCGCTCCGACGCGGTGATGCTGCTGCGTGTCGACCGCCCGGTGGACGCCCACCTGCTCGACCCGATCGGCGCGAGCGTCGACGCCCGCATGATCCGCGCGATCACCTTCGCCTGAGGCGCCCTCGCGCTCCACAGTGGACGTCGCGCGGTCAAGTGGAGTGCGGGCATGGCGGCGCCGGCCGACTGCGAGGCCGGTCGGCGCCCCCTACGCGCATGATGATCATCTTGGGTAGCACCGTGCCACCATCGGGTGGCACGATGTGCGGCCACTGCGGCGTAAGGGTGGTAGTGCTTCGGGCTTTTGTCGACTGCGGGTAACCTGCCGACGCTGGAGTTCGATGCGAATGGGGCAATCGGGACGCCGGTCGCCCGACTGACGGAGGTGTGTGGATGCGGCTCGCTGTGATCCCCGGTGACGGGATCGGGCCCGAGGTGGTGACCGAGGCACTCAAGGTGCTGGCCGAGGTCGTCCCGAACGCCGAGACGACCAACTACGACCTCGGCGCCACCCGCTGGCACGCGACCGGCGAACTGCTTCCCGAGTCCGTTCTCGGCGAGCTCCGCCAGCACGACGCGATCCTGCTCGGCGCGGTCGGCGACCCGAGCGTCCCCAGCGGCATCCTCGAGCGCGGCCTGCTGCTGCGCCTGCGCTTCGAGCTCGACCACCACGTGAACCTCCGCCCCGCGCGGCTGTACCCGGGCGTGCGTGGGCCGCTGGCCGACCCCGGCGACATCGACATGGTCGTGGTGCGCGAGGGCACCGAGGGCCCGTACGCGGGCAACGGCGGCCTGCTGCGCAAGGACACCGAGCACGAGATCGCCACCGAGGTCAGCGTCAACACGGCGTTCGGCATCCGGCGGGTGGTGGCCGACGCGTTCAAACGGGCCGAGGAGCGGCCCCGCAAGCACCTGACGCTGGTGCACAAGACCAACGTGCTGGAGCACGCCGGTTCGCTGTGGTCGCGCATCGTCGAGGAGGTCTCGCTGGAGCACCCCGACGTGACGGTGGCCTACTCGCACGTCGACGCGGCGACGATCCACCTGGTCACCGACCCGAGCCGGTTCGACGTGATGGTGACCGACAACCTGTTCGGCGACATCATCACCGACCTCGCCGCCGCCGTCACCGGTGGCATCGGCCTCGCCGCGAGCGGCAACCTCGACATCACCAGGCGCAACCCGAGCATGTTCGAGCCGGTGCACGGCAGCGCCCCGGACATCGCGGGGCAGAACCTGGCCGATCCGACCGCCGCCGTGCTGTCGGTGTCGCTGCTGCTCGACCACCTCGGGGAGAAGGAGGCCGCGCGCCGCATCGAGGCGTCGGTGGCCTTCGACCTCGCCACCCGCGACCAGGCGTCGCCGGGCGCCACGCAGGCGATCGGCGACCGCCTCGCCGCGCTCGTCTCCTCCAACACCCGGCAGGCCGGCTGACCTGCCACACGTGTGTGACGCACCTCCCGGGGGAACCCTCCCCCGGGAGGTGTTTTCACATGTGGACATGGTTGCGCACCTTGCTGGCCCGCAGGGAGCCCGCCGAGTCGACCGCGCCCGAGGCGGACGCGGCCACCGACCCCGCCGTGGCCAAGGCCCGGCCCAAGCGGGACACCGGGACGTTCGTCGGCAGGACCCAGGGCGAGGACGAGGGGTACGCGGGGGAGACCGGAGCCGAGCGCAGGCAGGAGGAAGACTGACGACCGGTACGTGAAACCGGTCGCTCACGGGTTGGACATCGCGCGCCGCTGTGGCATGATGCCCGGCATGAACACGTCTCGCGTGATCATTATCGCCAAGCGCGCCGGATAGGGCTTTCGACGAAAGCAGCCGGCGCGCAGACCTCTCGCATCCGCGAGGGGTCTTTTTGTTTGTCAGGAAACAGCTTCGAGGAGAACCCCGTGACTCGCACGGAACCAGCCGGAACCCCGCTGGGCGACCAGTTCCACCTGTACGACACGACCCTGCGCGACGGCGCGCAGCGGGAGGGCGTCACGTACTCGGTGGCGGACAAGATCGCTGTCGCGGGTCTGCTGGACGAGCTGGGTGTGGGGTTCATCGAGGGTGGCTGGCCCGGCGCGATGCCCAAGGACACCGAGTTCTTCGCGCGCGCCGCCGCCGGGGACCTGGTGCTCAAGCACGCCGTGCTCGTGGCGTTCGGCTCCACGCGCAAGGCGGGCGTGCGCGCCGCCGAGGACTCGCAGGTGCGGGCGCTGCTCGACTCGCAGGCTCCGGTGGTGACCCTCGTCGCCAAGTCCGACGTGCGGCACATCGAGCGCGCGCTGCGCGTGGACGTCGCGGAGGCGTGCGCCATGGTCGAGGACACCGTGTCGTTCCTCGTCGGGGAGGGCAGGCGCGTCTTCCTCGACGCCGAGCACTTCTTCGACGGCTACGCGCACGATCCGGACACTGCGCTGCGGGTGCTCGACGCCGCGGGCAGGGCCGGAGCCGACGTGGTGGTGCTGTGCGACACCAACGGAGGGCAGCTTCCGCTCGGGCTCGCCGAGACCGTGCGCGAGGTCGCCGAGCGGACCGGGCTGCGGCTCGGCATCCACTGTCAGGACGACACCTCGTGCGCCGTCGCCAACAGCATCGCCGCTGTGCAGGCGGGCGCCACCCACGTGCAGTGCACCGCGAACGGTTACGGGGAGCGGGCCGGCAACGCCGACCTGTTCGCCGTGACGGGAAACCTGGTGACCAAGCTCGGCATGGACGTGCTCCCCAGCGGGGGCGCGGCCGAGCTGACCCGCGTCTCCCATGCCCTTGCCGAGATCGCGAACATCGCCCCCGACACCCACCAGGCCTACGTCGGGGCGTCGGCCTTCGCCCACAAGGCGGGGCTGCACGCGAGCGCGATCAAAGTGGATCCGTTGTTGTACAACCACATCGATCCCGCTTCGGTCGGCAACGACATGAGGGTCCTGGTCACCGAGATGGCCGGCAAGGCGAGCCTCGAGCTCAAGGGACGTGAGCTCGGGGTGGACCTTGCCGGTCGGCCCGAGGCGCTCGGCAGCGCCGTCGCGAAGGTCAAGACACTGGAGGCGAGCGGCTGGTCGTTCGAGGCCGCGGACGCCTCACTGGAGCTGTTGCTGCGCAGGGAGGTAGCCGGGGCCGAGGGGACGTCGCCGGACGAGCCGCCGTTCACCCTCGAGTCCTACCGCGTCGTGCTCGACCACCGCGCCGACGGCGAGGTGATCGCCGAGGCGACCGTCAAGGTGCACGTCGACGGCGAGCGGGTGATCGCGACGGCCGAGGGCAACGGGCCGGTCAACGCGCTGGACGCCGCGCTGCGCAAGGCGCTCCTGCCGCACCTGTCCTGGTTGGACAAGGTGGAGCTCGCGGACTACAAGGTCCGGATCCTCTCCAACCACGCGGGCACCGATGCCGTCACCCGCGTGCTCATCGAGTCCTCCGACGGCGAGCGCGAATGGACCACCGTGGGCGTGCACGAGAACATCGTGGAGGCCAGCTGGCTGGCGCTGTGCGACGCGCTGCTGCACAAGAGCCTGCGGATTTGAGCAGGGCCCGCCCGTCTCCCACCACCGCCCAAACGGACACGCTCCGCGTGACGGCCTACGCCCGCCCGTCTCCCACCACCGCCCAAACGGACACGCTCCGCGTGACAGCCTACGATTCAAGAGTGCGTCTAGCTCGAGTTGCTCATCCCGAAGGCGTCGCGTTCGTGTCCGTCGAGGGCGACGACACCGACGCTGTGGTCAAGGAGATCGCCGACCACCCGTTCGGCACGCCCAGCTTCACCGGCAGGCAGTGGCCGCTGGCCGACGTCCGGCTGCTGGCCCCCATCCTGCCGTCGAAGGTCATCGCCGTGGGCCGGAACTACGCCGCGCACGCGCAGGAGTTCGGCAACGAGGTCCCCGGTGAGCCGATGATCTTCCTGAAGCCGTCGACGAGCGTGATCGGCCCGAACGCGGCCATCAAGCTGCCGCCCGCGTCGTCGCGTGTGGACTTCGAGGGAGAGCTGGCCGTGGTGATCGGTCAGCCGGTGCGAAACGTGCCCGCCGCGCGGGCGGCGCAGGCCATCCTCGGCTACACGATCGCCAACGACGTGAGCGCGCGGGACCTGCAGAAGTCCGACGGGCAGTGGGGCAGGGCCAAGGGGTTCGACACGTTCTGCCCCCTCGGGCCGTGGATCGAGACCTCGATCGACCCTGCCGACCTCGCCCTCAAGTCCGAGGTGGACGGCGAGATCAAGCAGGACTCGCGCACGTCGGCGCTGGTGCACAAGATCCCGCAGCTGGTGGAGTTCGTGTCGTCGGTGATGACGCTGCTGCCCGGGGACACGATCCTCACCGGCACACCGGAGGGCGTCGGCCCGATCACCGACGGGCAGCAGGTCTCCATCACCATCGAGGGCATCGGCACGCTGACCAACTCGGTACAGAAGGCCTGACGCCCGAGGCGCGTGGCAGAAAGATCCGTCAGACCCGCCTCGCGAACTCCGGCGCGTGTTCCGGCCGGAAGCCGATCCCGATCAGGTAGGCGGGGACGACCGAAGCCCGCGGCACACGCCGGAGCAACTCGACCATCGGCCTCGGCGGGCCCAGCCGCTTTCCGTCGACGAGCGGCTGGGCGACCGTCCGGTGCAGGAGCCGCTGCAGCGCCTGCACCAGAACCGTCGGGACGAGCCTGCGCGCGCGGACCTTCGCCAGCACCGAGGGCGAGACCGTGCCCTTGCGAAGCGGCCCGGCGAGCAGCGTCGCCGCCGCGACCGCGTCCTGCACCGCGAGGTTGATGCCGACGCCGCCGATCGGTGACATCGCGTGCGCGGCGTCGCCGATGCACAGCAGCCCGTCGACGTGCCAGCGGCGCAGCCGGTTGAGGCGCACGTCCAGGTGCTTGACCTGGTCCATCGACTCCAGCTCCCCGAGCCGGTCGGCCATCTGGGGCACCACCTCGGCCACCTCCGCGCGGAAGCTCTCGATTCCGGCCGCGCGCAGCTGGGCGTCGATCCCCTTCCTGCCGAGGTAGGCGATCTGGAAGAAGGTGTCGCGCGGGATCACGATGGCCATGCGGCCGTTGCGCATCCTCGGCGTCAGGGTGCCGCCGGCCTCGCCCGGTTCGCGGCCGAGCCAGAACCACCACGCGTCGATCGGCACCGGGTACTCCTTGGGCGCCAGCCCGGCGTCCCGGCGCGCGACCGACCAGCGTCCGTCGGCGGCGACGGTGAGGTCGGCGTAGAGGGATCCGGTCTCACCGTCCCGGGTCCGGTAACGCACCCCTCGCACGCGCCCGCCCTCGCGGATCAGCGACGTGACCTCGGTGCGCATCCGCAGCCGGAAGGCCGGTTCCTCCTCCGCGGCCTCGGCCAGCAGGTTGAGCACATCCCACTGCGGCGCGATGGCGATGTAGGGATGAGCGGTCCTGAGCCTGCGCAGGTCGCCGACGGTGACCTCGTCGTGCTCGCCGACGGGGAACGCGATCCTCTCCATCCGGTCGTGCGGCAGCTTCGCGAAGCGTTCCCCAAGCCCCAGCTCGTCGAGCAGGCGCAGGGTCGAGGGGTGCACCGTGTCGCCGCGGAAGTCCCGCAGGAAGTCGGCGTGCTTCTCCAGCACGGTGACCTCGACTCCGGCCCGCGCCAGCAGTAGCCCCAGCACCATCCCGGCGGGTCCGCCGCCTGCCACCACGCACGTCGTCCGTTCGTTCATCGCCCTCGCTCCTTTATTCATCGTTCGTTGAATAAACTCACCATGCAGCGAGAAGCCGCGCACGTCAAGGGCGATACGCTGGATGGGCTATGACTGAGAACATCGCCGTCCGCGCCCGCTTCTGCCCGTCGCCGACCGGGACCCCGCACGTCGGGTTGATCCGCACGGCGCTGTTCAACTGGGCCTTCGCCCGCCATCACGGCGGCAAGCTGGTGTTCCGGATCGAGGACACCGACGCCGCGCGCGACTCCGAGGAGTCCTACGAGGCTCTGCTCGACGCGCTGCGCTGGCTCGGCCTCGACTGGGACGAGGGTCCCGAGGTCGGCGGCGAGCACGGCCCCTACCGGCAGAGTGAGCGCGGCGAGATCTACGCCGATGTCGCCAAGCGGCTGCTCGAGGCGGGGGAGCTGTACGAGGCGTTCTCCACCAACGAGGAGGTGGAGGAGCGGCGCAGGGCGGCGGGACAGGACCCCAAGCTCGGCTACGACAACTTCGACCGCGACCTCACCGGGGAGCAGAAGGCCGCCTTCCGCGCCGAGGGCCGCTCGCCGGTGCTGCGGCTGCGGATGCCCGACGAGGACCTGTCGTGGAACGACCTCGTGCGCGGCGAGATCTCGTTCAAGGCCGGCACCGTGCCCGACCCGGTGCTGGTGCGGGCCAACGGTCAGCCGCTCTACACGCTGACCAACCCGGTCGACGACGCGCTCATGCGCATCACGCACGTCCTGCGTGGAGAGGACCTGCTGCCGTCGACGCCCCGCCAGATCGCCCTGTACCAGGCGCTGACGCGGATCGGGGTCGCCGAGTTCACGCCCGAGTTCGGGCACCTGCCCTACGTGATGGGCGAGGGCAACAAGAAACTGTCCAAACGGGACCCCTCCTCGAACCTCTTCAACTACCGGGACCGCGGGTTCATTCGCGAGGGGCTGCTCAACTACCTCGCCCTGCTCGGCTGGTCGATCGCCGACGACCGCGACGTCTTCAGTGTCGAGGAGCTGGTGGAGGCCTTCGAGATCACGAAGGTCAGCGCCAACCCGGCCCGCTTCGACGTGAAGAAGGCCGAGGCCATCAACGGCACGCACGTCCGGGCGCTCGCGCACGAGGACTTCGTGCAGCGCACGGTGCCCTACCTCGTCTCGGCCGGGGTGCTGCCCGCCGAACCCACCGAGGAGCAGCTCGGGAAGCTGCGGACGATCGCACCGCTGGTGCAGGAACGCGTGGTCGTGCTCTCGGAGGCGACCGGTCTGGTGCGGTTCCTGTTCATCGCGGAGGAGGATTTCGCGCCGGAGGAGGCCGCGGCCACGAAGGCGCTCGGCCCCGACTCGGAGCCGGTGCTGCGGGCCTCCATCGAGGCGCTCGAGGCCCTGCCGTCCTGGGAGACCGCGGCCATCGAGCAGGCGCTCAAGGACGCACTCGTGGAGGGACTCGGGCTCAAGCCACGCAAGGCGTTCGCGCCCGTGCGGGTGGCGGTGACGGGACGCACGGTTTCGCCGCCGCTGTACGAGTCGCTGGAACTGCTCGGCCGGGAGCGTTCACTCGGCCGGTTGCGTCGGGCGCTGCCGGGCAACTGAGCGTAGACCACCTGGACCGAAACAGACCCGGTTTTATCACCTCCTCAGCCGAGTCGATAAAGCGGAAAGTGCCCTAGCCTCGGCGGGTGGCTTTTGCGCTTGGCTCCCCGACAGCACCGCAAACCGTTTCCGCTCGCGACGACGCGCCTCCCTGGGAACCACCCGCGCTCCGGCTCGTGTGCCTTGACATCGATGACACGTTGATCGATTTCACGGCCGCCAGCCGAAGATCGCTCGAGGCGCTCATCGGCAGGACCGACGCGTGGGAGCTGTGGGAGCGGGTCACCGACGAGCACGTCGCGAGGGTCGTGTCGGGCGAGCTGGACTACGCCGAGATGCACGCGAGGCGCACGCAGGCGTTCCTGGCCGAGCTGGGCACGTGCGTCGGGCTCGTCGAGGCGGCCGAGCTGGAGGTCGGCCGCAAGGAGTTGCTGCGCGCGTCGTGGCGGCTGTTCGACGATGTCCTGCCGTGCCTGGAGTGGCTCACCGCCGCAGGCGTGCGCATCGCCGCTGTGACCAACGCCTCGGGAGCCCACCAGCGCGAGAAGCTGGCCGGCCTGGGGCTCGCGCGCTTCTTCGACTACGTGGCCATCGCGGGCGAGGTGGGGGTCGCCAAGCCCGATCCGGTGATGTTCCACTCGGTCTGCTTCAAGCTCGGCTGTGACATGTCCGAGACGGTGCATGTCGGCGACAAGCTGCGCACCGACGCCGTGGGCGCCCGTGACGCGGGTCTCGGTGGGGTCTGGCTCAACCGCGGCGAGGCCGTCACGGACGTGCCCTCTGGCGTGCACGTCATCTCGGGCCTCGCCGAGCTCCCTGAACTGCTGGTCTCCGAGTTCGTGCGGGTAGGCGTGCCCGCGCAGCGCTGACAGCCGGGGCCGGTTGAGGCGCCGTTTCCGGCGTGGTCTAGTATTTCTCTCCAGTGGTGCTGAGCCGGAGCGCGCTCGGGCGAGGCACCTCTTTGGGGTATGGTGTAATTGGCAGCACGACTGATTCTGGTTCAGTTAGTCTAGGTTCGAGTCCTGGTACCCCAGCTGCAGAGGGAAAAACCGGTCTGGTAAGTTTCTCTCCAGCAACAAGGAAGCAACACCTCCTAGCCCCCGTCGTCTAGCGGCCTAGGACGCCGGCCTCTCACGCCGGTAGCGTGGGTTCGAATCCCATCGGGGGTACGTAAAAGGCGAAGGCCCCTGTCTGCGGAAAGCGCAGCCAGGGGCCTTTTCCGTTGTGTCTTGTGGGGGTGCAAGCCCCACACCCCGCCCGGAGGGGCTTCGCCCCCGGTGCTTGCCTGCACGAGGCGGGGCACCTGCTCGCCACCAAGGCTTTCGCGATGAAGGTACGACGTTCTTCGTGGGCTTCGGTCCGTAGAGGTTCTCCTTCCGCCGGGGCGAGACCGAACAGGCCTGACGACGACGCTCGACGAGCAGCCCAGTGCGATCTGGCGGTGCGCCGCGTTGGAACGCACCGGGGTGATGGGCAGCGGCATCGCCGTCAACGTGCGCGTCGGCTTCGTGGCTCTCCGCGCCGGCCGTGAGGGTGTCCACCGTGAGCCCGCGACGCACGTACTGTCGGCGAGGCTCCCGCGCCCGCGTGCGGGCCGGGCGGCCTCGCGCCCGCGCGATCGAGGTCGAGCGCGACGGCCAGGTGCTGCCGCTGACCGTGGACGTCGCGCGCGTCGACCGTCCACAAGCACAGGAAGACGGTCCGGTCGAGATCGTCGGCACCGGGCCAGGCCGGGGCCGTCCCCGGTGCCGCGGGCTTCGCACGCGACATGTTCGCGCAGACGTGGCGCGGGCCTGACCTTGTTCCCCGCCGTGTTCGACACGTCGCCGCTGCTGCCGCTGGGTGGCGGGCACATCGCGGTGGTCTGGTACGAGCGGCCGCGCAACCGGATCCGCGCGTTGCGGGGCCGGGCCGACGGGTCGCCCGTGGACTACACCAGACTGTCCACGGTGACACCGGGGCTCGTGCTCACCAGCACCGCCGACATCGTGAACCCCGTGCGCCTCACCTGACCCGGCAACCCCTGGCGCTACAAGCGTTCCTGAATGGCGTCCGCGGCCGCGAGGAGGTCGGCCGCCCAGCGGGCTCCTGGTTTGCGCCCGATGCGCTCGACCGGTCCCGACACCGACACCGCGGCGATGACCGTGCCGGAGGAGTCCCTTACCGGAGCAGAGACGCTGGCCACGCCGGGCTCCCGCTCGGCGACGCTCTGCGCCCAGCCGCGGCGCCGCACCTCCAGCAGCGTCCGCTCGCCGTAGACGGCCTCGGCCAGGATCGTGCGCTGGGTGTGGGAATCGGCCCACGCGGCCAGCACCTTCGCGCCCGAGCCCGCCGTCATCGGAAGGCGCGCGCCGATCGGCACGGTGTCGCGCAGCCCGCTCGGCGGTTCCGCGGTGGAGACGCAGATGCGCTGCACGCCGTCGCGGCGGTACAGCTGCACGCTCTCGCCCGTGATGTCGCGCAGCTTCGGCAGGATCACGCTCGCCGCGTCCAACAAGGGATCCGTGGTGCCACCGGAGAGCTCCGCGAGCGCGGCACCGGGACGCCAGCGGCCGTCGGGGCCACGGCGCAGCAGCCGGTGCACCTCGAGCCCGACGGCGAGCCGGTGCGCGGTGGCGCGCGGCAACCCCGTGCGGGTGCACAGTTCCGCCAGGCCGCACGGTTCCTCGGCCACGGCGTGCAGAACGGCGACGGCCTTGTCCAGGACGCCGATACCGCTCTGCTGGTTGTCAGGGTTATGCTGTCCCACAAGGCGATACTATAATCCCGGAGTTTGGGAAGTCCAGAATCCGGGACGGAGCCGACTCCTCAAGCTCGCACACACGCTCATTCAATGGAGGAGCCCTGATGGCAGAGAAGCGGGGCCGCACGCTGGCAGAGAAGGTCTGGGACGCGCACACGGTGCGGCGCGGCGAAGGCGCGGAGCCTGACCTGCTCTACATCGACCTGCACCTCGTGCACGAGGTCACGAGCCCGCAAGCGTTCGACGGACTGCGGCTGGCGGGACGCCAGGTACGCAGGCCCGACCTCACGATCGCGACCGAGGACCACAACGTCCCGACGGTGGACATCGAGCTCCCCATCGCCGATCCGGTCTCGCGGACACAGGTCGACACTCTTCGCCGCAACTGCAAGGAGTTCGGCGTGCGGCTCCATCCCATGGGGGACGCGGAGCAGGGCATCGTGCACGTCATCGGCCCGCAGCTCGGCCTCACGCAGCCGGGGATGACCGTGGTGTGCGGCGACAGCCACACCTCCACGCACGGCGCCTTCGGCGCGATGGCGTTCGGCATCGGCACGTCCGAGGTCGAGCACGTGCTCGCCACGCAGACCCTCCCGCTGCGTCCGTTCAAGACGATGGCGGTCAATGTCGAGGGAGACCTGCGCCCCGGCGTCACGGCGAAGGACATCATCCTCGCCGTCATCGCCAAGATCGGCACGGGCGGCGGGCAGGGCTACGTGCTGGAGTACCGAGGCAGCGCGATCGAGTCGCTGTCGATGGAAGCCAGGATGACCATCTGCAACATGTCGATCGAGGCGGGCGCCCGCGCGGGCATGATCGCCCCCGACGAGACGACGTTCGCCTACCTGAAGGGCCGCCCGCACGCCCCGAAGGGCGCCGACTGGGACGCCGCGGTGGCCGACTGGCGGGAGCTGCGCACCGACGACGACGCCGTCTTCGACGCCGAGGTTCACCTGAATGCGAACGAGCTGACACCGTTCGTCACCTGGGGCACCAACCCCGGCCAGGGCCTCCCGCTCGGGGAGTCGGTGCCGGACCCGGCCGCCATCGCGGACGAGACCGAGCGGTTCGCCGCGGAGAAGGCCCTGTCCTATATGGATCTTCAACCGGGCACTCCGCTGAGGGAGATCGCGGTGGACACCGTCTTCCTCGGCTCGTGCACGAACGGCCGGATCGAGGACCTGAGGGCCGCCGCGGGGGTCCTGAGGGGCCGCAAGGTGGCCGACAACGTGCGCATGCTCGTGGTGCCCGGCTCGATGCGGGTGCGCAAGGCGGCCGAGGAGGAGGGGCTCGACGAGGTCTTCACGGCCGCGGGCGCCGAGTGGCGGCAGGCCGGCTGCTCGATGTGCCTCGGCATGAACCCGGACCAGCTGAAGCCGGGGGAGCGGAGCGCCTCGACCTCGAACCGCAACTTCGAGGGACGGCAGGGCAAGGGCGGCCGGACCCATCTGGTGTCCCCGCTCGTGGCAGCCGCGACCGCCGTCAGGGGCACCCTCTCCTCGCCCGAAGACCTCAACTAGACCTCAGTCAGGGAGTCACGAAACCATGGAGCCCTTCACCAAGCACACCGGCGTCGGAGTGCCTTTGCGCAGGTCCAACGTGGACACTGACCAGATCATCCCGGCCGTCTACCTCAAGCGCGTGACCCGCACGGGCTTCGAGGACGGCCTGTTCGCCGCCTGGCGCGGTGACGAGCAGTTCATCCTCAACCAGGAGCCGTTCCGGCAGGGCAGCGTCCTCGTCGCCGGCCCCGACTTCGGCACCGGGTCCTCCCGCGAGCACGCCGTCTGGGCGCTCAAGGACTACGGCTTCCGGGTGGTCATCTCCTCCCGGTTCGCCGACATCTTCCGAGGCAACTCCGGCAAGGGGGGTCTGGTGGCCGCCCAGTGCGAGCAGTCGGACGTCGAGCAACTCTGGAAGCTGCTCGAGAACGAGCCCGGCACGGAGGTCACGGTGGACCTCGAGGCGAAGACAGTACGGGCCAAGGACTTCACCGCGCCCTTCCAGATCGACGACTACACCCGCTGGCGGCTGCTCGAGGGGCTCGATGACATCGCTCTCACCCTCCGACACGCCGACGAGATCGCCGCGTTCGAGGCCCAGCGGCCCTCCTGGAAGCCCCTGACCACCGCTCAAGCGGCTTCCTGAGACACGGATTCCCTGCTCAGAAAGGGAATCCGCGCTCGGCCGGCGGCCGGCGAAACCACGCCAAACGGCTGCGGAAGGGCCCCGAACGGGGCCCGCCGGGGGCGTAACAGCGCACCCGATAAGGAAAAAATCCGCGTGCCGTTTGGAATTTGTGCTGCGTTGGTAATACCGTGTGCGCATGTCGGCCGGTGTGGCCGGGTAACAAGTAGTTCTTCTTGGAGGACTGGAATGGCCAACAAGGCCCAACTGATCGAGGCGCTCTCCGAGCGCCTGGGCGACAAGAAGGTCGCTTCGCAGGCTGTCGACAACCTCGTCGACATCATCATCCGTACGGTCAACAAGGGCGAGAAGGTGAACATCACCGGCTTCGGTGTGTTCGAGAAGCGCGCCAGGGCTGCCCGTACCGCCAGGAACCCGCGCACCGGCGAGACCGTGCGCGTCAAGAAGACCAACGTCCCGGCCTTCCGCGCCGGTACGACCTTCAAGGACGTGGTGAGCGGCGCCAAGAAGCTGCCGAAGGCCACCACGGCCAAGCGTTCGACGGCTTCCACGTCGACGCGGAGCACTGGCACCACGACGAGGGCGGCCGCCAGCAGGCCGACCGCGACGCGTAGCACCACCACGCGCTCCCGCGCCACGACGGCTCGCAGCACCACGGGCCGCACGGCGACCAAGGCCGCCTCGTCGAGGACGGCCGCGAAGAGCACTGCCACCAAGGCGGCTCCGAAGACCACCGCGAAGACCACGGCCAAGGCCACCACCGCGAAGAAGGCCCCCGCCAAGAGCACGGCGAAGGCCAGCACCGCCAAGGCGGCCCCGAAGACCGCGGCCAAGCGGACCACCGCTGCCGCCAAGAAGAAGAAGTAAGTCCGCTACCGGGCTGTGCCGGTTCGTTCCGGCTCACTTCTCGGCAGGGCCCCGCGCCACCCGGCGCGGGGCCCTGCCGCGTTTCGCGGGTCCATTCCAGGGGCACCCGTCCGCAGTGAAGGCCACCTTGCCTGCGTTCAACGCAGTGAAGGTGGCCTTCACTGCGGTAGGAGGGGTTACGAGTTCGCGGGCGCCGGCGCCGGGAGAGGGGTTGGTAGGTAGTGCGCGGCCACGAGTCGCGGGCCCGCGTCGCCCTCCGCGAACGACAGCAGCCACACGGAGCCCTTCTTGCTCGCCACGCCGTCCGCCTTCGTCTCGGGAAGCTCGATGCCGCCGTGCTCGGCGAGCGCGCTCACGATGTCCGGGATGACCCCGCCCTGGCTGCACACGACCGGAGTACCGCCGTCGGCGACGATCGCGAGTAGCCGCGACCACGCCACCACGGGGTCGGCCCAGTAGTTGTCCTCGGACAGCAGCGGCTCGTGGACGATCTCGGTGCCGATGTCCTCGGCAAGGCCCTGCACGGTCTGGACACACCGCAGGCGCGGCGCGGAGAACACGCGGTCGGGGCCGAACGCCCTCAGCAGCACCCGCAGCGCTTCCGCCTGCCGCATTCCCGCGTCCGAGAGCGGCCTCAGATCGTCGTCACCGGTCCACTCCTCCCGCTTGCCCGCCTTCCCGTGCCGCACCAGCAGGAGCGACGTCAGGGCCGCGGGCAGCGCCGTGAACTCCCGCAACACCCGCTTGTCGGTGCCGTAGCTCAGCAGCGATTCGGCGTCGGCGGGCGGCAGCCAGCGCAGTTCGTCGACTTCCTCGTTCGGGGTGAAACGGCCTTCGCCCGCCCTCGCGGCGAAGTAGTCGACCGTTTTCGGACCCTTGGCCACCTCGTATTCGGTGGTATTCAGGAAACGGCCGAGAACAGCGGTGAACCCCGTTTCCTCGGCCAGTTCCCTCACCGCGGCGACGGGGACCGTCTCGCCGGGGTCGACTTTTCCCTTGGGCAGTGACCAGTCGTCATAGCGCGGCCGGTGCACGACGGCGATCTCGATTTCCCGGGAAGCCCCCGGCCGCCACAGCACCGCTCCCGCGGCCCGGATGGCCCGTCCGCCGTTCGTGCCGCTCACCCGGCGGCTCCGTGCCTGCGCAGGAGTTCGACCTGGTGGTCGCGAACCTGCGACGAGTCGGCGGGAGAGGGAACCCATTCGCCGGTTGAACTGAGCACCCAGCAGCGGGTCAGCGGGTCCAGCGCCGAGTTGAGCACGTCGTCGAGCTGTGCGGCCAGCTTGGGATCCTTGACCTGCACCAGCGCTTCGATCCGGCGGTCGAGGTTGCGGTGCATCATGTCGGCGCTGCCGATCCAGTAGGCGTCGGCGCCGCGGAAGTGGAAGATCCGCGAGTGCTCAAGGAAGCGGCCGAGGATGGACCGCACGGCGATGTTGTCGCTCAGGCCGGGCACGCCCGGCTTCAGCGCGCAGATGCCGCGCACGACGATGTCCACCGGCACGCCGGCCTGCGAGGCGCGGTACAGGCCGTCGATGATCTGTTCGTCGACGAGCGAGTTGCACTTGAGGCGCACGCCGGCGGGCCCGCCCGCACGGGCCACGTCGATCTCGTGCTGGATGCAGTCGAGGATGCCGCGCCGGATGCCGTTGGGCGCCGTCAGGATGTTGCGGTAGGTCGCCTGCCGGGAGTATCCGGTGAGGACGTTGAACAGGTCCGTGAGGTCGGCGCCGATCGCCGGGTCGGCGGTCAGCAGCCCCAGGTCCTCGTACAGCCGCGCGGTCTTCGGGTTGTAGTTGCCGGTGCCGATGTGGCAGTAGCGGCGGATCGTGGAGCCCTCCTGCCGAACCACGAGCGCGACCTTGCAGTGCGTCTTGAGCCCGACGAGGCCGTACACGACGTGAACGCCCGAGCGTTCGAGCGTGCGCGCCCACGTGATGTTGGCCTGCTCGTCGAATCGGGCCTTGATCTCCACGAGCGCCACCACCTGCTTGCCCGCCTCGGCGGCGTCGACGAGCGCGTCGACGATCGGGGAGTCACCCGAGGTGCGGTACAGCGTCTGCTTGATCGCCAGCACCTTGTCGTCGGCGGCGGCCTGCTCGATGAACCGCTGCACGCTCGTGGAGAACGAGTCGTAGGGGTGGTGCACGAGCACGTCGCCCTCGCGCAGGGTCGCGAACACGCTCTTCGGGGTCTCCCGCTCGCCGAACGCGGGGTGCGTGGCGGGCACGAACGGACGGTCCTTGAGCTCCTTGCGGTCGATCGCGGAGAGCTGGTGCAGACAGCTGAGGTCGAGCAGCCCCGGCACCTCCACGACGTCGCGCGGGTCGACCTCCAGCTCACGCAGCAGCAGTTCGAGCATGTGCTCGCTCATGTCCTGAGCCACCTCGAGCCGGACGGGCGGGCCGAAGCGGCGCTGCGCCAGCTCGCGTTCCAGCGCCTGCAACAGGTCCTCGTCGCGGTCCTCCTCGACCTCGAAGTCGGCGTTGCGGGTGACGCGGAACACGTGATGCTCGATCACCTCCATGCCGCTGAAGAGCTCCCCGAGATGAGCCGAGATCAGTTCCTCCAGCGGCAGGAACGTCGCGGTGTGGCTGTCCCGCTGGCGTTCGATGCGCACGAGCCGCGGCACGTTGTTGGGCACCTTCACTCGCGCGAACCGTTCCGTGCCGCCCTCGGGGTCGCGGACGGTCACGGCGAGGTTCAGTGACAGGCCGGAGATGTAGGGGAAGGGGTGGGCCGGGTCGACGGCCAGCGGGGTGAGCACCGGGAAGATCTGGTCGGTGAAGTAGTGGGAGAGCCGCTCCCGGTCCTCCACCTCCAAATCGGACCACCGGACGATGCGGATGCCCTTCGCCTCCAGCGCCGGGCGCACGTGCTGCTCGAAGGCCTCGGTGTGCCGCTCGACGAGGTCCTGGTTGCGCTTGGCGATGTAGGACAGCTGCTCGCGGGGCGTGAGGCCGTCGGCGCTGCGCACGGAGAGGCCGGTCTCGTCCCTGCGCTTGAGACCGGCTACCCGGACCATGTAGAACTCATCCAAATTGGACGCGAAGATCGCCAGGAACTTGGCGCGCTCGAGCAGCGGCTGCGACTCGTCCTCCGACAGCGCCAGCACCCTGGCGTTGAAGTCCTGCCACGAGAGTTCCCGGTTGAAGTACCGGTCGTCGGGCAATGCGTCGGCCAGCGCCTGTGCTCCGGTCGCCGCGGGCGGGGCCGAAGGGACGGCTTGCGCCGGCTTCGGCAGGCCGTTCTCGGGGGCGGCGGGCGGTGGCGGAGGCGTGCTGACGCGCCGCCCGTCCGGCGACCCACCGGGCGGGGAAGTGCTCTCGTCGTTGCTCACCCCTGCATTGTTCCCCACGGAGGCGACTGTTGCGCATACCCGAGCGAACGCGGAGGCAACGGCCCTCAGTGCGGAACGCACGCCGTGTCGAGCAGCGCGGTGGTGCTCGGGCCGAGGCCGAGCAGCCGGGCGTGCTCCAGGTCCTCGGGGGTGTCGACATCGCCGCGCAGGGAGGGCGCGGGCAGCGTGAGCGGCACGGCGCCCGACGCGGTGTGGACGCTCGCGGAGCCCTCGCCGAAGCGCGGCGCGAGCGGTTGCCCGGCGCCGGAGAGGAGCAGCGTGGTGCCGGTGCCGTGCCGGTCGGCGGTGAACGCCCTGCGCCCGTCGGCCTCCGCGAGCGCGGCCGCGAGCTCACCGGGCCGCAGCGCGGGCAGGTCTGCCTGCAGCGCGCCGACCGCCGCCAGCGGATCGGCGGCGCGCAGCAGGCGTTCGCCCACCCGCAGCGCGCCGTTGAGCCCGCCACGTTCCTCCCCGTTGCCGTGTTCGTCCACCACCTCGGCACCGAGCTCGCGCAGGGCGGCGAGCGCCTCGGTGTCGGAACCGACGACGAGCACCCGGCGCACGCCGGGGGCCGCGGTCGCGGCCCGCAGCGTGTCGGAGGCCAGCGCGAGCACGAGTGCCGCGTGGCACTCGGCGTCGGCCGGGTAGCCGAGCGCACCCCGCAGCCGCGACTTGCCGGCGCGGGGTGGCTTCAGGGGCACGATGAGGTCTGTGGCCACGCCACCATCTTTACCCATCGGAGCCGCCGTGTGCCTGTGGGAGGATCGCCTCAGCTTCCGCACGCGACGAGGAGGAGTCTTGGCTGATCGGGAGAAGGGTGGCTTCTGGGTCGGGGCCGCCGCGGTGCTGTTCTACCCGCTGACCTGGATGGGCAAGAGCGTCTACCGGGGCACCGAGCGGATCCCGAAAGACGGGCCCGTGCTGCTCGTGATGAACCACGTCTCGCACCTCGACCCGGCCGTGGACGCGGTGTTCGTGCACCGCAACAAGCGCGTGCCCAGGTTCATGGCCAAGGACAGCCTCTTCCGGGTGCCGATCTTCGGCAAGATCCTCGCCGGCTCCGGCGGCATCCCCGTCACCAGGGGCAGCGCCACCGCGGGTGACAGCCTCAGGGCCGCGCACGAGACGCTGGCGAACGGCAAGCTGGTGCTCATCTATCCAGAGGGGACGATCACCAAGGACCCCGATGGCTGGCCGAAGCGGTCCTACACCGGCGTGGCCAGGCTCGCGCTCGAGAACGACGTGCCCGTGATCCCGGTCGCGCGGTGGGGCACCCAGAACATCTGGAACGGTTACACGAAGAAGTTCCGGCCGTTGCCCCGCAAGACGGTGGTCCACTCCGTCGGCGAGCCGGTGGACCTCTCGAAGTACCGCGAGCAGGACCGCACCCCCGCCGTGCTGCGCGAGGTCACCGACCTGCTGATGGGCGAGGTGCTCTCGCTGCTCGCGGACATCCGCGGGGAGCAGCCGCCCGCGAAGCGGGAGGACAGTGCCTGACATGCCGGACATGACGGGCGTCACTGTGCAGTCGGTCACGGTGCTCGGCGCGGGTTCGTGGGGCACGACGTTCGCCAAGGTGCTCGCCGACGCCGGCCGTGACGTCACGATGTGGGCGCGGCGGGCCGAGGTCGCCGCCGAGATCCGCGACCAGCACACCAACAGCGGCTACCTGCCCGGCGTGACGCTGCCCCAGCGGCTCACCGCCACGTCCGACGCCGAGGAGGCGCTGTCCGGTGCCGAGGCCGTGGTGCTCGCCGTGCCGAGCCAGAGCCTGCGCGCGAACCTGACGGGCTGGCGCGGTCTCCTGCCGCGCGACGCGATCCTCGTGAGCCTCGCCAAGGGCGTCGAACTCGGCACCCTGAAACGGATGAGCGAGGTGATCAGCGAGATCGCCGAGGTCCCCGCGAACGAGGTCGTGGTGGTCTCCGGTCCGAACCTGGCGCGCGAGATCGCGCAGCGGCAGCCCGCCGGCGCGGTGCTCGCGTGCGCCGACCACGACCGCGCGGTCGCGATCCAGCAGGCCAGCTTCAACGGTTACTTCCGCCCGTACACCAACACCGACGTGGTTGGCTGCGAGCTCGGCGGCGCCTGCAAGAACGTGATCGCTCTGAGCTGCGGCATGGCGGCCGGGCTCGGTTTCGGCGCCAACACGATGGCGACGCTCATCACCCGTGGTCTCGCGGAGACGGCGCGGCTCGGGGCGAAGCTCGGCGCCGACCCGCTGACGTTCGCGGGTCTTGCCGGGGTGGGCGACCTCGTGGCGACGTGCGCGTCGCCGTTGTCGCGCAACCGCACCTTCGGCGAGCGCATCGGCAGGGGCGAGACGCCGCAGCAGGCGCAGGCCGCGGTGGGTGGCCAGGTGGCGGAGGGCGTGATGTCGTGCCAGTCGATCCGCGAGCTCGCGCGCGGCGTCGGCGTGGACATGCCGATCACCGACGCGATGTACCGCGTGTGCCACGAGGGGATGGATCCCGCTCGCGTCGGTGCCGAGCTGCTCGGCCGCCAGCAGAAACACGAGTGGTCGTAAGGGCGCCCAATCGCTGGAACCCGTTTGACGCCTCGTCGCCGTGCTGGTTTGCTGTGCGGCATGTCGACGTGGAGCGCACTCACGGCAGGGGGCCACACCGGTCTCCGCCATGCCCGCTGCGCGTCGTGTCCTTGCTGTTGTCGCCGGTGACCGACTCACCACGGATCCCCGACCTCAGTCAGCACTGTTCAGCAAGGACCTCATTTCCCCATGTTCGCCGTTCCAGAGAACACGGTCGCTTCCATGCCTGCCGCAAACCCGCAGCTTCGCCACCCCGTCCGCACCGCGCTGGAGTACGCGGCCGACCGAGACCGCTGGCGCAACGTGCTGCGCTACGACCCGGACGAGCGTTTCGCCGCCCTGCTCGAGCGCGCCGCCGACGAGGAGATCTGGCTGCTGAGCTGGCTTCCCGGCCAGCAGACCGGGCTGCACGACCACGGTGAGTCGACGGGCGCGTTCACGGTTGTCAGCGGCACCCTCACCGAGACCGTCACGCGCAGGGCCCCCGACGGGCGCGTGCTGACCGAGGTGCACACGCCGTCGGCCGGCCAGTCGCGCGTGTTCGGCCCCGGCTACGTGCACGAGGTGCGCAACGAGGGCCCCGACCCCGCCGTGAGCGTGCACGTCTACCGCGCGGGCGGGCGCACGCTGCGCCCGCACCACCTCGATCCGCTCACCGGACCGGTTCGCGACTGACTGCGGGCTCGCGCTCGGCCACGTGCGCCGGGATCGGCGTCCCCTCCGGCACGTAGCTCGCCGGTGCCGGGGCACCGAACGTCGTGTGGATCGGCAGCACGCCCGCCCACGCGGTGCCGTGCTCCAGATCCTCCGGTTCGTCGATGGGCTCTCCGGAGCGGATTTTCACCGACGCCTCGGCCAGGTCGAGCGCCAGCACGCTGACCGAGGCCATTTCCTTCGCGTTGGGCTCGCGCGCGTGCTCCCACGAGCCCGGAGCGAGGTGGTCGCTGACAACGCGCAGGCCGTGCAGCTTCTCGGCGGCCCCGGTGACGGGGCGCGCGCGGCCGTGGATCACGGCGCTGCGGTAGTTCATCGAGTGGTTGTTCAGCGAGCGCGCGTAGACGATCCCGTCCAGAATCGTCACCGTCACGCAGACGTCGACACGGTTCGCCGCCGCTCGGAGGTTCCCCGAACCCGTCGAGCCGTGAAAATAGAGCGTGTCGCCGTCTCTGCCGTAGCCGGTGGGCAGGACCACGGGAGAGCCGTGCAGGACGAGTCCGACGTGGCAGACGAGCGCCTCGTCGAGCACGCCGTGGAGGGCGGCGCGATCCCGCGCCGCCCGGTCCTTCTTGCGGGTGAGTGTGCTGCGCGTGGTGGGCGACAGTGGTACGGACATGCGACGAGCCTGTCAGGCCCAGTGGCATTATCAGATAGCCACAAGTGCGGAAAAATGGGAGGCCACTTTGACTCGGGGTGACACCGCGTTGCCGGTCAGACTCGATCGGGACTCCACAGTACCGCTCGCCGTGCAGCTGGCCGACGCGCTGCGCGAGTCGGCGGCGACAGGGCACCTGCGCGGCGGCGACCGCCTGCCCTCCACCCGCGCGCTGGCCGACCGGCTCGGTGTGAGCAGGACCGTCACGTCGGCCGCGTACGAACAGCTGCACGCCGAAGGCTGGATCCTGGGCAGGCACGGCTCCGGCACCTACGTCACCACGTCGCCGCCGGCCGCCCGGCCGGAGCGCAGGGGCTTCGTCACCAACGACGAGGCGCCGAGCGACCTGCTGATGCTCACCCCCGGGGTGCCGTGGGCGGACGGGCTCGACCGGGCCGCGTGGCGAAGAGCCTGGCGGGCAGCGGCCGACACGCCGCCCGCGACCTACCTCTACCGCTCCGGCCTCTCCGACTACCGCGCCGCCGTCGCCGAGCACCTGCTGCGGCACCGGGGACTCGACGCGGGCACCGACTCCGTGCTCGCGACCGGCGGCACCACGTCCGCCGTGGTGGAGCTGGCGAGCGCCGTGCTGCGGCCCGGCGACCTCGTCGCCGTGGAGGAACCGGGATATCAGCGGGCCGTCCAGGCGTTCCGCCGCGCGGGCATGCGCGTGGTGCCTGTGCCGATCGACGCCGAGGGCCTGCGCCCGGACGTCCTGCCAAGCGGGGTCCGCGCCGTCTACTGCTCGCCGGCGCACCAGTACCCCATGGGCTGCCGGATGAGCGCGGCCCGGCGGGTGGAGCTGGTGGAGCGGGCGCGGGCGGAGAACTTCCTCGTCGTCGAGGACGACTACGACGGTGAGCTTCGTTACGACGTGGCGCCGCTGCCGCTGCTCGCGTCGCTCGCCCCCGACGTGGTGGTGCACCTCGGCACCACGAGCAAGATCCTCACGCCCACGCTCGGCGCGGGCTGGATGGTGGCCCCGCCCTCGGTGACCACCACGATTCTCGACTACCGCGAGCTGACCGGTACCCGGCCCTCGCCCGCGGGTCAGCGCGTGGTGGTGGAGCTGGCCCGGCACGGCGACCTCGGCAGGCACCTGCGCAGGCTCCGCCGCGAACTGTCGGAACGAAGGTCCATGCTGGTCGGGGCACTGAAGAAGGCGGGCGTTCCGGTACTCGGCGACGACGCGGGCGCGCACCTGGTGGTGCCGTTGGCCACACCCGAGGACGAGCGCGAGCGGCTCGCGTCCGGCAAGCGGCGCGGGCTGCTGCTCGACGGCCTCGGCAGGCACTTCGCCCGCACCCCCACGGCGTTCGGGGTCGCGGTGGGCTACGCGGGCTGTTCCAGGGAGGCGCTGCGCGAGTCGCTGTGGGTGCTCGTCGACCTGTTACGGCCGAGGCCCCGGTAGGGTGACCGGCCATGAGTAGCCGCAAGACGCGCGTGGCCGTCGTGTTCGGGGGCCGCAGCACCGAGCACACCATCTCCTGTGTGTCGGCAGGCAGCGTGCTGGCGAATCTCGATCCCGACCGGTTCGAGATCGTCCCCATCGGCATCACCAAGGCCGGTGGCTGGGTGCTGGGCACGAACGACCCGGGGGCGCTGGCGATCCGGGGGCACGAGCTGCCGACCGTCGACGACGGCAGGGCGCTCGTGCTGGCGGGCGACCCCACCAGCAAGAGCGTGGTGAGCCTCGAGCCCGGCCAGGAGAGCGAGGTGCTGAGCGGGGTCGACGTCGTGTTCCCCGTGCTGCACGGCGCCTTCGGCGAGGACGGGACCATCCAGGGGCTGCTCGAGCTCGCCGACATCCCGTACGTGGGAGCCGGCGTGTTCGCGAGCGCCGCCGCGATGGACAAGGAGTACGCCAAGAAGCTGCTCGCCGCGGAGGGGCTGCCGGTCGGGCGCTACGCGACCGTCCGCCGTGGACAGTCGACTCTGGACGACGCCGACCGGGAACGGCTGGGACTGCCCGTGTTCGTCAAGCCGGCGAGGGCCGGATCGTCGATCGGCATCAGCAAGGTCACCGACTGGGCCGAGCTGGACGAGGCCATCGCGCTGGCGAGGCGGACCGACCCCAAGGTGCTCGTCGAGGCCGCCGTGGTGGGCCGGGAGGTCGAGTGCGGCGTGCTGGAGTTCCCCGACGGGCGCGTCGAGGCGTCGCTGCCGGCCGAGATCAGGGTGCTCGCCGAGGGCGACGACGCCTGGTACGACTTCGAGACCAAGTACCTCGGTGAGGCCGCCGAGCTGGACATCCCGGCCAAGCTCGACGACTCGGTGACCGAGCGGCTGCGCGCGTGCGCGGTGCGTGCCTTCGATGCGCTGGACTGCCAGGGCCTCGCCCGGGTGGACTTCTTCGTCGGCGAGAACGGCGAGCTGACCATCAACGAGGTCAACACGATGCCAGGCTTCACCTCGACGTCGGCGTACCCGAAGATGTGGGCCGTCACCGGAGTGGACTACCCGACGCTGCTGGCGACCCTGGTCGAGACCGCCCTGTCCCGGGGCACCGGCCTGCGCTGACCCCTTCGCAAGGCTGCCCTTCTGCAGTGAAGGCCACCTTCACTGCGTTCAACGCAGTGAAGGTGGCCTTCACTGCGGTTGGGGCACTGCGGTCAGCCGGTGGCGGGCAGGGAATCGCGGATGGTGTCCGAGACCTGTTGCAGCGGGCCGGTTCCCGAGCCCGCCGGGACGGTGAGCGCCAGGTAGACGGGGCGGTCGACGACATACCACGTCGCTGCCCCCTCGCCGGGCACCTCCAGCCAGCGCACACCGTTGATCTGCCGCAGGTACGACGTGGGGGTCAGCTCTGGCGGGCGTTCGAGCCCGCACCGCAGCACCACGGGGTTGTCGGTGCCCCACGCGACCGTGGCCGGGGGAGCCGGCTGCGCCAGCTCCCGCCGCGCCAGCGTCTCACCGGAGGATTCCAGCTCGCCGGGTGCGGCCTCGATCACCTTCGCGCACTCGGGGCTGCCGGACTTCGGCGCGGGGATCGACACGAGCGGCAGCGGACCGGTCTCGGTGCCCTCGTCGTCGCCGGACGACAGCACCCCCAGCACCGCCACCGCGACGGCGAGCGCGGCCGCCAGCACCGCGGCGGCGACGATGAGCATCCGGGGAGGCGCACCTGTCTCGGTCACGCTCCCCACTACAGCACAGCCCTACAGGTGCACCACGGGACAGGTCAGCGTGCGCGTGATGCCCTCCACGTTCTGCACCTTCGCGACCACGAGCTGCCCCAGCTGGTCGACGTTGTCGGCCTCGGCGCGCACGATGACGTCGTAGGGGCCGGTGACATCCTCCGAGCTGGTGACACCGGGGATGCCGGCGATCTCGGCCGCGACGGAGGCTGCCTTGCCGACCTCGGTCTGGATGAGGATGTATGCGTGGACCACGGCGCGCCCCTTCGTCTGGATGGGTTCGTCAAGCTCAAGATAGGAACGTTGAAGCAACGTACCGCAGGCGGGGCAACGATCGGACATCCGATGAGTCTCGGGTTACACCGGAGGTGTCAGTGGAGGACAGACCCACGCCGGACAGTGCCGCCGAGGGCACTGCCGACACGGTGGCGGCGATCGGCGAGTTCGGCCTGATCCGCGCCGTCACCGCGAACCGCACGCAGCCGTCGACGACGCTGCTCGGCCCCGGCGACGACGCCGCCGTCGTCGCCGCGCCCGACGGCAGGGTGGTGGTGTCGACGGATGTGCTGGTGCACGGCGTGCACTTCCGGCTGGACTGGTCCACTCCGGAGCAGGTCGGGCACAAGGCGATCGCGGTGAACCTCGCCGACATCGCGGCGATGGGCGCGGTGCCCACCTCCGTCGTGGTCGGGATCGCGTGCCCCGCCGACGAGAAGACGGCGACCGTCACGCAGCTGTTCGACGGGATGGCCGCGGAGGCGGGCCGCGCGCGGGTCGGCCTCGTCGGCGGCGACATGGTGCGCTCCGACCAGCTCGTGATCAGCGTCACCGCCCTGGGCGACCTCGGTGGGAGGCCACCGGTGACGCGCTCCGGTGCCCGGCCCGGCGACATCGTGGCGGTGTGCGGGCGGCTCGGCTGGGCCGCCGCCGGACTCGCCGTGCTTGGCCGGGGTTTCCGTTCGCCGGTCGGCGTGGTCAACGCCCAGCGTTTCCCCGAGCCGCCCTATGCCGCGGGACCGGCGGCCGCGCTCGCCGGGGCCACCGCCATGATCGACGTCTCCGACGGCCTCCTCGCCGACCTCGGCCACCTCGCCCAGCAGTCGAACGTCGGCATCGACGTGCACACCGACCGGCTCGACGTCGACCGGAAGCTCACCGACGTGGGCACCGCGCTCGGCGCCGACCCGCTGCACTGGGTGCTCACCGGCGGCGAGGACCACGCGCTCGCCGCGACGTTCCCCTCGTTCACCGACCTGCCGGAGGGCTGGGTCCGCATCGGCACCGTGCTGCTGCCCGACACCGGCATCACCGTGGACGGCAAGCCCTACGAGCACGAAAGCGGTTGGGAGCACTGGCGCTGATCCGGTTTCATGGGCGGGGTGGAGATACGAGTAGTCCCGTTCGACCACCCGGACGCGGTGAAGCTGATCGACCTGGTGCAGCAGGAGTACGTGACGCGCTATGGCGATCCCGACGTGACGCCCGTGGACCCGGCGCAGTTCTCGCCGCCGCACGGGATCTTCCTGGTCGGCTACCGCGACGGCGTGCCCGTCGCGTGCGGTGGCTGGCGCGCGCACGACGGTCCCGTGCCCACGTTCCGGCCCGGTGACGCCGAGCTCAAGCGGATGTTCGTCGTCGATACCGAGCGCGGCAACGGCTTCGCGCGGGCGATGCTCGCGCAGCTGGAACGCACCGCGCTCGCCGCGGGCCGCAGGCGGGCGGTGCTGGAGACCGGCACCGAACAGCCGGAGGCGATCGCGTTGTACCGTTCGTCGGGCTACACCGACATCCCCGGTTTCGGCGTCTACAAGGACGAGCCGGAGAGCGTGTACCTGGCGAAGGAACTGAAGGAGAGCTAGCGCATCCCATGGCGATCTACGCACTCGGCGAGCTGGAGCCAACCATTCACCCCGACGCGTACGTGCACCCCGACGCCACCGTGATCGGGGACGTCCGCATCGGCGCGCACGCCTCGGTGTGGCCGCAGACCGTGTTGCGTGGCGACAACGGCTACATCGAGCTCGGGGAGCGCTCCAACATCCAGGACGGCTGCGTGGTGCACTGCACGCGCAGGGACCCCACGATCCTGGGCGCCGACTCCGCGATCGGGCACTCGGTGCACGTCGAGGGTGCGCGCATCGGCACGGGCTGCCTCATCGCGTCCGGGTCGGTGGTGCTCAACGGCACGGTGCTCGAGGACGGCGCGATGGTCGGAGCCGGGGCGGTGCTCTCCTACAACTCGCGCGTCCCGTCCGGGCACATCGCGCTCGGCGTCCCGGCGAAGACGCGGCCCAACACGTCGTTCGGCCCGGAGAAGATCGCGGGCGTGGTCAACAGCTACGTGGAGCGGGCCAAGCGTTTTCGCGCCGAGCTCAAGCGCTTGGATTGACACAGCGGCGCGGAGCGCCTCCGTAAAACGGGTGGGGCGGGTGACGGGTGGGCTGAGCCCGCTAGGGTTGCGTGCCGTGACCGCACGACCGCTGCACGAGATCATCGACCCGGGCTGGGCGAAGGCGCTCTCCCCGGTCGAGGCCAAGATCACTGCGATGGGGGAGTTCCTGCGCGGCGAGGTCGCCGAGGGCCGCAAGTACCTGCCCTCCGGTGACAACATCCTGCGTGCGTTCAAGCAGCCGTTCGAGGACGTGCGCGTGCTGATCGTGGGCCAGGACCCGTACCCGACGCCGGGGCACCCGATCGGTCTGTGCTTCGCCGTCGCGCCCGACGTCCGGCCGCTGCCGAAGAGCCTCATCAACATCTACCGTGAGTACTGCGAGGACCTCGGTCACCCCACGCCGTCCAACGGCGACCTCACGCCGTGGACCCGGCAGGGCGTGCTGCTGCTCAACAGGGCACTCACGGTGCAGCCCGGCAAACCGAACTCCCACCAGGGCAAGGGCTGGGAGGAGATCACCGAGCAGGCCATCAGGGCGCTCGCGGCGCGCGAGGAGCCCATGGTGGCGATCCTGTGGGGCAGCAACGCGCGCAGGCTCAAGCCCCTGCTCGGTGACGTGCCGTGCATCGAGTCGGTGCACCCGAGCCCGCTGTCCGCACACAACGGCTTCTTCGGCTCCCGCCCGTTCAGCCGCGCCAACGAGCTGCTCGAGAAGCAGGGCGCCGCGCCGATCGACTGGAAGCTGCCCTGAGCCCCCGGACATGACAACGGCCCGGCGACCGAACGGTCACCGGGCCGTGTGGCAAGACTCTGGGGTCAGCCCCGAACGACCTTGCCCGCCTTGAGGCAGGAGGTGCACACGTTCAGGCGCTTCCTCTGGGAAAGCCCGATCTTGGCGTGCACGGTCTGGATGTTCGGGTTCCACCGGCGGTTGGTACGCCGGTGAGAGTGCGAGACCGACTTGCCGAAGCCCGGCCCCTTGCCACAGACGTCGCACACGGCAGCCACGTCGAACACTCCTCGAAGAAATAGGTCAACAAAACCCACCCGGCGAATGCCGGGCAACTCGAACAGGGTAGCCGGTGCTCTCCCGGCGGCCGTAGCCGGGTCGATACGCTCGCGAAGAACCCTTCGAACCAGTGCGGAGGATACGTGGTGCGGGCCTTGGACGCGGATGCTGTGTGCGCGTGGGCCGCGGCCTGCGTACACAGCCTTTCGGCACTGCGTTCCGACATCGACGGCATCAACGTCTACCCGGTCGCCGACTCCGACACCGGGTCCAACCTGCTGCACACGCTCTCGGCCGCGCAGGCCGAGCTGGCCGCCGCCGAGCGGGTCGGCGGTGCGGGGGAGGCGCTCGGCCTGCTCGCTCGCGGCGCCGTCGCCGCCGCGAGGGGCAACTCCGGTGTGATCATCTCCCAGGTGCTGCGCGGGCTCGCCGAGTCGGCGGCCGACGCCACGGAGCTCGACGGTCCCGCGCTCGCCTCGGCGCTCAAGCGCGCCGACGGGCTCGCCACCGAGGCGGTCGCCCGGCCGGTGGCGGGCACGATGCTGAGCGTGCTGCACGCCGTCGCCACGGCGGTCGGTGAGGGAACGCCCGCCGAGGTGGCCACCACGGCGGCGAAGGCGGCGGCCGACGCGCTGGAGGAGACGCCGCACCAGCTCGCCGCACTCGCGGTGGCCGGGGTGGTCGACGCGGGCGGCCGGGGCCTGGTCGCCGTGCTCGACGCGCTCGCCGGGGTGGTCACGGGCGAACGGGAGCCCGAGCACGCGCTCGCCGTGTCGCCGCCGGGACCGCCCGCGCCGCGCGCGTGGGAGGTCATGTACCTGCTCTCCGGGGCCGATGACGCGGCACTGCCGTCGCTGCGCAGGGCGCTGTCCGCGCTCGGCGACAGCGTGACCGTCGCCGGGGACGGCGCCGGCAACCACGCCGTGCACGTCCACTGCGCCGACATCGGCGCCGCCATCGAGGCCGGGCTGGCCCACGGCAGGCCACACCGGGTGCGCGTCGAGCCGCTCATGACGCCGCCGCCGGTGGAGACCGCCGCGGCGAGGGGCGACCGCGCGGTGGTGGCCGTCGTGCACGGCGAGGGGCTCGCCGGGCTCATCGGCGAGGAGGGCGTGCCGGTGCTGGCCGTCGCCGCGGACGCGGAGCCGAGCGCGGAGGAGTTGCTCGGCCTGGTCACCGAGACCGCGGCGAGCCACGTGACCGTGCTGCCCGGCGGGGTCGGCCTCACGGCCGCGGCCGAGCGGATCGCCGGGCACGTGATGCTGCAGGACCGCGACGTCGTGGTGGTGCCGTGCGCGTCGCCGGTGCAAGTGCTCGCGGCGCTCGCCGTGCACGACGCGGGCCGCCGGGCGGGCTCGGACGTGGTGGCGATGGCCGAGGCCGCGGCGGCGACGCGGCGTGGCGACATCGTGGTGGCGAGCCAGGACTCGATCACGTGGGTCGGCCGCGCGCAGGCCGGGGACGTCGTGGGCCTGGTCGACGGCGAGGTGGTGCTCATCGAGCCCGGGCGGGGCGTCGAGCAGGCGGCCACGGCGGTGCTGGAGCGGATGCTGGCCGTGGGCGGCGAGCTCGTCACGGTGCTCACCGGGGTCGGCGCGCCCGACGGGATCGAGGACGCCATCGCCGCTCACCTGCGTGCCGCGCACCCCGAAGTCGAACTGGTGTGCTATTCCGGTGGGCAGACGGATGCGCTGCTGCTGATGGGTGTTGAGTGAATCGATGACTGAGCTGAGCGACGCGCTGACCAGGGTGCTCGGGGCCAAGACCGCCAAGGCACTGGACACCTCGCTGGGCATCGGGACGGTCGCGGAACTGCTGCGGCACTACCCGCGCCGCTACGCCCGCCGCGGCGAGCTCACCGACATCGCCGGGCTGGAGATCGGCGAGCACGCCACGGTGCTCGCCAGGGTCGAGCGCGCCACGAAGAAGCCGATGCGCCAGCGCAGGGGGTCCATCCTCGAGGTCACGATCACCGACGGCCAGCGCAGGCTCTCGTGCGCGTTCTTCGGCAACCAGGCGTGGCGCGAGCGCGAGCTGCGGCCCGGCAAGACCGGGCTGTTCGCGGGCAAGGTCACGGCGTTCCGCAACACGCTCCAGCTGGCGAATCCCGAGTACGAGCTGATCGATCCGGAGAGCGACGAGATCTCCACGCTGGACAGCTTCCTCGCCGAGATCATCCCCGTGTACCCCGCCGCGGCCGGCGTCCAGTCGTGGACGATCGGGCGTGCGGTGCGGCAGGTGCTCGACACCCTCGACCCGGTGGAGGATCCGCTGCCGGAGCAGCTGCGTGAGCGGCACGGCCTCGGCGACCTGCAGGAGGCGCTGCGTCAGATCCACCGGCCGGAGAGCTGGGAGCAGCTCGACGAGGCGCGTGAGCGGCTCAAGTGGGACGAGGCGATGGCGATCCAGCTGATCTTCGCGCAGCGGCGCCATTCCGCCGTCTCGCGGCCCGCGCCCGCGTGCCCGCCGAAGCCGGGCGGGATCGCGGCGGCCTTCGACGAGAAGCTGCCGTTCGAGCTCACGGCGGGCCAGCGGGAGGTCGGCGAGGCCATCGCCGCCGACCTCGCGGGCGAGCATCCCATGAACCGGCTGCTGCAGGGCGAGGTGGGCAGCGGCAAGACGATCGTGGCGCTGCGGGCGATGCTGCAGGCCGTGGACGCGGGCAGACAGGCCGCGATGCTCGCGCCCACCGAGGTGCTGGCAGCGCAGCACGCGCGGTCGCTGCGGGAGATGCTCGGCGAGCTCGGTCAGGCGGGGGAGCTGGGCTCGGCCGACAACGCGACGAGGATCACGCTGCTGACGGGCTCGATGGGGGCGAAGGAGCGCAAGCAGGCGCTGCTGGACACCGCGAGCGGCGCGGCCGGGATCGTGGTGGGCACGCACGCGCTCATCCAGGAGCACGTGACGTTCGCCGACCTCGGCTTCGTCGTCGTGGACGAGCAGCACCGGTTCGGCGTGGAGCAGCGGGACGCGCTGCGCTCGCGCGGCGCCGACTCGACGAGCCCGCACGTGCTGGTGATGACGGCGACACCGATCCCGAGGACGGTGGCGATGACCGTCTACGGAGACCTGGAGACGTCCTCGCTGCGTGAGCTGCCCGCCGGGCGCTCGCCGATCTCGACGAGCGTGGTGCCCGTCGCCGAGAAGCCGGCGTGGCTGGACCGGGCGTGGCAACGGCTCGTGGAGGAGGTCGGCAAGGGGCACCAGGCCTACATCGTGTGCCCGCGCATCGGCGACGAGCCGCCGTCGGACAAGAGCGACAAACGGCCTCCCATCGCCGTGCTGGACCTCGCGCCGCAGCTGGCCGAGGGTCCGCTCAACGGCCTGGGGATCGGCGTGCTGCACGGCCGCCTGCCCAGCGACGAGAAGGACGCCGTGATGCGGGCGTTCTCCACGGGCAAGCTCGACGTGCTCGTGGCGACGACCGTGATCGAGGTCGGCGTGAACGTGCCCAACGCGACCGTCATGATGATCATGGACGCCGACCGGTTCGGCGTGAGCCAGCTGCACCAGCTGCGCGGCCGCGTCGGGCGGGGGAACGTGCCAGGCCTGTGCCTGCTCGTCACCGACGCGCTCGACGGCACCAGCACCCGGGCCCGGCTCGCGGCGGTGGAGTCGACGCTGGACGGCTTCGAGCTCTCCAAGCTGGACCTGGAGCTGCGCAGGGAGGGCGACATCCTCGGCGCCGCGCAGTCCGGCAAGCGCTCGGGTCTGAAACTGTTGTCGCTGCTGGAGGACGAGGACGTGATCGCGCGGACCCGCGCCGTGGCGCAGCAGATCGTGGCCTCGGACCCCGAGCTGGCGGAGTACCCAGGCCTCGCGCGGCTGGTGTCCGAGGTGGTGGACGAGGAGCGAGCGGAGTTCCTGGATAAGTCCTAGCCCCCTCGTCGCGCCCCGAGGCCACCCCGACTGCAGTGAAGGCCACCTTCACTGCGTTCAACGCAGTGAAGGTGGCCTTCACTGCAGTCGCTCCGCGCACCGCACGATGGTGGTACTCCGCCTGCGCGCCCGGTTCGCGCGCGGTAGACGGGTGCCCATGCGTATTCGACTGGCCCGTTCCCTGTTCGCCGCCTGGACCGCCGCACTGCTCACGGCCACCGCCGCCCCGGCGCTCGCCGCCTCCGGCGTGCAGCAGGCCCCGCCCAACTGGGGGCTGGACCGGATCGACCAGCGGGCCGGGGGAGCCCAGCTGGACCAGCGCTACCGGTACCAGGGCGACGGCGCGGGCGTCACCGTGTACGTGATCGACTCCGGCGTCGACGGCACCCATCCCGACTTCGGTGGCCGCGTGGCGGGCGGCAAGGACTTCGTGGACGGCGACGAGCACCCCGTCGACCTCAACGGGCACGGCACCAGCCTCGCCGGGGTCGTCGGCGGGCAGGCACACGGCGTCGCCAAGGGAGTGCGCATCGTGCCGGTGCGGGTGCTCGACCAGAACGGCGGCGGCAACGGCCTCAGTGTGGTCGCCGGTATCGACTGGGTGGTCAACAACGCGCGGCAGCCCGCGGTCGCCGTGATCGGCATCGGCGGCCCCGCGAGCGATGCCGTGGACACGGCCGTGCGCGGGCTGGCGAAGATCATGCCGGTGGCCGTTCCCGCGGGCGGTGCGACGGCCGACGCGGGCCAGAGCTCGCCCGGCCGGATCCCCGAGGTGCTCACCGTCGCCGCGAGCGACATTGCCGACAAACCCGTGCCGACCTCGAACTTCGGCGCCGCGGTGGATCTCTACGCCCCCGGCGCGGACGTGCGGGCCCCTGCGCTCAAGGGCGGTACGGCCGAGCTGACGGGCACGTCGGTGGCCGCGGCGCACGTGGCCGGGGTCGCCGCGCTCTACCGCGCGGCCCGCCCCGAGGCGACGCCGCAGCAGGTGACCGAGGCCGTGGTGGCGAACGCGAGCCCCGGGGTACTCACCGGCGTGCGCGACGGCACCGCGAACCGCCTGCTCTACGCCGGCCCGATCCCGGCAGACGGCCGGTGATGTCCAGTAGCTGGGAGCGAACTCCCGGAGAGCGGGAGCTTCGGGGTAACGTGCCTCGCGACCGATCCGTGTAAAGGAAAGGACCGGGGATGTTCCGCAAAGTGCTCGTCGCCAACCGCGGCGAGATCGCCATCCGTGCGTTCCGTGCCGCCTACGAACTGGGCGCGGGGACGGTGGCCGTGTTCCCGCACGAGGACCGAAACTCGCTGCATCGCCTGAAGGCCGACGAGGCGTACGAGATCGGTGAGCCGGGTCACCCGGTGCGTGCCTACCTCTCGGTGGACGAGATCGTCCGCGCCGCCGTGAAGGCAGGCGCCGACGCCGTCTACCCGGGCTACGGCTTCCTGTCCGAGAACCCGGACCTGGCGCGCGCCTGCGAGGAAGCCGGGATCACGTTCGTCGGCCCCAGCGCGGAGATCCTCGAGCTGACCGGTAACAAGGCCCGCGCCGTCGCCGCCGCCAAGGCGGCCGGTGTGCCCGTGCTGGGCTCGTCGGCACCGTCGTCCGATGTGGACACCCTCGTGGAGGCCGCGGAGGAGCTGGGCTTCCCGGTGTTCGTCAAGGCCGTCGCCGGTGGTGGCGGACGCGGCATGCGCAGGGTCGAGGACCCGAGGCAGCTGCGGGAGTCGATCGAGGCCGCGGCCCGCGAGGCCGAGTCGGCGTTCGGCGACCCGACCGTCTTCCTCGAGAAGGCCGTCGTGGAGCCCCGGCACATCGAGGTGCAGATCCTCAGTGATGGCCAGGGTGGCGTGATCCACCTCTACGAGCGCGACTGCTCGGTGCAGCGGCGGCACCAGAAGGTGATCGAGCTGGCGCCCGCGCCGAACCTCGACCCCGGGCTGCGCGAGCGGATCTGTGCCGACGCCGTGAAGTTCGCCAGGCAGATCGGCTACCGCAACGCGGGAACCGTGGAGTTCCTCGTCGACCGCGACGGCAACCACGTCTTCATCGAGATGAACCCGCGCATCCAGGTGGAGCACACGGTGACCGAGGAGGTCACCGACGTCGACCTGGTGCAGTCGCAGCTGCGCATCGCCTCCGGCGAGACGCTGGCCGACCTCGACCTGGCGCAGGAGAAGGTCTATCTGCGGGGCGCGGCGATGCAGTGCCGCATCACCACCGAGGACCCCGCGAACGGGTTCCGGCCCGACACCGGCATGATCAGCGCCTACCGCTCGCCGGGCGGCTCCGGCATCCGCCTCGACGGCGGTACCGCGTTCTCCGGCACGGAGATCAGCGCGCACTTCGACTCGATGCTCGTGAAGCTCACGTGCCGCGGGCGGACGTTCGCCACCGCCGTCGGCCGCGCCCGCAGGGCGCTGGCCGAGTTCCGCATCCGTGGTGTCGCCACCAACATCCCGTTCCTGCAGGCGGTGCTCGACGACACCGACTTCCAGGAGGGGCGCGTCACCACCGCGTTCATCGAGGAGCGGCCGCACCTGCTCACCGCGCGGCACTCCGCCGACCGCGGCACGCGCCTGCTGACCTACCTCGCCGACGTCACGGTGAACAAGCCCAACGGCGAGCGGCCGAGGCTCATCGACCCGCAGGCGAAGGTGCCCGTGCTGCCCGAGGGTGAGCCGCCCGCCGGGTCGAAGCAGAAGCTCACCGAGCTGGGGCCCGAGGGCTTCGCGCGCTGGCTGCGGGAGTCGCCGACGATCGGCGTGACCGACACGACCTTCCGCGACGCCCACCAGTCGCTGCTGGCCACGCGCGTGCGGACCAAGGACCTGCTGGCGATCGCGCCGGTCGTGGCGCGCACGGTGCCCCAGCTGCTGTCCGTGGAGTGCTGGGGTGGTGCGACGTACGACGTGGCGCTGCGATTCCTGGCCGAGGACCCGTGGGAGCGGCTGGCGGCGTTGCGCGAGGCGATGCCGAACATCTGCCTGCAGATGCTGCTGCGTGGCCGCAACACCGTGGGGTACACGCCGTACCCGACCGAGGTGACCGACGCGTTCGTCGAGGAGGCGACCGCGACCGGCATCGACATCTTCCGCATCTTCGACGCGCTCAACGACGTGGAGCAGATGCGGCCTGCGATCGAGGCGGTGCGGAGCACCGGATCGGCAGTGGCCGAGGTGGCGCTGTGCTACACCTCGGACCTGTCGAACCCGGCGGAGAAGCTGTACACGCTCGACTACTATCTCAAGCTGGCCGAGCAGATCGTCGGCGCCGGCGCGCACGTGCTGGCGATCAAGGACATGGCCGGTCTGCTGCGGGCGCCCGCAGCGGTGAAGCTGGTGACAGCGCTGCGCAGGGAGTTCGACCTGCCGGTGCACATCCACACCCACGACACCGCGGGTGGACAGCTCGGCACGTACCTGGCGGCGATCGGGGCCGGGGCCGACGCCGTGGACGGAGCCGTCGCGTCGATGGCGGGTACGACGTCGCAGCCGTCGCTGTCGGCGATCGTGGCTGCCACCGACTTCTCCGACCGGCCGACCGGGCTGGACCTGCAGGCGATCGGTGACCTCGAGCCGTACTGGGAGATCGTGCGCAAGATCTACGCGCCGTTCGAGGCGGGACTGGCCTCGCCGACCGGGCGCGTGTACCACCACGAGATCCCCGGCGGACAGCTGTCGAACCTGCGCACGCAGGCGCGGGCCCTCGGGCTCGGCGACCGCTTCGAGGACATCGAGAAGATGTACGAGGCGGCCGACAAGATGCTGGGCCACCTGGTGAAGGTCACGCCGTCGTCGAAGGTCGTCGGTGATCTCGCGCTGCACCTCGTGGGCGCGGGGGTGTCGCCCGAGGAGTTCGAGGCGGAGCCGTCGAAGTTCGACATCCCGGACTCGGTGATCGGCTTCCTGCGCGGCGAGCTGGGCGACCCGCCCGGTGGCTGGCCGGAGCCGTTCCGCACGAAGGCCCTGGAGGGCAGGGCGGAGCCGAAGCCGGTGGTGGAGCTGTCCGAAGAGGACCGCTCGGAGCTGGCGGCCAACCGTCGTGCGACGCTGAACCGGTTGCTGTTCCCCGGGCCGACGAAGGAGTTCGAGGCGCACCGCGAGGCGCACGGCGACACCAGCGTGCTGCCGAGCAAGGACTTCTTCTACGGGCTGCGTCCGGGCGAGGAGTACCAGGTCGACCTGGAGCCGGGCGTGCGGCTGCTGATCGAGCTGGAGGCCATCGGCGAGGCCGACGAGCGCGGTATGCGGACCGTCATGGCGACCCTCAACGGTCAGCTCCGGCCGATCCAGGTGCGAGACCGTTCGGTGGCCTCCGACCTGCCGGCCAAGGAGAAGGCCGACAAGAACAATCCGAAGCACGTCGCGGCGCCGTTCGCCGGTGTGGTGACGGCTCAGGTGGCCGAGGGCGACACGATCTCCGCGGGCGACACGGTGGCGACCATCGAGGCCATGAAGATGGAGGCCGCCATCACCGCCCAGGAGGGCGGCACCGTCCAGCGGCTGGCCATAGGCAAGGTGCAGCAGGTTGAAGGCGGCGACCTCCTGATCGTCCTGGAGTAGCCCCTTCCACCCGCGAGTCCCCCGCTCAGGCCCGCGAGTGCCCCGCTCAGGCCCGCGAGTGCCCCGCTCAGGCCCGCGAGTGCCCCGCTCAGGCCCGCGAGTGCCCCGCTCAGGCCCGCGAGTGCCCCGCTCGGGTCTGCGAGTCGTGCGTTCCCGTGCGCGAGTCTTGCGTTCGGGACGCCGAGTCGTGCGTTCCCGAGCGGGGGACTCAGCGTCTGGAGCGGGGGACTCGCGCGCCGGGGCGGGGGACTCGCGCGACGGAGCGGGGGACTCGCGCGCCGGGGCGGGGGACTCGCGGTCTGGAGCGGGGGACTCGCGATAGCTTGGAGCCATGCTGGTTCAGGCGGTGCCGCAGTGGCAGGGGGCCACGTGGGCGGGTGCGGACGTGCGGTTGCCCACTGGCTGCCGCGCGCTCGCGGCACTCGCGAGCGAGGTGCTGGGCGTACCGGCGCGTGAGGTACCCGTTGGCTCCGAGGGCACCTCCACTGTGGACAACATCGGCAACAAGTCCGCGCTGGTCGCCAATCGGCAGGCACAGCTCGCGGCGCTGGAGGAGCCCGAGGGGCCGGTGCTCACCCTCGGCGGCGACTGCGCCGTCGACCTGGTGCCCGTCGGCGTCGCTCGGTACCGCCACGGCCCGGGCCTCGGCATCGTCTGGTTCGACGCGCACGCCGACTCCAACACGCCCGCCTCGTCCCCGTCCGGTGCCTTCCACGGCATGGTCCTGCGCTCGCTGCTCGGCGACGGCGACCCCGATTTCGCCGCGAGCCCCCCACTCGCACCCGGTCACGCCGTGCTCGTCGGCACGCGCGCGTTCGACCCCGCCGAACGGCAGGCCGTCGCCGACGGGCTCCTTCGCCACGTGCCCGTTCCCTCCGAACCGGATGCGATCGCGGGCGCCGTAACCGATTCTGGCGCCACGAAGGTCTACCTTCACATCGACCTCGATGTGCTCGACCCGGCGGAACACGGCCCCCTCATGCACTACCACGAGCCCGGCGGACTGTCCGTCGAGCAGCTCGTCGCCGGAATCGAGAGCCTCGCGCGGTTCGACGTCGTCGGCGCGGCCATCACCGAATGCGCCGCGCCGCGGCGGCGGGACCTCGACGCATTGGTCCCGGTGCTCCAAGCGGTGAGCCGTCTACTGGCGGATTGACAACGCCATTCTTGTCACGACTGCAATAACCCCGCCCGGGAATTTGTCACCGCGCTTCGACGGCGCCGGTCCTTTGCGCCCACAGTGATACATTTCGAGCCCTTTTTTCGATGTGTCATCTGTCACCCCTCGATGACTGTGGGGAAGGAGCTGGTGACGACCGTGTCCGGGCGCGTACTAGACGAACCAGTGGAATCCGTTGCCCTGCCGGGCCGGCTCGCCGACATCATGAGGCCGGAGCTGGAAAGCGTGGCCGAGGAGATCGTCGCGGAGATCCGCGCACTGATCCCCGAGTACCGCCGCCCCATCGACGGACCGTACGGAAAGTCGATCAAAGCGGGGGTGAAGCACGCGATCACGTTGTTCGTCGAGCAGATCGCCGACCCGAGCGTGTCGAAGGAACACGCGCACGAGGTGCATCGAAGACTCGGGCAATACGAGATGCGCGAGGGCCGCAGCCTCGACACGCTGCAGGCCGCGTATCGCGTGGGAGCCCGGATCGCGTGGCGCCGCATTATGCGCGTCGGCCGACGCAGCGGCTTCTCCTCGGCTGTCATGTCCCAGCTGGCCGACTCGATGCTCGCGTTCATGGACGAGCTCGCCTCGGTGGCGCTCGACGGCTACCTCGAGGCCAAGGCCTGCTCCGCCGACGCACTGGAGACGTGGCGGCGCAGGTTGCTGCAGCTGATCCTGGAGCGGCCGCCCGCCCCCGCCGAAGCCATCGAGGAACTGGCCCAGCTCGTTGGGTGGGCGGTGCCGGAGGCGGCGACCCCGCTAGCCGTGCGCTCTCTGTACCGCGCGGGCACGCCCGCCCGCCCCGTGCTCGACCCCGACGTCCTCACCGAGCTGACCGGCCTCGAACCCCACCTGGTCGTGCCGGGTGAGCTGACACGTGAACGCATCGCCGTGCTCCAGGCCGCGCTGCCCGACTGCCGCCTCGCCGTCGGCACGTGCGTTCCGCTCGACGCCGTGGCGGACTCCCTTCGGTGGGCGCGCAAGGCGCTCACGCTCGTCGACGAGGGCGTGCTGCCGGCGCGGCGCGTGACGTGGGCGGACGACTGCCTGCCCACCTTGCTGCTGCACTCCGACGAGCTGCTGGTGCGACAGCTGCGCAGGCGCCTGCTCGCCGCGCTCGACGGGCACACCGCGAAGCAGCGTGAGCGGATGATCGAGACCCTGCGGGCGTGGCTCGACGCGCAGGGCAACGTGCTCGACGTCGCCGAGCGCCTCAACGTCCACCCACAGACCGTGCGTTACCGCATGCGGCAGCTGGAGTCGACGTTCGGCGACCGTATGCACGACCCGGACGCGCGGTTTGAGATGGAGCTGGCGTTGCGGACGGTGCGGTTGGCTCCGGCGCGGCTGTTGCCTGCCCAGCGTTCGCCTCGCTAGTGGGGTTGGGGTTCGTTCAGGACCGGGTGTCCGTTTTCGCGCGGGTGGTTGCCTGCTCGGCGTTCGCCCTGCTAGCGCGGCTCCAGTTCGATCACCACCCAGCGCTCGCCCTCGCGGCGGACGGACACGAGCAACTGGGCGGCGGCGGCACCGGGCGAGGCGCCTTCCCTCGTCGCCGACTGGTCGAGGAACACCAGCACCTCCGCGCTGTCGCCGGTCAGCGAGCGCACCGCGGAGTCGACCACCCGCGTGGTCACCGACAGCCGCTGCCCCGGCGCCTCCCTCCGCACCTGGGCGAAGAGCGCGTCGTAGCTGCCGCGCGCGTTGCCCCGCAACACCTCACTCGCCGCCTGCTCGGTCGCGGCGGTGTTCTCGTGCGTGTAGGTGAAGATCCGGTTCACGGCGTTCGTCACGGCCGCGGTGACCTCCGCCGTCGCCTCGGCGTCCACCACCGCGATGTTGCTCGCCGCCTCTCCGGAGCGCAGGCTGTTCGCCGCCGCGGTGAACCACGCGCCGAGCCCCGCCAGCAGTACCGCGGCCACGGCCAGCGCCAGGTGCCGCCGTCTCACGACACACCTCCCAGCGGCACCTGGTCGAGTGCGCTGAGCTTCCAGCCCCCGTCGGTGCGCCGCAGCTGCGCGCTGAAGCGGTTGCGGGTGGTGGCGGGCTCGGTGCCCTCCCGCGCGCTCGTGATCTCCACCGACACCAGCATCCTCGCCGTCCCGCCGTCGACATCGAGCTCGGCGACGGCCGCGTCGAGCACCTCCCCGGTCGCCACCGTGCGGCCCTGGCGCAACGTCTGCCTGGTCTGCTCCCCGGTCGCGGCGAGCTCGTCGCGCAGCGGTCCGGTCGACACGGCGAGCCAGCGGTCGATGCCCGCGTCCACGTCGTGGTAGTCGAGCGTGGTCACCTGCGCGACGTGCTCGCGCCCCGCGCGCAGCACCTCCTCGCGCACGGCACCGGCCGTCACCGCCTCGTCGCCCGCCGCGGAGAGCCACGTGTACCCGCCCCAGCTCGCGAAGGCCGTCGCGGCGGCGACGGCCGCGACGAGGCCCGCCGTCACTCGGTCAGCCACAGCAGATCCTCCAGCGTCGTCGACACAGAGGGCAGCGGCACCGGCAGGCCGCCTGGCACGGCGAGCTCGGGCACGCCTGCCGACGGCGCGTTCTGCGAGCCGCGCACGGAGCTGGGGTCGCCCCTCGGCAGGGTGCACGCGGCGGCGGTGTTGAACGGTGCCGGGCTCACGTCGTCGGCCGGACGCCGGTTGGTCCCCTCGTATCCCCGCACGCACGGCCGAGGGTCGAAGAACGTCAACGCGAGCGAGAGGTTGCCGCCGTCCGGGGTGATCGCGGTCGACGTCGCCGCCACCGCCTTCGGGGTCACCACGAAGAACTGCTCCATGCCCGCCGAGCGAGCCTCGAACAGGCGTGCCGTCGTGAGCAGGTTCGCCACGAGCACCGACAGGGCGGGATCGGTGTCCGCCAGCAGCCCGCTCAGCTGCGTCGCCGCCTGCGGAGCCGTGCCGATCAGCCGCCGCAGGTCGCCGTCGGCGGCCGCGAGCTCCTTGGCCAGCAGCACGGCGTTGTCCGCGAACGACCGCCACGCCTGCGAGGAGTCCGCCTGCGTGCGCAGCACCGTGGCCCCGTCGTCGATGAGCGCGGACGTCTGCGGCAGATGCTCGGCGGCCGTGCGCGTGAACGAGCTGGACGAGTCGAGCAGCACCTGCAGGCTCGGGCCCGCGCCCTGCATGGCGTCGTAGAACTCGTCCACCACCACTCGCAGCGACTCGGTGGGCACCGACTCGGTGAACGCCGACAGGTTCGCCAGCAGGTCCTCCACCGGCATCGGCAGCGTGGTCGCCTCGCGCGGGATGACGGCGCCGTCGGTCAGGAACGGCCCGCCTTCGGTGCGGGGCTGGAGGTCGACGTACTGCTCGCCGACCGCGGACCGGTTGGCTACCACCGCCTGCGAGTTGACCGGGATCGGCGGGGCGGACGATTCGATGACGAGGTCGGCCTCCATGCCGCCGTCGGTCAGCCGCATCTCGCCGACCCTGCCGACCGCGACGCCCCGGTACGTCACCTCGCCGCCCGTGAAGATGCCGCCGCCCTCGGACAGCTGGAGCCGCACGACGTGGCCGCCGTCGCCGAAGAGCCTGCCCAGTCCCGCGTAGTTCGCCCCGACGAACGCGACCGTGCCGAGCGCGACCAACACGAACGCGATCACCTGCATCCGGATCCTGGTGGTGAGCATCAGGGAGCACCCCCGTCGGTCGGCGGCACCGGCAGCGGCACCTTCGGCTCCGTGTAGCCCTCCCACGGCTCGACGTCGACGAACACGTTGAGGTAGTCGCCCTCGATGCCGTCGAGCACGGCGTCGGTGAACGGGAACGTCGGCAGGATCTCCAGCGCCTTCGGCAGGTCCTGGCCCGCGTCGGCGAGCCGGTCGAGCAGCGGAGCCAGCGCCTCCAGGTCTGCGACCAGGTCGTCGCGGCTGCGGTCGATCACGTCCACCGCGACGCCGGAGAGCTCGTCGAGCGACTGCAGCATCGTCACGAGCGCCGTGCGCTGCTCCGACAGCTCGCGCAGGCCGGGAGTGAGATCGTTGAGCGCGCCGGTGATCTGGTCCTCCCGCCCGGCCAGTGTGGACGCGAGCCGGTTCAGCCCGTCGAGAGCGCGCGTGATCTCGCCTCGGTGGGCGTCCAGGTTGGACACCAGCTGGTCCACCCCCGAGAGGAACGACTTGATCTCCTGCTCGTTGCCGCTCAGCACGTTGGACAGCTCGCGGTTGATCGTCTGCAACTGCCCGATACCGCCGCCGTTGAGCAGCAGCGACAGGGCGCCGAACACCTCCTCGATCTCCGGGTGCCGGTTGGTGCGCGACACCGGGATCAGCGCGCCGTCGGCCAGCCGCGCCCGCCGTTCGCCCGGTTCGGCGCGCGGGGAGGCCAGCTCCACGAACTTCTCGCCGAGCAGGCTCGACTGCCGGATGCTGGCGATCGCGTCGGCGGGCAGGTGCACGTCACCGTTGATCACGAGCACCGCCTGTGCGGTCCAGCCGTCCTCGCCTCCGAGGTCGATCGACTCGACGGTGCCCACGGGCACGTCGTTGACCTTCACCGCCGCGTGCGGCACGAGGTCGAGCACGTCGCGGAACTGCGCCGTGACCCGGTACGGGTGGTCGCCGACGTCGGCGCCGCCGGGCAGCGGCAGGTCGTAAACGCCGTCGAACTCGCCCGGCGCGCAGCCCGCGACGAGCACACCGGCGCAGACCGCCGCCACGAGGGCCCGGATCCTGTTCACCGTCACCCTCCCGTCCTCGGCAGCGGCAGGTACTCGAAGAGGTTCGCGCGGCCCTGCAGCGTCTGGCTGCGCGGATCGAACGTGTTGTACGCGTTCTCCACGGCCAGCGGAACGCCGTCGAGCGCCTCGGCCAGCTCCGCGCGGTGGTTCACCAGCAGCTGGGTGGTCTCGGCCAGCTTGCCGACATTGGACTGGAGGGCGGCTCGGTTGTCCCGGATGAAGCCCTGGATCTCGCCGAGTGCGACCCCGAGCGTGTGCAGCGCGGCGGACAGCTCCTCGCGGTCGGCCGAGAGCGTCTCCCACACCTGCGCGAGCTGGCCGGTGACCTGACGCACCTGGCCGTCGTTGCCTGCCAGCACGTCGGTGAAGCGGGCCAGTTCCTCGATGGTGGCGAACAGGTCGTCCTCCGATCCGGACAGCGTCCGCGAGAGGTCGGCGAAGTCGCGGATCGTCTGGTTGAGCGCGGAGCCGTTGCCGCGCAGGTTGTCGGCGCCGGTGTCGAGCAGGTCCGACAGCGCGCCGTCGGCGTTCGCTCCGTCCGGGCCCAGCGCGCTGACGAGGCTGTCGAGGCTCGCGTACAGCTCGTCCAGCTCCACGGGCGTGGCGGTGCGCTCGGCGGGGATCACGGCGCCGTCGGCGAGCCGGGGACCGCCGCGTGCGAGGGCGGGCAGCTGCACGTACCGGTCGGCGACCACGCTCGGCGCCACCACCACGGCGCCGGTGCCCTCCGCGACCGGGGCATCGGCCGCCAGGGTCAAGGTCACCTCCACCCGTTCGCCGCGCGGGGTCACCTGCTCGACCTGGCCGACTCGCACGCCGAGCACGCGCACGTCCGAGCCGGGGTAGACGCCCACCGCGCGGGAGAAGTACGCCGTGACGCGCTTGTCGCCGTCGTCGGCGAACACCCACCACAGCCCGGCCGCGAACGCAAAGCCCAGCACGAGCAGCACGGTGGTGACGCGGGTGAGCCGCAACCGCAGCCTGGTCGCCGTCACGAGCCACCTCCCGGGATGTCGCAGTACGGGCGTTTCTCGACGACGAGGCCGCACAGGTAGCTGTCGAGCCACCTTCCCGCGCCGATGGTGTTGTTCACGACGCGGAAGTACGGCGCGGCCAGCTCGAGGCTGCGATCGAGGTCTGCGGTGTGGCGCTGGAGGACGTCGGTGACCGTGCCGAGCCGCTGCAGCGCCGGCGTGAGCTGTTCGCGGTTGTCGGCGACGAGGCCGGAGATCTGCTCGGCGAGCCGCTGTGATCCGGTGAGCAGGTCGTGGATCGCGTCGCGGCGGTTGTGCAGCTCGGTCAGCAGCAGGTTGCCGTCCTGGATGAGCCGTTCGAACTCGTCACCCGAGTCGGCGAGGGTGCCCGAGATCGTGCGCGCGTTCGCCAGCAGGCCGGCGAGTTCGTCGTCGCGGGAGGCGATCGTGCGCGACAGCGCGGAGAGCCCGTCGAGCGCGGTGCGCACGTGCCGCGGCGAGCCCTCGAAGGTCTCCGACAGGGTGCGGAAGCTCTCGGCAAGCCGCGTGCTGTCGATCGCGCCCGCGGTGCTGGCGAGGCCCTCGAACGCCGTCGTCACGTCGTAGGGCGTGGTGGTGCGCTCCAGCGGGATCGGCACGTCCGGGTCCTGCACCGTGTCGCCGACCGGGTGCAGCGCGAGGAACTTCTGGCCCAGCAGGGTCTTGATCTTGATCTCGGCGGAGGTCTTGTCGCCCACCCACGTGTCCGAGACGCGGAAGGTGACGAGCACGCGGTCCTCGGCGAGGTCCACCTCGGTCACCTCGCCGACCTTGATGCCGGCCACGCGGACCTCGTTGCTGGGCTGCAGCCCCGCGGCCTCGTTGAACTCCGCCTGATAGGTCGTGCCCCCGCCGACGATCGGCAACGTCTCGTAGTTGATCACCGCGGCGACGACGGCGGCGATCGCGACCGTGCCGGCCACCCCGAGGGTGACCGGGTTGCGCTCGCGGAAGGACGTCATCGCGTGCACCTCTCGGGAGGAGGGTCGGGCGTGTAGCCCTGCGGCGGATCGGTGAGCAGCAGCCCCCGGCAGAGGTAGAAGTTCATCCAGGCGCCGTAGGAGCTGATGCGGCCCAGCTCGGTGAACTTCTCCGGCAGCGTGGTGAGGAAGCGGTCGAGCTCGGCCTCGCCGGTCTCGAGGTTCGCGGCGAGCCCGCCGAGCTCGGCGATGCTCTGCTTGAGCGGGGGTCTGGCCAGCTCGAACAGGCCTGCCGTCGCGTCGGTGAGCGTGCCCATGCCTTCGATGGCCTCGCCGATCGCCCTGCGGTCCCCTGCGAGTCCGCTCACGAGCCGCTGCAGCGTGGAGACCAAAGTGGACAGGGCGTCGCCCTCGGTGTTGATGGTGTCCAGCACCGAGTTGAGGTTGCGGATCACCTGCCCGATCACGCGGTCGCGGTCGGCGAGCGCCGAGGTCAGCGAGCCGGTGTGCGCGAGCAGGCTCTCGATCGTGCCGCCCTCGCCCTGCAACACCTGCACGATCTCGCCGGAGAGCCGGTTGACGTCGGCGGGGGAGAGCGCCTGGAACAGCGGCTGGAAGCCGTTGAACAGCTCGGTGAGGTCGAGTGCGGGCTTGGTGCGCTCCAGCGGGAGCTCGGAGCCGGGGGCGAGCGTGCCCTGCTCGCGCTCGGCTCCGCGCTCCAGTGCGATGTAGCGCTGGCCGACCATGTTGCGGTAGCGGATGGTCGCCGTGACGTCGGCGGGCAGCTCGCGCGTGCGGTCGACCGAGAACGTCACGAGCGCGAGGTGCTGGTCCACCACGGTGAGCTCGTCGACCTGGCCGATGCGCACGCCGGAGATGCGGACGTCGTCGCCGGGGTTGAGCGAGGTGGCGTCGACGAACCGGGCGCGGTAGGTGCTGCGGTCGCCGACGCTGGTGCCCGCGATCGACACGGCGAGCAGCGCCGTCGCGAGCCCGGTGACGAGCACGAAGATCAGGCCCTTGATGACGGGCCCGGCGATCTTCCTCATGGCGCCTCCCCGGTGACCGAGCCGGTACGCGCCGCCGCAGTGAAGGCCACCATGCCTGCGCCCGCCCGTCTCCCACCACCGCCCAAACGGAGGCGCGGCGCGCCGCTGTGTTGATCCAACGCAGTGAAGGTGGCCTTCACTGCGGTTGGTGGGGGCTTCACTTGAGCTCCACCTCCGTTCCCCGGTAGAGCGGGCCGACGAGCACGCTGCTCCACTCCGGCACCTGACCGGGCGGCAGGCCCAGCTCGGGAGCGAGCACGGTGGACAGCAGCTGTCGCTCCTGTGGCGAGTTCGGCAGCCCCAGATCGCCCGGGCTGCCCGGCAGCAGCGGGTGCGCGTCGGTTCCGGGCGCCGCGGCGGCGACGCCCTCCGTGGGCGGGACGCCGCTCGGGTAGCAGCGCGGGCCGCCGGTCTCGTCGTAGCCGGGGGTGTCCACACCGGGCACGTACTTGCCGCGCGACTGCGTGACCTCCGCCTCGAAGTGCAGCCCCGGCTCGTCGGTGCCCTTGCCGAGCACCTTTTCCATCGACGGCTTCAGCTCCGCGAGCGCCTTGAGTGTGCAGGGGAAGCTCGGCGAGTACCGCGCCGCCAGCTCCAGCGGTTCGCGGCTCGTGGCGGCGAGCTGGATGAGGTTGTGCTCATTCTCCCGCAGGAACCGCGTCACGTCGTGGGCGGCCGTGGTCACCTGGGCGTAGAGCAGGTCGAGGTCGGCGCCGCGTTCGGAGACGGTGCCGAGGGTCACGGCGGTGTCGGTGAGCGCGTCGAGCACGTCGGGTGCGATGTCGCCGTAGAGGCCGCTCACCTCGGCGAGGTCGCGGATGTTCTCGTTGAGCCGCGGCAGGTTGGGGTTGAACTCCTCCAGATACTCCGCCGCGGTCACCAGCGTGTCACCGAGCTGCTCGCCCCGGCCCTCCAGCGCCGTCGACACCGCCGTGAGCGTGCTCGCGAGCTTCTGCGGCTGCACGGCCTGCAACACGGGGAGCAGGTTGCCGAAGACGCGTTCCAGCTCGATCGCGTTGGCCGAGCGGTCCTGCGTGATCACGTCGCCCTCGGAGAGCGGGGGCTGAGCCGAGGAGTCCGGAATGGACAGCTGCACGTAGCGCTCCCCGAAGAGTGTCTTGGGGACGAGCAGCGCGGAGACGTCCTTGGGCAGCCTGCCGATGTGCTCGGGGTGGAGCGCGAGGCTGATCTCGGCGCCGTCGGTGACGCTGCGGATGCCGCGCACCTCGCCCACCACGACGCCGCGCGCCTTGACGTCGGAAGTCTCTCGCAGCTGGTTGCCGACGCGGTCGGTCTGCAACGTCACCATCACGGCGGGGGAGAAGTCCTTGTTGTAGATCTTCACCGACAGGGTCACGAACAGCGCCATCACGAGCAGGAAGACGACGCCCGCCGTCCGCACACCGAGCTTGCGCAGTACCGGCCGCGGTCTCATCCGGCCACCCGCACGGTGGTGGTGGCGCCCCAGATCGCCAGGCTGAGGAAGAAGTCGAGCACGCTGATCGCGACGATCGCCGTGCGCACGGCCCGGCCGACTGCCACGCCGACCCCCGCGGGTCCTCCACTCGCGCGGAAGCCGTAGTAGCAGTGGGTGAGCACCACGACGACGCTGAACAGCAGCACCTTGCCGAACGACCACAGCACGTCCTCTGGCGGCAGGAACAGCTCGAAGTAGTGGTCGTAGGTGCCCTCCGACTGGCCGAATGACCACACCGTGATCTGGCGCGACGCGACGTAGGAACTGAGCAGCCCGATGGCGTAGAGCGGGATGATCGCCACGAACCCGGCGATGATCCGTGTGGTCACGAGGTACGGCACGCTCGGCACACCCATCACCTCGAGCGCGTCGATCTCCTCGGATATCCGCATCGCGCCGAGCTGTGCGGTGAACCCGCAGCCGACCGTCGCGGACAAGGCGAGCCCCGCCACGAGCGGCGCGATCTCGCGCGTGTTGAAGTAGGCGGAGATGAATCCGGCGAACGCGGCGGTTCCCACCTGGCTGAGCGCGGTGTAGCCCTGCATGCCAACGACCACGCCGGTGAACATGGTCATGCCGATCATCACGCCGACCGTGCCGCCGATCACGGCGAGCGCCCCGCTGCCGAAACTCACCTCGGCGAGCAGGCGGACGATCTCGCGGACGTAGCGGCGCAGCGCGCGCGGGATCCACGCGATCGCGCGCAGGAAGAACAGGATCGCGTCGCCGAGGGTGTCGAGGAAGCGGAACCGGCGGTCCACCGACTCCAGTACCCGGTTGGGGCTGCTCACCATGAGTGGATCACATTCCCTTCGGCGGCACGAGTTGCAGGTACAGCGCGGTGAGCACCACGTTGGTGAGGAACAGCAGCAGGAAAGTGATCACCACCGACTGGTTCACGGCGTCGCCGACGCCCTTCGGCCCGGCCGCGGGGTTGAGCCCCCGGTAGGCGGCCACCACGCCGGCGATGAAGCCGAAGATCAGCGCCTTCAGCTCGCTGATCCACAGGTCCGGAAGCTGCGCCAGCGCCGAGAAGCTGGCGAGGTAGGCGCCGGGGGTGCCGTCCTGCATGACGACGTTGAAGAAGTAGCCGCCCAGCACGCCGACGACGCTGACCATGCCGTTGAGGAACACCGCCACGGCCATCGCGGCCAGCACCCTCGGCACGATGAGCCGCTGGATGGGGGAGACCCCGAGCACCTCCATGGCGTCGATCTCCTCGCGGATGGTGCGCGAGCCGAGGTCGGCGCACATCGCCGAGCCGCCGGCGCCCGCGATCAGCAGGGCCGTGACGATGGGGCTGGCCTGCTGGATGATCGCGAGCACGCTCGCCGCGCCGGTGAACGACTGCGCGCCGATCTGGTTGGTCAGCGAGCCCACGTGCAGCGCGATCACGCCGCCGAAGGGGATCGCGACCAGCGCCGTCGGCAGGATCGACACGCTCGCGATGAACCAGAACTGCTGCACGAACTCGCGGAACTGGAACGGACGCCGGGGCAGGTAGCGCAGGACGTCCAGGGCCAGCGCGTAGAGCCGGCCTGTCTGCCGGATCGCGGCGGCGCCGGGGAAAGACGTCATCGGCGTGCTCCAGGAATTGCGTTCTCATTCTTCTCGCGTTTATTACCGGTCGGTACGTTAATCAGGGCCCGTGTGCTCGGGCAAGGCAGATCGCGGCATCCGCCGGTCACGTCCTGGTAACCGGGGAAAAATTGTCGCCAACGGATAGATTTTCGCGCTGGGTTTGTGCTCTGATGCGCAAAACTCCCGGCGTGCCGAAAGGGGCATCGTGTGCTGCTCCGAACGGCGCAGCTTGTGGTGACATGACAGGAGAATCCTCACCTTTGCGACACCTGTGACAAGAAACCGAGGCCGGTTTCACGGACCGTTGCCGAGCCTTGGGTGCGCTCGTAACATACTCGCCAGTAGCGTGCTGGACCGCAAACTCACGAAATGGAGTTCTGCCCTATGTCACGTCGTTCTCTGGCAAATTCGGGTGGTGTTCGAAGAAGGGGTTTCACCACCGTTTTCCGGGCGGCCGGGGTCGCCGCCGCCGTGCTGGTGGCCACGGTGCTCGGTGCCACGCCGGCCTCCGCGGCGACGTTCACCGTGAACTACCCCGTGACCGGTGAGTCCGTGGTCGCCAAGACGGGGAGCACGCTGGAACTCGGTCCCGGCACACTGTCCACAACGGTCACCACCCGCACCGGCGGCGCCGACCTGACGGGCACGCTCCAGCTGCCGCCGTCGCAGGCGAGTTTTTCCATGGCCGGGTTCATCCCCGTACGCGCCACCGTGACGATCATCCCGACGACTCCGGTCACGGGCACGCTCGTGCAGGGTGTGGTGAACGCGCACGCCGAGGCGTACATCCAGCTCAGCAACATCTGGGTCGCGGGCGTGTTCTACACGCCGGTGGGCAAGGAATGCCGCACGGAACAGCCGGTGTCGATCGACATGGTGTCGGAGAACAACTTCACCGTTTTCAACGGCGGCACCGTTTCCGGCACCTACACGATTCCGGACTTCGACAACTGCACGATCTTCTCGTGGCTGCTCAGCTCGCTGGTCTCCGGACCGGACAACACGATCAGCCTCGACCTCGGCAGGCCGGTCACGCAGACCTGAGCCATAACGCCGATGTCGCCGCCGTCCCCTGGCACACCGGGGGCGGCGGCGATTCGCTTGCCGGTCAGTCGACGGGGGCGACCCGGATGAGGTTGCCGCCGGGTATCGGCGATCACGAATGTCCTGCCGAATGAGGGTGGGTGCGACCCTGCGCGGGCACGGCCTCGAAGGCGTGCGGCAGCTGCTGCCCTTCGGCGCCACGGTCACCGTTCTCGACCCGCCGGCGGCCCGCGCCCGTCTGAACGAACCGGCACTGGAAACCGCCCACCACGACGACTGATGCCGGATGCCCGACCGCAGTGAGGGCCACCTTCACTGCGTTGAACGCAGGCAGGGTGGCCTTCACTGCGCCCGCCCCGTCTCCCACCGCCACCCAAACGGAGGCGCTGCGCGCCGCTGCGTCTGGTTCCACGCAGGCAGGGCCACCTTCACTGCGTTGAACGCAGGCAGGGCCACCTTCACTGCGGTGGGCTCAGCGGACGGTGGTCAGCGTCATCGTGGCCTGGTTTCCGGGGCCGGAGACCAGGCCGGTCACCAACGGGTCGAGGGACTCCGTGACGCCACAGCCGGTGAACGGCGGGATGGTGAAGCCGCGGTGTCGCTCCTCGGGGGCGTTCGGGTCGGTGCCGACGGTGCCGCCGCTGGTGATGATGTAGCTGCCGACCATGTCGATGACCACGGGCGACTCGGTGCGGCAGTGCGGGCCGACGTCGAGCGGGACGCCGTTCACGAGCACCTCGCTGATTCGCAGGATCACCTCGCTGTGCGCGTCGAGCGTGCTGGCGGGGTTCGGTCCGGAGACCGAGAGAATGCTGCCGCCTGCGTCCTCCGCGGGCAGGAACTCGGCCTTGCCCGTGGTGGGCATGAAGCCGAACGCGTTGAACGGCGTGCTCGCGGGCGGCAGCGCGACGTTGCCGGTGACGGTCGGCGGCGGGATGAACTGCCCGCCGTTGACCATCATTCCCGGTCCGAGGTCGAAGGCGGTGTTGAGTTTCGCGATCGTCGACTCACCGAGGATGAACTGCGGCGCGATCAGCACGGCCGGCGCAGGCTCGTCGACCCCGCCCGCGATGCCGGGCAGCCCGGCGTCGGCGGCCTGCGCCTGCCGTCGCGCTTCCGGGCCGGCCGGACCGCCATGGTCACCGGGATCGGCCGGCCCCTCGCCGTCCGGGGCCTCGGCGGAACCCGGTGGTACGACGAGGATCTCGCCGAGCAGCGGTTCCTGGCCTGGCTCGGGTGAGCACGTCAGCCGCAGCGGTGCGTCCGTGCTCGGGGTGCCGTCCGCGAGCTTCGGGGTCAGCGTGGGCAGCGGCGCCTCGGCGTAGATCGCGAGCGCGACGCCCACCGTGGTCGTCGCGACCGGTGGGACCGGCGCCGACGCCGCCAGGGTCACGGGCCCCGCATCGGGAAGCGGAGCGTCCGGCAGTGTCAGCTCCACCTGCACCGGGGTGGCCGCGGCGCCCTCGGTGACGGTGAGGGTCACCACCGCGGTGCCGCCGATCGCGGCGGGCTCGCCGAGCGGCGCGAGCGCCCGCCACGTCTCCTCCGGCAACGTGAGCGCCGCCTCGAACGGCTCCAGTGACACCGGGTCGCCGACGGCGACGCTCTCCGGCAGCGGCCTGGTGCTGATCGACATCGTCAACGGCCTGCTGCCCACGGGCTCCGGGAATGCGCAGGTGTAGCCGAGGTCCTTCACCAGCCGCTCCGGCTGCCTCGCCGGTGCCGGTCCCGCGCCGGCGAGCCCGCCGTTGAGCCCGGCGGCCAGCAGCAGGAGCGCGGCGGCGACGGCGATCTTGCGGCTGCCTCGGCGAAGGTTGTGGAGCACGTGGTCACCTCGATGTGGAAGACGGGCCGGACGCGGGCAAGACCGGTCCGATCACCGCGCGGTGATCGGACCGGTCCGTGCCGGTGCCGATGGCCGTCAGGAGACGGTCATGTTCGGCGAGAAGGCGGTGTTCTGCGGGCTGGTGGTGTCGAGGAAGCACTCGAACGTCTCCGGGCCCTGCCACTCCGGTGTCGCGTTGTAGTAGTGGAAGTCCAGTGACGCCGCGAAGTAGTCGCCCATGTTGGCGGAGAGGACGCCGGGCGAGCCCGCGGTGATGGTCGGGACCACCGTGCTGCCGACCTGCTCGGCGATCACGGGGAAGTCGGCGGGCGGGTCGGGGATGAACTGTTCGGCGACGGAGAGATCACCGATGTCGACCGTGCCCGGGCTGCCGTTGGTGAGGTCGACGGAGCCGTCGGCCGTGCCGCGGACGCCGTCGATCCCGGCGACGTAGTAGAGCAGTTCGACGACGTTCTGCGGCACCGTCGCGGTGGCGACGATGTCGTAGGGCATGAACTGGCTGTTGGCGGGAACCGAGTCGGGGGCCTTGAACTCGATCTGCACGTCCAGGTAGTCGAACCCGATCACGGGGTACGAGCATTCGTAGCGCAGGGTCTGGCTCGAGTAGGTCACGTCCGCGGCCGCCTGTGCCGAGCCCGCCCCGACGAAGCCGGAGATGGCGGCTACTAATCCCATTGTGGCTACACTGGCCACGAGGTCCCTGATTCTTCGCCCCATTGCTGAAATCTCCTTAGTGGCAGTTCTCTCCTACGGTGCAGTGCATTTCTGGATTGCTGTGGACGCCGACCCGCTGCGGCTACCAGCGAGTAGATTAAATGCATGTTGCAGGGTGAACAAGGCGTAGACCCGGAACTTGTCACCGGAAATAAAACGTCACACCAAACCTTTGTCACGAAATTATGAGAATGACACGTCGAATTAGTTCCGGCTAGTGTTCGGCAACCCTCGCGGTTATCGTCGCACGCGTTCGGAGATTGTGGGCGCGGGTGATGCGGAGGGTTCGTGAGGGGAGTGATCGCCGGACGGCGCGGGCGGAGGATCGCCAAGGCGTTCGCGGGCCTGCTGCTCGCGGGCCTGCTTGGCGTGACCGCGTCGGCCGCGGCGGCGCCGGGCGGCCCGGCGCCGGTTCGCGCCGGGCAGCCCTCGACGGCGCAGGGCGGCGTCGGCACAGCCGCCTCGGGGGCGGTGCAGGTGTGGGTGACGAGCGTGACCAACCCCATCCCGCCCGAGCTGTCCTCCGGCGTCGCCGAGGTCGCGGTCGGCGGCGTGCATTTCCTGGCGCGCAAGGAGGACGGTGGCGTCCACGCCGTCGGCACGCGGTACTACGTGCGGGATCTCTACGGGGAGAAGGTGGTGCCGCGGCAGGCGCAGGGGGCCAGCGCCATCGCGGCGGGCTGGGGACACAGCCTCGCCGTGGTCGGCGGCGGTGTGGTCGCGTGGGGCAACGACTGGTTCGGCCAGACCGACGTCCCGGCGGCGGCCCGCTCCGGCGTGGTCGACGTGTCCTCGCTGGCGTTCCACAGCCTCGCGCTGAAGTCCGACGGCAGCGTGGTGAGCTGGGGCCTGCGCGACGACGTGCCTCCCGAGGCGTCCTCGGGGGTCACCGCGATCGCCGCCGGAGGGGATTTCAACCTCGCGCTGAAGAACGGCGGCGTGGTGGCGTGGGGCGTCAACACCGTCGGGCAGACGGACGTGCCTCCCGAGGCGCGGTCCGGCGTCGTGGCGATCTCCGCGGGCTGGAGCACCGCGCTGGCGCTGAAGTCCGACGGCAGCGTGGTCGCGTGGGGCAGCAACAAGTTCGGCCGCGCGACCCCGCCCGCCGCGACGGCGTCCGGCATCGTCGCCATCTCGGCCGGCTGGCAGCACAACGTCGCGCTGACCGAGACGGGCCGTGTGCTCGGCTGGGGCTACAACCGCGAGACCGTGCTGTCGTTCCCCGCCGCCACATGGGGCTCGGGCGTGCAGGACGTCGTCGCTGGCGACCGCTACACGGTGGCGATCAGGTGAGCTGGGTGGCCGCGTGCCCCGCCGCGAAGAGCATGGTGGGGATCTCGGTCTCGGTGACGCCGAGCAGCGTGCCCAGCGCCGCGTCGTCGAACCCGGCGACGGCGCAGCACGCGAGCCCGAGCGCGGTGCCGACGAGGTAGAGGTTCTGCACCGCGACGCCGGTGTCGACGTGCAGCGTCCGGTAGTGCCGCAGCGGGTACTTGTCGAACGCCACGTCCAGCCGCGCGGTCAGCGCCAGCGACACCGCGGCCCTCGGGATGAACTCCGGCTGCAGGTACACGTGTTCGAGCGCGGGCACCGGGTCGGCGTCGCTCAGCTCAACCAGCTCGTGCGAGACGGCCTCGTAGCGGTAGACGCCGGGGTCGATCTGCTCGGCCCTGCGGACGACGAGGTAGGCGCGCAGGATGTCGAGGCCGCCCGCGCTCGGCGCCATGCCCAGCGGGTAGTCGGCGACGCCGAACGCGGGCACGAACCGCTGCACGCCAACGGAGAAGCGCAGCCACGCGCTCAGCGCGGTCAGCTGGAGGTCACGGTCGGCGTAGGCGTACGACGAGCGGCGCCGGGCCAGCGTCGCCACCAGGTCGGCCTGTGGCGGGTGGACGTCCGGGAGCGGGAACCGGCGACCGTGCGGCAGCGGCCGCGCGGAGTCCGGACTCTGGGAGTTCAGCAGCCGGTGCACCGCCAAGGCACGCTCGGTGGTCTCGCGGCCGCCCATCGACACCTCCGGACCCGGCTCCTGTCACCTGTATGGACCATCGCATGGTAACCCGTCCGAGTGAGCTCCGGTTTCTAGTTCACGAGCTCGGCGACCAGTTCGTAGGAACGGCGGCGGTCGGCGTGGTCGTGAACCATCGTCGTGACCATGATCTCGTCCGCTTCGGTGTCGGCCAGCAGCGACTCGAGTCCCTTTCGGACGGTTTCCGGCGAGCCGACGATGCTGCTCGCCATCCGGTCCTCGATGAACGCGCGGTCCAGGTCCGTGTACGGGTAGTCGGCGGCCTCCTGCGGCGTCGGCAGCGGGATCGGCCGCCCCTTACGCAGGCTCAGCAACGTCAGCCCGTTCGGGCCCGCGATCCAGCGTGCCTGCTCGTCGGTCTCCGCGCAGGTCACGGCGGCGCCGAGCATCACGTACGGCTCGTCCAGCACGGCCGAAGGGCGGAACGAGTCGCGGTAGAGCTTGACGGCGGGCAGCGTGTTCTCGGAGCTGAAGTGGTGGGCGAACGAGAACGGCAGGCCCAGCATCCCGGCCAGCTGCGCGCTGAACCCGCTCGAGCCGAGCAGCCACACCGGGGGCCGGTTGCCCTCGGCGGCCACGGCGTTGACCGGGCGCTCCTCGTCCTTCTCGAAGTAGGCGATGAGCTCGGCGAGCCGCTGCGGGAAGTCCTCCGCGGACAGCCCCGCCGCGCCGCGCAGCGCGTAGGCGGTGCGCTGGTCGGTGCCGGGCGCCCGGCCGATGCCAAGGTCGATCCGGCCGGGGTGCAGGGCTTCGAGGGTCCCGAACTGCTCGGCCACGACCAACGGCGCGTGGTTGGGCAGCATCACACCGCCGGAGCCCACCCTGATCCGCTCGGTCGCGTCGGCGACGTGGCCGATCAGCACGGCCGTCGCCGAGCTCGCGATGCCCGGCATGTTGTGGTGCTCGGCCAGCCAGTAGCGGTGGTAGCCGAGCTGCTCGGTGTGCCGGGCGAGGTCGAGCGTGTTGCGGAACGCGGTGGCCGCGTCGCCCCCGCTCACGACGGGGGCGAGGTCCAGCACGGAGAACGGGATGTCACGCAGGGAGGTCACGCCCAAGGTCAACGCCCCGCGGCTGTGCTGGAATTCCCTACCCGAGCCACTCCTCGTCAGAGGCCAGCACGGTCAGCTGCTGCGTGGCCCGCGTGAGCGCCACGTAGAGCACCCGCCGCCCGGTGAGCGACTCCGTGATCAGCTCGGTGGGTTCCAGCAGCACCACGGCGTCGTACTCGAGGCCCTTGGCGTCGAGGCTGCCGACGACCTTGAGCCGCTCCTCGTCCTGGCCCGCGAGCCAGCCGCCGACCTCGGCGACCCGGTCCATGGCGCAGATCACGCCGACCGTGCCGTCCACGGCGCCCAGCAGTTCCTTCGCCGCCGTCTGCACGGCCGTCTCGGCCCCCGCCGGCTCGATGGCCTTGACCTGCGGCACCAGGCCCGTCGTGCGCACCGCATGCGGCAGTTCGTCCTCGCCGGCGTGCCCGGCGACCACGCGCGCGGCGAGGTCGAAGATCTCCGCCGAGTTCCGGTAGTTCGTGCGCAGCGTGTAGCGCCTGCGCGCGGTCCGCGCGCCGAACGCCTGGTCGCGCGCCTGCGCCGCCTCCGTCGGGTCGGGCCACGAGCTCTGCACCGGGTCGCCGACCACGGTCCAGCTCGCGTACTTGCCGCGCCTGCCGACCATCCGCCACTGCATGGGGGACAGGTCCTGCGACTCGTCCACCACGATGTGGGAGTACTCGTCGTAGTGCTCCGGCCTGCCGCGGGTGGTCTGCTCGCGCGAGTCGCGCTGCTGCTCGGCGTCCAGCTCCAGCCGCTGCCTCCTGCGGCGCTTCGGCGGCGGGCCCATCAGCACGCGCAGCTCGTCGAGCAACGCGATGTCGGCCATCGACCAGCCCTGCGAGCGGTCGGCCATCGACGCCGCGAGCAGCGAGATCTCCTCGCGGCTCAGCACCTGCTTGGCGGCGCGGGTGAGCCTGCGCTCGTCGCCGAGCCAGCGGAGCACCTCGGCCGGGTAGAGCACGGGCCACCACACCACCAGGAACCGGTGGAAGTCGATCCGCTCGCCGAGCGCCGTGATCAGCTCCTGCCGGTCGATCGTGCGGTCGTCGGCCTTCGCGTACTCCTCGGCCTTGTCTGCCAGCGCCTCCAGCAGCGTCTCCGCCGCTCGCACGCGGGCGCGGTTGGGCGGGCCGCCGTGGCCGTGCACCTTGCGGCGCACGCGCTCCAGCTCCTTGGGGCCGAGCTTGAGCACCTCGCCCTGGTAGACGATCCTCATCTCGGTCGGTGCGTCCGGCGGGGTGTCGCGCATGGCCTTGAGCAGCACCTTGCGCATGCGCAGCGAGCCCTTGACCGCCGCGAGCGGCGCGGGGTCGTGGTGGGTCGCCTCGATGCCGTCGAGCACCTGGCCGAGCGCGCGCAGCTCGACGTTCGTCTCGCCCATCGACGGCAGCACACGCGAGATGTAGTTGGTGAACACGCCGGAGGGGCCGACCACCAGCACACCAGCGCCGCCAAGCTGGCGGCGGTAGCGGTAGAGCAGGTACGCGGCGCGGTGCAGGGCCACGGCCGTCTTCCCCGTGCCGGGGCCGCCGGTGATCTCGGTCACCCCGCGCCACGGCGCCCTGATGACCTCGTCCTGCTCCTTCTGGATCGTGGCGACGATGTCGCGCATCTTCTCGCCGCGAGCGCGGCCGAGCGCGGCCATCAGCGCGCCCTCGCCGACCACGTTCATGTCGTCGGGCACCGCGTCGGGGATGAGCACGTCATCGTCCACATCGAGCACTGCCTGCCCGGAGCAGCGGATCACCCTGCGCCGCACCACATCCATCGGCTCCTCGGCCGTCGCCTGGTAGAACGCGGCGGCGGCTGGCGCGCGCCAGTCGGTGACCAGGTTCTCGAACTCGGCGTCGCGGATGCCGAGCCTGCCGACGTAGACGGTTTCGGGCCCGATCTGGTCGAGCCTGCCGAACACGAGGCCCTCGTACTCGGCGTCGAGCGTCTGCAGCGTCTGGTTGGCGTGGTACACCATCATGTCCCGCTCGAACAGCATCGACGCCTGCTCGAACACGGCCTCACGCTGGGCTCCGTGGCCGATCTCGTACCCCTTCGCGCGCATGGCCTCGGCCTGGGTGCGCAGCTCCGCGAGCCGGGCGTAAACCCGGTCCACGTGGGACTGTTCGATGGCGATCTCGGCCCGTCTGACCCGAGGTTCCGACACTCAGCGCTCCTGCAGCAAAATCGCCGGGAAGGGGAAGAACGACAATACGCGTTCCCCGGCGGGGGTTCACCACGTCCCGGCACGAGTCACAGTCCGGACCGGGTTGAGAAGATGGCCGGGTGACCAGGATCGTGGCCGGGCGGGCTGGCGGCAGGAAGCTGCGGGTCCCGCCGCGCGGCACGAGACCGACTTCGGAGCGGGTGCGCGAGGCCCTGTTCAACGCGCTCGACGTCGCGGGCGAGCTCGACGGCGCGCGCGTGCTCGATCTCTACGCCGGGTCCGGAGCGCTCGGTCTCGAGGCGCTCTCGCGGGGCGCCGAGCAGGTGCTGTTCGTGGAGGCCGACCGGCGAGCCGTCGAGGTGCTGCGCGGCAACGTCGCCCTGCTCGGCCTCGGCGGCTCCGTGCGGCACGGCAAGGTGGAGGCCGTGGTCGCCGAGCCGTGCGCGGAGCCGTTCGACGTCGTGGTGGCCGACCCGCCCTACGACCTCGACGGCGAGCGCCTGGCCGCGGTGCTCGGCGACGTGGTGGCGCGGGGCTGGGTCGCCGAGGGCGGCCTGGTGATCGTCGAGCGGGCGCTGCGCGACGGTGAGCCGCGCTGGCCGGAGGGACTGGAGTCCCTGCGCACGAAGCGCTACGGCGACACCGCGTTGTTCTGGGCGGAGTGCGTCACATCTCGCGCGTGAGGCGCCCCCGGTTGGTAGCGTCCGCCCCATGCGGCGAGCGGTTTGTCCCGGTTCCTATGACCCAGCGACCAACGGACATCTCGACATCATCGAGAGATCAGCGCAGCTCTTCGACGAGGTCGTCGTGGCCGTGCTGATCAACAAGAAGAAACAGGGCCTGTTCTCGATCGAGGAACGCCTCGAGATGTTGCGCGAGGTCACCGAGAAACTGCCCAACGTGCGCGTGGACGCCTGGCACGGGCTGCTCGTCGACTACTGCCGCCAGCACGACATCGCGGCCATCGCCAAGGGCCTGCGCTCGGTGAGCGACTTCGACTACGAGTTGCAGATGGCGCAGATGAACCGCGAGCTCTCCGGCGTCGAGACGCTGCTGATGTCCAACAACCCCGCCTTCAGCTTCCTGTCCAGCTCGCTGGTCAAGGAGGTCGCGACGTACGGGGGAGACGTCTCGCAGATGGTGCCCGAGGTCGTGCACGAGCGGCTTCTCGCCAAGCTCCGGGAACGTGAATAGTTCACGGAAAGGCCACATGTTGATCACGTGATCCGGTTACGGTCCGAAAATGACCAACTACCGATCACGCGTCACCGCAGTCCTGCTGGCCCTGATCGTCGCCCTCGGTGCCCTGCTCGGAGGCGCGAGCACGGTCACCGCCCAACCACTGGCCGCCGCACCGGCCGAGTGCGGCGACACCTCGGGCTTCGAACAGGTGCCGCTGGGGGACCTGCCGCCCGAGGCCACCGACACCTACGAGCTGATCGAGGCCGGAGGGCCCTACCCCTATCCGCAGGACGGCACGACCTTCCAGAACCGCGAGGGCCTGCTTCCCGACTGCGAGACCGGCTACTACGCCGAGTACACCGTCGAGACCCCCGGCAGTGACGACCGCGGCGCGAGGCGCATCGTCACCGGCGACGGCGGCGAGTACTTCTACACAGCCGACCACTACGAGAGCTTCGTGCTGATCCAGATCTGATCGCACCGAGGGGCTTGACACGCCCGCGTGCACACGGTCACGGCAATCTCCCTCCCGACCGGGCAGACTGGAGTCCTGCACACGTGGGGTCGATGGTGCGAGGGAGTTGCCGTGTACCGGGTGTTCGAGGCTCTCGACGAGCTCGTCACGATCGTGGAAGAGGCGCGGGGCGTCCCGATGACCTCCAGCTGTGTGGTCCCGCGCGGTGACGCGCTCGAACTGCTCGACGACATCAGGGACGCGCTGCCGAACGAGGTCGACGACGCCCAGGACGTGCTCGACAAGCGCGACGAGATCGTCCAGCGTGCCCGCGAGGAGGCCGAGACCACCGTGCGCACGGCCAACGAGGAGGCCGAGCGCACCGTCTCCGAGGCCACCGCCGAGGCCGAACGGCTCGTCGCCGAGGCCCGCGCGCGGGCCGACCAGCTGCTCGCCGACGCGCGCGACGAGGCCGACCGCACCGTCGCCGCTGGCCAGGCCGAGTACCGCGACCTCACCGAGCGCTCGCGCGCCGAATCCGAGCGGATGGTGCAGGCCGGCCGCGACGCCTACGACCGCGCCGTCGAGGAGGGCAGGCACGAGCAGGCCCGGCTCGTCGCACAGACCGAGGTCGTGCAGGCCGCTCACGGCGAGGCCGCGCGCATCGTGGACGAGGCGCACGCCGAGGCCGACCGGCAGCGCGCCGAATGCGACGCGTACGTCGACGGCAAGCTCGCCGAGTTCTCCGAGCTGCTGTCCTCGACGCTGCGCACGGTCGACTCCGGTCGCAACCACCTGCGCGGCACCCCGCACCTCGGCGGCGGCCGCGGAGTCGTCTACGACTACCAGGCTCACTAGCGGGGACGTGGGCGTACCCTGGATCAGGCGCTCGCCGGATCCGGCGCCCGCGCCGCCCTGCCACTCGACTTCGAAGAATCCGATGCCTGACGAAAGCACCAGCCCAGCGCGCCCCGACGCGCGCAACCCGTGGCTGTTCGACACCCATGAGCTGGGCCGCCGCCCCGGCTCCAGCCGTACGCTCCGGCGCGACGTGCCCGTCGACACACCGCTCGGCGTGCCCGACGTGATCGTCGTGCCCAAGGGCGCGAACATCGCGCTCGACCTCCTGCTGGAGTCGGTGGTGGAGGGCGTGCTCGTGACGGGCACGGCTTCGGCCCCGACCACCGGCCAGTGCTCGCGCTGCCTCGACCCGATCGCCGACGAGGTAGAGGTCGACCTCACCGAGCTGTACGCCTACCCGGACTCGACCACCGACGAGACCACCGAGGAAGACGAGGTCAGCCGGGTCGTCGACGACAAGATCGACCTCGAGCCGCTGGTCCGCGACGCCATCGTCCTCGCACTCCCGCTGGTGCCGTTGTGCAGCGAGGACTGCGCCGGACTGTGCCCGGGATGCGGCGTGAAGTGGGCCGATCTCGAGCCCGGACACGGGCATGAGACGATAGACCCTCGGTGGGCCGCGCTGGTCGAGCGCTTTGGGGACAACCAAGGCGAGAACCCGGCGAACGGCTCGGACCGGTAAAGCCCGGCGAGCAGCAGCTCGACCAATTCGGCAAGCACGCTCGCACCCGCGAGCAGACCCTGATGAGGAGAACCAGTCGTGGCCGTCCCGAAGCGGAAGATGTCGCGTTCCAACACCCGCTCGCGCCGTGCCCAGTGGAAGGCCGCGCCGGTTGAGCTGGTGGCCTGCCCCAACCGCGCGTGCAGGCAGCTCAAGCCCCAGCACGTCGCCTGCCCGGCGTGCGGCCAGTACAGCGGTCGTCAGGTCGTCGAGCCCGCCTGAGGCTGTCGGCTATGGGGGGTAAGTCGCCTACCGGCCCGGCAGCGGATCCCACACCACTTCTCGAGGCGCTCGGTGTCGATTTCGACACCGAGCTGCTGACGCTTGCGCTGACCCACCGCTCGTACGCGTACGAGAACGGCGGGCTGCCGCCCAACGAGCGTCTGGAGTTCCTCGGGGATGCGGTGCTGGGCCTGGTGGTGACCGATCATCTTTACCGGCGGCATCCCGAGCTGCCGGAGGGCCAGCTCGCGAAGCTGCGCGCCAGCGTGGTCAACATGCACGCGTTGGCCGGCGTGGCCCGCGGGCTCGGTGAGGGGGGTCTCGGCGCGCACCTGCTGCTCGGCAAGGGCGAGGAGCTGACCGGCGGCCGGGACAAGGCGAGCATCCTCGCCGACGGACTCGAGGCCGTCATCGGCGCGACCTACCTCGCGCACGGCATCGACGCGGCGCGGGAGCTGGTGCACCGGCTCTTCGACGACCTGCTCGCCGAGGCGCCGCTGCGCGGTGCCGGGCTCGACTGGAAGACCAGCCTGCAGGAGCTGACGGCCTCGGCCGGTCTCGGCGTGCCCGAGTACAAGGTCGAGGACACCGGTCCGGACCACCGCAAGGAGTTCAGCGCGACCGTGTTCGTCGGTGGCCGCAACCTCGGCCAGGGCGACGGCACGACCAAGAAGGAAGCCGAGCAGAAGGCCGCCGAGTCGGCCTGGCGCGCCCTCTCCGAGGAACTCAAGCCGGTCCAGGAAAGCTGACCCACAGCGTCTCGCTACTCACCCGACTGCAGTGAAGGCCACCTTCACTGCGTTCAACGCAGTGAAGGTGGCCTTCACTGCATGAGGGCCGCTGAGCCACCCGACTAAACTGGTCCGGTGCCAGAGCTTCCCGAGGTGGAGACCGTTCGCGCCGGTCTTGAACGGCATGTCGCGGGGCGGGTCATCGCCTCGGCCGAGGTGCTCCATCCCCGCGCGATCCGGCGTCACGTTCCCGGCGTCGAGGACTTCACCGGCCGTCTCGGCGGCGTCAAGATCGAGGCCGCCCGCCGCCGTGGCAAGTACCTGTGGCTCGATCTCGCCGACGGCGAGGCCATGCTCGCCCACCTCGGCATGAGCGGTCAGCTGCTCGTGCAGCCCGAGGGCGCCCCTGACGAGAAGCACCTGCGCGCGCGGTTCCGCTTCGCCGACGGCGGCCCCGAGCTGCGGTTCGTCGACCAGCGCACATTCGGTGGGCTCGCGCTCGCCGAGCTCGTCGAGGTGGACGGCACGCCGGTGCCGAACACCATCGCGCACATCGCGCGGGACCCGATGGACCCGCTCTTCGACGCCGCGCTCGCCGTGCGGCTGCTGCGGGCCAAGCGCACCGAGGTCAAGCGCGCGCTGCTCGATCAGACGCTCGTATCCGGCGTCGGCAACATCTACGCCGACGAGGCCCTGTGGCGTTCCCGCCTGCACTGGGCGCGGCCGACGGAACGGCTCACCGTCAAGCAGGCCGGGGCCGTGCTCGCCGCGGCCGCCGAGGTGATGGCCGAGGCGCTGGTGGCTGGCGGGACGTCGTTCGACGCGCTCTACGTCAACGTCAACGGCCAGTCCGGCTACTTCGACCGCTCGCTCGACGCCTACGGCAGGGTGGGCGAGCCGTGCCGCCGCTGCGGCACCCCGATCCGGCGCGATCCGTTCATGAACCGCTCGTCGTTCTCGTGCCCGCGCTGCCAGCCGAAACCGAGGGCGCGCACTCGCTGATCCACCCGATCCGGCCGAAGGGGCCGGTCGCTGTGCACACTACTGCGCATTGCGTGGTAGCGTCGCTAGCGCACAACTGGAGGACGCGGTGGAGATCAGCCAGCTACTCAAGGGCGTACTCGATCTCGCTGTGCTCGCGGTGCTGAGCGAAGAGGACGGCTACGGCTACGACGTCCTGCGCAGGCTGAGACAGGCGGGCCTCGACGAGGTGGGTGACGCCTCGGTGTACGGCACGCTGCGACGGCTGTACAAGGCGGGACTGCTCGCCTCGTACGTCGTCGCCAGCGAGGAAGGGCCGCACCGCAAGTACTACAGCGTGAACGAGCAGGGCCGCGCACGCCTCGCCGAGTCGGTGAAGACGTGGCAGACCTTCGCGACCACGATGAACAGCCTGTTGGGAGACGCACGATGAGCACACCGAACCCGCCCGCCGTTCGTGCCTACCTGGCCCGGGTGCGGACGGCGCTGGCCGATCTGCCCGCCGCCGAGGTCGACGAGATCGTCGAGGACGTCCGGCCGCACCTGCTGGAGATCGCGGAGGGGCTCGGCGAGCGGGCCACCGTCGAGGCGATGACCGAGCAGCTCGGCTCCCCCGAGAGCTACGCGGCCGAGGTGCGGGCCGCCGGTGACTATCCGCCGCCTGCCGAGGGTGCTGGGAAACCCAAGGGCTCGCGCAGGGCCGCCGCGCGGCTATCGCTCTGGGTTCTGGTACTCGGTGTCGGCGCGCTCGCGCTCGTGGGCTTCGCGGTCGGCAGCGAGTTCGACGCCGACCTGCTCGCCGCGCTGGTCGTGATCGTGCCAGCGCTCGCCGCGGCCGGCTGGTACGTGTGGTCGAAGGGGACGGGCCCGGTGGCCGAGCTGCCGGAGGTCCGGCGGGTGTGGTCGGGCGTCTCGGGCCGCGCGAGCTCGCTGGCCGCTCACCTGCGGACGATGGCGCCCGCGTGGTGGGTGTTGTGCGCGGTGCTGATGGGGCTGTCGGCGCTGCTGCTGGTGATCAGGAACAGCGCTGCCATCCTCGTGCTGCCGGTGTTCGTCGGCGTCGCCGCGCTAGCGTTGTGGGCGGGTCCGAGATCCGGCACGGACCGGAGGCTGCTGTGGGCGAGCGTGCCCGTTTCGGTGTTCGTGCTCGCCATGGGCGCGGGCATGGTGGGCTATCTCGCCAGCTCGCTGGAGGGCTCGACCACCGAGTATCCGTACCAGTACACGTCGAACACGTCCTACGACGGCGAGCCCGGGCTGTTCTACGGCGACGAGCAGCTGGAGAACGTCTACGTCTTCGACGCCGACGGCAAGCCGCTGCGCGACGTGTACCTCTACACCGAGGACGGCCGCCCGCTGACCGTGCCCCGCTACGGGTGCGAGGAGTCGACGCAGTCGAGGATCACGCAGGGCAGGGACAACCGGTTCCCCCGGCCGCAGATCGAGCAGGGCGGCTACGACGACGAGGGCAACTACAACGGCTACAACGCTTACCGGCCCTCGTGCTCCGAGAGCGACGAGATCCCGTTCACGGCGGCGATTCCGAAGTAGCAACACGGCCTGCGCAGGCCGTGCCCCAGGTGGCTCACCCCGACCGCAGTGAAGGCCACCATCACTGCGTTCAACGCAGTGATGGATGCTCCTATAGAGGTCAAGTGGTGAGGTTGGCGAGGTCGGCTTGGATGGCGTGGTAGGCCTCGCGTG
>NZ_SWMS01000040.1 GCF_005146945.1 Prauserella endophytica
AGCTGCCCCATCACCACATCGACCACCACAACGATGATCTACCACACGACGACCAACTGCCGTTGCAGTATTAGGAGACGTCATGGAAACTCGGACTGAACGGACTCGGTTCGACCCGGTCGATCTGCGTCGTCGTTGGGTCCAGGTTCCGGCCGGTGATCCGCAGGTGGCTGCCGAGCGGATCGAGGGACTGGGGGTGGATTTCGCGGCGGCCAACGGTCGGGTGTGGGAGACCGACGACTTCGTTTATCTGCCCGTGGTCGTCAACCTGCGCACCGGGGACACGATCAGCCGCGAGGCGGTCGTGTTCGCGCTCGGCCACGACGTGCTCGTCACCTTGCAACCAGAAGTCAGGTTCGCGCCGTTCGACAAGGCCGTTGCGCGGATGCGGCGCACGCCGCACCTGGCCGGGTCGCCGCACGGGGTGATGTATGCGCTGCTGTACGCGCTGAACGAGGCCGCCGAGCGGGTGATCGACTACGCCAGCGACGCCCTGGAGGCGATGACCGACGAGATCGACATGGCCACGAAGGGGGTGGACGAGAACGGGCGGGACATCGGGGTGATGGACATGCAGGACACCATCGCTCGAATGAACGAGGCCGAGGAGATCGTGTCCCGCTCCCAGGAGTCGCAATTGCTGCTGGCCCGTGCCGCCCGGTACCTGCGTGCCGAGACCGCGGCGAGCGAGGTGGAGCTGGGCAAGCTGATCGACATCCTGATCGCCGACATCGACGGGGTGAAGGAACACGCGAGTTTCGAGCACGACAAGGTGCGTTATCTGCAGCAGTCCATTATGACGTCGCTGGATGTGAAGCAGAACCAGATCGTCAAGGTGTTCACCATCATCACCGCGGTGTTCCTGCCTCCGACGCTGATCGCGACGTTCTACGGCATGAACTTCACCTGGATGCCGGAACTGGAATGGGAGCACGGCTTCCTGGTGACCACGCTGTTAACCCTCGTGGCGGCGTTGATTCCGCTGGCCTACATCAAGCGGAAGGGCTGGCTCCGGTGATCACGACGCCTCAGTCGCCTGGAGATGGGTTGTGAACCGGGTGGCGAACGGCGTGGTGTCCTGGGTTGACCCGGAGCTGCGGGAGCTGGCGACAGCGGCCCCGATCACGCTGTTTCAGCGGTTGTCCAGCTCCCCGAAAGGGCTGACCGAGCAGGAGGCAACCCACCGGTCGGCCGTGTGCGCCGACAATCGGCTGCAGCGGCACGAAGGGTCGGTGTGGGTGGGGCGGGCGCGGTCCGCGGTGGCTAGCCCGTTCGTGGCCTTGCTGACCGGGCTGGGCGTGGTGCTCACCGTTCTCGGGGATCTGCGTGGTGCGGTCACCGTGAGCGTGATGGTGCTGCTCAGTGTGGTGCTGCGGTGGTGGCAGCAGGTTCGGTCCGATCAGGCGTTACGCGGCCTGCGGGCGCTGGTGACCACGACGACTACGGTGCGCAGGCGGCCCGGTGACGGGCTCGCCCCGACCGAGCGGGAGGTGCCGCCAGAGGACCTGGTACCGGGTGACGTGATCGTGTTGGCGACGGGGGATCTGGTGCCGGCCGATGCGCGGGTGGTGGCGGCCAACGCGCTGCTGGTCGACCAGTCCGCGCTGTCCGGGGAGACCCTGCCGGTGCGCAAGGGTCCACCATCGCCTGTGCCCGATCGGCAACCCCGCGGCCGGACCGGTGGCGAGATCGCGGACCTGTCGTCGGTGTGCTTCGCCGGCACGTCGATCCTGAGCGGCACCGCGACCGCGGTGGTGATCACCACGGGGCCGCGCACCTACTTGGGGACGATGGCCGAGCAGGCCCGGCACGCCCGCCCTGAGAGCAGCTTCGACCGCGGCGTGCGCGCCGTGGGCTGGACGCTGGTGCGGTTCATGCTGGTGATGGCGCCGATCGTGCTGGCGGTCAACGGCACCGTCACCGGCGACTGGGCGCAGGCCGCGCTGTTCGCGGTCGCGGTCGCGGTCGGCTTGACCCCGGAAATGCTGCCCGTGATCGTCGCCGCCAACCTGGCCCGCGGCGCGGTGCACCTTTCCCGCCAGCAGGTGGTCATCACCCGGCTCAACGCCATCCAAGACCTGGCGGGCATGGACGTGCTGTGCGTGGACAAGACCGGCACACTCACCCAGGACCGGGTGGCCTACGCGCACAGTATCGACCCGGCCGGACGGCCGGACGGCGAGGCCGCCGAGTACGCCTACCTGGCCGTGCATTTCCAGACCTGCCCGCACAACCGGCTCGACGAAGCCATCATCGACCAGCTCGCCACCGACGACGCGCCGCTGGTCACCGACGCGGCGTTCACCAAGATCGACGAGATCCCCTTCGACCACACCCGGCGGCGCGCCACGGTGGTGGTGCGACAGCAGCCCGGCGAGCACATCCTGATCACCAAGGGCGACCCCGACCAGATCCTGCCCCGCTGCACCCACGCACGGCGGGCCGGCGAGGTAGTCGAGCTCAGCGAAGCAGATCGCCGCGAGGCTGGCGAGGTCGTGCGCGCTTACGCTGATCACGGCATGCGGATCTTGGCCGTCGCCGCCTGCGAGTATCCCGCCCGGCTGAGCGGCTACGACGAGGGTGACGAGCACGACCTTGTCCTTGTCGGGTTTGTCGGGTTCGTCGACCCGGTGCGCGACAGCGCGGCCGACGCGGCGCGGACCCTGGCCGACCACGGAGTCACGGTCAAGATCCTCACCGGTGACAACCGGCACGTCGCAGCGCAGGTGGCAGCCCAGGTCGGCATCCCCGTGGGCGAGATCGTGCTGGGGACGCAGGTTGAGGATGCCGACGACGCGCAGCTGCGTCGGCTCGTGGCGCGCACGACGGTCTTCGCCCAGGTCAATCCGGTACACAAGGCGCGGATCGTGACCGCGCTGCGGGACGCCGGGCACGCGGTTGGGTTCGTCGGGGACGGGGTCAACGACACAGTGGCGTTGCGGACGGCGGATGTGGGGATCGCTGCGGACACCGCCACCGATGTCGCCAAGGACGCCGCCGATCTGATCCTGCTGGACAAGGACCTCACGGTGCTGGCCCGCGCGATGGTGGAGGGTCGCCGCACGCTGGGCAACACCATGAAGTACGTCAAGATCACCGCGAGTTCGAACCTGGGCAACGTGCTCAGTGTCCTGGTGGCCAGCGCGACGCTACCGTTCCTGCCGATGCTGCCCATCCAGCTCATGGTGCAGAACCTGCTCTACGACGCGGCGCAACTGGCGCTGCCCTGGGACCGCGTCGACCAGGACTATCTGCGCCGGCCACGGCGGTGGGACACCGGCGGCCTGACCCGATTCATGCTCACCTTCGGCCCGCTGAGTTCGCTGTTCGACCTGGCCACGTTCGCCGTGCTGTGGTGGCTGCTGGACATCGACAGCCCCGCCGAGCAGGCGATGTTCCAGGCAGGTTGGTTCATCGAGGGACTGCTCTCGCAGGTCCTGATCCTGCTCGTGCTGCGCACCCGCCAGACCGGGATGCAGGTCTGGACGCCGTGCGGCGCACCGTCTCGGCCGGTGCTGGCCGCCGCAGTAGCGGTGGTACTCGTTGGCCTGCTGCTGCCGTGGTCGCAGCTTGCGGGCGCGCTGCGGATGGCGGCGCTGCCGCTGGGCTACTTCCCCTGGCTGCTGGCGATCTTGTTCAGCTATGTCGTGGCGGCCCAGGTCGTCAAGGCGAGGTACCTGCGTGGCGGGCGAGCGTGGTTGTGAGCCGCATCGGCTGCGGTGGCGGCGTTCGGGCGGGGCGGCCAGGGGCTGATCATGACGACGCGAGCGGAAGATGACTCGGGCACCGTCGAGATGGCGCTGCGTGTCGGCGCTGGCGTCGGGTTGGGCGCGCTGATCGGTTTCGAGCGGCAGTATCGGGCCCGGATGGTGGGGCTGCGGACCAATGCCCTGGTTGCTGTGGGGTGCCACGCTGTTCGTGCTGCTGTCCGCCTACGGCTTCGGGGATGTCAGCGGCGCCAGCTCTGCCGATCCCACGCGGGGTGCCGCCCAGATCGTCTCCGGCATCGGGGGTTCCTGGGTGCTGGGGTGATCCTGCGGGACGGGCTGAGCGTGCGTGGGCTTGGACACCGCCGCCACGCTGTGGTGCTCAGCCTCGGCGGGGGCGCTGAACTGGGGCGGCATCCTGCTCATGTCGCTGGGCGCCCAGTGGTACATCCTGTTCAACGTCATCGCCGAGGCCAGCGCGATCCCCAGCGACCTACGCGAAGCCGCCGCTGTGGTGGCGGAAACTCATCCTGCGGGGAATCTTCCCCGGCTATTCACCGGCGGTATCCCGCCGCCCCTTCTCCGCTGAAAACGCCCAGCAGCAACTCGACACCCCGCCATCGCCTGGGGCCGCTACGCCGAACTGTTCGACTACGACACCGACACCGACCAGATCACCGCCGATCCCGCCGCTGGCCTCCACCCATCGATCTCCTCATGAGCAAGGACACGAAGCTCAGCGACTTCACCCGGTGACGCGACGTGGACACATAGTGGACACACATGGCGCCACGGTTACTCGGGTGCGACGCTTCGTTGTCCCTGGCGAAGGCGGCTGGCGACGTAGCTGGCGCGGTCGCCGCCGTTCTCCCGGTGCCAGGCGCTGGCGGTGGTGTCGGCCACACCGAGCAGGTCGGCGAGCATCTTCCAGTGGACGGAACCAACCAGTGACATCCAGGCGCCGTTGCGGGCGGTGCGGGCGCTGGGGACGCCCAGCTTGCGCAGCCGGGCCTGGAGGGTGGCCGACGTCATCGGCCGGTCGGGGCGCAGCCCTGGGAACAGGTAGGGAGTCGGGCGGTGCCGCAGCGCGCCCGCGAGCGGGCGGCGGTTGTTGACGAGCTGCTGCAGGAGTACGGACAGCCGGGGGCGTAGCCACAAGGGGTCGCGGCCGAGTTGCAGGCCGAGGACGCCGGGCTCGTCCGGGTGGGCGAGGACGTCGTCGGTGGTGAGGTTGACCAGTCGCCAGCAGCTTTGCCCGTATTGCAGGACCAGGCAGCCGGCGGCACGATCGGTCAGCGCCTGGGTGTCGTCGGTCTCCAGCTTGACGGCGAGCAGGACTCGGTCGGTGTCGCTCATGATCTCCCGGTTGCCGGTGTGGGCCGAGGTGCCGATCGCGACGTGGGCGGGGGCGAGGCCGTTGGTTGCGGCCCACAGCAGGAACGGGCGCGCGTAACGCTGGCGGGGCCGGTTGCGGATCAGCCAGCGGTCCATCACGGGTTGGGTGAGGGCGGCCAGGCTGATGCCGCGGGCGCGGAGGTAGCTCAGCAACAGGCGGGCGGCGTCGAGCTTCCGCCGGAGGTGTTCGCGCTGGTAGCGCGTGAAGCCGGAATCCCGCTCGGCGCGCTGGTGGGCCAGGGGCATCAGGTGCCACCGGACGTAGCGAGCCAGGATGGTCTTGTCCTGCTGGACGGTTACTCGGGCCAGCAGGGTCTGGACGTCGCGGGTGAGCTGGGCGAGTTCTTCCTCGCGGGGTTCGAGGATCTCGGCGAGTACCGCGCAGGTGCTGGACCGCGGTGGTCTGCCGGAGCTCGTCGAGTGCCTCGTGCGAGCAAGCCAGTTCGCCGGTGACCATGCGGCGGATGAGTTGTCCGCCGGGCCGGCGCAGATACAGGCACAGCGAGTACGGGTTGTCGTAGCTCTCCAGCAGCTCGGCCAGCGGCGCCAACCAGGCGGCCGGTTGCCCGTCGGGCTGGGTGAACAGCTCGACCAAGTCCCGACGCGCGATGCAGGATACGCAGTGCCCGCGCAGCAGACGGCCCATGGCCCCACAGGTCGGGCAGCGGTAGGAGGGGGACCGCCGGGATACGGGAGAAACCTGCCAAGTAGTCGGGTAGTGCCTGGTCAGGCGTCGTTGTCGGCGAGGGCGCGGTAGAGCGAGGCAACTGAGGGGTGCCGGCCGGCGTTCTTGCCGGTCTTGATGGTCAGCTTCTTGACGATGTCGGGCATCGGGGTGCCCTTGTCGCGCAGGGCGCGGGCGAAGAGCACGTCGTCTTCGTCGATCACCTTGGGTCGGCCGCCGTGGTTGCCGCGTGCGGCGGCGGCCTGCTGGCCTTCGAGGGTCTTTTCGCGGATGTAGTCGCGGTCGAGCTGGGCGGCGACGGCGAGCACGGCGAAGAGCATCGATCCCATACCGTGTGGGTCGTAGATGCCGGTCAGCGGCCCACTCAGCAGCTCCAGCTGCACCCCGCCACCTTGCAGCTGGGCGGACAGCGTCATCAGCTCGGCGGCGTTGCGGGCAAGGCGTTTCATCTCGTGCACGGTCAGGATCACCGGCTGGTCCGGTGCCGCGATCTTGATCTCGTGGGCGAGGGTGAGTGCCTTCTCCAGCTCGGGGCGGATCTTGATGCGGGTGCTGATCTTCTCGGAGAACACCCGCGTGCAGTGCGCGGCCGCGAGCGCGTCGAGCTGGCTTTGCAACTCCTGGGTGGCCGTCGAGCAGCGAGCGTAGCCGATCCGGATCGGCGCCCCGTTCGTCTCAGGCGCCGGCGCGGCGACCTCGGGGCACTGCGTCCACTTCTTGCCGGGCCCGCGATCGGCCGGGACGGGTACGGTGAGTTCGTCGCGTAGCGCGGGCACGAGGATGAAGCGCGCGGTGTGGTACTTCGCGGCGGTCTTCCCGGCGCGGGTGCGGCAGGCGCTGCCGGCGGGGACGTCGCATTGCGGGCAGGGGTGGCGTTCGACCGCGGCCGCTGCGTCGTCGGGTCCGAGTTGCATACCTCCAGTCTCTCAGAACTCTGTCAAAACCGGGGGGGTGTCCCTATGTGGTTGTCAAGCCGCAGCCGGGGCAGGAGTGGTCTCGGGGTGCCGGTAGTAGGTCTTGTTGCGGAGCATGGCGAACAGGACGTCGCAGCGGCGCCGCGCCAGGCAGATCAGCGCGGCGTTGTGCTTCTTCCCTTCATCGCGTTTTCGCTGGTAATAGGCCCTGCTGGTGGGGTCGGACAAGGCTGCGAACGCGGCGAGGAAGAACGCCCGCTTGAGTTTGCGGTTGCCGGTGCGGGCCGGGTGCTCGCCCTTGATGGAGGAGCCCGAGCTGCGGGTGACCGGGGCGATGCCGGCGTAGGCGGCCAGGTGGCCGGAGGACTTGAACGCCGTGGCGTCGCCGATCTCCAGCAGGATGCGGGCTGCGGTCCTGACCCCGACGCCGGGCATGGAGGTCAGGACCCCGGCAAGAGGGTGCGCATCGAGTATCCCTTCGACCTCGGTGGCGACCTGTTTGCGTTGCTGGAGAACGGTTTTCAGGCTGTCGGCCAGACGGGGCAGGACGGTGTCGGCCGCCGTTGTGCCCGGGACGACGACGGTCTGCTCGTCCAGCGCGGCCAGGATCGCGGTGACGAGTTTGTCGCCCATGCGGGGCGCGTGCGCGGTGGCGATCGCGGTGAGCTTGCGGCGGCCGGCGGCGCGGATGCCGGTCGGGCCGCCGCAGCGGGACAGGATCTCCAGCACCGCCGGGTGACTGATCCTCGGGCCGATCGCGCGTTCCAGGGCGGGGTGGACGCCGGTGAGCAGGCCGCGGATGCGGTTGCCGATCCGGGTGGCCTCACCGGCCAGGTCGTCGTCGAACCCGACCAGCACGTCCAGCTCGGCCAGGGCGTCGTCGCCGACGTCGACCGGGCGCAGCGTGTGCGGCAGCGAGCGGGCGGCGTCGGCGATGACGAACGCGTCCCGGGCGTCGGTTTTCGCGCGGCCGGGGTAGAGGTCGGCGATGCGTCGCATGGCCAGGCCGGGCAGGTAGGCCACCCGGTGGCCGGCCGCGCGGGCCACCGCGACCGGCAGCGCGCCGATCGTCGCCGGTTGATCGACCACCACCAGCAACGGCCCGTGCGCGGCGAGCTTGTCGAACAGCGCCCGCAGCTTCGGTTCGCTGTTGGGCAGCGGCGCGTCGTGAAGCCGCTTGCCCGCCGGGTCCAGGCCGACGGCGTGGTGTTCGCCCTTGCCGACGTCCAGGCCGAGGAACACCTGGTAACCGCTGGTCATCCGTCCTGCCGTTCGTTCGTCGCGGGTGGTCGCCGGTCGGGCATCGACGGCCGGCACCCACGTTACGACGAGACCTGCCCGGCGGGCGGCCGTGTCCCTATCAGCGGTCCCTCGATGCCACCAGGTCCGGTGACACCACCCCCCGGATCATGCGCTCGACTGGGGGCGTCAGTCATGCCGGACCTGGCGACCACGACTCCTTGATCAGGAGCTACGAAAAAGGTAACGGGGGGGGGGGTTCTGAGAGGTTTTGTGCGAATCGCGACCTGCGGATCTTCGGGGCGGATCGGGCTGTTCGCAGAACTGTCACAACTGTTCATTTATGAGAGAAACTACAGGTCCCTTGCCGCGCGAAGCCTGACACCGGTGCCCTTCCAGGTATCCGATCGGATCCGTTAGGACATTTGCCGGTGGACATGGCTAGGCCGGGGAGAAGAGGTGGCTACGATCGCTTCATCAGGTGTCGCCAAGGTGTCATCCGTCTTCGGCGCCGGTGGACAGTGAAGAAACTCGTCGAAGGAGCAGTTATGCCGGTGTCCGCACCCGATTTCGAATGGCTGTTCGCCCCAGGAACGCATCACACACTGTCCCGCGGCGATGTCGCCACCGTCCGGCTGCGGCAGGACGCCTCGCTGTGGCTGCCGTCCGGGCGGGTCGTCGCCGGCGAGCCGGCCATGTTCTTGTCGATGTCCGGCTCCGAGGACAGGTTTGTCCAACAGGTGCCACCGGGCCGGTATCCGGTGGTGCTGGTGCTCGCCGTGTTCGGCGAACCGGACGAGCAGGATGCGCAGGAGTGGGTCGCGGCGGCCCGGCTGATGATCCGGGACGAGCCAGCCGCCTCCTGGGAGATGGCGACGTGCGCGGGCCAGGATGCCGCCGAACTGGGCGACGACGAGTACTTCGGCTATCCGGTCGTCGGCGGCGCCGGCGGCTTCGTGGACGCGGCGAACATCGCGGCGCTGCGCGAGAACGACGACTACAGCAACCAGCTGCTATCTAACCTGGACATCCACATCCTCGGCGAGACCGACCGCACCGCGCCCGCCACACTGGCCGACGACGGGGACCGGCCCCTTGCGGTGGCGTTTCCCTCTGGTAGCGGAGACGGGCACTATCCAACCTGGGTTGGGCGCACCGCCGACGGCGAGGTCGCTTGCTTCCTCACCGACTTTTGCATCCTGACCGGGGATGGCGATAGCGAGAATGACGAGCCACCCTCAGGCAACGGTCCGATAAGCGTCCCGGAGGACTCGACCACGCCACCACGCCCGCCATATGCGGCCAGGCCACAGCCACTGTCTCCAGTGCAACGGTCTCCAGTGCGGCCCCCCACCGGGATCGCCAGTCCGGCGACTCCGAACATCCGGGCACGCCGCTCCCCGAGCAGCGATGAAACGTGAAACCTCGTCGTGCGGGGTTGGGGCGTCGGATCGCGCCCTAAGTGGCGAGACGCATGCGCGTCGCGCGCGAGGCAGTTTCCCCCAGGGGGCGCTTCCCGGCGATTGGGGTTGCGCGCAGCCCGCGATGGAGTCGTTGTCGCAGTCGATCTCGACCATGACCGGAACGACGTAGCGGACCCAACGGGTGGTCATCAGGATCCCTTACTTCGCGGTGACGCGCGCCCTTGTCCGGCGCGGCGCGGTGGCGTCGCCGGGGAACAGCGCCCCCGGCACCAGGTCCAGCGTAGTGACCGGCACCGCGTCAGGCGGCGACAGATCGAGCACCCAGTCCCCGAAGCGGCGGATGGTGTGGGTGATGTACGGGGAGATCGTGGCCAGATCGTCGGTGTCGATCGGGTGCCCGTCGGAGGCCAGCGCGTTCGCCGCGGCGGTGATGTCGCAGGCGTTGGAGTAGATCACGCAGTTCGCGAGCAGCTCGTTGAACTTGATGATCTTTTCCTGGTAGTCCGGGTCGTTACGCCCGACCGCCTCCCCGCCGAAACGCAGCCACGCGGAGAACCCGTGGAACGCCTCGGCCTTGTTGGTGATCGCGGTGATCTGCTCCCGCAACTGCGCGTCCGCGAGGAACCGCAGCAGCGTGATCGTGCGGATGACCCGGCCCAGCTCCCGGAACGCCCGGTACAGGCGGTTCTTCCGCGAGTTGTTGCCCAGCCGGCGCAGCAGCGTCATCGACGACAACCGGCCCTCGCTGATCGAGATCGCGGTGCGCAGCAGGTCCGTCCAATGCGTCTCGATCAGGCCCCAGTCGATCACGTTGTCGCCGAACAGCGAGTCGATGTGCGCGAACCCGGTGTCCGCGCTGGGCCGGTAGAAGTTCAGATCCGCCCAGTTGCGGATGCGCGGGAGCAGGTCGAAGCCGAGCAGCGCGGCGAGCCCGAAAACAGGCAGGGACTGGCCTTGGGTGTCGGCGTGGATCGTGTCGGGCTGGATCTCCGAGTCGTTGCGCAGCAACCCTTCGATGATATAGACGGCCGCCCACACCCCGCACGGGATGAAGTGGGAGAACAGGGCGATGTAGGTGTCGGAGATGTGCCGGTAGGCGATCCCGCCGTAGCCGCCGTAGCGGATGTGGGACTCGGCGAGGATGTTGTTCTCCCACGTGTCCACCTGCGTGCCGTCCACCGCGACCACCCGGCCGTCGCCCCACATCCCGGCGACGTCGAGCTTCGCGAACTCGTTGATCACGTCGGTGGACGCGGCGTCGATCTTGGCGCAAGTGGTGTGCTTGTTCGCCGCGATCGACAGCTCGTGCGCGCTGACCTGGTCACGCATGTGCCGCGCGACCTGCGCGGGGCCGAGAAGCGTGCCGTTGGCGAACACGGTCAGGACGTAGCGGGCCATCGCGTCGCGGATCTTCGGGTCCGATCCCGACGCCGGCCCGAAGTGCCGCGGCCAGCCGACCAGGTGCGCGGTGCGGGCCAGGATGTCCAGCAGCCCGCGTTCGGGCAGCCGCTGGTGAATCGACTCCTCCAGCGCCAGCGCGGACGGGCGCCGGTCGGCACCCTTGCGGCGCCGCAGGACCGGGCGGCCGTCCTCGAAGGACAGGTCGGTGTTGTGCGGGAACCCGGCGTCCACCACCGCGGCGATATCGGTCAGCGCCGCCCGGTAGTGCGCCGTGAGCTCCTTCGGGTCCGAGGGAATCCCGGCCTGGCCGCAGAACTGCTCGGCCAGCGGGACGCACTCATCCCAGGACATCAGCTGCGCGTGCAGGTTGGCGTAGGAGTCGGCGCCGACCACCGCGATGTCCCCGGAGCGCAGCTCGGAGGCGAGGTAGGAGAACACGCACACCTCCAGGTGACGGCGCACCAGCTTGCCCGGCCGGTCCTTCACCACCAGGATCTTGCGCCACGCCTCAGTGACGAAGTCGATGTCGATCGCCACCGTCACCGCGTCCGCCCCACGCCCGACGGTCACCTTCTCCGGGACGTACTCGCCGGTGCGGCCCCGGATCGCGCGCAGGAACTCCACCGCGTCGGCCACGCTGTGATCCGCGCTGGTCGGCTCCAGGTCGAGGGTGTCGAGCAGGGTGAACAGCGCCGAGCGGTGGCTCTTGTAGAACTTCTCCAGCAACGGCAGGTAGTTGTTGCCGTGGTGCGCCGACACCACCTCATGCGCTGCCGAGAGCTGCTCCACCCCGCCCGCGTCGGCCAGCGTCTTGAGCAGCAGCCGCCCGGCCCGCTCGGCCACCGCGGCCGCGGGTTCCGGCGCGGTCGCGCCGTCGTTGTCTGGTGCGGTGGCCTCCCGGGCGCCGGCCAGGACATCACCGAACACGTCCAGCAGCCGCTCGGACTCGGCGCGGTGCTGCTCATGCAGCTCGACCAGCCGCTCCTTGCCCTTCTTGTGGATCACCGCCATCCGCTTGCAGAACATCGTCGCGACCTCGTCCCGGGCCGTGGTCCGGCACTCGTGGATCAGGCTCGCCAGCAACGTCCACCGCTTCGCCTCGCCGATATCCCGCATGTCGCCGACGTCGGTCACCCGCGCCTCCCCGGCGAAATGCGCGATCTTCGTCGCCGGGATGCCGTCGAGCCACTGCTCGGTCGCGCCGAGCTCGTCCAGCGCTTGCAGGTGGGCCAGGCGAAGCTTGAACTTTCCCACCGACGCCGCCTTCGCCGGCGTCTTCAGCCGGTCAAACTCGCTGCGCCGCGATGTCGGGTCCAGCCACAGCAGCCGCGCGAGCCGCCGCCGGTCCGCCGCGTCCAGCCGGGTCGCGACCAGCCCGAACAACGCGGTGTTCGTCTCGGTGCGGCTCGCGGAGACCATCTTGTCCAGCGTGGTGAACCCCGGCAGCTCGCGCCGTGCCCGGACCAGCTCCTCCAGCGCGACGTTGATCAGGTCGGCCGGGTTGTCCTTCGTGGTGACCGCCTTGCGGATCGCTTTCTCGGCGATCGCGCGTGCCTCGGCGGGCTTGTAGACCACATTCAGTCGGTCACGGACGTAGTCACGGTGGCGACACAACGTCCGATCCGACTCGTGCACCGCCAGGACGTCCTCGGCCAGGCCCAGCGCGGCCCGGACATGGTTGATCACCACCACCGGCACGTCAGCCAGCTTCGGGAAATGCCCCAGCCGCTGGTAGCACTTCAGCAGCACCACCAACGCCAGGAAGTTCGGCTCGCCCTGACTCCGCCCCCGAGCCCACTCAATCTCGCCGGCGACCGGCGTGAACGCCTCCGCCAGCTCACGGACCGACACCACCCGCTTGAACCGAGGATAGGCGGTCCGATCGATCGAAGCCACCCAGCACCCCAGGCCCAGCCAGCGGACGTAACCCAGCGCACCCTAACCAACACCCGCCGCACCCACGTCACACGGGCTCTCTAACGATCTCTAGCGCCCTCTACCAGGCACTACCCGACCACTTGGCAGGTTTCTCCCGTATCCCGGCGGTCCCCCTAGGAGAAGGTGACGCCCGCGCAGTCCGGGCACAACGGCCCGGCGGGCTCGCGGCGGAACACCGCGGCTAGTTGGCCGCAGCAGTGGCAGTGCTCGTGTGTGAGCCGTACCGCGTCCACACAGGACAGGCAGACCGGGCCCTCCGGCCAATGTCGTTCGGCGCGGGCGGTGGTTCCGCATCGGGTGCAGGGGACCTGGGCGGCCAGGTAGCACGGCACGCACCTGGCCACACCGTCCGTAGCTGGCACGGACATCGACGGTCGTTGCCCGCAGTCGGTACACGGCGGACCGGGCCGCACCACTTCCCAGCACGCTTTGCACCACGGTCCATTATGGTCACGCGCGCACACCACCTTGTGGACGCCGCAGCCCGAGCACGGTTCGGCCAGCGTCTGGCGGCGGCAGCCGTCGCACCACGGTTCGCCGTCGGCGTCGCGGTAGGCCACCAACCTGGTCCGGCCGCAGTTGTGGCACGGCTGGCGTGGCCCAGCTTGCTGGGCGCAGGCCCGGCAAACCCCCGTGCTCAGAATCCCGACCTTGCGGGTCTTCCCGCAGCGCGGGCACAGCACCTCCGGCGCACGCCGGTTGTCGCACTTCTCGCACAGTGGCCCGTCCTCGATGAGCCGAGCCGCAGGCTTGTCCTCGCCGCAGTCGATGCACCGGCGCAGCGGCCGTTGATGCCCGCGCTGCCAACACCGCCGGCACACCGGCCGTTTCTCGTCGTCGCGGACGGTGACCGGCGCCGTCTGGCCGCATCGTGAGCAGGGCTCGGCCAGATGCGTCCGGCGGCATCGTTCGCACCACGCTCCTTCCTCGGTGTGGGCGGCGGCCAGCACGACCTTGCCGCACATCCAGCAGGGCTCGCGGGGAACGGTCTTGCGGTGGCAGGTGTAGCAGACCCGGCCCTGCGGGCTGTTCTTCGTGGCCTTCATCGTCCGCCCGCATACCGAGCAGGGCAGCGGGACGCGCCGCTCGCGCTGCCAACACCGCGAACACACCGGCTGCCCGTAGCGCCGCGCGGCCACCCGCCCCGACCGACCGCACAGCGAGCACGGTTCGGCCCGGCGCTTTCCGTTGCAGTTCTGGCACCACGCCCCCTCCGCCGTACGTCCAATCGGAACGGTCAGACGGCCACACCCGACACAGCTCTCCTTGTCCCGGCGGGCGTGGTAGCAGGTATGGCACAGCCCGCTAGCGACCAGAGATCGGTCGCATCCACAGCTGGCGCAGACACCTCGCCCTTTCCCCACGTGCGTGACCCGGTGTCCGGTCAGCTCTCGGCGTCGAAGAAGTCCGCGGACAACAACGGCATGTCCGGCACGGCCGGCCGCGGACCCCGGCGAGCCGGCTCCTCGGTGGCCGATTGCGGCTCGACCTCCACCGCCAGGTCCTCGAAGCGGCAGTCGAGGATCTTGCACAAGGCCAGGATCAACTCGATCGGCATCTTCGGCGGACGTTCGGTGCTGACGAGCCGGTAGATCGAGCTGCGGTCGAACTCGAAGCCGTACTTGCGCAACTCCGGGATCAGCTTCGTGGTGGTGTACCAGTTCTTGCGGACCGCCATCAGCTCACGCAGCCGCCACTCGTAGCGCGGCTGCCGGACCTGCACGTCGTCGTTCTGCTCGTCCGGTCCTTGCCGGGACACCGCGTTCATCGCACCCTCCTCCGGCGGCCAGCAGGCTCACCTGACGTGTGATCGCTGAAGTCGTCGTCCATCTCCGCCTCCGTCTCGGCCATCGCGAAGGCGCGTTGCAGCACGGCTTCCTCGGCACCGCGTCCAGGTGCTCGCGGACCTTTAGGTTCTTGAAGTCGCTGCTGACCGCCGTGTAGATCGCCGTGGTCGCCGCGTGGGAATGACCGACCTGGTCAGTGACGAACTGCCCGTCATAGCCGGACTCGATCAGCCTGGTCACGTACGTTCTCCTTCTTCCCGCACTCGGCGTGTGCGGTGGGGTTCGTGTGGCGATTGAGCAGGGACGGCCTTTGTGACTTTGTTCGCCGCGCCAGCGACGGCTCTCAGGCTGCGCGTGGCCTGGTGTCGTGTGCGCGCTTGTTGGTGTGGCTGCTGATGCGGAGTTCGAGCCGCACGGTTTGGTTGTGGCAGCGGTACAAGGCGCGTGGGTCGAGCCAGTCGGCGTCCCGGTTGTCGTCCGGCGCGAGGCCGACGGCGGTGGGTATGCCGAGATCGGCATCGGTGTCGGTGAACAACGTGCCGGCGCCGAGCGTGATCTCCTCGCCGACCGTCGGCGTGACGGGTGCCAGGGACCGCGCTATGTCGCCACAGTGCTCGGAGCGACGTGTCTCGACCACGATGGCGACGAGTCGTCCCGGTTGGCCGACGGGTGCGTTCTCGAACGAGACGTAGTCCTCGGCATCCGGACCGGTGAGCAGGAACACGGTGCCGTAGCGGTCGGACTGGCGTTCGAACCTCGGCCACCACAGTTGGCCCTGGCCGAGCTCGATCGTGGCTGTCTCCTCGGTGTGTCCCGCGGTTGCGGCTTGCTCGGCGGCGGTGATGATCTCGGCCATGGACAGGTCGTTGCGGAACCGGTGCCCGATCTCGGCTTCCAGCTCCGCGTACTCGGCGGCCAGTTCCGGGCGTAGTTGTGCGGCGCGAACCAGATCCGCGCGGCTGGCGAGCACACAGAGGGAGCACGACAGGCGGGTCATGCCCTGGTCGTAGGCCGGGTGGTACGGCACACCTGACGCATGGATGCGTTGCCATACCTGGGTTTCGGTCCAGTCGTGGATCGGAAGCCAGGTGTCGACAGTGCGCCGGCCGCTGCTGGCAGCCTCGCCACGACTCAGGCGAGCCTGCTGGCGCAGAGCAATACCGTTCCGCGTCGAGTTCTCACCTCTCGCGATCACTCATGGTGACTGTCGCTGCCGGGTGAAACTGACCCGGTCTGACCAACCGCTCGGGTCCAGGACGTGGGTAAGCGGGTCAGTGACCGAGGGGCGTGGTCAGGGATTGCGTGCCGAGGGGGGCTCGCCGCTGATGGCGCGCCAGGCCGCGTCGGAATCAACGGTGTCGGCGAGGTCGTGGTTGGTGAGTACGGCGAGCGCGTCGATGGCTGTCAGCCAGTCGCGGCTACGCCGGTGCACCTCGTCGCTGGGGTCGTATCGGTTCAGGACGACTAGCACCTCGTGTCCGGTGAGGGCTCGCGCGGCGAGGCGCACCTGGGACACAACTCCTAGGACAGGCTCGGTGACCAGTAGCACGAGGTCCGGTCTCACCCGCTGCGCCAGTGAGAGGGTGTCGCCGTCATGGGCGATTGGTGAGCACAGCCCGCCTGCGCCCTCGACGAAGCCGATGGCGACGTCTGAGGGCCAGTCGAGTTCGGCGACGAGGTCGTCGAGCAGGATCGGAGCCAGTTGTAGGGTGTCGGCGGCCATCGGTGGCGCGAGGGGTACCGGGTACCACCGGTGTGGCGGGCACACCGTGTCGGCGGGCGTGTCAGTTGCCTCGCCGAGCACGGCGGCGTCGGTCGCGGTATCACCGGGTGTGAACGACTGCGCCGGTTTGCGGGCCGCGACCTCGATGCCAAATGCTCGCAATCGTCGCGACAAGGCGGCGGTCACCCAGGTCTTGCCGACCTCGGTGCCGGTGCCGGTGACCAGGATGAGTCGGCTAGGTCGGGTCATGGAGCGCCCACCGGGTCAACCAGCCGAGATCTTGCCCAGTCTGCGCCAGGGCACCTGCCCTGATCAGTGTGGAGGTGTTGGATGTCCTCGTGGCCCATCATGATCCCTGTTGGCGCAGGGGCGCGGCCATGGCGTGGTAGCCGCCGTCGACGTGGAGGATCTCGCCGGTGATAGCGCGGGCGAGGTCGGAGAACAGGAAGCAGACGGCGTCGGCCACCGGGGTCGAGTCGGCTGGGTCCCACCGCAAGGGCGAACGGGTTGCCCAGGCGTCGAGCAGGGCTTCGAAGCCGGGGATGCCGGTGGCCGCCCGGGTATGGATCGGCCCGGCCGCGACGAGGTTGACCCGGATTCCGGCAGGCCCGAGGTCGCGTGCGAGGTACCGGTTGAGCGACTCCAGTCCGGCTTTGCAGACGCCCATCCAGTTGTAGACCGGCCACGCGGCGCTGGCGTCGAAGTCGAGCCCGACCAGGCTGGCGCCGGAGGGTGGGGCGAGCCGGTTCACCGCCGCGGCGAGCGCGGCGAGGGATACGGTGCTGGTCTGGAACGCCAGTCCGATCCCTTCGGGGCGGGCGTTGAGTAGGGGGCCTTCCAGGGCGTCGGCGGGTGCGAAGGCGATGGCGTGCAGGGCGCCGTCGAGTCTCTCCCACCGCTCAGCGATCGTTGCGGTGAGCCGGGCGGTGTCGTGGGAGGCAGTGGCGTCGAAGGGGATGACGTCGATGTCGCCGGTGAGCTGCGCTGCCGCCGCACGGGCCCGATCGAGATCGCGGGGGAGCCCGGTGAGCAGCACCTCGGCGCCGAGTTGTTGGGCGCGGCGGGCGACGGCGAAGGCGATGCTGTCGGTGGTGACGACCCCGGTCACCAGGATGTGCTTGCCGTCCAACACAGTGCGGCTCCTTCGCGGGGGTTGGTGTGTGCGGCCCGGCAGGCGTGGGTCGTGACCGCTTGGTGGACGTCGATGGCCCGGCGGATGCAGGGTCCGGTCGTGGCGGTGATTCCTTCGACAGGGCGGTCGGCGCTGGCGGCACCGCCGATGCGCCCCGCAGGCCGTGCCGCCGGCACGGCGATGGGAGAAAAGCCGGATCGCTCGCGTGACATGATGGTGTTTGCGTCGGGTGGGGCTGCTCATCGTGGGGTGGCGCCGACGAGCGCCCCCTGCGAGGCGCAGCCGACGAGGCGGCTGTACTTGGCTAGGAAGCCGTTGCCGGTCGGGGCAGGGGGTGGGTGCCAGCGGTGACGGCGTCGTTCGAGTTCGGCAGGGTTGACGTCGAGATCGATGGTGCGTGCCGGGATGTCGATCATGATCGGGTCGCCGTCGGCGACCAGCGCCAGCGGCCCGCCGGCAGCGGCCTCGGGGGCGACGTGGCCGACGCAGAGGCCGGTGGTGGCGCCGGAGAAGCGGCCGTCAGTGACCAGCGCCACCTGGTCACCCAGGCCGGTGCCGCGGACAGCGGCGGTGACGGCGAGCATCTCCGGCATTCCCGGTCCGCCGCGTGGGCCTTCGTACCGGATCACGATCACCTCGCCTGCGGTGAGGCGACCGCCTGAGACGTAGCCCATGGCGGCGTCTTCGTTGTCGAAGACCCGGGCTGTGCCGTGGAAGCGGTCGACGGTCAGGCCGGCCATCTTGACCACCGCGCCGCTGGGGGCGAGTGCCCCGCGGAGGATGGCCAGGCCGCCGTCGGGGCGGAGCGGGTCATCTGGCGTTCGGAGGACCGTACCGTCGGGTTTCGGGGCTGCGAGTTCGGCGAGGTTCTCGGCCAGGGTGGCTCCGGTCACGGTCAGGCAGTCGCCGTGGAGCAGTCCGGCGTCCAGCAGCGCGGCGAGCACTGCGGGCACGCCACCGACCTGGTGCAGGTCGGCCATGACGTGGCGCCCACCGGGACGGAGATCGGCGATGTGGGGGGTGTGTCGGCTGATCCGGTCGAAGTCGTCGAGGGTCAGGCGGACGCCGGCTTCGTGGGCGATGGCGGGTAGGTGCAGCGCGGCGTTGGTCGACCCGCCCAGGGCCATGACCACGGTGATGGCGTTCTCGAAGGCTTCGCGGGTGAGGATGTCGCGTGGGCGGATCCCGGCGCGCAGGGCGGCGACGGCGGCCGCTCCGGTGTCGTGGGCGATGCCGGGGCGTGTGGGGTCGATGGCGGGGGCGGATGCCGAGCCGGGCAGTGCGATACCGAGGGCTTCGGCTTCGGCGGCGATCGTGTTGGCGGTGTACATGCCGGCGCACGATCCGGCTCCTGGGCACGCGGCGCGCTCCAGCTCGTCGAGGTCGTCGGTGCTGAGCAGGCCGCTTGCCTGCGCGCCGACGGCCTCGAACACGTCCTGGATCGTCACCGGCCGACCCTGCCAGCTCCCGGGGAGGGAGGAGCCGCCGTACAAGAACGCCGTGGGTACGTTGAGGCGTGCGGCGGCCATGAGCATCCCGGGAAGGCTCTTGTCGCAGCCGGCGATGGTGACCATCGCGTCGAGTTGTTCGGCCTCCATGACACACTCGACCGAGTCTGCGATGAGGTCCCGGCTGGGAAGGGACGCGCGCATGCCGCGGTGCCCCATGGCGATCCCATCGGACATGGCGATGGTCGAGAACCGCATCGCCACCCCGCCCGCCTTCCTGACCCCGTCGGCCGTCGCGCCTGCCAGGCGGTCCAGGGCGATGTTGCAGGGTGTGAGGTCGTTGGCGGCCGCGGCCACACCGATCTGCGGCCGGGTGAAGTCCTCGTCGGCGAACCCGACTGCCCGCAGCATCGCCCGGGCCGGTGCTCGGGTGACGCCGTCGGTGACGATTCGGCTACGGTGACGCGGGTCCATGTCTTCTCCCGGCTTCGCTTGGTCAGCTCGGCCCTTCATTGGCCCTGGCCTCGGGTGAATGCGGGTTCGCCGTCGAAGGCGTAGAGTCCTTCGGTCTTGATCGGTTCGATGCCGTGCTCGACCATGCGGGCCTGGAGGGCGACGACCTCGGCGGCGGTGGTGGTCCCGCGCGGGTCGAGGAAGCGGCATCGCCAGTGGTCGGTGAGCAGGGTCTCGGGCGCGCCGCCTGGCCAGACCTTCTGTCCCCGGTTGGAGATCATGTCAAGGTGCAGGGGTGCGGCGAACGGACGAAGCTTGGCGGCGAGTTCGTCTGGGGTGGTGTCTGGGCTGTGGACGAACACGTCGACGCCGAGCTGGGTCTTGGCGGCAGCGGATCGGCCCGCGAGCTTGACGGTGATCGGCCTGTGCTGGGCGTAGTGCGTTGCCGGCAGCCGGGTGGGTTCTTGGCCGAGACGGTCGATGACCGATGCCGCGAACGCCGTGGTGCCGACCTTGGAGGTGCTGGTATCGGGCTCGTAGATGTCGTAGGTGTGGATGCCGTCTTCGATGGTCCGCAGCCAGGCGTTGTGGACTCGGCTCGCGACGTCGGCTTGTCCGATGTGGACCAGCATCTGTACCGCGGCCAGCAGCAGCCCTGAAGGATTCGCAACGTCTTGGCCGGCTCGCCGGGGGGCGGATCCGTGGATGGCTTCGAACATGGCGACTCGCTCGCCGATGTTCGCGCTTCCGGCGAGGCCGACAGATCCGGCGATCTGGGCGGCGACGTCGGAGAGGATGTCGCCGTAGAGGTTCGGCAGGACGACGACGTCGAACGCCTCGGGGGTGTCGGCGAGCTTGGCCGCACCGATGTCGACGATCCAATGCTCTGCCTGGATATCGGGGTAGTCGGCGGCGACCTCGTCGAACACCCGGTGGAACAGGCCGTCGGTCATCTTCATGATGTTGTCCTTGGTGAACGCTGTCACCTTGGTTCGCCGATAGGCTGTGGCGTACTCGAAGGCGTAGCGAATTACCCGCTCGCATCCCTGCCGGGAGATGAGCTTGAGGCACTGCACGACCTCGTCGGTCTGGCGGTGCTCGATGCCGGCGTAGAGGTCCTCTTCGTTCTCCCGAACGATGACGACGTCCATGCCAGGGTGCTTGGTGGCGACGAACGGTGCGTAGGCGACGCATGGCCGGACGTTGGCATAGAGACCGAACGTCTTGCGCACGGTGACGTTGAGGCTCTTGAACCCTCCGCCTTGCGGGGTGGTGATGGGCGCCTTGAGGAACACACCCGTGCGGCGGATCGACTCGAGCGCCTCGGGAGTGACGCCGGCGGGGTTGCCAGCCTGATAGACCGACTCTCCGATGGTGATCGTGTCGATGTCAAGGGCCGCGCCTGCGGCGTTGAGCACCGAAAGGGTGGCTTCCATGATTTCCGGACCGATTCCGTCTCCGTGGGCGACGGTGATCGGTGCGGATGTGGAATGCGTGGTCATGCTGCTCCTGAGACCGAGGACGTGACGGGACGGGACGCTGGATGGGCTAGGGGCGAGTCGTGGCGGTGCCGCGTGCGAGCCGGCATCCGGCGCTGGTCGTGCCGCACGGTCCACTGATGCCCTGCTCTGGGTCATCGATGTACCAGTGGGTCGCGACCAGGCGCGGGTAGCGGCTGCCGAGTTCGGTCAGGGTGGCGTGGACGGTGTCGCGGGAGTCGGTGTGCGCGAAGACCGGAAAGAACGCTCCCGGCAGGCTCGCTGCGGGCGCCGCGCCTTGCACCAGGACATCGAGGATCAGGCGCCGTCGCTGGTGGGGGTTGTGTGCCTCGCGCAGGGCGGAACCGTCCAGCCAGCACAGCGACCACAGCCCGGACACCGAGGAGGAGGTCCGGATCCCCACCGGCACTGCTGGCGGGCGCCCTTCCGTGGGGTCCCCGACGGCGCATCCGCAGGTCTGCACATGCTCGCCGCACGGGAACAACGTGGGCAGGTCCGCGTCAAGCTCGCGGCGGATCCAAATCCCGAGCAGGGCGTCCCGCTGAGCTGGATCGCCGCCGTAGCGCCGGTGGTGGACCAGGTAGTCGCTCGCCTGCTCGACGGCGACCTCGGCGTGGTCCACACTTGAGATCAGTAGAAGCGCGCTCATCGGGTACCTCTCTTTCCAAGCGGCTCTGTTACGTGGGGAGTTAGGACAGGTCGTTCCGGGTGGGACGCCGCCATCGGGTGGTGTGGAGCGGTCACGGGAGCGCCTGCCGGGATGTCGGTGCTGGCGTGTCGGTGCTGGGGTGCCAGGGCTGCCACCCGGTGGGGGTGTAGCGGTGCCACGGGTCGTCGGGCTGTTCCCGTGCGGCGAGTCCAATCCAGTCGTGGCTGAACATGTGGTGCAGCATTGTGTGGCGGGCGATGAGGGTGTCCAGCCTGGGCAGGGGTGCCTGCACGATGGCGAGCAGGCGTTGCGGTTCATGTCGGGCGTGGTGGCCGTCGGTGAGGGACTGCCAGGGCAGGCCGGGCTGGAGGTCACTGGTGTGGCCGGTCATGACGCCCAGGCCCCCACCGGTGACGTTGTGCAGGGTTTTGCTGCCGGCGCCGAAGGACTGCGGGTCGACGGTGGCGAAGTAGTACTGGCTGTTGATCCAGTGTGCGACGACGAGCGGCGCGGTGAGGATTGTTTCCAGGACGGTGCCGGTCGGGTCGAGGTCGGGATCGTAGTCGTGGAGGAACACGCGGCTGTGCAGGTCGATGCCGCGGGTGAGGGCGCGGGGCGCGATGAGGAAGGCGGCGTTGTCGGCGAGACCCCATTCCGGGAAGACCTGGGCCCAGTCACGGGCCCGGGCGCGGGTGTGGCGCGCCGCGTGCCGCGGGCGGGGCCGGGTGGGTGCGCCCGGCAGGATGGCGCAGCGTTCGGCGGCCAGCCGGGTGCCGGCCGTGCGGAGGTCGGCGGTGAGCCTGTCAGCGTCGCGGCGGTGGGTGGCGGGCAGGAGGTGGGTGTCCAGCAGGCGTACGGTGTCGGTGGTGGTGTCGTGTTCGGCCGGGACGAACCAGGTGTCGTCGGGAACGGTGATGCCGCGGTCGGCCAGGTGAAGGCGGACCTGCGGATCGTTGAGCAGGGCGGCGGCCGTGCGGGCGTTGGGACCTCCGGGATGTCCCCCGCAGGCGCCGCAGTCCAGCGCGGCCTGGTAGGGGTTGTTGTCGGTGTGGGCGCGGTGCCCGCAGAACACGACCAGCCGCGCGAACCCGCGGGTCAGGCCCATCAACGTCAGGATGGTTTCGGCGGTCGCGGCACGCTCCTCGGGGGTGAGCGCCTCGGCGATGGAGATCTCGGTCTGCGGCTCGGGCGTGATGCGGCGGGCCCACCACGCGCCTGTGGCGCCGGCGGCACGGGGAGTGAAGGTCTTGGCCGCGGCCAGCGGCCCGGCCAGCCAGCCGGCGGCTTCGGCGAGGGCGAACGGCGCCAGCAGGTCGTCCTTGGCGGCGTGCAGGGAGTGCTCGGCGGCGGCGAGCACCCTGCGGCCGGCCAGTGACCGCTCGGCCGCGCGCCGCCGACCAGGGGCGGGGTGCTCGGTGAGGGTGTGGCGAGGCGTGATCGGGCCGGGACACTGGGTGCGAGCGGCACCCCCGGCGAGGTCGCGGTAGCGCATGGCGACGGCGAAGAAACCGGCGAAGCCCAGGGTCTGGTAGCTGCCGAGGACCTCCAGGTGGCGGCGCAGTCCTTCGGAGCGGGGATCGATGCAGCACACCACCTGCGCCCGCGGTGGGGCTTCGGGCAGTTCGGGCTGGGGCCGGCCGAGGATGCGCAGCAGCAGCCGGCTCCGGTAGTGGTCCTCGTAGGCGTCCAGCCAGACCAGCGCCCGCTGCTGGATCGGCAGCTGGTCGAGCAGCTCCACCAGCTCGCTCCGTTGGGCGGCATCGGTGTCGGTGACTTCCAGCGCTCCCAACAGGTGGTAGGCCCGGTCGTGCGGGTCGACGGTGGCCTGCCGGGTGTCGAACCGGCTCGCGGAGGCCCAGGACCACGCTGTGCCGGGAGCGTGGGAGCCGGCGAGCGCGGCGGCTTCGACGGCCAACCGCAACGCGAGGTAGTCGACGAGGTCGATGCCGCTGTCGGGCCGCTCGCCGCGCCACCGGACGTGGGCGGCGAAGCCGGGCAAGCAGGCCAGGTGGGCCTGCAGGTAGCGGGTCCGCTGGTCGTCCGGGACACCGAGCGCGGCCAGCGCGTCCAGGATGGTGTGCTCGGCGCGTTCGGGCAGGTGCCGCAGCCGCGCCCGCACCGGCCGCGGCAAGGTTCCGTCATGGGCGGCCAGCGCCCGCCACGCCGAGTAGAAGCCGCGGTCACGACCCGGCATCCGCCAGGTGGACTGGCCTTCGTCCAGGTAGGCCGCGCACCACTGGATCGTGTGGGTGTTGAGCAGGGCGGCCACCTCCGGGGCCAGTGCTTCGGCCGCGGTGCGTGCCTGACGGCGCGGCGGTGGACACGCGATGCCCTGGTGCAGATCGGCCACCAGCAGGTCGACCGGGTCGTAGGCGCGGTTGCCGAGAGTGAGCGGGCCCCGCTGTAGCGCCGTGGGGTGGCGGCGGGCCAGCGCGGCGCGCAGGTCGTCGTCGGTGATCCGGCCGCGCTGCCAGGCGGCACGTAGCCAGGTCTCGTCTGGGGTGACTCGTGCTCCGAGCAGATCCGCGGCGGTGGTGGCCGCGTCGGCGAACGGGCGGTCCAGCAGGCCGGACAACGGGTTGACCGCGATGAAGTCCGCCAATGGCCAGGTCGGAGCCAGGAATCCGGCCGCGTCGGCGATCTCGGCGCGCACTGCCGCCTGCTGTGTGGCGACGTCAGAGACGGCATCGGGGGCGAGGTTGGTGGCGGGGCCGGTGGTCATGAGTGTGAACCCTCCTGCGCGAGCACGACGCGACAAGTGGCGGAACGTGCGACCGTGGAGAACAGGGGAAGCCACGCGTGCGGGACAGCCGGTGACTCACCTGTCATGGCGGCGACCCGCTTGCGCGGGATGCCGTCGAGCGCGTGGGGGCGAGTCACGCCCGAGCTCCTTCCAGTTGGGGAACCGGCCGCGGACGCGGTGTCGGTACCAGCCGTGGCGGGTGACCCCAGGCGGCGGTGTACGTGCGCTGCTGCCCGGCGGACAACGCCGCCACGTACAGCCGGTCGCGCCACCGGCCCAGACCGACCGCGGGTGCCAGGTGGAGCAGCAGCGCACCGGCCGCCAGCACCGCCACCACGGTCGCGAGAACCCAGGCCGAGACAGCGGCGGGCCCGCTTGCGGGCAGGCTCGGGGCCAGGAGCTCGGTGACCGCGCCCACCAGGGCCAGGTACCCGATCGCCACGCCCGGCAGCACGATCACCACCGTGACCAGCGCGCCGCCGGTCGGGTGACGACGCAGCCAGCCCCACGCCAGCCGCGCGGCGGTGGCCACGGCGAAGAGCGACAACGCGACGCCGCCGGCATGAAGGGGTAGCAACCAGGCCGCCACCCCGACCGCCGCGACGGCGGCGACCCCGGCGAGGACAGCGACCTGCGCTGCGCGGGCAGGAGCCAACCGAGGCGCGGGAGGAGCCGCAGTGTGGCCAGCGTGCCGCTGCACGGCCGACCCCGAGCCGAGGAACAGGGTGGCTTTGAACAGCCCGTGCGCCACCAGGTGCACCACCGTCGCGGCGTAGAGGCCGAGCCCGCAGGTCATGAGCATGAACCCCATCTGCCCGATCGTGGAGTGCACCAGCGCCCCTTTGATGTCGGGGCGGGTCAGCATGATCGCGGTGGCGGCCACGACGCTGGCGGCTCCGATGGCGAACGCCAGGTGTGTCGCCACCGGCGCGGCACCGACGATCGGCGACAGCTTCACCAGCAGCACCCCGCCGGCGTTGACCACGCCGGCGTGCAGCAGAGCCGAAACCGGGGTCGGTGCCGCCAGGGTCGCCGGCAGCCATCGGTGCCAGGGCAGCTGCGCGCACCGCACGGCCGCGGCGACCACCAGCGAACAGGCCACCACCGTGCCCACCGCACCGCCGAGGGCCGCGTCGCCCTGGTGGCGCAGGTCGAGATCCCCCCAGACCGTGACCGCGAGGACAACCCCAGTCCACAACGCGGCGTCCCCGGCGACGACGGCACGGGTGGTGCGCCGTGCGGCATCGACGGCCGAGGGCGCCGGCCGATACATCCCCACCAGACGGCACAAGATCACCCCGGTCAGCGTCCACGCCACCGCCAGGGTGACGAGAGTCGCCGCGGTCACCATCACCGTGGTCGCGGCGGTCAGCGCCCCCGCCGCGACAGCGAAGCGGGCCGCGGCCGGATCGCCGTGCAGGTAGCGGCGGGCGAACGCCTGGACCACGGCGCTGACCGTGCACACCAGCAGCAGAACGATCGCCCCGACGTGGTCGACCACCAGCCCGGTCCAGGCTCGCCCGTCCGGGTTGGCCAGCACCATCGCCACCGGCCCGCCGACTACCACCGTCACGGCCAGCGTCCCCGCCAGCGCGGTGGCCACCAGCGCCGCACCCGCACCCAACGCGGGCGCCAAGCTCCGTAGCCGCCGGATCGACCCGGCCATGGCCGCAACAGCGGGAAGGGCCACCAAAACGAGCAGCGTCACCCCTGTCACGCCGTCGTACCTTCCTGACCCGCGCGCGCCGCCGCGCCGCGCGTCGCCGGGGCTCCGGCGAGGTCGGTGGCGCGCGGCTCAGCACCGGTGCCCGCAGCGGGCTCGGGCGGCGAACCGAGGTGTTCCAGGCAATGCGGAGGCAACGCACGCCCGTCGAAACCCCCGATCCGCACCCGGACGAACTCGTCGTGGACCACGCAGTACAGCGACCGCCCCCGTTCCAGCTCCCGGGCGATGTAGGCACCCACGCTCTGCGCGGCCCCCCGCCGCACGCCCGGCGGGCTGGTGTCGATCACCACGTCCGGCGGCGGCGAGGCCCACCGGTGCGCCCAGCGCCGCGCCACCTCATCGGCCGCGCGCTCGCCGGTCAGTACGCCCGCCATCTCGGCGTCGACCACCGCGCCCACCTCCCGCAGCAGGTTCTCCCACGGGAGCGCCATCTCCTCGTCGCCCATGACACCCACCTCCCAAGCACGCTACCAATGACCTGTGTTCTAATACGCGATATGAATCATACGACATTGATGACGTGCTTTGGCAAGCGTGACATGCGTTACCCCCGACGAGGTACAGTTGCGGCCATGCAGGAGTGGACGTTCTTGACCAATCACGCCCACGTACTGCTGTGCGTGGTGCGGGATCCACAAGTTCGGTTGCGGGATGTGGCCGAGGTGGTGGGCATCACCGAGCGGGCGGCGCAGCGCATCGTGGCCGACCTCGTCGAGGCGGGCTACCTGGAACGCACCAGGGAGGGGCGGCGCAACCGGTACCGGTTGCATCCGGATTTGCCGCTGCGGCACCCGATGGACCGTGACACCGCCATCGGGCAGCTCGTGGCCCTGCTCACCGGCATCGACGCCCGATCCGGCAACCTCGTGTAATGCTCGCCGTGCACCCCTACGCGGGCGCACCGGTCGCGATGGCCACCCGACACGGCAAGCAGCGAGCCCTCGCTGCCGCCCTGGCGCGGATCCCCGGCATGCGGCTTGTGCTCGCCCACGATGTGGACACCGATCAGCTCGGCACCTTCACCGGTGAGATCCCCCGCGCCGGGTCGGCGGCCGAGACCGCGGTCCGCAAGGCGCGCCTCGCGATCGAGTCGACCGGCCTCGGACTCGCCGTGGCCAGCGAAGGCTCCTTCGGCCCGCACCCGGTCGCGCCAATGCTGAGCGCCGGCCAGGAGATCCTCGCCTTCCTCGACACGGTGCGGGACGTCTGCATCCTGGAGCGCCGAACCACACCGACGAACTTCAGCCACACCACGACCCGCCGCCTCGACGAGGAAACCGACGCCTACCTGGCGCGCGTCGGTTTCGGTGCCCACGCGGTCATCGTCCGTCCCCACAGCCCCGCCGACGTGCGGGCTCCAGGCCCCATCTGCAAGGGCATCCAGACCCGTGCCGACCTCGATGCGGCGATCAGCCGGTGCACCGCGCACTCCACCGATGGCCTGGCGCGACTGGAGACCGACATGCGCGCGCACGTCAACCCCACCCGCATGCGGGAGATCAGCGTGCTCGCCCACCAACTCGCCTCGCGTCTGGCCACCCTGTGCCCGGCCTGCGGCACCCCCGGATTCGGCCCGGTGGACCGCGAACCTGGTCTGCCCTGCGGCACGTGTGGCGAGCCCACCCGCCTGACCCTGGCAACGATCCACGGGTGTGCCCGCTGCCCGCACCGCGGCCGCCACCCTCGCGATGACGGCCAACGACGTGCCGATCCCACGTTCTGCGAATGCTGCAACCCGTAACCCCCGGACACCACCCCCGCAGACCCACCCGGCCGGCCCCAGCCACTGCACGTCCGAAGGAGCGTCACCACGATGATCCCCCTGACCGCCGCCGCGATCGCCGCGGCCACCGACGGTCACCTCGTCCCGGGGACCGACCCGTCGCTGCTGGTGACCGCACCCGCCAGCATCGACTCCCGCCAGGTCCACCCCGGCGGCGTGTTCGCCGCCCTCCCCGGCCGGCGCACCGACGGGCACTACCATGCATCAGCGGCCCTCGCCGCGGGAGCCGCCCTGGTGCTGGCCGCACGCCCGGTGCCCGCCCCTGCCGTCCAGGTCACCGACGTGACCCGCGCGCTCGGCGACCTGGCTCGCCACGTGGCAGACCGACTGCCGGCCACCGTGATCGGCATCACCGGGTCGAACGGCAAGACCACGACCAAAGATCTCGCCACCCAGGTCCTGGCACACCACGGCCCGGTCGCCGCCACAGACCGCTCCTTCAACAACGAGCTCGGTTTTCCCCTCACTGTCCTGCGCGCCACCCCCGACACCCGCTACCTCATCCTGGAAATGGGCGCCCGGGGCCGTGGACACCTCAGCTACCTGTGCGGCCTGGTCACCCCCCACGTCGGGGTCGTGCTCAACGTCGGCACCGCCCACCTCGGTCAATACCCCGACGGGCAAACCGGGATCGCCGCGGCCAAAAGCGAACTACTGACCGGGCTCCCCTCTGCAGACCACGGTGGGCTGGCCATCCTCAACGCCGACGATCCGCTCGTCGCCGCGATGGCCCCGCTCACCCCCGCCCGCACCCGCTGGTGGAGCCAGCGCCCCCACCCCAACGGCGTATACGCCCGAGATGTGCACGTCACGCCGCGCGGCCGGGCGTGCTTCACCCTGCACACTCCCGAGGGCACGGCACCCGTCACGCTCCGCCTGACCGGCCGGCACCACGTCGGCAACGCCCTCGCCGTCGCCGCCCTCGCCCTCGGCCTCGGCCTTGACCACCACACCATCGCCGATGCCCTGAGCGCCGCTGAACCCGCCAGCGGCGGGCGCATGCAAACCATCGTGCGGGGCGACGGGGTCACGCTCCTCCACGACGCCTACAACGCCAACCCCGACTCCATGGCCGCCGCGCTGACCACCCTGAGCACCATGTCCGCCCGCCGCCGGATCGCCGTCCTCGGCGAGATGGCCGACCTCGGCGACCACGCCGCTGGCGCCCACCACCACCTCGGCGTGCTCGCCGCACGCGCCGGCCTCGACGTCCTGATCACCATCGGCACCCGGACCGCGCCTCTGATCGCCGACGCGGCCGACACCGAGCACAGCACCCTCGACATCATCGCCGTTCCCGACAGCCAGGCCGCCCACGACGTGCTAAGTCGAATCCTTCGTCCCGACGATCTCGTCCTGATCAAAGCATCCCGCGCCGCCCACCTCGAACACCTCGTCGCCGCGCTCAGCAACCGCTGAGCAGCCCGGAGTCGCGGCCGTCTGGCTGCGCGACCCGGCCGCTCGGCGGAGCCGATCCGCGATCGCCAATCCGAGCCCGTCCGGGGTAGGAACCGAGGCCACCACGACCTCGCACTCATGCCGGTCGAAGTCACGGAGGAACTCGAAAAGCCGCCGCGCGTACCGCGCACCCGAGTCCGGCACCGCGATAACGCGCTGCCCGGCACACGCACCGGCACCGCCCGCGAACTCGGGCGGCAGCAGGACGCCGACGCGCCGGCCCTGCGCTGCCAGGTACTCGGCGTGGCCGATCACCTGGCCCGGCTCGACCAGGACAACCCGTGCCCTCGGCGCGTAGTGCGACGGATGCTGGCCCGGAACGCGTACGGCACTCCTCGCCCGCACCGGCACGGAGCAACCCAGTGCGCGCTCAAGATCCTCTCGTGTCACGCCGCCTGGGCGCAGTATCGCAGGTGCGCCGGTGAGGTCGACGATCGTGGACTCGACACCCACCGCACAGGGGCCGCCGTCCAGCACGTAGTCGACGTCGGCGCCCAACCCGTCGCCAACATGAGCAGCCGCCGTGGGACTGACCGAGCCGAAACGGTTGGCCGATGGCGCCGCCACACCGCCACCGAACGCCGTGAGCAGCGCGCGGGCGACCGGATGGTCGGGCACCCGCAGCGCGACCGTCTCCAGACCGCCGGTGACCGCGCGGGGAACACGGCGGCCCCGACGAAGAACCAGGGTCACCGGGCCAGGCCAGAAACGGTCAGCGACGCGGCGCGCCGCGTCGGGCACCTCCGCGACCCAGTCGGGGAGCTGACGCGCCCCGCTGAGGTGCACGATCAGCGGGTGCGTCGAGGGCCGCCCCTTCACGGCGAAGACACGCTCCACCGCGTCGACGTTCTCCGCGTCCGCGCCGAGCCCGTACACGGTCTCGGTCGGGAACGCGACCAGCCCACCCGCGCGCAGGGTGCCAGCAGCGCGTTCCACATCGAGTCCCACGCGCTCAGGCGCGATGCCTGGTTGATCCGACATCACCCGTTCACCCCTCACCACTGCAGTCTGACACACCACCGGCTCGCGCGATCACCGTTGCCCCCGCGCCGCCGGACCCATTTCGAGACCGGATCTCGTACCCTCTCTTCCCGATCAGCACGCGCGGCGCTCAGCCCGGGCAGCACGGGTGGTCACGTCACCAGCGCTCGCACGACGGGCAGCGCCTCGCCGATCACATAGAGCGACCCGGTAACTACCGTGAGCGTGCTATCATTCGCCGCCGCCGCGCGGCGCACCGCATCACCCACATCCGCCTCGACCGCGACCGATCCTGCGCCCACCGCCCGCGCGGCGGCGGCGAGCCTGGCGAGCGGCACCGCTCGCGGTGTCCGGGGCGAGGTGCAGATCACCCAGTCACCAGCCCCGACCCCCAGGGCACTCAGAAACGCCTCCGGCGCGCGGGTCCCGGTCATACCGACCACCACGGTGCGGGAGACGCCGTCGAACCGCTCCCGCAGCGCCCGTGCCAGCGCGGTGGCCGCTTCCTCGTTGTGGGCGCCGTCCATCAGCACAGGGCCGGGGGTGTGGACAAGCTCAAAGCGGCCCGAAGCCCGCAGCGCCCCGCAGACCGCCCGCACCACCTGGTCGGCCACCGGCCGGGCCAGCCACACCTCGGCGGCGGCCAACGCCGTCGCCGCGTTCGCCGCCTGCCACGGTGCCAGCAGACGCAGGAAAACGTCGTCATAAGTCGCCCCGGGCGTGAACAGCGACACCGTCCGGCCATCCGCGACCGGCGCGTCGGCGGCCACGCCGAAGTCACGATCCACGGTCACCACGCGCGAGGGGCGGCGGCCCAGGAACGGCGGGTGCATGGCCGGGTCCGCTTCGGCTAGCACCACGGTCGCGCCCTCAGGAACCGCGCCAGCCTCAGCCACGGCGTTGTCCCACCGCGTGTCACCGAAGTACTCGACGTGGTCGACGCCCACCGACGTGACCACCACCAGGCCGGCGCCGAGCGCGGCGGTCGCGTCGCCGCTGCCACCCAGACCGGTCTCGACCACCGCGACATCAACACGTTGGTCGGCGAACCAGCCCACCGCGGCCGCGGTCATCAATTCGAACCAACTGGGCCGCCCCAGCTCTGACGCGGTGCGCTCGTCCGCCACCAGCGGGTCGAGCACCGCCGCCAACTCGTCGTCGGTGATCGTGACACCATCGATGGTGATCCGCTCCTGCGGCCGGTGCAGATGAGGACTGGTGTACAACCCGACCCGCAGTCCACTGCCCGCCAGCACCGCGGCCAGGATCCGGGCGGTCGTGCTCTTGCCGTTGGTGCCGGCCACCAGGATCACCGGCACCCGCTGCTCGGGCCGGCCGAGCGTGCGCAGCAGCCGCTCGATGACCACGGTCGTCGGGGCCTGCGACACCACCCCACCAGCAGCGACCCCCACCCCCCGCTCATGGTCGACGTGACCGTCCAGCCACTGCCATACCCCGGCGCGCCTCACGCCACCGATCCTAGATCCACCCCCGATCAACCTTGACAGCCACATTCCGGCCAGTGACACTGCGTGCAGAGGGGAGTACTTCCCTAAGTGTCTGCCTGGTCAATACGGACACCCCATGGTGTCCCCGGGCGACCGCCCTCACCAGGGTGAAGGAGACCTCGAACGTCGTCCGTGCGCGGAGGTCTTCGTGCCCTTTCATCCCGTGGTGTCGTCTCTGTCCGTGGCCGCGCCCGCCGACTCGGTGGGGTCCTCGTCGATCGGGTCGCCCTGGTTGTGGGTCGCCAGCATCGCCGTAATACTCGGCCTCCTCGTCACCGATTTCGCCGTCACCCGCCGTCCCCACGAGGTGTCGATACGGGAAGCGATTGGCTGGTCGGTGTTCTATCTCACGCTGCCCGTCCTGTTCGGGATCTGGCTGTGGGCGGTGTTCGACAGCGGGCCGGCACTGGAGTTCATCACCGGCTTCGTGGTGGAGAAGTCACTGTCGGTGGACAACCTGTTCGTGTTCATGCTGATCCTGGCCGGGTTCGCGGTCCCGTCCCCCATTCAGCAACGGGTGCTGCTGTACGGCATCGCCGGTGCCCTGGTCCTGCGGGGCATCTTCATCGCGGCGGGCGCGGCGCTGCTGCAGGCAGGCACCTGGGCGTTCCTCCTCTTCGGCCTGATCCTGCTCGTGTCCGCGGGCAAGATCCTGCACGAGGTGCACACCGGTTCGGCCTTCGCGGGCCGCGACGTATCCCAGATGCGTATCGTGCGACTGCTCCGCAGGTTCATGCCCGTCACCGACGACTACCGAGGCACCCGGCTGACCGTACGGGAGCACGGACGACGCGCGCTCACGCCGCTTGCGGTGGTGGTCGCCGCGGTGTTCGTGACCGACGTGGTGTTCGCCGTGGACTCGGTCCCCGCGGTCTACGGCATCACCGCGGACCCCTACCTGGTATTCGCCACCAACGCCTTCGCGCTGCTCGGCCTGCGCGCGCTCTACTTCGTGCTCCACGCCACGCTGGCCAAGCTCGTCTATCTCAACCACGGCCTGGCGGTCATTCTCGCGTTCATCGGTCTGAAACTGGTGTTGCACTGGGCCCACGGAATCTGGCCGGCCACCCCGCAGATCCCCACGCCGGTCTCCCTCGCTGTCATCGTGGCCATCCTCGCCGTCGTCATCGCGGCGAGCCTGCGCACCCGCCGCCGAGCCGAGCAGCACGTGATTGAGGCCGAGCAGCACGTGATTGAGAAGGACTGACCATGTTCACCATGCTCACCGGATTCCTCATCGACATCGCTGTCACGGCACTCATTCTGCTGGCGTTGGTCATCACCTGCGCAGCGTTGGTGCCGCCCCGCCCGCCACGATGAACACACGCCGTCCCGGGTGGCGTGTCAGTGTGGGGTGCGAAGCGAGAGGGGCGCTGGTCGTCGCGAGGTCCTGTCCGCACACCGCCCGGCCACGCCACGTAGCCCTTGCCAGGGCGTGCTTGGTGGTGCTGGCGTCGGTGGCGTGAGGTTTCCTGGACCCGCGCGGTGGGGCGGCGGGTGCCTGCGCCGGATCCGGGTCGGCCAGATCGTGTTGACGACGCGGGGCTTGGTCGTTGAGGTACTCCCCCTCAACGTCGAGAATGACGAACTGTGGTTCGTTTACCAAGGGTGGCGAGTTATCCGGTGCGGCGACGACGCGGAGGAGTCGAGGCGCCGTCAGCCGAAGCATCACGAGCATCGTCAGGGGTGGCGGGACCGACGGCGGTGATGAGGTCGGCGATGCGGTGGTGGGCTTCCAGCGGGTGGCGCAGATGGCCGTCGGGGTTGATGCGGTAGTGGTTGCGGCGGCCGACTTTGGTGCGCTCGATGTAGCCGCCCTGGATGAGGTCGGTGAGGATGAGCTGGACGGCGCGGGTGGTGATGCCGACCTTCTGGGCGATGACGGGCAGGGTCTGGTGCGGGTCGGCGGCCAGGCAGAGCAGCACGTGGGCGTGGTTGCTCAGGAACATCCACGACCCTGGCGTCTGCGACGCGGCGGCGTCGGCCGGTTCCGCACCAGCATCCACCACGCCAGAATCCACCGTGCCGGAGTCGGTGGGATCCGAGCCCGCTGGGGTGGGGAGGGCGTGGTCGGGTGGGGGTTCGGCAGGCCGCATGGGGCCGACCATAAGGCATTCCTTCCACTCTCGATGCCGCTGTCGGCGCGGGGTCCGGATCGGCGGGGAGCTGCTCGACCGGGTGTGATCAGACCAGCATCGCGTCGGGCAGGGTGTGCTCGTCTGCGCGGCGGATCCGCAGCCGAGGTTGAGTGAGGCCGAGCAGGTACTGGCAGGTCGCAGGCGTGAGGAGCTCGGCGCGAGGATGGGCGGGCAACACGAGCACGTCGGCGTCGTGCACTCGGCACAGTCGCAGCAGGGCGGCGGCCACGCGCCGATGCCGGCCGCCCGGCCCGCGACGGTGATGCCACGCGGTGGTGTGGATCCGCACGCCCCGCTCGGCCAGCCCGGATGACGGGAGCCGTGACAGCGCGGGAGCGAGCGCCGCGGCGGTGACCTGCTCCCGGCGGACCTGCTGCCAGGCGATCAGCCGCGCGTTGAGCGTGAGCCCCGGCGGCGGGTGCAGCACGGCGAGCACGAGGTGGCCGTGGTCGGCGATCAGTTCGACCGCCGCGGGCAGCTCGGCGGCCGGCGCGGGATCGGTGGCGTCGACGACGCAGACGAGGGTTGTGCACTGGGCGGGCATCAGCGGACCTGCTTTCCACGGCACGGATCGAGGAGGCCGCGCGCTGGCCTCATTTCCAGATTGACGAAGTACGGTTCGCCAGTCAAGCCTTGACAGGCGAACCGTATTTCGTCATTCTGGTGGTGCGGAGGGGAGTACCCACCACGTCCGGGATCGTCATTACGGCAGTTCGATGGCTGCCCGGTCCCGGCGCCACCGGACCCAGCGCACGTGCTCTGGCGGTTGGGGAGACCTCCAGTTTCACTCGACGTGACCGGAGGTGCTTGACTGTGGTTGTTCCGTTGTGGGCGTGGGCCGCGGTGCTCGGCGTGATCCTGGTGATGCTCGCGATCGACCTGTTCGCCCACCGCCGCGCACACGTGGTCGGGGTCCGCGAGGCCGCCGCCTGGTCGGCGGTGTGGGTCGCGCTCGGCCTCGGGTTCGGCGCGATCGTGTGGTGGGCGTGGGGCAGCGAGTTCGCCGCCCAGTACTTCGCGGGCTACGTGATCGAGAAGTCCCTCGCGGTGGACAACGTGTTCGTCTTCGCGATCATCTTCGGCTACTTCGCCGTTCCCCGCGAGTACCAGCACCGCGTGCTGTTCTACGGCGTGCTCGGCGCACTGGTGTTCCGGGCGGTGTTCATCGCCGCGGGCTCGGTGCTCATCGCGTCCTTCGCCTGGATCCTGTACGTGTTCGGCGCCTTCCTGGTCGCCACCGGTGTCCGGATGGCCGTGCACCGCAACGAGACCATCGACCCCGACCGCAGCGTCGTGCTGCGCCTGTTCCGCAAGGTCATCCCCACCACCGAGGAGTACCACGGGCAGAAGTTCCTGGTGCGCCAGGCCGGGCGCTGGGTGGCCACCCCTCTGTTGGCGGTGCTGGTGCTGGTCGAGGTCACCGACATCGTCTTCGCCGTCGACTCCATCCCGGCGATCTTCGCCATCACCCAGCAGCCGTTCCTGGTGTTCACCTCCAACGCCTTCGCCATCCTGGGCCTGCGCGCCATGTACTTCCTGCTCGCCGACCTGATGCACCGCTTCATCTACCTCAAGCTAGGCCTCGCCCTGGTGCTGGTGTGGGTCGGCATCAAGATGCTGCTGCTCGACCTCTACAAGATCCCCACCTGGTTCTCGCTGGCCGTGGTCGCCCTCCTGCTCGCCGTCGCCGTCACGGCCAGCTGGATCCGCACCCGCACCACCCCGGCCACCCCAGCGGCTGCCTCTGCCGATTCGCTGGCCGGTGCGGAGCCCGACACGGTCACGACCGAGCCAGCCCAAACCGGGGCGGCCGCAGCCGAGACGGCCCCGTCCTCGCCCACTGGCCTGTCGACGCGCGACTGACGCGCGTCGACCGCCCCGGTGCCGCCCACCGCTCACTCCCCCCACCAGCGGTGGGCGGCACCACCCCACAGACCCAGCCCATCCGGAAAGGAACCCGCTCATGCGCATCTCGACTCGATGGACCTCTGTGCTGCTCGGCGTGGGCGTCGTGGCGGCGATCAGCGGCTGCGGCGCTGTCCAGCAGGCCGGCGACACCGCCGGTTCGGCCGCGGACACCGTGACCGGCGCGGTCGCCGCCGCCGAGGTGTGTAGCGACGCGCTGGCACTGGTCGCCAACCCGCCCGACCTCAGCGCACCGCAGGCCGCACTGGACCAGGCGCACACCACCGCCACCGAGCTCACCGACCTGGCCGCGACCACCAGCGACACCGACATCGGCCGCGCCATCACCGACCTGGCCGCCACCCTGCAGACGGCCACCCTGGACACCCTCACCAGTGCTCCAGCCGCCTGGCTGCAGACCAGGGCCGATCAGGCCGCCGCGCTCACCACCGCCTGCGCGCCCTGACCAAGTAGGGTCACGGGCACGACAGGAAGCAGCCCGTGATGAGCACCGTCGGCGACCCCGCTGAACGTTCGTCGGTCGTCCCTCCCTTCCAGGTGAGCGGCCCACTCGCAGGCGAGGTCAGGTTGTCGAGAGCTCCACCCCAAGCTCCTGGGCGAGGGTTTCCTGGGTGAAGCCGAGAGCCTCGCGCCGTGCTGCGAGAGCATCTCGTCGTATCGCCATAATCACTCCCAGATTCGCTAGCGCACCCACGCTACCCGGCGTTGATCGGACCTGATCAGCGGCCATGTCAACGACGAAACGGCGGACGTTCACGTCCGGACGTGCGACCCAGACCGCCCATGAAAACGCCAGAGCGGGATGGTGCTTGGGACGATCTGTGCTTGTCCGCAGGGGCCGCCACCAACTAAAGCCCCGCCCGACAGGATCAGCGCGCCTCGACCGCGTGCTCTGCCGCGAGCCTGCGCACATACGCGCGGATTCGGTCGCGATCCTCGGGGAACACGCTCTCCCACGATTCGTCCAGGTCGACCCACTTCGGCGGCTGTCCCTTCTCCCCGCCGAGTGGCGCGTCGCGGTTGATGACGGCTCCGTAGGACAGGCTCAGCGTTGGCGTCCAGTCGGCGCGGAAAGAGCGGACAGCGACGGCCGCCGGCACTGACAGCAGCTCGCCCAGCAGGCCGGTCTCCTCCAAGAGTTCACGGGCTGCTGCGGCTCGAGGCGTCTCGCCTGGCTCGACGGTTCCGCCGGGTGTTAGGAACAGTTGGCGGTCTCACTCTTCTGCTGTCTCAACTGGCGCGCACGTCGAGGGCTAGGGCGTGTCTGACAATGTCTTGGTCCAAGTGATGACGGCGTGGAGAACGACCGCGCAGCGATAGACGATGGCGAGTTTGTCGTAGCGAGTTGCCAGGCCACGCCATTGTTTGAGCAGGGCGATGCGCCGTTCGACAACGTTGCGGCCGCGATAATCGACCGCGTCGAGGGTGGGCGGACGGCCGCCGCGGGAACCGCGGCGGGTGCGGTGCCCGGCCTGGTCGGCCGGCTCGGGGATCACCGCCGTGATGCCGCGATCGCGCAAATGCCCCCGGATCGCTCTCGAGGAATAAGCCTTGTCGCCGCGGACACGGTCGGGCCGGGTCCGAGCTCGACCACGTCCGAGGCGAGCGACACGCAGTTGCCGCATCAGATGCGGAAACATCGGCGCGTCCCCGGCCTGGCCGGGCCCGACTAACGTCACCAGCGGGCGGCCGTTCCCGTCGACGAGATGGTGCACTTTGGTGCTCCAGCCGCCACGAGAGCGGCCGATCGCGTGATCAGGCGGCTCGTTGTGCAGATCCGTGTAGTTCGACCCAGCCCCCTGTGGGGCGGGTGATGTTGGTGGCGTGCTGATGCGCACGCGCGATCGTGGAATCCACCGACACCGACCACTCCACCAGGCCGGCCGAGTCCGCAGCAGTCAGCAGACGTTGCAACACGGTGTCCCAGGTGCCGTCACCGGCCATCCGGCGGTGCCAGGTCCAGATCGTCTGCCACGGGCCGAATACCGCAGGCACATCCCGCCACGCGATCCCGCACCGATACCGGTAAATGATCCCTTCGACCATCGACCTCGCATCCGAGAACGGTCGGCCCTGCTTGCCGGTACGCACCGGAAGCAGGTCCTCGATCAACGCCCACTGATCATCTGAAAGCAACTGGAACCGCGACACCCGAACAGCATCTCAACCACGCGCCAACACCATTGTCAGACACGCCCTAGCTGCGGCGTCGACATCATCTCTTCGGTCCGTGCAGGACGCGTTTGGTCTTGGGCAATTCGATGTGCGGGCTGACGCTGCTTCGTTCAGCGCGTGAATTTCGCTGGCGCCGTTGGTCATGAGCGGGCGCCGCTCGCGCAGGCGGCCCATCCAGACGTCGCCTTACTATGGATGCCCGAGGAAACATCCGTCGCCAGCCGCCATCGGCTTGCCGATGCATTGGCCCGGTTCGACTTCGGTCGTGGGCGCCGGACGGTCGGAGGGGGCATTATTCGCAGGGAGGGAGTGTGATGTCGATGGCCGCCGCACCAGTCCGCCGGGTGCTGGTCGCCACCGATTTGTCTGAGCAGGCGGGCTTGGCTGTGCGGAGGGCCGCGCAGCTGGCCGCCGAACGCGACGCCCGGCTGAGCGCCGTCAATGTGCAGCCGGCCGGGTTGAACGAGGAGCTGAGCGAGTTCGCCCACGCCCGCCTGCGCTCACACCTCGACCGGTTCATCACCTCCACGGTCACGGAGGCCGTCGTCCGCCACGGTCACGTGGCTTACGAGATCCTCGCTGAGGTCACTGATCGCGACGCGGACCTGCTGGTCGTCGGCGCGCATGGCGGCCACCGGCTGACCAGCCCGGTCCTGGGCAGCACTCCCGGCAACCTGGTGCGGGCGAGCCCGGTTCCGGTTCTGGTGGTCAAGAGTCCACCCGATGGGGAGTACCGCACGGTCGTGCTCGCCGTCGATAGCACAACTGTCTCGGCAACGGCGGCGCACACGGCGGGCGCGCTCACGCCGTACGCGGACCACATCGTCGTGCACTTTGCCGTAGTTGTCGGCGAGACGTTGATGCGCATGCACGGCGCCAGCGAGCAACACTTGGCCGAGTTGCGCGAGGTGAGCACCGAGCAGGTTCGCGTCGATATCGAGCGCGTGGCCGCCGAGCTGACGCCCGCTGCGTCGCGGGTGGTGATCGCGTCCGGGCGTCCGCAGACGCGTTTGCCAGAGCTGAGCCGCCACCACGCCGCCGATCTGGTCGCCGTCGGTACCGGCGCCCGCTCGTCGCTGGGCTACACCCTGCTCGGCAGCGTTGCCCAGCACGTGTTGCGGGACGCGTCATCGGATGTGCTCGTCGTGCCGGCCAGGAAGGACTGAACTGGAGCTGCACGTGTTCCCGCTATGTTGCGATCATCCTGGCCATCGCCGCCTGTGTGGGCGTTGCCTGATCACCGCTCATTCTCCGCGGGCCCAGGTAGTGACGAGTTTGGAGGCGTCGGGTTGGCGGGGGATCGCGACGATGACGAGGTCGCCGTCTCGAAGCCGGGTGCGTGGGGTGGGGATCAGTGTTCGTTTGCCGCGCATGATGGCGGTGATGAGTCCGTGGGGTGGGGTGATGTCTTTGAGTTGTTTGCCGGCGATGTGTAGGTCGGGGGTGACGCGGACTTCGATGAGTTCGGTGTTGATGTCGCCGATGGGAACATCCTCGGCCACCGAGGTTGTTGTAGGGGACTCGCCGCGTAGTCCAAGCCAGCCCGCGACGGTGCTGATGCTGACGCCCTGTACGGCCGCGGAGACCAGGACCACGAAGAAGACCATGTTGAAGATGAACGGGCCATCGGGGTGGCCGGCGACGAAGGGGAACGTGGCGAGCACGATCGGCACCGCGCCGCGGAGTCCGACCCAACTGGTGAACAGCAGTTCCTGCCATCGGTACCGCAGCCAGCCCAGGGTCAGCAGGACCGCGATGGGGCGGGCCACGAACACGAGCACGAACACCACGGCCAGCCCGGGAACCACGACCGACGGCAGTTGTGAGGGGAAGACCAGCACGCCGAGCATGGGCACTGTCATGATTTCCGTGTAAGCCACGGATGATGTGTTTCTTATCTTAGTGGAGTGGTATGCGGTTG
>NZ_SWMS01000041.1 GCF_005146945.1 Prauserella endophytica
GATCAACAGCGGATCCAGATTGAACGCAGTGAAGGTGGCCTTCACTGCGGTTGGCCGGTGGCGCTCACTGCTCGTTGTCGTTGCCGCCCTGTTCCGCCAGGAAGCGCTCGAACTGGCTCGCCAGTTCGTCGCCCGTGGGCATCGGGGTGTTGTCGGCGAGCAGGTTGCCCTTCGCGCTCGCCGCGGTGAACGCGTCGTACTGCCGCTCCAGCGCGCTCACCACCTCGGCCACCTCGTCCGACTCGCGGACCTGACGGTCCACCTCCTCGTCGGTGCTCCGCGCCGCCTCCCGCAGCGCGTCGGACGGCAGGCTGAGCCCCGTCGCCCGCGTGATCGCGTCCAGGAGCGTCAGCGCCGCCGCCGGATACCGCGCCTGTGCCAGATAGTGCGGCACGTGCGCGGCGAAACCGATCGCGTCGTGCCCCGCCTGCCCGAGCCGCAGCTCCAGCATCGCCGCGGCGCTGCCCGGAATCCGCACCTCGTTGAAAAACGGCTGGTACTCGTCGACGAGCTGCGCGCGCGTCGCGTGCGCCGTCAGGCCCAGCGGCCGCGTGTGCGGCACCCCCATCGGGATCCCCTGGAAGCCCACGCTCAGCCGCACCTGCCAGCGCTCGACGAGATGGCGCACGGCGGCGGCGAACCGTTCCCACTCGTGGTCGGGCTCCGGCCCGGTGAACACCAGGAACGGCGTCGCGTTCTCGTCGTGCAGCAACCGCACCGCCAGCTCCGGCGCCTCGTAGTCGGACCAGTGGTCGCCCGAAAAGGTCATCGTCGGCCGCCGCGACCGGTAGTCGATCAGCCGGTCCACGTCGAACCTCGCCACCACCGGCCCGTCCAGCTCCTCGAGGAGGTGGTCGGCGACGGCCCGGCCGGCCGCGCCCGCGTCGATGAACCCGTCGAAGTGGTAGAGCAGCACCGCACTGTCCAGAACGGGAACGTCGGAATCCACTTCGTACAACTCGCCCGGATCCGACACCACCGCGTAACCTCCTGACCTTCAGCTGTCTGTCCCAAGCGGATACCAACGCGTGGTGTTCCTGTTTCCATCCCACCACATCGACCTGCCCCCGGGGGCCGCGTGGTGGAAGATGTTCGCGTGCAGGAGCCGAAGACACCCCGGACCCCGACCGTGCCGAGTCCCGAGCACGTCGACAGCCTCGCGACCGTGCTCGACCTCGTCCGCTCCGGCGTGGCGCGAACCCGGCCCGAGATCGGCCGCCACTCCGGGCTCGGCCGCACCGTCGTCACCCAGCGCGTCAACCAGCTCACCGAGTGCGGGCTGCTGGAGGAGGGCGCGCTCGGCCCGTCCAGCGGTGGGCGGGCGCCGCGCGAACTGCGATTCCGGGCCCGCGCGGGCCTGGTGCTCGCGGCGGAGCTGGGCGCCACCAGCGTCGGCGTCGGCGTCACCGACCTCAGCGGCACCGTGCTCGCCGAGCGGGAGGAGGCCGCCGACATCGCGCTCGGCCCCGATCCCGTGCTGGAACGCGTCGAGATCCTCTTCGACGAGCTGCTCGCCGAGATCCGCGCCGAACACGGCGACGTGGCCGTGTGGGGCATCGGCATCGGCCTGCCGGGGCCCGTCGAGTTCGCGACCGGACGGCCGAGCGCGCCGCCGATCATGCCCGGGTGGGACGGCTATCCGGTGCGTGACCGGCTCACCGCCCGCTTCGGCGCACCCGTGTGGGTCGACAACGAGGTGAACACGATGGCGCTCGGCGAACTACGCGCCGGATCCGCCAAGGGGCAACGGGACATCCTCTACGTCAAGATCGGCACCGGGATCGGCGCGGGCCTGGTGTCCGGCGGACGGCTGCACCGCGGCAGCCAGGGCTGCGCGGGCGACATCGGGCACGCCGCCGTCGCCGACGAGGCGACCGTGGTGTGCCGCTGCGGCAACACCGGCTGCCTCGAGGCGTACGCCGGCGGCGCGGCGCTCGCCCGCGACGGGCTCGCCGCCGCTCAGGAGGGGCGCAGCGAGTTCCTCGCCGGGGTGCTGGAGTCCACGGGAACCGTCACCGCGGCGGATGTCTCCCGCGCCGCGCAGAGCGGCGACCGCACCTCGGTGGAGCTGCTCACCCGCGCCGGCAGGCTGATCGGCAGCCTCCTCGCGACGCTCGTCAGCTTCTACAACCCCGCGCTCGTGATCATCGGTGGCGGCGTCGCCGCCGCGGGGGACCTGCTGCTGGCCGCCGTGCGCGAGTCGGTCTACCGGCGCTCCCTGCCGCTCGCCACGCGGGAGCTGCGCATCGCGCGCTCCACGCTGAGTGACCGCGCCGGGCTCGTGGGGGCCGCGTTCATGGTCATCGACGAGCTGTTCGCCCCCGAACGGCTCGCCCATTGGGTGGCAGCGGGAAGTCCGGCCGGAGCACCGGAACTCGTCAACGTCCCATTGCGCGCTCCCCTGCTCTAACCTGGGGAGATGCCCGATCGCGTCTACGGGGGCCGGACGGCGGCCGATCGCAGAGCAGAGCGCAGGCAGCGCCTGCTGGACGCCGGTCTGGAACTGTTCGGCACCGAGGGCTACGTCGCGACCTCGATCGAGCGACTGTGCTCCGCGGCCGGGGTGTCCACGCGGAACTTCTACGAGGAGTTCACCGGACGCGAGGCGTTGCTGACGGCCTTGCACGACATGGTGCTGGAACGCGCGCTGAAGGCCGTCGCCGACGCGTTCGCCCGGGCGGAGAACGAGCCGCTGGCCCTGCGGATCGAGCTCGCCGTGCGCGCCTACATCGCCACCACCGCGGAGGACCACCGCTGGGCCCGACTGTCCTATGTGGAGATAGTGGGCGTCAGCGAGACGGTGGAGCGGCACCGGCTCGCGTGGCGCGAGCGGTGGGTGGCGTTCCTCGTCGCCGAGGCGCGCCGCGCCGTCGAGCACGGGGAGGCCATGTCGCGCGACTTCCACCTCAGCGCGGTCGCGCTGATCGGCGCCGTCAACGAGCTCGTCTACCACTGGGCCGTCGGCGACCACCGGATCCCGCTGGACGACGTGATCGCCGAGATCGTACGCATCGCGACGGTGACCCTCACCGGCCCCTAGGTCACCCAGCCGCAGTGAAGGCCACCTTCACTGCGTTGAGCGCAGTGAAGGTGGCCTTCACTGCGGTCGGTCCTGCTCAGGGAAGATCGGTTCCGTCCAACCAGGCCGCGAAGAAGGCGTCCAGTGGACGGCCCGCGTGGCGGGCGGCGAGCGCGGTGAACTGGTCCGTGGTCACCGTCGCGTGGCGGTGGGTGTCCGTCCACGCGCGCAGCAGCCCGAAGAAGGCCTCGTCGCCGAGCTCGCCGCGCAGCGCGTGCAGCAGCAGCCCGCCCTTCTTGTACACGCCCTCGTCGAACATCCGGGCCACACCGGGATCCGCGAGCCGAAGCCCTGGCCGCCCCGCCAGCACCCCGCGCCAGTACCGCGCGTGCTCGTCGGCGGACTGCCCGCCCGACGCCTGCGACCACAGCCATTCCGCGTAGGTCGCGAATCCCTCGTTGAGCCAGATGTGCCGCCAGCCGGCCACGGTGAGGCTGTTGCCGAACCACTGGTGCGCGAGCTCGTGCACGACGAGCCGCTCGTGGGTGCGCCTGCCGTCGACGTGGTTGGCGCCGAAGACCGCCATCCCCTGCGCCTCCACCGGATCGTCGAGCTCGTCGTCGGTGACCACCACGACGTACTCCTCGAACGGGTACGGGCCGAAGTGCTCCGCCAGCACCTCCAGCATCCTCGGCTGCCGGGCGAAGTCGGTCTCCGCGCGCGCCCGCAGCCCCGGCGGCACGGCGAGCCGCTGCGCCGGGCCGGGCTCCAGCTCGGTGTAGCGGCCGATCTGCACGCTCATGAGGTACGTGGCCGTCGGCGCGTGCTGCTCGTAGACCCACGTCGTGGTGCTCGCCGACCGCTGCCGGGAGACCAGCGTGCCCGTGACGTACACCGAGTACGCCGACGCCGTCGTCAGCGCCACGCGGTACGTGGCCTTGCCGGAGGGGTGGTCGTCGCACGGGAACCACGACGGCGCGCCGATCGGCTGCGCGGCGACGAGCACGCCGTCGCTGAGCTCGTCCCAGCCGATCTCGTCCCAGTGCCGCGACGCGAGCGGGCGCGGGTTGCCGGAGTAGCGCACCTCGACGGTGAACTCCTCGCCCTCGGCGAGGGGCAGCGCGGGTGTGATGGCGAGCTTGTGGCCGCGGTGCGCGTACCGCGCGGGCCTGCCGCCCACGAACACCCTGCCCACCTTCAGGCCCGCGAGGTCGAGGCTCAACCGGGACAGCGCCTGGGTCGCGACGGCCTCGATCCGGCCCCTGCCGGAGAGCCGGTTCGCGCCGATCCGGTAGTCCAGCTCGAGGTCGTAGTGCCGGACGTGGTAACCGCCGTTGCCGTGCTCCGGCAGATACGCGTCGCCCGACGTGGCGGCTCCCGGCGCTGCGGACGACCTCATCACGCCGCGCTCACCGCCAGGCGGCGATGGCGTTGCCCTGCCACCGCGTGTCGGCCGGCACCACATCACCTCGCGTCACCAGCGAGCCGGGGCCGATCGTCGTGCGGGCGCCGATGCCGGCGCCGGGCAGCACGATGCCGTGCGGGCCGAGCGTCGCGCCCTCGTCGAGCACCACCGTGTCCATGCTCATGATCCGATCATGGAACAGGTGGGTCTGCACAACACAACCCCGGTTGACGGTCGCGCCGTCGCCGATGCGCACGAGGTCGGACTCGGGCAGCCAGTACGTCTCCAGCCACGCCCCGCGCCCGATCCGCGCACCCATGCTCCGCAGCCATGCCGAAAGCAGCGGTGTGCCGCCGAGCGAGCCGACGAGCCACGGCACGGCGAGCACCTCCACGAAGGTGTCGGCCAGCTCCGCGCGCCACACGAACGAGCTCCACAGTGGACGTTCCGAGACGCGGAAGCGGCCAACCAGAGCCCATTTCGCGACGGTCGCGGTCACGGCGGCGAGCGCGCCTGCCGCGAGCAGGACGACGCCGGACAGCAGCGCGGCCACCACGAGCCCCAGGCTCGCGGTCAGCGCGACGAGCGCGGCGACCACGAGCACCGCCAGCGCGACCCCGCACATCACCGGCACCACCCGGCACAGCTCCACGGCGGCACGCGCGACGCGCAGCCGGGCAGGCGGGTCGAACGTGCGGCTGGTGTCGGCGTCCTCGACCGACCGGCGCAGCGGCATCGGCGGCATGCCGAGCCACGACGAGCCCTTCTTCGCCTTCGGCGGCGTGGACGAGAGCACCCCGACCAGCCCGCGCTTGGGCACCGAACGGCCCGGCGCTGTCATGCCGGAGTTGCCGAGGAAAGCCTGCTTGCCGATGCGCGCGGGGGCCACGTGCAGCCAGCCGTGCCCCAGCTCGTAGGTGGCCACCATGGTGTCGTCGGCGAGGAACGCCCCGCTGTCGATCTTGGTCATCTTCGGCACCGCGAGCACCGTGGACGCCTCGACGCCGCGGCCGACCCTCGCGCCGAGCAGGCGGAGCCACACGGGCGTGAACAGGCTGGCGTACAAGGGGAACAGCCCGGCCCGCGCGGAGTCCATCAGCCGCTCGGTGGCCCACACCCGCCAGGCGCCGCGGCTGTGCACCGGGTGGTAGCCCTCGCGCAGGCCGATCCCGAGGGCCCGCACTCCACAGAGCACGAGCAGCGCGTACGCGGCGAGGTAGGCGACCGTCGCGACCGGGACGGCGGCCAGTGCCGCGCCGAGCGCGGAACCGGGCGCTCGCCCGGCGACCGCACCGCCGAGCACCGCGAGCGCGGGCACCGCCGCGATCGCCGGCAGCAGGCCAAGCAGCACCGAGGTAACGCCGTAGACCGCCACCCACCGGCGTGAGCGGCGGGGCGCCTCCGACGGCCATTGCCTGCTCGCCTTGCCCTCGCGGCGCGCGGGCGACCCCGCCCAGCGCTGTCCCGCGGGCACGCTGCCGAGGACGGTGGACCCCGCCGCGATCTCCGCGTGCTTGCCGACGCGGGCGCCAGGCAGCAGGGTGCTCCGCGCCCCCACGCGCGCGCCTGCGCCGACGCGGATCTTGCCGATGTGCACGACGTCGCCGTCGACCCAGTAGCCGGAGAGGTCGGCCTCTGGCTCCACCGCCGCTCCCCTGCCCAGCTTGAGCAGCCCGGTCACCGGCGGCTGGGAGTGCAGGTCGACGTCACGGCCGACCTTGGCGCCCAGCGCCCGCGCGTAGTGGGTCATCCACGACGCTCCCGCGACGGCGTTGGCGCCGCTGGCGTCGGCCAGCCGCTCGGCGGCCCACAGCCGCAGGTGCACCCGCCCGCCACGCGGATGGGTACCTGGCCGTACGCCGCGTAACAACAGCCGGGCACCGCCCGCCGCGATCGCGATCCGCCCGGCCGGGCTGAACAGCACGAGCCACGCCACGCCGAGCGCCCACCATGGCACCGAGGGAGCCCACGCGAGCCCGGCCCACCGCGCGAGCACCGTCGACACGGCGGCCGCGATCGTGGTCCAGCGCAACCCGGCAAGAGTGAACAGCGGCAGCAGGAGCAGCGTCTGCACCAACCCCGCGCGGCGCGGCGTCGGCGCCACCTCGCGGCGGCTGGTGGTCGCGTCGCCGAGCGCGTCCAGCAGGGCGGCGAGCTCGCCGAGGCGCGGGTGCCGGTACACGTCGGTTACCGAGACCGTGGGGTGCCTCGTGCGGATGCGGGAGACGAGCTGTGCCGCGGTGAGACTTCCGCCGCCGTTGCGGAAGAAGTCGGCTGCCGCGTCGGTCACCGAGACGCCGAGGATCTCGCCCCATGCCTCGGCGAGCCAGGACTCCGTCGGAGACAACGATTCCTTGGTATCCACTGTGGACAGCGGCCAGGGCAGCGCCGCGCGGTCGACCTTGCCCGAGGTCCGCGTCGGCAGGTCGCCTACCACGGCGAGCAGCGGCACGAGCGCGGCGGGCAGCTGTTCCCGCAGCCGGGACACGGCGCCGTCGTGGTCGAAGTCCTCCCGAGGCACGACGTACCCGACGAGAACCTGGTTGCCCGCCTTGGTGGTGCGGATGGCGGCCGCGCCGCCCGCGACGCCGGGCAGCGCCTGCAGCGCCGCGTCCACCTCACCGAGCTCGATCCGGCGGCCACCGAGCTTGATCTGTTCGTCGGCCCTGCCGAGGAACAGCAGCCCGTCCGGCTCGGCGCGCACGAGGTCGCCGCTGCGGTACGCCCGCTGCCAGCCGAGTGCGGGCAGTGGCGCGAACTTCTCGGCGTCCTTGGCCGGATCGAGGTAGCGCGCGAGCCCCACCCCACCGATCACCAGCTCGCCGGACTCGCCCATCGCGACCGGCCTGCCCTCGTCGTCGACGACGGCGAGCTGCCAGCCCGCGAGCGGCAGCCCGATGCGCACCGGACCCTCGCCGGTGAGCTGCGCGGCGCACGCCACGACGGTGGCCTCGGTGGGTCCGTAGGTGTTCCAGACCTCGCGGCCCTCGACGGCCACGCGCTCGGCCAGCTCCGGCGGGCACGCCTCGCCGCCGAAGATCAGCAGCCGGACCTCCTCCAGCGCGTCGGCGGGCCACAGCGCCGCGAGCGTAGGCACGGTCGAGACGACGGTGATCCGCCGCTCCACCAGCCACGGGCCGAGGTCGACGCCGGTGCGCACGAGCGCTCTCGGCGCGGGGACCAGGCACGCGCCGTGCCGCCACGCGAGCCACATCTCCTCGCACGAGGCGTCGAAGGCGACCGACAGCCCGGCAAGCACGCGATCGCCGGGTCCGAGCGGCTCGTCGGCGAGGAACAGCTCTGCCTCGGCGTCGACGAACGCGGCCGCGCTCGCGTGGCTCACGGCGACGCCCTTGGGCCTGCCCGTGGAACCGGAGGTGAAGATGATCCAGGCGTCGTCGCCGGGCGCGGGCGCGCCCGGCGCCCCGCCCGGGGTCCCGCACGGCGTGAGCGCGCCACCGTCGCCGAGCACGGCGCACACCCCGGCCTCGCCGAACACGAGCTCGGCCCGCTCGGCGGGGTCGTCGGCGTCCACCGGCACGTAGGCGGCGCCGAGCGACAGCACCGCGAGGATCGCGACGTACAGCTCAGCGGTGCCCGACGAGATCCGGACGCCGACGCGGTCACCCCTGCCGATGCCCGCCGCGGCGAGCTTGCCGCGCACGGTCTCGATCTCCTCGGCGAGCGCCCGGTACGTCAGCGTCTCCGTGCCGTCGTCGAGCGCAGGCGCACCGGGGTGGCGCGCCGCGGTCTCGGCCAGGATGTCCAGCAGCGTCCGCTCGCTCGGGGCGAGACCGGACCAGAACAGCGCACGACCCGCGGTGGGTGTGGCGGGCCCGGTCGGGGCGGCGTCGATCGCGAGAGTCACACGGCCTCACAGCAGCTCATCCGGGTCGGCTCCGAATGAGGCGCCCCTTTACCGGCCGACCAGGATACCCGAGGGTGAACGGCAGGTTGCCGAGCGGTGTCGCGTTGCGGACGCAGTGAAGGCCACCTTCACTGCGTTGAACGCAGGCATGGTGGCCTTCACTGCGTTGGGCGCAGGCATGGTGGCCTTCACTGCACAGGGGGCCTACCGCGACTTCCTGGGCTTCTTCTCGCGCACGCGGACGTTGATCCGAACCGGACTGCCCTGGAAACCGAAGCGTTCCCGGAACTTCCGCTCGATGAAGCGGCGGTAGCCGGCCTCCAGAAAACCTGTGGTGAACAACACGAGCGTCGGCGGCCGGATCCCCGCCTGCGTCGCGAAGAGCACCTTCGGCTGCTTGCCGCCGCGCACCGGGGGCGGCGTGGCGGCCACGAGGTCGGAGAGCCAGCCGTTGAGCTGCCCGGTCGGCACGCGCTGGTCCCACGACGCGAGCGCCGTGCGCAGCGCGGGCGCCAGCTTGCGGACGGCGCGGCCCGTGAGCGCGGAGACGTTGACCCGCTCCGCCCACGGCACGCGGACCAGTCCCCGGTCCAGCTCGCGGTCGAGCTGGTGCCGCCGGTCCTCGTCCACGAGATCCCACTTGTTGAAGGCCAGTACCAGCGCGCGGCCCGCCTCGGCGACCAGCGTCACCACCCGCAGGTCCTGCTCGGACACCGGCTCGCTGGCGTCCAGCAGCACGATCACCACCTCGGCGGCGTCGATCGCGGTCCGCGTGCGCAGGGACGCGTAGTACTCCATGCCGCTCGCGGTCTGCACGCGCTTGCGCAGGCCCGCCGTGTCGACGAAGCGCCACAGCTGCCCGTCCAGCTCCACCAGCGAGTCGACGGGGTCGACGGTGGTGCCCGCGACCGAGTCCACCACCGCGCGCTCCTCGCCGGTGAGCTTGTTGAGCAGGCTGGACTTGCCGACGTTGGGCTTGCCGACGAGCGCGACGCGGCGGGGTCCGCCCGCGACGCGGTCGGCGTCCCTCGGCGCCTCGGGCAGCGCGTTCACGATCGCGTCGAGCAGATCACCGGAGCTGCGGCCGTGCAGTGCGCTCACCGGATGCGGCTCGCCGAGCCCGAGCGACCACAGCGACGCGGTCTCCGCGAGCAGGCGCTCGTCGTCGACCTTGTTGGCCGCCAGCAGCACGGGCCGCTTCGAACGCCGCAGCACCTTCGCGACCGCCTCGTCGGTGGCCGTCGCGCCCACGGCGGCGTCGACGACGAGCAGCACGGCGTCCGAAGTGGACATCGCCAGCTCCGCCTGTGCCGCCACGGAGCCCCGGAGCCCGGTGGCGCCCGGCTCCCAGCCGCCGGTGTCGACGACGGTGAACCGGCGCCCGTTCCACAGCGCGTCGTAGGCGACGCGGTCGCGCGTCACGCCCGGCACGTCCTGCACGACGGCCTCGCGGCGGCCCAGGATCCGGTTCACCAGGGTGGACTTGCCCACGTTCGGCCTGCCCACCACGGCCAGCACCGGCTGTGCGAGCTCGGCGTCGTCGTCGGGCTCTCCCTCGGCGCCCTCCGTGTCGGCGGCGAGGAACTCCGCCTCGTCGGACCAGGTGCCGTCTGCTTCGGTCATTGTCTCTGCTTCTCTTCTCGTTGCCGGTCAAGCTCTTCGACGAGGGCGGCGAGCGTCCCCCTGATGCGCTCGGTGCCCTCGGCCAGCGCGGCGCGTCCCCTGCCGACGTCCACTGTGAACGGTTCGCCGACGAGCACGTCCACCGTGGGCCGGAACCGTCGTCTGCCCGTGGGGTTGAGCGTCCCGCGCACCGCCACGGGCACCACGACCGCGCCCGACACCCGCACCAGCCACGCGGCGCCCTGCTGGGCCTGTGCCACGTCGCCCGCGCCCCGCGTGCCCTCGGGGAACACCCCCACGAGCCCGCCGTCGCGCAGCACTTCGGTCGCCGTGCGCAGCGCCTCCCGGTCCGGCACGCCGCGCTTCACCGGAACCTGCCCGATGCGGCGCAGACCCCAGCCCGCCGGGCCCGAGAACATCTCCTCCTTGACGAGGAACACCGAGCGCCTCGGCAACATTCCGAAGATGAGCTGCGGCTCGATCATCGAGCTGTGGTTGGCGACCAGCACGACTGGGCCCGTGCGCGGCACGCGGGCGGCGCCGTGCACGCGGATCCGGTAGGCGGGCCGGTAGAGGTACCGGGCGATCACCCTGCCCACGTCGTGCAGCCAGGGCGTCGCGCCCCGGGGGAGTCCGGTCACCGGCTGGCCTCCGCGAACTCGCCGCCGAGCAGGCCCCTCCTGCTGGCCAGCTCGCTCAGCGCCGTGATCACCTGCTCGATCGACAGCTCGGAGGTGTCGAACACCACGGCGTCCTCCGCCGCGCGCAGGGGCGAGACGGTCCTGGTGGAGTCGAGCTGGTCCCGGCGCTCCACCGACGCCCGCGCGTGCTCGGGCGTCGAGTCCCTGCCCGCGGCGGAGTCCTGCGCGCTGCGCCGCGCGGCCCTCACCTCGGCCGACGCGGTGAGGAAGACCTTGAGCGGGGCCCCGGGCGCCACGACGGTGCCGATGTCGCGGCCGTCGACCACGATGCCGCCCACCGAGCCCAGCACGGCCTCGATGATCTCCCGCTGCCCGGCGACGAGCACCTGCCGCACCTCGGGGACGGCCGAGACGGGCGACACGGCCACGTTGACCCGCTCGGTGCGGATCTCCTCGCCGACGTCCTCGCCGTTCAGCTGCGCGCGCGGATTGTCGGGGTCGGTTCCGACACCCACCTGTACCTGGCTGGTCAGCGCGGCGACGGCGGCGGCGTCGGTGGGATCGATGCCCGCGCGCAGCACCGCGAGGGTGACGACGCGGTACATCGCGCCCGTGTCGAGGTAGCCGGCGCCCAGCTTGGCGGCCAGCTTGCGCGCGACCGTGGTCTTGCCGGTTCCCGATGGGCCGTCCAGAGCGACCACGCCGCGTAGGGCTCCCGCCACCGACTGTTCTCCCTCGCTAATCGTCGTGCCTTGCGAGGGTCCATTCTGCCTTCCGGTCAGCCGCGCTCCGCACGCAGGCGCTCGTCCAGCTCGTCGGTGACCAGCGTGGACTTCTCGATGGCGCCGGTGTGGTAAGCGGTGCGGCCGAACAGCTGGGACAGCACGGGCGCGGTGATCACCTGGAACAGGCCGGCGAGCACGAGGCCCACCGCGTACCGCGGCTCCAGCCGCACGGCGGTGCCGGCGAGGATCAGCAGCAGGCCGAGCGTCTGCGGTTTGGTGGCCGCCTGCAGCCTGCTGGGCACGTCGGGCAGCCGCAGCACGCCGTACGCGCCGATCAAGCAGAACAGCGCCCCAGAGAGCAGGAGCACCGCACAGATCCAGTCGCGCACGGTCACCGGTACTCCTCCCTGCGCTCGACGAGGCGCACCACGGAGATCGAGCCGACGAACCCGAGCAGGGCCACGGCCACCAGCAGCGCGATGTAGATGCCGCGCAGCGACATCGCCATGCCCACGGAGGTCCCGGCCACGATGAGCACCACGAGCACGTCGATCGCGAGGATCCGGTCGAGCGTGCGCGGGCCGCGGACCAGCCGCAGCAGGATCAGCAGCCCGGCGAGGCCGAGCAGGCCGAAGGTGATCGCGAAGACGACGGTCATTGGGACTCCATCCGGGTTCGGGCGCGGCGCCGCTGCTTGGCCTCCTCCGCACGGGACCGCGCCGTGCGGGCCTCCTCGGCGGAGCCGTACGCGTGCATGACCTTCACCTGCAGGTCGAGCGCGTCGTCGTGGATCTTGTCGCAGGACACGCGCGACTGGACACCGAGCGCGTAGACGTACCAGATCCGGTTGGTCCGGTCGATCTGCAGCACGAACCGTCCGGGGCCCAGCGAGAGCACGTTGGCCGCGGAGGCGATCACGTGGTCCACATCGGACAGCACGGGTACCGCCACGATCGCCGCCTTGACCTTGGAGCCGTGGCGGAACTCGTCGAACGCGAGCCGCACCGCCGACTGCACCAGGTCCCACACGACGTACACGGCCAGGCCCACCAGGCGCAGCGGACGGCTGAAGATGTTCCACCGGTGCACCGGCAGCGGGAAGAACAGCAGCACCGCGAACGCGAGCAGCACTCCGAAGATCGCGGTGCTCGCATCCAGCGAGCCCCAGAGCATCAGCCACACCAGTACGAGCCAGACCAGCAGCGAGGGCGAGATCCTGCGCATCAATCACCACCCGCCTCGCCCAGCACGGCGGTCCGGTAGGCGCCGCCGTCGAGCAGGTCCGCGGCCGCGCGCTCGCTCATGTCCGCCAGCGGACCCGCGAACACGGCGATCAGCACGCTGACCGCCACCAGCCCTCCGGTGGCCACGAGCATGCCCTTCGACGTCGAGCCGGTGCCCACCGTCACCTCGTCGGTCGGATCTGGATCGGGATGCGGCTCGCCGACCTTGCCCCAGAACGCGCCCACCCAGATCTTGGTCACCGCGAAGAGCGTCAGCAGGCTCGTCAGCACGGCCGCCGCGGTGACGGCGTAGGCCGCGGGGGTCCCCACGGCCGCGCCCGCCTGCAGCAGCGCGATCTTGGCGACGAACCCCGAGAACGGCGGGATGCCGGCGAGACTCAGCGCTGGCAGTGCGAACAACACCGCCACCAGCGGGTACGCCTTGGCCACACCGGACATCGCGTGCAGCGACACGGTTCCGGTGTGCCGCGTGATCAGACCGCTGGTGAGGAACAGCGCCGCCTGCACCGTGATGTGGTGCACCACGTACAGGATCACGCCCGCCAGGCCGATCACGGTGAACAGCGCCAGGCCGAACAGCATGTAGCCGATGTGGCTGACGAGCAGGAAGGACAGCATCCGGTTGAGGTCGTTCTGCGCGATCGCGCCGAGCACGCCGACGATCATCGTCAGCAGCGCGACGACCAGCAGCACCGTCCAGCTCTCGTCGTGGATGAACACCAGCGTCTGGGTGCGGATCAGCGCGTACACACCCACCTTGGTGAGCAGGCCCGCGAACACCGCGGTGATCGGCGCCGGGGCGGTCGGGTAGCTGTCCGGGAGCCAGAAGTGCAGCGGCACGAGCGCGGCCTTGATCCCGAACACCACGACCATGAGCAGCCCGAGGCTCGTCTGCACTCCGGGGTCGAGCTCGCCGATCTTCTCCGGCAGCGCCGCGAGGTTCACGGTGCCCGTCGCCGCGTACACCAGCGCGATCATGGTGATGAACAGCAGCGACGACGTGAGGCTCACGATCACGTACGTCATGCTGGCCCGCACGCGCTCAGCCGTGGTGCGCCGCGTGATCAGCACGTACGACGAGGCCAGCATGATCTCGAAGGCGACGAAGAGGTTGAACAGATCGCCGGTGAGGTAGGCCAGCGAGACACCCGTGCACAGCATCAGGTACATCGGGTGGAACGCGGTGGACGCGGTCTGCCTGCCGTAGTCGGTGATGCGCTGGCCGATCGAGAAGATCAGCACGGCGAGCGTCACCAGCGCCGAGGTCAGCAGCAGCAGCGCGGCGAGCCGGTCGGCGACCAGCGTGATCCCGAACGGCGCCGCGTAGCCGCCGAGCTGCAGCACGACGGGGCCGTGCTTGTCGGCCTCCGCGAGCAGCGCGCCGGCGATCACCGCGATGGCGGTGAGCACGGTGGCGCCGATCAGCCGCTGCATGCGAGGCGAGCGCATCACGATCAGCGACAGTGCGGCGGCGAGCAGAGGCAGCAGCACCGGCAATGCGACGAGGACGGTCACCTCGGCACCTCCTCACTCGCCTCGGGGGCCTCGAACCCGGCGACCGCCTCCGCGGGCTCGGTGTCGGGCTCGTCGGACTCGTCCATGCCCTCGCGCCGCCGTTCCGCCTCGCGGATCCGCCGGTCCTCGACGTCGTCCTGCACCTCGTCGTGGCCGAGCAGCGCCCACGAGCGGTACGCCAGTGCCAGCAGGAACGTGGTGAGCGCGAAGGTGATGACGATGGCGGTGAGCGCGAGGGCCTGCGGCAGCGGGTCGACCATCGCCTCGATCAGCGCGGAGCCCGCGAACACCGGCTCCCCCGGCGGGCCGCCCGCGACCTGGAGGAACAGGTTCGCGCCGTGGCCGAGGATCACGATGCCGAGGATCACGCGCATCAGGGAACGCTGCATGAGGAGGTAGAAGCCGACCGTGTAGAGCCCCGCGAGCACCACGGCCATGGTGATGTTCACGGTCACGTGCGCTCCACCTCCTCGCGCTCGAGCGTCTCGTCGTCGAGCCCGGGTCCGCCCAGCTCCGTGCCCGCACCGACCGTGCGGAGCAGGTCGATGACGACGCCGACGATCAGCAGGTACACCCCGATGTCGAGGAACAGGTTGGTGGTGAACTTCAGCTCGCCGAGCACTGGCAGGGAGAGCTTCCAGATCGCCGAGGACAGCACGGGCTGGCCTACCAGTGCGGGCACGAGCGCCGTGAGCACCGCGATGCTGAGCCCGCTGCCGATCACCACCGGCGGCCTGATCCGGACGGTCGCGGCGAGTTCCGCGCTGCCACCGGCCACGTACCGCAGCACGAACGCCAGCCCGGCGACGAGCCCGCCGCTGAACCCGCCGCCCGCGTCGTGGTGCCCGGCGAAGAGCAGGTACACCGACACCATCAGCACGGTCGGGAAGACGATGCGGGCGCAGACCTCGAGCAGCAGCGAGCGCGGCCAGGTGTTGCAGTTGTGCTCGGCCATCAGCCACCGGTCGCGCGGCCGGTCCCACTCCGCCCACGGCACCCGCTCGAGTTCGCGGTCCGGTTCGGTGCTCACTGCTTCACCTCCGTCCGTTCGCTTCCGGCGTCCTCGGGCACGTAGCCGCCGGATGGCCGCTGTCGCGCGCGGGCGAGGATCAGGCTCGCCGCGCCCGTCGCCGCGATGGCGAGCACCGCGATCTCGCCGATCGTGTCGAAGGCGCGGAAGTCGACGATGATCGCGTTGACGACGTTGGTGGCGCCCGTCGCACTCTCGGCGTTCTCGGCGTAGAACCGGCTCGCCTCGGGCATGCCCTGCCGGCTCCCGGAGAAGAGCACCGCCAGCACGGCGACGAACGTGCCGGCCACGGCCGCGAGTCCGGCCTTGACCCAGCGGGCCCTGGGGAAGTACGGCCGGCCGTCGACGAAGCGCGGCGGGAACCGCCGGATCACGAAGACGAACACCACGAGGGTGAGCGATTCGACGAGGAACTGTGCCAGCGCGAGGTCGGCGCCACCGTCCACGATGAACAGCGCGCCGATGCCGTAGCCGACCACGCCGGTGAGGAGCACGGCGGTGAGCCGCCGCCGCGCGAGCACCACCGTGCCGGCCGCCACGAGCACCAGTGCCGCGAGCGGCACCTGCAGCAGCGAGTCCCACGCGCGCAGGTCCACGGGTGTCTCGATGCCCGAAAGCAGCCCCGCCCCGGGCACGGCGACCATCGTCACGAGGATCACGCCGAGATAGATGGGCAGCGAACCCGCCTGCAGGCGCCCGGTCACGGACTGGGCGAGCGCGACGAGACCGTCCACGCTGGCCTGGTAGCCGCGCTGGGCGTGCAGCGGCCCCGGGACCCAGCCCGCGAGCCTCGGCGCGAGCGCCGTACGGTGCAGCAGGTAACCGGCGATGATGATCGCGATGCTCAGCAGCAACGGCAGCTTGAAGCCGTGCCAGAGCCCGAGGTGGTAGTCGGGCGGATTCGCCGAGTAGGCGTCGGCGTACCCGGCGAGCAGCGGCTCCACCAGCCCGGGCACGAACGCGAGCACGAGGCCCGCGACCGCCGGGATGCCGACGATCGTGGTCATCACGGTGCCCGACGGTGGGGCCTCGGTGGGCGCGACCGTCGGCCGGGCGCCGAACGCGCCCACCAGGAACCGCAGGCTGTAGGCCACGGTGAACACCGAGCCGAGCACCACGCCCGCGAGCAGCAGCAAGTCCTTCGGCTCGCCGTGGAGCAGGCCTTCGATGGCCGCCTCCTTGCCGACGAAGCCGAGCAGCGGCGGGAATCCGGCCATGGACAGCACGGCGAGCGTCGCGAACACCGTCAGCGCGGGCCAGCGCGCGCCGAGCCCGGACAGCTCGCGGATGTCGCGGGTGCCGGTGCGCTTGTCGATGATGCCGACGGTGAGGAACAGCGCCGACTTGAACAGCCCGTGGGCGAGCACCAGCGTCACGTCCGCGAGCGCCGCGATCCACGTGCCCGCGCCGACGAGCACCATCAGGAAGCCGAGCTGGCTGATGGTGCCGTACGCCAGCAACGTCTTGAGGTCGTGCTGCCGCAGCGCGCGGAAGCCGCCCAGCACCATCGTCCAGAGCCCGAGCACCACGATCGGCAACCACCAGGCCGGCAGGTCCGAGAAGCCGGGGGCGAACCGCGCGACGAGGTAGACACCGGCCTTCACCATCGCGGCCGCGTGCAGGTACGCGCTCACCGGCGTCGGCGCCACCATCGCGCCGGGCAGCCAGGGGTGGAAGGGCACCTGCGCGGACTTGGTGAACGCGCCGAGCAGGATCAGCAGCACCGCCGCCGTCACCACTCCGCCGCCCGGCGGGTTCGCGATGATCTCCGAGATGCGGGTGGTTCCGGCCGCCGTGGCGAGCAGGAGCAGGCCCAGCAGCATCGCCAGACCGCCGAGGCTCGTCACGAGCAGCGCCTGGGTCGCCGACTTGCGCAGCTTCCTGGTGAGGCCCTCCCCGCCGACCAGCAGGAAGGAGCACACCGTGGTGAGCTCCCAGAAGATGTACAGCGAGATGACGTCGTCGGCGAGAACGAGGCCGAGCATGGAGCCCGCGAACAGCACCAGCAGTGACGAGTCGCGGCTGACGGCTCGGTCGCCCGGCTTGGCGTAGCACGCGTAGTAACACAGCACCAGCGCGCCGATGCCCGACACGAGCACGATCATCAGCAACGCGAGCTCGTCGAAGCGCGTGGTGAACTCCAGACCGATGTTCGGGGCCCACGCGAACGTTTCCACCGGGTGTCGCTCGGCCAGTGCGCCGCTCGCCCGGCTCAGCGCGAAGACGAGCGTCGCCGCGGGGGCCAGCGCACCGACGACGAACGCGGCCCTCCCCCACCGGCGCGCGATCAACGGCAGGAACGCCGCGAGCACGAAATGGGCCGCTATGGCCGTCAGCACCCGGTCTCACCCCTCCCTGCTAGCCACCCGACAGGTCCTGATCGTACGGACCCCCCTGAACGGCCCGCGCGTTGACCGAAATGGACAGTCCAGCCAAACCGGTCGGGAGCTGTTTCGAGTGCCGAATGGGTTACCTTGGGATACGTGAACGTCGAAGTAACTCCCCTGCCGGGAATCGGCGTCCGTAAGGACTTCGCCATCGGCAACGGCCGCAGGGTCGGCGTGGTCACCCAGCGGGACGGCAAGATCGAACTGATCGTCTCGAAGTCCGACGATCCCGACGCGTGCCTGGCCTCGTTGCCACTCACGGCCGAGGAGGCGGGCGCGCTGGCGAACCTGCTCGGGGCCCCTCAGCTCGTGGCACAGCTCACCGAGGAGCACCGGGAGCTGCCGGGCATCAACACCAAGCAGCTGCCGATCAAGGCCGGCTCGCCGTTCGACGGCCGCACGCTCGGTGACACCGCGATCCGCACCCGCACCGGCGTGTCGGTGGTCGCGGTGATGCGCGCGGGCCAGGTGCACCCGTCGCCGACCCCGGACTTCACCTTCACCGCGGGCGACCTGCTCGTGGCGGTCGGCACGGCGGAGGGTCTCGAAGCCGCTTTCAAGATCCTCAAGCACGGCTGAGTACGTGGATCACACAGCACTCGAACTGATCGAACTAGGCGCCGTCTTTTTCGCGCTGGGCGCACTCGGCAGACTCGCGGGCCGGATCGGACTCTCTCCGATCCCCCTGTACCTGGTGGGTGGCCTGTGCTTCGGCCAGGGCGGGGTGCTGCCGCTCGGCGACATCGGTGAGTTCACGCAGATCGCCGGTGAGATCGGCGTCGTCCTGCTGCTGTTGCTGCTGGGCCTCGAGTACTCCGCGGCCGAGCTCTTCACGGGGCTGAAGCGGTCGTGGATGGCCGGTGTGCTCGACATCGTCCTCAACGCCGCGCCGGGGGCCGCCGTGGCGCTGTTGCTTGGCTGGGGCCCGGTCGGCGCGCTGGTGATGGCGGGCGTCACCTACATCTCCTCGTCGGGCATCATCGCCAAAGTCCTCGGCGACCTCGGCCGGCTCGGTAACCGCGAGACGCCGGTGGTGCTTTCGGTGCTGGTGTTCGAGGACCTCGCGATGGCCGTGTACCTGCCGATCCTCACGGCCGTGCTGGGCGGCATCAGCTTCCTCGGCGGCCTGCAGGCGGTCGGCATCTCGCTCGCCGTGATCACCGTCGTGCTCGTCGTCGCGCTGCGCTACGGCCGCTTCGTCTCCGCGATCGTGGACAGCGAAGACCGCGAGGTGTTCCTGCTCAAGGTGTTCGGCGCGGCGCTGCTCGTGGCCGGGTTCGCCTCGGCGCTGCAGGTGTCGGCCGCGGTGGGCGCGTTCCTGCTGGGCATCGCGATCTCCGGGTCGACGGCCGAGAACGCCACGCGGCTGCTGGAGCCGCTGCGCGACGTGTTCGCCGCCGTGTTCTTCGTGGTGTTCGGCCTCAACACCAACCCGGCCTCGATCCCGCCGGTGCTGGCCTGGGCCGTCGTCCTCGCCGTCGTGACCACGCTGACCAAGATCGCCACCGGCTGGTGGGCGGCCCGGCGCGCGGGCATCGGCAGGCTCGGCCAGGCCCGCGCGGGTGCCGCGCTGGTCGCGAGGGGTGAGTTCTCGATCGTCATCGCCGGCCTCGCGGTGAGCGCGGGCGCCGTGGAGGGCGAGCTCGCCGCGCTGGCGACGACCTACGTGCTGCTGATGGCCGTGCTCGGCCCCATCGCGGCGCGGGTGGTGGAGCCGGTGGCGCGGGCCCTTCAGCGCAAGACCACCGGCCTCACGCGCACGGCCGGTGACACGCCGTAGCCACCCCACCCCGGCTGCAGTGAAGGCCACCATCACTGCGTTGGAATCAACACAGCGGCGCGCAGCGTCTCCGTTTGGGTGGTGGTGGGAGACGGGTGGGCGCAGGCATGGTGGCCTTCACTGCAGCCCGGCAGCCTTGGCTCTAGAGTTCGACGGCCCGGTAGAGGCTGCCGATCTCGGCGCGGTTCAGCGGCCGAAGCGCGCCCTGCTTGACGTTGCCGAGCTGCACGTCGCCAACGGCGGTCCGCACGAGCTTGCGCACCGGGTGGCCGACCTCGGCGAGCAGGCGGCGCACGATGTGCTTGCGCCCCTCGTGCAGCACGACCTCCACCAACGTGCGGCCCGGCCGGACGTCCTTCACCCGGAACTCGTCGGCCTTCACGGGCCCGTCCTCGAGTTCGACGCCGGCTCGCAGCCGTTTGCCGAGCCCACGCGGGACGGTGCCGTCGACCTCGGCGAGGTAGGTCTTGGGCACATGGAACGAAGGGTGCATGAGCCGGTGCGCGAGGTCGCCGTCGTTGGTCAGCAGGAGCAGGCCCTCGGTCTCGGCGTCGAGCCTGCCGACGTGGAAGAGCCGTTCGCGCCGTTCGCGCACGTAGTCCCCGACGCAGGGCCTGCCCTGGTCGTCGGTCATCGTGCTGTGCACGCCCTTGGGCTTGTTGAACGCGAAGTACACAAGGTCGTCGCGCAGGATCACGCGCAGGCCGTCGACATGGATCACGGCCGTGTCCGGGTCCACGCGGCGGCCCTGCTCGCGCACGACCTCGCCGTCGACGCTCACCCGGCCGCGCGCGATCAGCTCCTCGGACGCGCGCCGCGAGGCCACGCCCGCCTGCGCGAGCACCTTCTGCAGGCGCACGCCTTCGGGTTGGTCAGATCTCATCGATGGAGTCCACTTCCGGCAGCAGGGGGGCGATCGGCGGCAGGTCGTTCAGCGACGACAGCCCCAACCGCTCCAGGAACAGTTCGGTCGTCACGTACAGCGTGCCACCGGTCTCGGGATCGGCGCCGGACTCCTCGATGAGCCCCCGCGCGACGAGCGTGCGGATCACGCCGTCGACGTTCACGCCACGCACCGCCGCGACGCGCGAGCGCGTGACCGGCTGGCGGTAGGCGATCACGGCCAGCGTCTCCAGCGCCGCCCTCGTCAGCTTCGAGCGCTGCCCGTCGAGCAGCATCTTCTCCACGAACGGCGCGTACGTGTCGCGCGTGTAGAACCGCCAGCCCTCGCCGACGCGGCGCAGGTCGATGCCGCTGGCGCGGTCGGCGTAGTCGCCCGCCATCGACCGCAGCGTCTCGGTGACGCGGTCGACGGGCTGGTCGACGGCCCCGGCGAGCACCTCTTCGTCCACCGGCGTGTCCACCACGAGCAGCAGCGCCTCCAGCGCGGAGACGAGCGCGTCGTAGGAGGTCAGGTCGGGCAGGGCCCGGTCGGCGGCGACGGCGACGAGACTGGTGTCGCCGCTCTCCTCGCCCTGGGCCGCCTCTGGGTCATCACCGTCGTCGGTGGTCCCAGGAGCACCGGGGTCACGTTCGCTGCGACCAGCGTGCCCGTGGGGACCGTTCTCAGCAGTGGCGTCGTCCTCGGCGTCGATGTCCAGCGGCACCGGCTCCGGCGCGGCCTCGGCCTCCCGCCGCGGCACCGGGTCCGGTTCCTGCGCGGGGTCCGGCCGCGGCTCCGGTTCCGCCCCGGTCGTCACCTGCTCGGTGTCTGGCTCACTCACCCGTACTCCTCGTCCTCGGCGTCGGCGGCGCGGTCACGTTCCGCCTCCGCGGCGGCCTCGTCGACGCTCCCGCCGGTCCATCGCACGTGCAGCTCCGCGAGCGCCTCGGCCTGCTCGAACTGCACCGACGACTCCCGGTACAGCTCCAGCAGCGCCAGGAAGCGGGCCACCACCTCGATCGTGTGCTCGCAGTCGGAGACCAGCTCGCCGAACGTCGCACCGCCCGTCTCGGCCAGCCGCACCCGCAGCACGGCCGCGTGCTCGCGCACCGACACCCTGCCCGCGTGGATGTGGTCCAGCGACACGGTGGGCGGCGGTTTGGGTTTGAACACCGTGAGCGCGAGGTCGGCGAACTTCTCCGGCGTCACCCCGAGCATCACCTCGGGCAGCAACCCGAGGTAGCGCTCCTCCAGCGCCACCGACCGAGGGTAACGCCGCAGCGCACCGGCCTCCAGCTCGGCGAACAGCGCCGCCACCTGCTTGTACGCCCGGTACTGAAGCACGCGCGCGAACAGCAGGTCCCTGGCCTCCAGCAGCGCCAGGTCGTCCTCGTCCTCGACGTCGCCCGCGGGCAGCAGCCGGGCCGCCTTGAGGTCGAGCAGCGTCGCCGCGATCACGAGGAACTCGGTGACCTCGTCGAGGTCCCATTCGGCGCCCAGCGCACGCGTGTAGGCGATGAAGTCGTCCGTGACCTGGTGCAACGCCACCTCGGTCACGTCGAGCTGGTGCTGTGAGATCAGCTGCAGCAGCAGGTCGAACGGCCCCTCGAAGTTGGCGAGGCGCACCTTGAACCGGGACGCCGAACCGCCCTCCTCGGGTGTCTCCGGAACGGGCACCTCGGGGGCCGGCTGGGGCGGGGCCCCCTCCTCCATCAGTTCGCGGCTTCCTCGGCGGCGAGCTGGCCGTCGCGCAACCGTCGCACCAGCACCGAATCCTCGCCGTGCTGGTCGAAGTCGGCGAGCAGCACCGCCACCGCCTCCCGGACGATCCGGCCCCGGTCCACCGCGAGGTCGTGCGAGCCGCGCAGCGTCAGTCGGGCGTGCTCCATCGCGAGCAGCTCCTCGCCGGAGACGTACACCGTGATCTTGGCGTCGTGTTTCTGCCTGCCGGAGCCGCGCCGGGCCGTGGCCGACCGCGCGAGCTGCCGCTCGCCGCGCCCCGGTTCGCTGCCCTCGGCGCTTCCGGCGCCGTCGCCGTTGGAGCGGGAGCCACCGTGCCCGTTGCCCGCCGGGGCGGGGTCGGGCACCACGGGGGTGTCCGCGAACACCGGGCTGCTGGTCCTGCGGAAGAGCTCTGACGCACCGGGCAGGGAAGCTCGCCTGCTCACCGAGCGATCACCTCGCGCGCCAGCGCGCGGTACGCCGTCGCGCCGGCCGACCTGGGGGCCCAGCGAGTGATCGGCTCGCCGGCCACAGTGGTCTCAGGGAATCGCACGGTGCGGTTGATCACCGTGTCGAACACGGTGTCCCCGAATGCCTCCACCACGCGCGCCATGACCTCCTTCGAATGCAGGGTTCTCGGATCGAACATGGTGGCGAGAATCCCGGTGATGTCCAGTTTGGGGTTGAGCCGCTCGCGCACCTTCTCGATGGTGTCGATGAGCAACGCCACGCCACGCAAACTGAAGAACTCGCACTCCAGCGGGATGATCACGCCGTCGGCCGCGGTGAGCGCGTTGACGGTGAGCAGCCCGAGCGACGGCTGGCAGTCGACTAGAACATAGTCGTACTGGTCCATCACGGGTCTCAGCACCCTCAGCAACGTGTGCTCGCGGCCCACTTCGGCGACGAGCTGCACCTCGGCGGCCGAGAGGTCGATGTTGCTCGGCAGCAGGTCCACGTTCTCGACCCGCGTCTTGCGGACGACGCCCTCGATGTCCACCGAGCGTTCCATGATCACGTTGTAGACGGTCTGGTCCAGCTCGTGCGGCTGGATGCCGAGCCCGACGGAGAGGGCGCCCTGCGGGTCGAAGTCCACGAGCAGCACGCGCCTGCCGTACTCGGCAAGCGCGGCGCCGAGGTTGATGGTCGAGGTGGTCTTGCCGACGCCGCCCTTCTGGTTGCACATCGCGACGACCCTCGCGGGCCCGTGCCTCTCCAGCAGCGGCGGCTCGGGAATCTCCCGGCGCGGACGGCCGGTCGGACCGAGCTTGTTCTTGGCGTCCTTGCCGTTCGGCTCCTCCGCCGCGGTCACGTCGTACTCCCCACTATCGCCGCCGGTCTCGGTCGCGATGCTCACCCGGCTGAGATCGTCCGGAACGCGCCTTGCCGGTCTCTGGGATGTCGACATGTGGCGAAAGCTCCTCGTTCGGCCATGGACGGCGCCAGCCTATTCGGGCACGTAGAGCACCAGCAATGCGGCTCGCCGGGCGCGAACGGAGTACTTCCGCCGGTCAGCCGAACGCCCGGGGATGGGCCGTCGCGTAGACCTCACGCAGAGTGTTCACCGTTACCAGAGTGTAAACCTGCGTGGTCGTGACCGACGCGTGCCCCAGCAGTTCCTGCACCACCCGCACGTCGGCGCCGCCTTCGAGCAGATGCGTCGCGAAGGAATGCCGCAGGGTGTGCGGCGAGACCGTGGCGGCGAGCCCCGCCCGCTCGGCGTTGGTCTTGAGCACCTGCCACGCGCTCTGCCGGGACAGCCTGCCGCCACGCGAGTTGAGGAACACAGCGGCGGTCCCCCGCCCCCGGCTCGCGAGCACGGGCCGCGCCCGCACCAGGTACGCGTTGACGGCCTCCAGCGCGGGCCGCCCCACCGGCACGAGCCGCTGGTGGCCGCCCTTGCCGTCGAGCAGCACCGTGCGCTCATCGCCGTCCAGATCGTCGAGGTCGAGGCCGACCGCTTCGGAGATGCGGGCGCCGGTGGAGTACAGCAGCTCCAGCAGCGCGCGGTCGCGCAGCGGGCGCACGCCCTCGGCGGGCGGCATGTCGAGCAGGCGCAGCACGTCGTGCACCGGCAGCGCCTTGGGCAGCCGCCGCGCGGGGGCGGGCGGTTTGACGTCACGTGCGGGGTCGTGCTCGGTGAGCCCGTCGGCGTGGGCGAAGCGGTGCAGCCCGCGCACGGCCACGAGCGCCCTCGCCGCCGACGACGCCGCGAGCGGCCGGTGCTCGTCGTCGCCCTCACGCAGTGCCACACCGAACGCCGTGACGTGCCCTGGTTCCACCGAGGACAGCTCGGTGACGCCGGATCGCGCGAGGTGCGCGGCGTAGCGACGGAGGTCGCGCGCGTAGGACTCGACGGTGTTGGTCGCGGTGCCGCGCTCGACGACAAGGTGGTCGAGGTACGCGGCCACGACCTTGGTCACCGACGCGCCGTCCGAGGTCACCACGCGGTCACTGTAGACTCCCGCACCCCGCGGGCTCCGGTAACGTGGGAACATGCCAGGCGATCCCGATTCGGAGATCCTGCGCATCGGCACCGCCGAGCGCGACGAGGCGTGCCGCCTGCTCGGCGACCATTTCTCCGAGGGCAGGCTCACGGCCGCGGAGTACGAGGAGCGCGTCGCCACCGCACTGGCCGCGCACACCAGGGCCGACATCCGGCCCCTGTTCACGGACCTGCCGGCGCCCCGGCCGGTGTACCTGCTGCCGCCGCTGGAGCCCCGCAGCTACGGGCTGCCCCACGCCCCGCCGCCCACCGAGGTGGAACGGTCCGAGAAGTCGCGCATCGTCGCCGGTGTGCTGCAGATCCTGATCCCCGTGGGCACGGGCCGCTTCTACACCGGGCACACGAGCATGGCCGTGGCCCAGCTGCTCGTCACCCTCTTCACGCTCGGCGCCGGGGCGCTGTGGCCGCTGATCGACGGCATCCTGCTGCTGGTCAACGGCGGCTACGACGGCAGAGGCCGCCCCCTGCGCGACTAGGTCGTGTCTGCCGATCCGGTTGCCCGCTCGCACGGCAGAGAATTGTCAGACACGACCTAACGCAGCCGGGCCGCGAACGACGTCGGGCGGTCCCGCCACGGCGTCCGCGCCGGGCGCGCCTGTTCCACCCCGGTGAGCACCGCGTGCGCCGCGAGCACACCCGCCACCGTCGCTCCGTTGACGATGTCGCCCGCGAGCACCATCCGCACGGCTTGCGCGAGCGGGACCGTGGTGATCACCAGGTCGGCCTCCTCCTCGCCGTGCACCTCGCGCTCCACGGCGGTGAGGTCGCGCGCGAGGTAAACGCGCACGACCTCGTCGGTGAAGCCGGGCGATGCGGCCACGTCCACGAGGGTGTCCCAGCGCCGCGCGGCGAGACCGGCCTCCTCCACGAGCTCGCGGGCCGCCGTGTCGAGCGGGTCCTCGCCGTCCTTGTCGAGCAGGCCGGCTGGCAGCTCCCACAGCCGGTCGCGTAGCGGGTGCCGGTACTGGTGGACCAGCGTCACTGCGCCGTCGTCGTCCACCGCGCACACGGCGACGGCCCCGAGGTGCTCGACGACCTCCCTGCGTGCCGTGCCACCACCGGGCATCACGAGCTCGTCGATTCGCAGGCCCACGACGCGTCCGATGTGGATGTCCTCAGAGGACACCACGGTGAACTCGTGCGAGCCGGGCTCGCTCATCGCGCGCCCACGGACGAGGTCTCGGGCAGCTCCACGGGAAGCCGCTCGGCGGTGCGGTACTCCACGACCGCGCGCACGAACGCGTCGAACAGCGGGTGGGGCCGGGTCGGCCTGCTCTTGAGCTCGGGGTGCGCCTGCGTGCCGACGAAGAACGGGTGCTCCTCCTTGGGCAGCTCCACGAACTCCACGAGCCGGTCGTCGGGCGAGAGCCCGGAGAACACCAGGCCCGCGTCGGAGAGCCGCTTGCGGTAGGCGTTGTTGACCTCGTAGCGGTGGCGGTGCCGTTCGGAGACCTCGCGCGTGCCGTAGGCCTCGGCCACCTGCGAGCCCGGCAGCAGCTTCGCCGGGTAGGCGCCAAGGCGCATCGTGCCGCCCATGTCGCGGTCGCCCGACACGACGTCCTTCTGGTCGGCCATCGTCGAGATCACCGGGTTGGCGGTGGTCTCGTCGAACTCCGCCGAGTTGGCGTCGGCGATGCCGGCGAGGTGCCGCGCGGTCTCGATCACCATGCACTGCAGCCCGAGGCACAGACCCAGCACCGGGATCTTGCGCGTGCGCGCGTACTGGATGGCGCCGATCTTGCCCTCGATGCCGCGCACGCCGAACCCGCCGGGGATCAGCACACCGTCCACACCGGACAGCGCGGCCGCGGCACCGGCGGGGGTGGTCGCCTCGTCGGAGGGCACCCAGACGATCTCCACCTTGGCGCGGTGGGCGAACCCGCCCGCGCGCAGCGCCTCGGTCACCGACAGGTAGGCGTCCGGCAGGTCGATGTACTTGCCGACGAGGGCGATCCGAACGGTCTCCGTGGGGTTGTGCACGCGGTCGAGCAGGTCACCCCACACCGTCCAGTCGACGTCCCGGAACGGCAGCCCGAGCCGCCGCACCACGTAGGCGTCGAGCGCCTCGCCGTGCAGCACCTTGGGGATGTCGTAGATCGAGCGGGCGTCGGGGCAGGCGATCACGGCCTCGGTGTCCACATCGCACATCAGGCCGATCTTGCGCTTGAGGTCCTCGGACAGGTCACGGTCGGCGCGGCAGACGAGCGCGTCGGGCTGGATGCCGATGTTGCGCAGGGCGGCGACGGAGTGCTGCGTGGGCTTGGTCTTCAGCTCGCCGGACGGCGCGAGGTAGGGCACGAGCGACACGTGCAGGAAGAAGCAGTTGTCCCTGCCGACGTCGTGGCGGACCTGACGGCAGGCCTCGAGGAACGGCAGCGACTCGATGTCGCCCACCGTGCCGCCGACCTCCGTGATCACCACGTCGGGACGCAGCCCGGTGCCGTCCGACTCGGCGACGGCCATGATGCGCGTCTTGATCTCGTCGGTGATGTGCGGGATCACCTGCACGGTGTCGCCGAGGTACTCGCCCCTGCGCTCCTTGGCGATCACCGTCGAGTACACCTGGCCGGTGGTCACGTTCGCCGAACCGGACAGGTCGCGGTCGAGGAACCGCTCGTAGTGACCGATGTCGAGGTCGGTCTCGGCGCCGTCCTCGGTGACGAAGACCTCGCCGTGCTGGAACGGGTTCATCGTCCCGGGGTCGACGTTCAGGTAGGGGTCGAGCTTCTGCATCGTGACCCGGAGACCACGAGCGGTGAGGAGCTGACCCAGGCTGGACGCCGTGAGCCCCTTACCCAGAGAGGAGGCGACGCCTCCCGTGACGAATACGTACTTGGTTGTCCGCGGCTGAAGTCCCACGGGCTTCCACCTTATCGCACCTCGCCGGGATCGCGCCGCAAGCCTCACCCGCACCGCGTGGCGGGCGCTGTGCCACAGTGGTGGCGTGCCCGTGCGAAACTCCTGGACAGCGCCGGTTGCCGAGGACAAGGTCGACGCCACGATCCGCGTCCCGGGTTCGAAGTCGATCACCAATCGCGCCTATGTGCTCGCCGCCCTGTCGACCCGGCCCACGCTGGTGCGCGCGCCGCTCGACTCGCGCGACGCCCGGCTCATGCTCGCCGCGCTGAGCCGGCTGGGGGCCACCTCGGAGCACACGCCGGAAGGTGTGCGGGTGCAGCCGCTCACGCCGGGCGAGGGCGAGGTGTCGATCGACCTGGGCAACGCGGGCACGGTGGCGCGTTTCACCCCGCCGCTGGCCGCGCTCGGGGCCCGCACGGTGCGCTTCGACGGTGACCCCGCGATCCGCCGCCGTCCCCTCTCGCCGCTGCTGACGGCCCTGCGCGCACTCGGAGCCGACCTCGACGACGAGGGCAGGGGTGCCCCGCCGTTCACCGTGCGCGGGCGCGGCGGCCTGCCGGGCGGTGCCGTCGAGCTGGACTCCTCCGCGTCGAGCCAGTTCCTGTCCGCGCTGCTGCTCGCGGCCCCCGCGTTCGAGTCAGGGGTCACGGTGCGGCTGATCGGCAAGCCGCCGAGCGAGCCGCACATCGCGATGACGCTGGACATGCTGCGCCGTTTCGGCGCGGCTCCGGAGCGGCACCTCGACGAGTTCCACGTGCCCGCCACCTCGCTGTCACTGGATGACTACACAGTGGAGCCGGACCTGTCGACGGCGGCGCCGTTCGTGGTGGCGCCGCTCGTGACGGGCGGCACGGTACGGGTCGCGGGCTGGCCCGCCGAGACGACCCAGCCCGGAGACTGGCTGCGCAGCCTCGTCCGCGAGCTGGGCGCCGACGTGACGCTCGACGACGGCGGGCTGACGGTCACGGGCCAGGGCAGGCTGCCGGGCGCGACGCTGGACCTCCACGAGGTCGGCGAGCTGACCCCGGTGATCGCGGCGCTGCTGTGCTTCGCCGACGGGCCGTCGGTCATCTCCGGCGTCGCCCACCTGCGCGGGCACGAGACGGACCGGCTGGCCGCGCTCGCCACGGAGCTGACGGCGCTAGGCGGCGACGTCACCGAGACCGAGGACGGCCTGCGCATCCGCCCGGCGCCGCTGCACGGCGGCGTCTTCCACACCTACGACGACCACCGGCTCGTGATGGCGGGCGCCGTGCTGGGCCTGCGCGTCGCGGGCGTCGAGGTGGAGAACCCGGCGACCGTCGGCAAGACGTTCCCCGGGTTCGTCGAGGCGTGGGGCGGACTGCTGAACCCCGCGTGAGGGCTACTGCCCCTGCTGGTTGACGCCGGGAGCGGGGCCCTGCGCGTTGCCTGCGACACCGTAGCGGCCCGCGTTGCCCTCGAGCTGCTCGCGCAGCGCCAGGATGGTCGCCACGCGACCGGCCGCCGTGTTCACGTTGTCCACAGTAGACAGAACCGAGGTCATGGACGTGTCGGCGCGGGCGACGCCGACAGCGCCGGTGCCCTCCGCCGAGGACGGGTCGCCCGTGAGCACCGTGCCCGCGCCGGAGCGGTCGAGCTGGGCGGCGAAGCGCGCGAGCGTGGCGGCCCGGTCACCGGCGCCGTCGCCAGCGGCCTTGCCACCGGTGAGCACGACGGCGAGCTGTGCAGGGCGCACGTTCTGGCTCGGCTTCACGAAGCCGCCGTCGGTGAGCCCCGCCAGCGCGGCGGCCAGCTCCGCGTCGGACGACTGGGGCTCGGCGGAGTCCTTGTCCAGCAGCAGCACCGAGCCGAGCAGCGCACCGGCCAGCGTGCCGGGGTCGCCCGCGGTCGGGAACTGCGCGCCGGCAGGCTGCAGCCGCGTCACGACCTCGCGCAGCTGGTCGGCCTTGGCCGGGTCGGCGAAGGAGTCGGTGAGCTGCACCTCGCCGGTCACCGACGCGCCCGCCTTGCCCACCAGGTCCTTGAGCGCGTCGCGGTCGGCGGGCCGGGCGTCAGCGGTGGTCACGAGCACCACCGAGCGCTTGTCGAGCGAGCCGGACACCACCTTCCCGCCGACGGAGCCCGCGAACGCGTCCGCGTCGGCCAGCCGGGCGTTGAGCGCGTTGCGCTCGGCCTCCAGGTCGCTGACCTGCGTGGCCAGGTCACCCTTCTCGTCGTTGAGCCCGGACAGCAGCGACCCGTTCAGCGCGGTCGAACCGAGCACGACACCGATCGCGAGCGCGAGAAAGGCCGCCGCGATCGAGACGATGTGGTACCGCAGAGAAATCACGTGAAGAGCCCCTTGACCCAGCTAGTGAAGGAATTCCAGGTGTCGCGAACCCAGTCGAGGTAGACGTCGCCGACGTCGGATACCAGCAGCGCGGCGAGCACCACCACCAGCGCGGCGAGCACGAGCAGCACGACGGCGCCGACCGACACGCGGCTGCGGTGCAGCGTCGCGACGGCCTTGCCGTCCACCAGCTTGGTGCCGAGCTTGAGCCGGGTGAGGAACGTTGACGGGTTCGAGCCGGAGCGGCCGTGGTCGAGGAACTCCCGCAGCGTGGCCTGGAAACCGACCGTCACCACCAGGTCCGCGTCGTGGGTGTCGGCCAACAGGAGGGCGAGGTCCTCGGCGTTGCCCGACGCGGGGAACGTCACCGCGCCGATGCCGAGGTCCTGGATGCGCTCGACACCGGGCGCGTGCCCGTCCGGCTGCGCGGGGACCACGACCTCGCCGCCCGCCTTGAGCGTGGCGGCCTCGATCCCGCTCGGGTCGCCGACGATCACGTCGGGCGTGTACCCGTGGGCGCGCAGCGTGTCGGCCGCCGAGTCGACGCCGATCAGCACCGGCCGGTGCTCGGCGATGTACTTCTTCAGCCCGCGCAGGTCCTCGGCGTGCCCGTTGCCAGGGGCGATCACCACGACGTGCCGGTCACGCAACGGGATGCGCAGCTCGGGGACGCCGACGCCGTCGAGGATGAGCGTGCGTTCCCTGCGCAGGAACTCGATGGTGTTGGCCGAGAACGCCTCCAGCTGGGTGGACATGCCGGCCTTGGCCTCGATCATCTGGTCGGCGACGCTCTCGCTGGTCTGCACAGTGCCCGAGGCGACCCTGCGCTCGCCGGAGTAGACCACGCCCTCGTGGATCCGCACGCGGCTGCCGTCCTTGATGCGCCGGAGCACCTCGCCGCCGACATTGTCGATCAGCGGGATGCCCTCCGCGACAAGTATTTCCGGCCCGAGGTTGGGAAACCTGCCCGAAATGGACGGTGCCGCGTTGACGACGGCGGCGACGCCTGCCTCCACGAGCGCGTCCGCGGTGGCCCGGTCGAGGTCGACCTGGTCCAGCACCGCGATCTCACCGGGTCCCAGCCTGCGCAGCAGATCCCGGGTGCGCCGATCGACCCGGGCGACTCCACTCACGCCGGGCAGCGCCTCCTTGGTTCGTGCGAGCAGACCGGTGAGTTTCATGAGGCGATAGTGACAAACGGGCGCGCGAAAACTCCGCCGACACACCGGGCGGAAGCCGTCAATTACCGGGCACTGTGTCGTGCTCCACAGCGGACGATCAGGAGTTCTTTCTGCTCCCCGCCTTCTTCTTGGCCCCCTTGGCCGAACGCGATGCCTTCACCGGTTCGGGTGTCTTCTTGAAATTCTCGGCAGCGTTGAGTAGTTCCTCGGCGTGTGCGCGACCCGTTTCGGTGCCATCGAGGCCCGCGAGCATTCGCGCCAGTTCCGCAACGCGATCGGACTGCGCGAGCACGGTGACCCCGCTGCGCGTGACGCCGCCCGAGGTGCCCTTGTCGACCACCAGGTGCCGGTCGGCGAACGCGGCGACCTGGGGCAGGTGGGTGACCACGAGTACCTGGTGACTGCGCGCGAGCTTCGCGAGCCGCCTGCCGATCTCCACGGCGGCCCGCCCGCCGACACCGGCGTCCACCTCGTCGAAAACGAGCGTCCCGACGGTGTCCGCGTGGGCGAGCACCACCTCGATCGCGAGCATGACCCGCGACAGCTCCCCACCGGAGGCGGCCTTGTGCACCGGCAGCGGCGGCGCGCCGTTGTGCGCCTTGAGCAGCAGCTCCACCTCGTCGACGCCGTCCGGGCCCGCGTGCACGACCTGACCGCCGACCTTCAGCTCGTGCGGGTCACCCGTCTCGGCCTGCCTGGCACTGACGGTGATCTCGATCTCCGCTTGCCCCATCGCGAGCCCGGCCAGCTCCGCGGTGATCTCACCGGCCAGTTCCCGCGCGGCCGCGTCGCGGGCGGCCGACACGTCCTCGGCGTGCCGGGCCAGCTCGACGGCCAGCTCGTCCCGGCGCGCGGCGAGTTGCGCGAGCGCCTCGTCGGAGGTGTCCATGGTCTCCAGGCGGGCGCGGGCGTCGTCCGCCCACGCCAGCACGCCGTCGACGTCGGCCGCGTACTTGCGGGTCAGCTTCTTCAGCTCGGACTGCCTGGCCAGGATCTGTTCGAGCCGTTCGGGATCGGCGTCCAGCGTCTCCAGATAGGCGGTGAGCTCGGCGCCGACGTCGCCGAGCAGCACGGACGCCTCGGCGAGCCGGGGCTCGAGGTCGGACAGCGCGGCATCCTCCGTCGCGGAGAGCCTGCGCCGGGCCTCGGCCAGCAATCCGAGCGCCCCTGGCACGTCGGGATCGCCCTCGGCGGAGCCGGACACCGCGACGCTCGCCGCGCTCGCCGCCTCCCGAAGCTCGTCGATCGCGGCGAGCCGCTTGACCTGCTCGGTGAGCTCGGCGTCCTCGCCGGGCGCGGGGTCGACGGCCTCGATCTCGGTGAGCCCGTGCCGGAGCATGTCGGCCTGCTGGGCCAGTTCGCGCGAGCGGCTGGAGCGTTCCCTCAGCTCCGTGGCGACGGCGATCCATTCGTCCCGCACGCGCCGGTACTTCCCGAGCGGGGCGGCGACCGAGTCGCCCGCGAAGCGGTCGATCACGGCGCGCTGCTCGGCGGGGCGCAGCAACCGCAGCTGGTCGTTCTGCCCGTGCACGGCGAGCAGCTGTTCGGAGAGGTCGGCGAGCACGCCGACCGGCACGGACCGCCCGCCAAGGTGCGCGCGGGAGCGCCCGTCGGCGCTCACCGACCGCAGTGCGATGACACTGCCGTCCTCGTCGACGTCGGCCCCCGCGTCCGTGACGATCTTCGTCGCCTGCTCCGCGGTCACGTTCTCGAAACGGCCCTCGACGGTGGCCTTCCCGGTGCCGGTCCGGACCTTGGACGCCTCCGCGCGACCACCCGAGAGCAGGTGGAGCCCGGTGACGACCATGGTCTTGCCCGCGCCGGTCTCCCCGGTGACCACGGTGAATCCCGGGTGCAGTTCGAGCAGGGCGTCCTCGATGACTCCGAGGCCCTGGATACGCATCTCGGCCAGCACGCCACCACCGTAGCGGCCACCACCGACATCCGGGTGACTCGGTCAGGAAGGGTCGGAGCCGCGGCTGCCCCTGCGGTCGTGCCGCTCGCGCCAGCTCTTGACCGGCAGCGCGAACTTGTGCACGAGCCGGTCGGTGAACGGGCCGTCCCACAGGTGCACCAGCCGGACCGGCACCGATCCCGCCACCACCTGCACGCGCGCACCCGGCTCCAGCTCGACGTGCCGCAGCCCGTCGCAGGTCAGCACCGCGGGGGAGCCGTCGGGGTCGACCTGCACGGTGATCACCGACGACCGCGAGACCACGAGCGGCCGGGAGAACATCGCGTGCGCGTTGCTCGGCACCACCAGCAGGGCCTCGACGTCCGGCCACACCACCGGGCCGCCCGCGGAGAACGCGTACGCGGTGGAGCCGGTCGGGGTGGAGCACAGCACGCCGTCACAGCCGAACGACGACACGGGCCTGCCGTCGACCTCGATGAGCGCGTCGAGGACGCGTTCGCGCGAGGCCTTCTCCACGCTGGCCTCGTTGAGCGCCCACGTCTCGGCGACGACCTTCCCGCCGAGGGTCACGGTGACGTCGATCGTCATGCGCTCCTCGATGCGGTACCGGCCCGTGACGACGCGGTCGACGGTGGCGGCGACCGCGTCGGACTCGGCCTCGGTGAGGAAGCCGACCCGGCCCAGGTTCACCCCGAGCACGGGCACCCCGGCCGGCCTGGCGAGCTCGGCGGCCCGCAGCAGGGTTCCGTCGCCGCCCAGCACGAGTACCAGCTCGACGCCCTTGGCCGGGTTGTCCTCGGGAGCCACGACGGTGCACGGCATGTCGTGGTCCTCGGGTTCGACGAGCCGCAGCACCTCCTCGTCGATCACCCGCAGCCACATTCCGGCCTCGGCGAGCCGGACGGCGACCGCCCTGGCGGCGCTTCTCGTCGCCTCCCGGTCGGGGTGCACGACCAGGAGCACTTCGCGCGTTTCGCACGCTTCGGTCACGACGGGCCTTCCCGGACGGCGGTGCGGACCAGTTCGCCGGGGTCTCCAGCGTCCTCCCCGGGGTCGGCTCGCCGCAGCCACGCGAAGTACTCCACGTTGCCGGACGGGCCGGGCAGCGGGCTCGCGACCACGCCGCGCGCACTCAGGCCGAGGCGCTCCGCCTCGGTGAGCACACCCAGCACGGCCTCGGCCCTCAGCTCGGGGTCTCGGACGACCCCGCCGCTGCCGAGGCGTTCCTTGCCGACCTCGAACTGCGGTTTGACCATGGGCAGCAGGTCGGCGCCCTCGCCCGCACAGGCCGCGAGCGCGGGAAGCACGAGCTTGAGCGAGATGAACGAGAGGTCGGCGACCACGACGTCGACGCGGCCGCCGATCTGCTCCGGCGTGAGGTTGCGGACGTTGGTCTTGTCCAGCACGACCACGCGGTCATCGGTCTGCAGCCGCCAGTCGAGCAGGCCACGCCCCACGTCGGCGGCGACCACCGTGCGCGCGCCCCTGCGCAGCAGCACGTCGGTGAACCCGCCGGTGGAGGCTCCCGCGTCGAGACAGCGCTTGCCGGCGACGGTCAGCCCCGCGGGCTCGAACCTGCCGAGCGCGCCGAGCAGCTTGTGGGCGCCGCGGGAGGCCCAGCCGGGGTCGTCGGCGGTGCGCACGACGATCGCGGCGTCGGCCTCGACGCCGGTGGCCGGCTTGCGGGCGATCATGCCGCGAACGGTCACCTTGCCCTCACCGATGAGGGAGCTGGCGTGTTCCCTGGACCGGGCGAGCCCTCGGCGGACGAGCTCGGCGTCCAGGCGGGCCCTGCGAGGCACCGCTAGACCTTGTCGATGCTGGACAGCGCCACGGCCAGCTCCGTGTGCACCGCGTCGAAGCGTTCGACGTGCTCGGCCGGGGGCAGGTCGTCGAGTTCGTCGAGCCCGGCGATGGCCTCCTCGATGCCGGCCCTGGGGTCGGTCTCCTGCGGCGCCGGTCCCATGCCGGGCGGCGGCCCCGGGACCGGGCGCGGTACGGGGTTCGTGTGTTCCTGCACGCCTCAACGCTATCCGATCCGGCGGCGCGACGGCGGAGGCGTACGGAGCAGTTCAGCCCAGTGCGAGGTCTCCCAGCGCGGTGGCGGCCTGGCCATCGGCGGCACGCACGGTGGTCACGCCATGGCGCCACGCAGCGTCGCACAGCGCCCGCAGCAGGTCGAGGCCGTCCTGGCCGCCGTCGCTCGCGACCACCAGCTCGCCGTGGCGGGCCTCGACGCGCCAGCCGGGCCGGGGGCCGATCTCCAGCTCGTCGGCCTTGCCGTCGAGTCCCGTGAGGTCGGCGGCCAGGTAACGCGGCCGCTCTGCGGGGATCGCGGCGAGCACGCTCGCCGGGGTGGCGACCCCGGTGAGCACCACGAGCGAGTCGACGCCCGCGGCCACGGCGCCCGCGATGTCGGTGTCGAGCCGGTCGCCGACCACCAGCGGGCTGGTCGCGTCCGCCGATTCGGCGGCCGTGCGGAACAGCGGCGGCTGGGGCTTGCCCGCGACGATCGGCTCGCGGTCCGTCGCCGCCTTCAGCGCGGCGACCATGGCGCCGTTGCCGGGCAGCAGCCCGCGTTCCGTGGGCAGGGTGGCGTCGGCGTTGCAGGCGACCCACAGGGCGCCCTCGCGGATGGCGACGCAGGCCTCGGCGAGGTCGGCCCAGCCGGTCTTCGGTGAGTGGCCCTGCACCACGGCGGCTACGCCGGCGTCGGCTTTGCGGACCGAGCGCAGCCCTCCGCCGTCGACCTCGGCCGCGAGCGAACCGGCGCCCACCACGAGCACGGCCGCGCCCTCGGGCAGGCGCTCACGGAGGATCCGCGCCGCGGCCTGCGCGCTCGTGAGGACCTCGGCGGGATCGGCCGGCACGCCGAGCGACCGCAGGTGCTCGGCCACCGCCTCGGGCGCCTTGGAGGCGTTGTTCGTGACGAACCGGACCGGTGTTCCCCGGTCACGGGCCCGGCCGATCGCGTCGGCGGCGTGCGGGATCGGCCGGACACCGTGATAGACGGTGCCGTCGAGGTCGAGCAGGACGGCGTCGTGGCGGTCGAGCAGGGCGCCGTCAGTCACCGGCCAGCTCCGCCGCTCGCTCGGCCGCGTCGGTCTCCTCCTCGGAGTCGGCGTCGGCGGCGTGGAGGAACCAGCGAACGGCCTCCTCGGCGCGGCCGGCCGCAGCGAGGTTGTCCGCGTAGGCGTAGAAGAGGCGCGCGCTCCACGGCTGCCTCTGCTTCGGGTCGAGATCGTCGCCCTGGAGCGCCACGACGGCCGCGTCGAGCTGACCGAGGTCGCGCCGGGCACCGGCCGCGACGATCTTCAGCTCGATGGCGACGTCCTTCGGCAGGCTCGCGGTGTCGGTTTCCTTGGCGATGTCGAGCGCCCGTTCGGGACGCCCCATGGCGCGCTCAGCATCGGCGATCACGGCGACGTGGGCGTCGGTGCGCGTCATCCGCCGCACGGCGCGCAGCTCCGACAGCGCTTCCGACCACTTGCCGGCGTGGTAGGCGGCGAGCCCGACGGCCTCCCGCACCACGGGGATCCGGGAGACCTTCGACTTGGCGTACTTCGCGTGCGCGAGCGCGACCTCGGGGTCCTCGTCGATGAGCGTCCCGGCCGCCACGAGATGCCTGCCGATCCGCTCGGCGAGCTCCTTGGGCAACGAGCGCAGCTCCCGGCGAGCCTCGGGGTCGAGGTCGGCGTAGTCGATGCCCTCGGGCAGCTCGGGAGCCTCGAGCAGTTCGCGCGCCACGGCCTCGTCACTGGGCTCCACGCGCGCAGCAGGCGCGGCGACGGGCCGGTCGTCCCGCCGTGGCCGGTCATCGCGGCGCGGACGCTCCGTTCGCGCCGACCGGTCGTCGCGGTAGGGCCGGTCGTTCTTGCCACGAGGACGATCATCCCGGTCGCGGAAGGGCCGGTCGCCACCACGAGGACGGTCATCCCGGTCCCGGCGCGGCCGGTCATCCCGCTCACGGAAAGGCCGGTCGCCGCCGCGGGGCCGGTCGTCCCGGCCCCGGTAGGGCCGGTCACCGCCACGCCCGCGATCGTCGCGGCCCCGGTAGGGCCGGTCACCGCCACGCCCGCGATCGTCGCGGTCGCGGAAGGGCCGGTCGCCGCCACGCCCGCGATCGTCGCGGTCGCGGAAGGGCCGGTCACCGCCACGCCCGCGATCGTCGCGGTCGCGGAAGGGCCGGTCACCGCCGCGAGGACGATCGTCCCGGCGGGGCCGGTCATCCCGGTCGCGATAGGGGCGGTCGTTCCGATCGCGGTAGGGCCGCTCGCCGCGGCCGCGGTCGTCGCGATCCCGGTACGGGCGGTCCCCGCGGAACGAGCCCTTGCCCCGGGGCCGGTCGTCTCGGTTGGGCCGGTCGTCGCGGTCCCCGCGGGGGCGGTCGTCGCGCCGGAAATCCCCTCCCCTGGAACCTCCGCGCCGATCCTCGTACCGGCCTCCGCCACGGTTCGGGCGTCCTTCTCGGTCGTTGCGGTACGAACCCCGGTTGCCCTCATTCCGGCGCTGCGGTCGAGCGGACTCGCCGTCGTCCCGTGAGCCGCGTCGACCGAACTCGGACACTTGTCCTCCTACTGAACTGCTACTGCACTATGAACGTAGACATGCTGAAGGCCCGTTAGGGTGGCCAGCAGACCAACCCTAACGGGCCTCCATAAGTTGAGTTCGGCGGTGTCCTACTCTCCCACACCCCCACGGGTGCAGTACCATCGGCGCTGGTGGGCTTAGCTTCCGGGTTCGGAATGGGACCGGGCGTGACCCCACCGCTATAACCACCGAAACACTGGTGAAACAACCACACTCTCTTCACTTATCAGGGCGTGTGGTGTTTCAGAATCGTAGAGTGAGTGCGTAGCAGCTTTGTGGGCAAGTCCTCGGCCGATTAGTACCAGTCCACTCAAAAACACGTTACCGTGCGTCCATGTCTGGCCTATCAACCCAGTGGTCTACTGGGAGCCTTAACCCACAAAGGGGTGGGAGACCTCATCTAGGAACAGGCTTCCCGCTTAGATGCCTTCAGCGGTTATCCCTTCCGAAC
>NZ_SWMS01000042.1 GCF_005146945.1 Prauserella endophytica
AAGCCCACCAGCGCCGATGGTACTGCACCCGTGGGGGTGTGGGAGAGTAGGACACCGCCGAACTCAACTTAATAGAAGAAACCCCAGAGCAGGTTGGTCGAGGATTTCCTCCCACCTCCTCTGGGGTTTCTTTTTTATTTGCTGGACTTCTGACGAAGCTCGCTGACAAGGTGACCGGGTGGATGCCACCGTCACCGTGCACACCGATACTCGGGAATTCGCCGAGTTGGCGCGACCGTTCTACGCCGCTGACCCGGTGCGACACACCGCAGCCCTCACCGCTCTGCGTAGCGTGGAGACCGCTGGAAAGGCAGGAGCCCTGGCCACGGTCACGGCGGCCGATCGGGTCGTGGGTGCGTTCGTCTGGGATCCGCCGTTCCCGGCCACCGTCAGCGGAGTTCCGGCGACCGCCGCCCGGCAGACCGCGGAGGCGGTCGCGTCAGCAGGCGCAACGCTCCGAAGCGTTCGTGGGCCCCGGCTCGAGGTCGAGTCCTTCGCCGAGGCGTGGTGTTCGGTCACTGACGTGACCGCCGAGGAGTCATCGAGCCAGTGGCTCTACGAACTGGGGGACGTGCTCACGTTGCCACAGCGGGTCGACGGGCAGTTCCGGCCGGCGACTGTCGACGATGCCGAACGCATCGCCGAGTGGCGGCAGGCCTTCGCGCAAGAGGCAGGAATGCGACTTCGGCGCCCCGAGACCTCCGCGGCCGTCGCCGAGCTCATCGCCGAAGGAACCACGTGCGGCCTGTGGTGGGTTGCGGGTGAGCCCGTGGCCATGGCGACCGCGCGGGAACCGGAATGCGGCATGTCGCGGATCAGCTACGTCTACACCCCGCCGGAGCTTCGAGGACGCGGCTATGCGTCCGCGGTCACCGCTGCCGTATCACAGCTCGTCCGTGCTGGCGGGGTTCGCCACATCGTGCTCTTCGCGGACCGTGCGAATCCGATCTCGAATCGGATCTACCAGCGGATGGGCTTCGAGAAGAAGGAAGAGCACCCGGAGTTCGTCTTCACGACGACCGCCGCCCCGTAGGCTGGAAACGTGAGCACACCACGACTGCTGGTAATCCAGCCTGACGTCACGGATCCGGCTGGTCCACTCGGCGAGTGGCTGAGCGAAGCCGGCGCCGAGCTCGACGTGCGACTGCCGCCACGGGACTCGTTGCCTTCGAACCATGGCGGTTATGACGGCCTGGTGTGTCTCGGCGGCGGGATGAGCGCCGAGGAGGACGCGAAGCATCCGTGGCTGGCGGAGGTTCGCGGTCTGCTCGCCACGGCTGCGGGCACCGGTGTGCCCACGCTCGGGGTGTGCCTGGGCGCGCAGCTTCTCGCGGTCGCGACGGGCGGCAAGGTCGTCCGGGGCGCGGACGGTCCGGAAGTAGGACCGGCGCTGGTGGCGAAGAAGGACGCGGCATGGGTGGATCCGCTGTTCGCGGACCTGCCGTTGATGCAGGACGTGTGGCAGTTCCACACCGACGTGATCGAGCGGCTGCCGCCGGGCGCGGAGCTGCTGGCCTCGGCGCCGCGCTATCCGCACCAGGCGTACCGGCTGAACAGCTGTGCGTACGGTGTGCAGTTCCACATCGAGACGACGCCGGCCGTCGTCCGTCAGTGGGCGACTGACGCTCCGGACGTAGCCGCGACCGCCCGCGAGGGCACCTTCGACGACGAGGCGCTGACCGAGGTTCACGCCGACGTCGCGGAGACCTGGCGCCCCTTCGCGCATCGGTTCGTCCGCCTGGCGGCAGGCGATCTTCAACCGGTCGCCGACAAGCGCCGCACCCTCCCCCTCGCCTGACCCTGAAACATGGGGAGCAAGGGAGCTTTGCTCCCGCCAGACGAGAGCAAAGCTCCCTTGCTCCCGCTTGGTGGCTGTCGCGAGGTGTCCGTTCGCTGATACGGCTACGGTGAGGATCGATGGTAGAGAGCGTTCGGCCGCGCGCGTCCGCGGCGAGGTTCGGCTTCACCGACGACCGAGCCGAGGATCACCTTCGCGCCGCTGGCTGGTGGAACGACGCGGGACCGGCCGAGGGAGTGCAGCAGGTACTCGCCGCGTTCTCCCGCGCCCCCGATCCCGATCTCGCACTGCGTGCGGTCGACCGACTCCGCGAAGCCGACGAGGAGCGTTGGCCTGAGCTCTCCAACGCCATCCGCGACGATGCGACGCTGCGCGGGCGCCTCCTGGCCGTGCTGGGCACGTCGACGGCCGTTGCCGACTTCCTCGTCGGCTCGCCCGGAGAGTGGCGACGCCTCACCGCCACGGCCTGCACCCCGGTCGCCGACTACAGCGACGAACTGCTCGCGGCCGTCCAGTCCACCGAACAGGTGCTCACGGGCCGGGAGGCGGAGCAGGCGCTACGCAAGGCCTACCGTGCCCTGCTCATGGAGATCGCCGCCGTCGACGTTGGTCATCTCGTCGAACCCGGACTCGACCAGCCCTCCTTCGCCGAGATCACGAACGCGCTCACCGAGCTCGCCGACGCGTCCCTGCGAGCGGGCCTCGTCGTCGCCGGGCAGGAGGTCGCGTCTTCGGGCGAAGCGGTACTGGCAGTCATCGCGATGGGCAAGTGCGGCGGCCGTGAACTCAACTACGTCAGCGACGTCGACGTCGTGTTCGTCGGCGAGGGCGACCTGCAGGTCGCGACTCGCCTGGCCACGACGATGATGCGCGTCGTCGGCCATGCTTGTTTCGAGGTCGACGCCGCTCTGCGTCCCGAGGGCAAGGCAGGTGCGCTCGTGCGAACCCTCGAGGGGCACGAGGCCTACTACAGGAAGTGGGCACGCACCTGGGAGTTCCAGGCTCTGCTCAAGGCACGCCCTGCCGCCGGTGACGCCGAGCTCGGCCGTCGCTACGCCGAGTTGATCGCGCCGATGGTGTGGTCGGCGGCGGAGCGGGAGAACTTCGTCACGGACGTTCAGCAGATGCGCCGCCGGGTCGAGCGGCATGTGCCCTCCGAGATCGCCGATCGGGAACTGAAACTCGGCATCGGAGGACTGCGCGACGTCGAGTTCGCCGTCCAGCTGCTCCAACTGGTGCACGGGCGAGCGGACGCGGAGCTGCGGTCGGCCTCCACGATGGAGGCGCTGGAAGCGCTCGGCGGGGGAGGGTATGTCGGGCGCGCCGACGCCGCCGAGCTGCGGGCCTCCTATGAGTTCCTGCGCACGATGGAGCACCGGCTGCAGCTGCGGGCCCTCCGTCGTACCCACCTCTTCCCTGAGTACGAGGACACCGCACAGCTGCGCTGGCTGGCGCGGGCTAGCGGTGTCGCGCCGAGGCGGGACAGGTCGGAGAGCGACATCCTCGTCGCCGAGTTCCGCAGGCACGCGCAGCGAATCCGCAGGCTGCACGAGAAGCTGTTCTACCGGCCGCTGCTGGACGCCGTCGCCCGCGTCCCCACCGCGGCGCTGCGACTGACGACCTCCCAGGCCGAGAGCCGTCTGGCCGCGCTCGGCTATGCCGCACCCGACGGTGCGCTGAGGCACATCCAGGCGTTGACGTCCGGCGTCTCGCGTCGTGCCGCGATCCAGCAGACCCTGCTGCCGGTGCTGCTCGACCTGCTCGCCGACACCACCGACCCCGACGGTGGTCTGCTCGCCTACCGCCGTGTCTCCGAGGCGCTCGCCGACACGCCGTGGTACCTCCGTGTCCTGCGGGACGAGGCCGCCGTGGTCGAGCACCTGGCGTTCCTGCTGGGGACCTCCCGGCTCGTGCCGGACCTGCTCGTGCGCGCGCCCGAGATCCTGCAGCTGCTGGGCGAGACCGAGCGACTGGCCGGCCGTTCACCGCTGGAGGTGGCGGGTTCCCTGCGTGCCGCGGCACGCAGGCAGCCCGGTCTCAAGGCGTCCGTCGCCGCTGCCAGGTCGCTACGTCGACACGAACTCCTGCGTGTGGCCTGTGCGGACCTGCTCGGTCTGCTCGACGTACCCGCTGTCTGCGCGGCGCTGTCCTCGGTGTGGGGAGCGGTGCTGCAGAGCGCGCTGGCCGCGGCGATCCGTCAACGGTCCGCCGAGGTGGGCAGCGAGCCGGCGAAGATCGCTGTGGTCGGGATGGGACGGCTGGGCGGCCAGGAACTCGGATACGGATCGGACGCCGACGTGCTCTTCGTCTGCGACAAGAACGACGGGGCGAGCGACGCGGAGGCTCTGAAGTTCGCCACCTCAGTGGCCGAGACGGTCCGGGAGGTGCTCGGTGCGCCAACGCAAGACCCGGCGCTGGAGGTGGACGCCAACCTGCGCCCGGAGGGCCGCAGTGGCCCGCTCGTGCGCACGCTCGACTCGTATCGCGCCTACTACGCGAGGTGGGGCGAGGTGTGGGAGGCACAGGCGCTGCTGCGGGCTCGGTTCGTCGCCGGCGACGAGGGCCTCGGCGAGCGGTTCATCGCGGACATCGACCCGGTGCGTTACCCGGCAGGCGGGCTCGACGCCACGAAAGTGCGCGAGGTGCGCAGGATCAAGGCGCGAGTGGACACTGAACGGATGCCCAGGGGCGCCGACCCGACCACTCACGCCAAGCTCGGCCGGGGTGGGCTGGCCGACGTCGAGTGGACGGTCCAGTTGATGCAGCTGCGGCACGCCCACGAAGTGGACGCCCTGCGCACCCCGTCGACACCGGCCGCGTTGCAAGCGCTGGCCGACGCCGGGCTGGCCGACGCCGAGGACGTCGGCTCGTTGCTCGACTCGTGGCTGCTGGCGACACGTGCCCGCAACGTGGCGATGCTGGTCCGGGGCAAGGCTGTCGACCAACTGCCGACGTCGGGCCGGGAACTCGCGGCCGTGGCGAGGGTGTTCGGCTACGCGGCCGACGACGACCCCGGTGAGTTCCTCGACGCGTACCGACGGACGACCCGCCGCGCCCACGCCGTTGTCGAGCGCCTCTTCTACGAAAGCTGACGCCTTCGCGGCGCGAACGGAGCCCTCACCACCTCGCCCAGCAGCGAGCAAGGGAGCTTTGCTCCCGCCAGACGAGAGCAAAGCTCCCTTGCTCACCTTGGTGGGACGTCGCATGGCCGGGAAACCTATGGTGAGGCTGTGACTGAGCGCGAACCCTTCCGGGTCCAGATCAAGGTGCGGCAGTACGAACTCGACAGCCTGGGCCACGTCAACCACGCCGTCTACCACCAGTACGCCGAGGTCGCCCGAACCTCACTCGCCGAGGCCGCCGGAGCGGCCAACGGGGGACTGGACGCGGCGCGGCTGGCCACCGTCATGCTGGAATCCCACATCAGCTTTCGCCGCGAGCTGCGGTACGGCGAGGTCGTCGACGTGACCTGTGAGGCCAAGTTCGGCGAGGGCAAGACCTTCCGGATGGATTCCAACATCTACAAGGCCGACGGCACACTGTCGGCCGAGATCACGTGCACCCTCGGCCTCATGGACCTCGACCGGCGCAAGCTCGTGGCCGAGCCGCGCAAGCGCTTCGCAGAGGCGGGCGTCGACCTGAACATCTTCGGCGGCTGAAATCTGCGCACAAAGAAACGCCGACGGCGAGGGTGTTTCCACTCCCCGCCGCCGGCGTGGCTTCGTATCGCTACCGCAAGATCACACGTCGTAGTAGAGCGCGAACTCGTACGGGTGCGGGCGCAGGCGCAGCGGGTCGATCTCGTGCTCCCGCTTGAAGCTGATCCACGTGTCGATCACGTCGGAGGTGAACACGCCACCCTCGAGCAGGAAGTCGTGGTCGGCTTCCAAGGTGTCGAGCACGGTGCCCAGGTCGCCCGGCACCAGCTTGACGTTCTTGGCCTCCTCGGGCGGCAGTTCGTAGAGGTCCTTGTCGATCGGCTCCGCCGGCTCGATCTTGTTCTTGATGCCGTCGAGGCCCGCCATCATCATCGCCGCGAACGCCAGGTACGGGTTACCCGACGAGTCGGGGCAACGGAACTCGATGCGCTTGGCCTTCGCGTTGTTCCCGGTGATCGGGATACGCACGCAGGCGGAGCGGTTGCGCTGCGAGTACACCAGGCTGACCGGAGCCTCGAAGCCGGGCACGAGCCGGTGGTACGAGTTCACGGTCGGGTTGGTGAAAGCCAGCAGGCTCGGGGCGTGAGCCAGGATGCCGCCGATGTAGTGGCGCGCCGTGTCGGACAGGCCCGCGTAACCGGACTCGTCGTAGAACAGCGGCTCGCCGTCCTTCCACAGGGACTGGTGGCAGTGCATGCCCGAGCCGTTGTCGCCGAACAGCGGCTTCGGCATGAACGTGGCCGTCTTGCCCTGGGCGAAGGCGGTGTTCTTCACGATGTACTTGAACAGCTGCAGGTCGTCCGCAGCGTGCAGCAGTGTGTTGAACTTGTAGTTGATCTCCGCCTGGCCGGCGGTGCCGACCTCGTGGTGGGCGCGCTCGATCTCGAAGCCCGAGGCGACCAGGTTGGCGACGATGTCGTCGCGCAGGTCGGCGAAGTGGTCGACCGGCGGCACGGGGAAGTAGCCACCCTTGAACCTGGTCTTGTAGCCCTTGTTGCCGCCCTCTTCCTCGCGGCCCGTGTTCCACCAGCCCTCGACGGAGTCGATCTCGTGGAAGCTGCCGTTCTCGGACGAGTCGAAGCGCACCGAGTCGAACGTGTAGAACTCGGCCTCGGGACCGAAGAACACCGTGTCGGCGATGCCGGACTCGGCGACGTACTGCTCGGCCTTACGCGCGATGTTACGAGGGTCGCGGCTGTAGGCCTCGCGCGTGAACGGGTCGTGCACGAAGAAGTTCAGCGACAGGGTCTTGTGCTTCCGGAACGGGTCGATACGCGCGGTAGCGGCGTCCGGCAGCAGCAGCATGTCCGACTCGTGAATCGACTGGAAGCCGCGCACCGAGGAGCCGTCGAAGGCGAGACCCTCTTCGAACGCTTCCGCGTCGAAAGCCTTGGCCGGGACGGTGAAGTGCTGCATGATGCCCGGCAGGTCACAGAACCTCACGTCGACAAATTGCACGTCCTCGTCGGCGATCAGACGCAGGACATCGTCTGGAGTAGTGGACACCCTCGGTGACTCCTTCATGTTCGGGCTCGTGCGGCAGTACTCACTTCGGCTCACGCTAGAAGCGCGGTGTTGCCCGACCGTCACCCGAATGTTTCGCCGGTGTTAACGGGTGGGCGGATATCGCATGTATCGGATAGGAGACCAGGCGCCATGTCGGTGACGCCAGCGACATACCCTGGTCAGGTGGCTAGATGGACCGGAGAGTGGCTTACGTCGCTTGCCGCAGCTGGTGAGACTGCCGACCGAGAACCCCCACGGTGGCCGGGTGAGGGCCTGGGCCTGCCCGAGGACGGTCCCGGAGCGGCCGCGGGGAGTGGGCGCCGCTTTCTCGCGCTCGTGGTCGACCTGATCGTGGCGTCGCTCCTCACCGCTATTTTCGTCCGTCCCGACTACTCGAATGTGGCCGTGATGCAGGAGTACAACCTGTGGTCACTCGCAGTCTGGGCCGCGATCACGATGGTGCCCGCCGCGTTCTTCGGTTTCACCCCAGGTATGGCCGCATGCGGCATCCGGGTCGGGAGGCTCGACGGAGCCGGCATACCCGGACTGTGGCGAGCGGTCGTCCGCGGTGCGTTGACCTTCCTCATCCTGCCGGCGGCCGTACGGAACGCCGACAACCGCGGCTGGCACGACCGGCTGACCGGCACGGTTGTGGTCCGGCTGCGCTGACCGAGGTCAGGCCGCGGCGCGACTCAGCCTTGTCCGCACATCGGGCGGCGGCCTGTTGACGGCTCGCACGTAGCCGGCGCGCAGGTCGGCGACCACGGCCGCCGGATTCTTGCGCAGCTGTACGGGTGGAGTGTGCACGACGACCACGCCCGCAGCCGCCAGCCTGGTGCGTTCCCGGGCCCCCCTGCCGTAGCCGGTGGGATCGAGACGGAAGTCTGGCGCATCGACCGCCCAGGCGAGGCCGATGTCCGGCCAGTAGGCGTCCGTGACGCCGAGCAACGCGCCGGAGCCATCGCGGATCTCGACGTTCCACTGAGGCTCTGGCAGCTTGCTCTGCTCTCCGACCTGCGAGGCCCATGCGCGTGCGGCCTCGCGGACGCCGCGATCCATCTCCTCGATCACGACGCGAGGCAGTGCGGAGCCGATGGTCGTGCCCTGCTCGAGTTCGTGCCGTAGCTCCCGGGGATGGCAGAGCTGCCGCTGGACGGCGTCGGTGATCATCGCGCGCACGTCGCTCAGCTTGTCCATCCGGTGCGCCGCGTCGATCAGCGCGCGGGCGAGGGGAGCAACCGGCAGGCCGTTGATCATGATCGCCTCGGGAAGGTGGATCGTGCGTTCCACGACGGCGAAGTCACGCGTGGCGACGCGGCGCTCGTGCGGAATGAGCACGTGTACCCGCGACTCCGAGGGCAGTCGGCGGATGCCGTGGATGCGGGCGGCTTCGACGCCAGTGATCATCGCGCCGGCGCCTGCGTGCACGAGTGCGGCCCGATCGAGCTGATGGCGAGTGGGTGTGCCGTTGGTGAGCATGACGACGCCCGGGATGAGCCTGCGCCATGGTCCATTTGCGCGACAACGCCGGGAGATGGCGGAGTGAGACATACCGAGGGCAACCAGGGCCGCCCGCGGGGCGACGTCTCCGGGAAAGCGTTGCCGCAGGTCATCGGGCTCGAACACGCGTCTTCGTACCACGCGCCCATGATGCCGACGGCCACCGACAGTTTCTGCGTCGTCGCGGTGAGCAAGGGAGCTTTGCTCGCGCAGAACGAGAGCAAAGCTCCCTCGCTCACCCAGAGCGGAAGGTGAGGGAGAGGCGGAGGAGGGTCAGCGGCGGCGGATGGTGCGCTGGACGTTGCGCATCTTCGCGCCCTGCGGCATCGGGCCCTTCGGCAGCGCGGCGCCCCGGTTGCCGAGCGCGGCGAGCTTCGCCTCCAGTGCGTCGATCTGGCGGGGCTTGAGGTTGCGCGGCAGCTTCATCATGTAGTTCTGCAGCTTCCGCAGCGGAACCTGGCCTTCGTCGTTGCCGACGGTGATGTCGTAGATCGGCGTCTCACCGACGAGGCGGGAGATCCGCTTCTTCTCCTGCGCGAGCAGGTTCTTCACGCGGTGCGGCGCTCCCTCCGCCACCAGGATCACGCCCGGCCCGCCCAGCACACGGTGCACGGCGTCGAGCTGTGTCGTCGCCGCCACGGTCTGGGTCACCCGCCAGCGTCCGCGCAGGTTGTCCAAGGCCCACGCCGCGGCGCCCGGCTGGCCCTCCGCCTTGCTGAAGACGTTCTTCTGGACCCGGCGCCCGAAGATGATCACCGCCGCCAGGAGGCCGAGCATGATGCCGATCGGCAGCAGCAGCCACTGGATGCCGAGGAGCCACCCGATCCCGAACGTGATACCCGCGACGACCAGGAAAGACCCCAGCATCCACGGGATCAGGGCCTTGTCCTCCTTGCGTTGCATCTTGAACGCTTGGAAGATCTGTCCGCGCTTGGCCTTGCTGGCCGCGCGCTTCTCCTTCTTGGCTTGCTTGGCAGCCTCTTTGTCCAGCTTCTCCGCCATAATCAACCAGGATACGGGCGGCCAGGCGGACGCGGCTCTGTCGGTCCCCTCTGCGAGGATGCGGCCGTGGGTAGCGCGCTTGAGTCGAACCGTCGTCCGGACCTGCTCGAGGGACTCGACCCCGAACAACGGGCAGCCGCAACCGCCCCGAGGGGACCGGTGTGCGTGCTTGCCGGAGCCGGTACGGGCAAGACCAGGACCATCACCCACCGCATCGCCCACCTCGTCCGCTCCGGACATGTATCCGCAGGCCAGGTCCTTGCCGTCACGTTCACCGCGCGTGCCGCCGGGGAGATGCGCACACGGCTGCGGCAGCTCGGCGTGGAGGCCGCCCAGGCCCGCACGTTCCACGCTGCCGCCCTTCGCCAGCTCCGCTACTTCTGGCCGCGGGTGGTCGGCGATCGGCAGTGGGACCTGATCGAGGGGAACAAGCTCCGGCTCGTGGGTCAGGCCGCGAACCGGCTCGGCATGCCCACCGAGGTGGAGGTGCTGCGCGACCTGGCGAGCGAGATCGAATGGGCGAAGGCGTCGCTCGTCAGCCCCGACGACTACCCGGCCGTGGTCTCCCGGCTGAACCGGGACGTGCCGGAGGCGCCCGGCCGCCTCGCCGAGCTGTACCGCACCTACGAGCAGCTCAAGAACAACGCTCAGCTCCTCGACTTCGACGACCTGCTCCTGCACACCACCGCCGCGCTCGAGGAGCACAAGGCCGTCGCCGAGGAGTTCCGCGACCGGTACCGCTGCTTCGTGGTCGACGAGTACCAGGACGTCACGCCGGCGCAGCAGCGCCTGCTCGATGCGTGGCTGGGTGGGCGCGACGACCTCACGGTGGTGGGGGACGCCAACCAGACGATCTACTCCTTCGGCGGCGCGTCCCCCCGACCGCTGCTCGATTTCACCCGCCGGTTCCCGGAGGCGACCGTAGTCCGCCTCGAGCGCGACTACCGGTCCACGCCACAGGTCGTCGCACTGGCCAACCGTGTGATCGGCGCCGCAAGGGGGCGCCCCGCCGGGTCGCGGCTGGACCTCGTCGGTCAGCGCCCCGACGGGCCGCCGCCCCGGTTCGCCGAGTACGACGACGAGGTCGCCGAGGCCGCGGCCGTCGCGGGCCGCATCCGCGAGTTGCGTGACGCCGGTGTGCCCGCCAGCGAGATCGCCGTCCTATACCGCGTCAACGCGCAGTCGGAAGCGTACGAGCAAGCCCTGTCCGAAGTGGGCATTCCCTACCTCGTCCGCGGTGGCGAGCGGTTCTTCGCCCGCCGCGAGGTGCGCCAGGCGATGGCCGCCCTGCGTACCGCGGCCGCGGGAGAGCCGGACGGTGACCTCGTCGAACTCGTCCGCCGAGTACTGGCAGGCGTCGGCCTCACCGAGCAGCCGCCTTCGGGCGGAGCGGCGAAGGAGCGCTGGGACGCGTTGCTCGCACTCGTGGAGCTCGCCGAGGAGTTGGCGGCGACGACGGAAGGAGCCACGCTCGGCCGGTTGGTCGCGGAACTCGATCAGCGTGCGGCGGCGCAGCATCCACCCACGGTCGAAGGGGTCACGCTGGCCTCCCTCCACGCCGCCAAGGGCCTGGAATGGGACGCCGTCTTCCTGGTCGGTCTCGCCGAGGGCACGATGCCGATCCAACATGCCGACGGGAACGACGAGGCCATCGAGGAGGAGCGCAGGCTCTTCTACGTCGGGGTCACCCGAGCCCGGGAGTACCTGTCGCTCACGTGGGCGCTGGCGCGCAACCCCGACGGCAGGCGCAACCGGAGGCGGAGCAGGTTCCTCTACGGGCTGATTCCGGAGGACCACCCCGCTGCCCGGGTCGCCCGGGCGCAGAAGCAGACGGCGCTCAAGGCGCGCTGCCGAATCTGCGGCGGCCCGCTCATTGCCACTATGGAGATCAAGCTCGGCCGCTGCGGCAAGTGTCCTGCCGACGTGGACGAGGAACTGCTGGCGCGCCTCAAGGAGTGGCGCGTCGAGCGAGCCCGAGAACTGAAGGTGCCCGCCTTCGTGGTGTTCACCGACGCCACGCTGGTCGCCATCGCGGAGCAACGACCTACCGACGACAGTGCCCTGGTGTCGATCTCGGGGATCGGCGCGACGAAGCTCGACCGCTTCGGCGCGGAGGTGCTGGCCGTGGTCCGGGACTGCCACGGCAAGTAGCCGCGCGGACACGGCGAGACAGGCAAAAGCCCAGCTCAGGACTTTTTTCCGCCACTTGGGGGGAACTTCTCAAAAATAAGTTGCCCCCGCTGGCACGAGAGCAATAACCTGCAGTCACTGGGTGGAGCATCCGTGATTCCGGTTGCCGATGGGGCGGCGAACCGGCGGACAGCGAGAGGAGGTGCCCCCTGATGAAGCTCATCAAGCTGAGCGGCACCGCTGGCACCTCGCTGTCCTGCACCGATCAGACGGTCATGACCGCGCGCCGGCGTAGCAACGTGTCCTGGGCTGGTCAGCCGTACTTCGAGTCGCTCGCTCGTGCCCGAGATGGGCGCGTTCTCATGCTCGATGCCGTTGACACCAACGCCGGGACCACGCACCCGGTGTTCCGTCCGGCGACCGCTCTGTTCCCGATCCAGGACAAGCCCTGGGTTCCGTTGCGTTCACGTGAGAGATCCCCATGACAGCCCTGTCAAGGGATAAGGCTCACGAAGGCCGCGGAACCGTACATCGGATCCGCGGCCTTCTTGCTGTTTCAGGACCTGTTGGACCGACAGGAAAACCTCAACAACACAAAGGAGAACGGGAAATGCCATCGGCAACCGCCTTCGCGTCAGAGGGGGCGCTACCCGACGAGCTGTCCGGCACAACCGGCGTCGCAGAGCTGCTCGACGCCGTGTCGTCGCCAGACCTCGACCTGCCCTGCCAATCCGGCAACGCGGACCTGTGGTTCGCGGAGACCCCCGCCGAGCTTGAGCACGCCAAGGTGCTCTGCGGCGACTGCCCTGTCCGTTCGGCGTGCCTTGCGGGTGCGCTTGCGCGACGGGAGCCCTGGGGTGTGTGGGGCGGCGAGATCTTCGAGCGTGGCGCCGTCGTGGCCCGCAAGCGGCCTCGGGGACGCCCGCGTAAGAACCCCGTGGTGGAGCACGCGACCGCCGGACAGCGGAGCGCCGCATGACCACGCAGACGGATTACCCGCAAACCGCCAAGAACTACGGCGTGCTCGACCGACCGAGCAGTGTGCCGACCATGCACAAGGAGACCCTTCGAATGTTGCTCCATGAAGAACTGGCCAGAGCCCGAATACGGGACATGCATCGGGCGATCGACGGTCCGCGACACGACCTGCGGCTCGCCAGAGCCGCCCGTCGCTGGAACCGCGTGGCCCGCTGGGCGGCGAGGAGGTCGCGCCGCTACAGCCGATAGTGACCGACGTGGGCGGAAGACAGCGGACTGCGGTCTTCCGCCCACGCGCCGTTCGCCGTTGGTGTTCAATGTGCTTGTGCCAGCACATACGCACGACGACGTCGACTGGGCCGGGCGGCTTTCCTCGCTGCGCAGGCTCGATGTCCTCGAACGCGACCGGCTCGATTCCGTTGCCGCACGGCTCGTTGCCGAGCTGCCGGCTCAGCCGACAGTCGTCGACGTGGGGTCCGGCGCGGGGGGCATGAGCGCGGCGCTCGCCGGGGAGCTCGGACGCCGCGGTGGCGGCACCGTCATTTTGGTGGACGCCGTGGACGAACTCCTGTCGGCGGCCGAGAAGGCCGCCAGGGAAACCGGAGGTTCCACGGTGGCGGTGGAGACAATCGTGGCAGACCTCGGCACCGTCGAGTTGAGCGACCTTCTCCCGCCCTCCGACCTCATCTGGGCTTCTGCCGTCGTGCATCACCTCCCTGATCAGCAACTCGCCGTGCGTCGCCTCGCACGTGCCCTCGCGCCCGGCGGGCTGCTCGCCGTGGCCGAGGGTGGCCTCGATACTCGGTGCCTGCCCTGGGACGTTGGCGTGGGCGAGCCGGGGCTCGAGCAACGGCTGGCCGCAGCTCACGAAGCCTGGTTCCGGCAGTTGCGCGCCACCATGCAGGGAGCTGTGCGGATGCCCTACGGCTGGACGGAAGCCCTGGGCAAAGCCGGCCTCACCGGCGTCGGTTCGTTCAGCTACCTGGTGGACCATCCCGCGCCCACGACACCGGCGGTTCGCGAGTTCGTGGTCGAGCGATGGACCTGGCTGGCCGAGATCGCCGAGGAACGCCTGGGCAACGGGGACCGGGACGCGGTGCGGCGACTCCTCGACCCGGAGTCTCCCGAATACCTCGGCGCGCGCGACGACCTCTTCCTGCTCAACGCCAGGACCGTCCATCATGGACGAAGATCATGACCGAGCCGACGGCCGTGTGCTCGGTCTGCGGGGTCCATCGCGATTCCGCGGGCCCGGTGGACGCGATGGCCTGGGTACGTGAGACAGAGGACGGGCGGACCCGCTGGTTGTGTCCCCGCTGCGCACGTGATCACCTGCGGGACATCGAGGGCAAACTGCCTGCCGGGTATTGGTGACAGTCATGCGGCCACCACGGGCATCTCACACTGCACCAGTGGCCGGGTGCGGGTCGCCGCGGTGCGGAAGGCACTCGCGAGTTCCTTGACGATCACGTCGCCGTCCACGCGCAGGCGTTCGGTCGGCGTGCGCAACAGCACGACTCCGGCGGCGGTGAGCGCGAGATGACCGAGATGCCGCTCGGGATTCGTGCCCCTTGGCTGAGTGAACTGCCAGCCCATGCCCACTTCGTCCCACCAGGCGTCGACAGCGCCGATCGGCCGGCCGCGCAAGTCGCACACGGTGACGTCCCATCGCGGGGGCGGCAGCGGCGAGCGCCTGACGAGCTGCCTGGCCAGACCGTGCACGAACGTGTCGCGGTTGCGGCTGATGCGGCGCAGCTCAGCGCGTACCGCGGCCGAGCCACGTTGATTGCCCGCGTCCAACTCGCTCTGGAGCTCCTCGATGTCGGACAACCCGTAGTAGATGGGCAGAGACAGCAGATCACGCAGCTGGTCCGCGTCGTTCTCCTTGCGTGCGGCGTCGAGCGCTGCGCGGGCAGGCGGAGCGAATGGCAGCCCGTTGACGAGTACGGGATCGGGTGGCCGGGCCGTGCGCTCGAGCAGGATGAAGTTCGGAGGCAGGATCCGGCGATACGCCGGCACGAGCACGTGCACCGTGCGGGGCAAGGGCAGTTCCAGTCCGTGTGCGGCTAGCGCGTCGACGCCCGTGACGACTCCGTCCTTGCCGAGATACATGGTCGCGGCTCGCAGTATCTGCTGTCGGGTCGGTTCGCCGGGTCCCAGTAGGACGATGCCGGGCATGAGCCGTCGCCAGGGGCCGCCCGGCCGGCAGCGTGTGAGGATCGCGCGTTCGGACATGCCGCCCGCGCGCAGTTCGGCGACCGTGATGATGTTGTCAGTGGCGGTGGGCGCGGGGCGTGCCGCGCAGCTCGCTGTGGTCATGAGCAGAGCTTGGCGTGGCGCGCACCGCTGCGGCAGTCATCGCGAAAAATGTGGATGAATCCGGGCCGCGAACGGCACATTCCCGCCATTCGCGCGGTAGTTGTGGACAAGTCCGACGATTTGGCTGTTCAGGACGCGAAGCCCGGCTGCCAGCGTTCGACAATGGAGCGCAGAGCCAGTTCGGCGTCGAGCTGGCACAGAATGCCGATGGCGCCCGCGGTGACCCGGTGGATCAGCAACCAGTGCGGCGGCAGGTTCAGCGATCGACCGGTGCGGAAGTCCTCACTGCGCAGATCACCCATCCGCAACGCCTGTTTCTGGGCCCATCGGCGGGTGAAGTGGAACCGCTCCTCGGTGAGGGGAGCGACCAACGGAAGGAGGTACGAATAGACGTCTTCAGCCTCGACCTCGGAATCGGGCCGGACGAAGCCCTCTGTCCGCAGGACGTCGAGCAGCTCGGCGGAACGACCATCGAGTGCGTAGCGCATCATCAGTCCCAGGGCGGGCGGCGCGCCCTCTGGTAGGTGTGCGACAGCACCGAAGTCGATGACGCAGATGCGCCCGTCGTCGAGCAACATGAAGTTGCCGGGGTGGGGGTCCGAGTGCAGTAGTTGCGCGCGGGCGGGGGAGGAATAGTGGAACTCCGCCAGCAGCCTGCCCGCCTCGTTGCGCTGAGCCTGGGTGCCGGTGCGGATGATCTCGGCGAACGGCGTGCCGTTGACCCACTCGGTGACGACCACCTTGGGGGCACTCGCGACGACCCTGGGGACGAGCACCTGGTCGTCGCCGGCGAAGGCCTTCGCGAAGCCTCGCTGGTTGTCGGCCTCCGTTCGGTAGTCGAGCTCCTCGTCCATGCGGGCGGCGAGCTCGGCGAGGAGCGGCTTGACGTCGGTACCCGGCACGAGCGCCTGGAACAGGCGGCTGAACCGCTGGAGCTGGCGCAGGTCGCTGCGCAGGGCCTCGTCTGCACCCGGGTACTGGACCTTGACCGCGACTTCCCGGCCGTCGTGCCACACGGCACGGTGGACCTGGCCGATACTGGCGGCCGCCGCGGGCTCGTCGGTGAAGGAGCTGAATCGCTGTTTCCAGGAGCGTCCGAGCTGCTCTGCGAGCACGCGATGCGTCTGCTTGGTCGACATGGGGGGTGCCGCTGCCTGGAGCCTGGTCAGCGCATCCCGGTACGGCGCGGCCAGCTCGTCGGGTACCGCGGCCTCGAAGACGCTCAGGGCCTGGCCGAACTTCATGGCGCCGCCCTTGAGCGTGCCGAGCACCTCGAAGAGCTGCTCGGCCGCCTTGGCGGAGAGCGCTGCGTTGACCTCCTCGGCGCTCTGGCCGGTCAGCCGTCGTCCCCATCCTCCGACGGCTCGGCCGGCGATGCCCAGCGGCAGGCTCGCCAGCCTCGCTGTCCGCGCAGCCGTTCTGCGCGGCATCGCAGCCTCGGCCCGGTCGTCGGAGGAGTCGCGGAATTCCGTCACGGAAGCGATTCTGCCTTGCCGATCACCCCTTTCGCAGCCGTATCGGGACGTAGATCGCGACTACGGCTCACGTCGTCCCCGGCTCGCGCCGCAGGGGCATTCCGGGTGTGGATGCCAGTCCCTGTGCGTCACCGTGCCGGCATAGGAGTCGATCTCCAGCGTTCCATTCCAGGTCGGAGGGGGAGTGTCCTCGGGCGTGAGCACGCGCAGGATCTGGCCGACGGCCAGTGCGGCGGTGGCGTAGACGTTGCCGAGTTCGGCGCGCTGGTAGCGGCCGGCGAGCTGGCTCGCGACCCTGGGCCAGCAGGAGTCGAGTGCGGTGCGTCGCAGGTCGGCGCAGCGCAGGCAGCTGCTGCGACCCGGGAACACGAGGGGGCCGACGATCCCGATGCCGTCGCGGACGCGAACGGTGAGATGGGGCAGACCCTCGGCGATGAGGTCGGTGACCACCTCGGGAGCAGGGACGACGGCATCGGTGAGCACCACGAGGTCGGGTCGCCGGCTGCCTCTGAGCTTGCCGGTTCTGGTCGCCGGGTTGGTTCTTCGCACGGCCTCGGTGAGCGCGTGCCTGCGGGGCAGGCCGACGTCGCCGTCGACGAAGCCGGAACCGAGGTCCTCGGGCCCGACCCTGCCGTCGGCCTCCGAGTCGAGGTGGCCGACGCCGGCCGACGCGAGCAGTGAGCTGATCGCCGCTGCCAGGCGCCCGCCGCCGTGGACCAGCACGGTGCTCTGTGCCCTGCGGGCGGCGGTGTCCTGCCTGCGCCTGCCCAGGCTGAGCGACCACAGCTCGGGTTCGTCGGTCCGGGTGTGGGGATGCGCGGGCGGCTCGGCCTCCTCGATGAGCCCGCGTTCCGCCAGCCCCGTCAGCAGCTCCCGGAGCCGTTCGGAGTGTTCCGTCTCAGCGAGGGACAGCAGTGACTTCGTGCTCTTGCTGCCGTCCAGGCCACGCAGGATGTCCATGAGGATCGGAGGCAGGTCCGTCGCCACCACCGCGTGCCGTGGGTCCAGCCCGATCTGGATCTCGTTGGCGCGGCGTTCCAGCACGTCGAGACCGGGCACCAGACGGGGGCGCCGCGGAAGATTCACATTGCGTAGCGAATTGGTCATATCGCACAGGGTGACAAGACTTCGCCAGGGACGCATCTAGCACACCCCGACTTGTCCACAGGCGAACCCAATTGTGGATAACCAAGACGATGTGACGCTGCAGCCATCCGCGATGTCGGTCCCTGCCCTTACGGTGGTTGGGTGGCCGAAGCACGGGTTCCCTCATTGAGGAATCGGGACAAGAACAAGCGCCAATCTTCAGTCCCTGAACAGAAGATCGAGGTGCGGCGGAGCGCACGTCGTCGCCGCACTGTCACCGCCTATCGAGACGGCGACACACTGGTCGTGCTCATCCCAGCCAAGATGAGCCAGGCAGAGGAAGAACACTGGGTCGCGGAGATGCAGCGCAAGCTGCAGCGCACGGAGAGCCGGAGGGCCTCGCCCGCGCGGGCCTCGGACGAGGCGCTGCTGCTGCGCTGTACGGAGCTCTCCCGGCGCTACCTGGACGGCACGGCGAAACCGGCGAGCGTCCGCTGGGTGCCCCCGATGCGCACCCGCTGGGCGTCGTGCACGCCGGTAGATCGAACCATCCGGGTGAGCGAACGGTTGCGCACGGTACCGCCGTGGGTCCTGGACTACGTGCTGGTCCACGAGCTGGCGCACCTGCGAGTCGCCCAGCACAACGCGAAGTTCTGGGCACTGGTCCAGCGCTACCCGAAGACCGAGCGGGCCATCGGGTACCTGGAAGGACTGTCCTCCGCCGAAGGGCTCGGTATCTCCGGGCTCGACACGGAGGACTGATCCTCAGCTCTTCTTGTCGTCCTCGCCGGAGTCGTCCTGATCGCCGGGCTCATCGGACTTGGCCTGCTCCTCGGCTTGCCGAGTGCGTTCGAGCTCGGCGATCGGGTCCAGATCGTCGAGGGCCTCCCCGGAGCGGCCGAGCCGGTCCGCGAACTCCATTGGGTCGTCCAGGTCCTCGGCCCTGGGCATGAGGTCGGGATGCGACCACAGCTGGTCGCGCGTGTCGATGCCGTGCCGGTCGCCGACGAGCTTCCACAGCGCTGACGCCGCCCGCATCCGCCGCGGCCGTAGCTCCAGCCCGACGAGGGTGGCGAAGGTCTGCTCGGCGGGCCCGCCGGTCGCACGCCTGCGGCGCAGGGTCTCCCTGAGGGCGTCCGCCCCTGGCAGCCGGTCGCCGACCGCCTCGGCCACGACGACGTCCACCCAGCCCTCGACCAGCGCGAGCAGTGTCTCCAGCCTGTTCAGCGCGGCCTGCTGCTCCGGAGTGGTCTTGGGCTCCAGCAGCCCGGAGGACATGGCCTGCTCGATGCTGGCCGGGTTGCTCGGGTCGACCTGCCCGGCGAGCTGCTCCAGGGCCGAGGTGTCCACCGTGATGCCGTGTGCGAACTCCTCGACCGTGGCCAGCAGGCGCTGCCGCAGCCACGGCACGTGCGCGAAGAGCCGCTGATGGGCGGCCTCTCTCGCGGCCAGGAAGACCATGACCTCGCTGCCCGGCCGCTCGAGACCCTCCGTGAACTTCTCGATGTTCGCGGGAAGCAGCGCGGAGGTAGCCGCGGGGCCGAGCGGAAGGCCCACCTCGCTCGAGGTCAGCACCTCGGACGCGAGCTCGGCCAGCGCGTTGCCCAACTGCGATCCAAAGGCCATGCCGCCCATCTGGCCGACCATCGACAACAGTGGTCCCGCCGCCTGCTTCGCCTCTTCCGGAAGGGCCTGCATCCAGGCGCCGGACACCTGCTTGGCCACCGGGTCGCATAGCCGCTGCCAGGTCGGCAGGGTCTTGTCGACCCAGTCGCGAGCTGTCCAGGCGACAGTGGTGGAGGCGCCTGCAGGCAGGATCGTCGCCTCGTCGAGCCACAGCTCGGCGAGATGTGCCGCGTCCCGGACGGCCGTGTCGCCGGACTGGTCGCCCGTGCTGAAGCCCAAGGAGGACCCGCCGCTGCCGGCGAGTCGTTGCAGTGCGATCTGCTTCGCCAGGTCGTAGTTCACCGGGCCCGACGAGCTGCCCGCCTGGCTCAACATCTGCCCGAGCTGGCTGAGCATCTGCCCCAGCTGCTGGAACGCGTCGGCGCCCGAACCAGGCTGCTGTTCGCCGCCGGAGTTCGACGGCTCGTTCTCACGACGCTTGTCGGGGTCGGGGAAGCCGAACCCGAACGGTGGGTTGCTCATAGGACCACCGTACGCGGACGGGGCCGGTCGCGACTTGCCCGCTGGTGGACCTTCGCCCTGAGCTGACATCCGTCACCGTACGCTGTGCGTCGTGAGCGAGACCCGCGACAACCCGTCGACGACTGGAGCAACGCGAGCGGACGCCAGGCCGGACGCCACCGGCGGCGAGGAGACCCCGCCGAAGTCGAGGACGCGGCTGAGCCGACGCGGATGGACGCTCGTCTTCAGCGGCGTGCTCGTGGTGGTGTTCGTACTGCTCGGCGCGTTTGTCCGGGTGCCCTACGTCGCGCTGGGGCCCGGGCCGACTTACGACACGCTCGGAGAGGTGGGCGGTGAGCAGGTCGTGTCGATCAACGGCCAGCGGACCTACTCGACCGACGGCGAGCTGCGCATGACGACCGTCTCGCTCAACGACGAGGTGACCCTCTTCGGGGCGCTGGGCCTGTGGATCAGCGGTCGCTACGCCGTCGCGCCGAGGGAGGACTACTTCCGGCCTGGGGAGACCGACGAGGAGGTCCGGCGGCAGAACGTCCAGCAGTTCCAGGACTCGCAGAGCAACGCCGAGGTCGCGGCGCTGCGCAGGCTCGGCTACCCGGTGAAGGTCATCGTCCAGGAGGTCGTCTCCGGCAGTCCCGCCGACAAGGTGCTCTCGCCCGGCGACCAGCTGGTGCAGGTCAACGGCAAGCGGATCAACAACGAGGAAGACGTGCTGGCCGCGCTCGCGAACACGCGACCCGGGCAGACGGTGTCGCTCACCTTCAAGCACGAGGGCCAGCCGGAGCGGACCGAGTCGGTGACGCTGGCCAGGCATCCGGACGGGCAGCCCCAGGGCTTCGTGGGGATGCAGCCCATCGACAGGGCGGACGTGCCGTTCGACGTCAACATCTCGCTGGAGGACGTCGGTGGGCCGTCGGCGGGCCTGATGTTCGCGCTCGCGATCGTCGACCGCATGACCCCGGAGAACCTGGTGTCCGGTGAGCACATCGCCGGAACCGGGGAGATCAACGAAAAGGGCAAGGTCGGGGCGATCGGCGGGATCTCGTTCAAGGTCGTCGCCGCGAAGGAGGCGGGGGCGACGGCCTTCCTCGTGCCGGAGAACAACTGCGCCGAAGCGGTGGCGGCGGCGCCGGAAGGCCTGAAGCTGATCAAGGTCACCGACCTCGACAGCGCGATCAACGCGCTGGAGAGCCTCAACGGCGGGCGGCCGACGCCGTCGTGCTGACGCTGCCGGAGCTCTGGGGAGCAAGGGAGCTTTGCTCTCGGAAAACGGGAGTAAAGCTCCCTTGCTCCCACACGGGCTACGGCAGGAGGGTGGCGCGGAGGGCGTCGACGAGGTTCGGGGCCAGCTCGGGGTGCTCGACGATCTCCTCGACCGGCTCGTCCTCGTCCCCGGCGTGCACGCCGCGCAGGCGCAGCACGCAGGCCGCGGAGCCGTCACGCAGCACCGCGGCCACGAGCCTCGCCTCGGTCCGGCGCGGGTGGTCCGCTGCGGCCTGCCTGAGCCGCTCCACGTCGCGGGCGTCGGCCGCGTCGTCGACGTCCGGCAGCTCCGCCTCGGCGTCCGGCGGGAGCACGATGATCTCCTGCGCCAGCGCGCAGCCGTGCACCGCATCCGGCCAGGCGATCGTGGCGAGCGCCTCGGCGAGGTCGCCCTCGGGCAGGGACTCCTGGGCCACCGGGGTGAGCTCGCTGCTCGCGTCGAGCTGGCCCGCGAGCTCGGGCTGCTGGCGCAGCAGCTCCGAGGTCGGCACGAGCGCGAACAACTGCGGTTGCTGCTCCCACCCCGCCGTCGCGACGAACTCCTCGACTTCCCGGGCGAGGGCAGCCACACTCACGGGGCCCGCCTCGTTTCCGCTCTGGCTCATGGGCACCATCGTGGCAGGCGGCCGGACGGCGCCCGCGTGCGCCCGGTTTGGGGGGTTCCGGGAACTATGGAGCCCTTCCGTAGAGTTAGATAACCATGGGACGCTCGCAGCGCAGGCGCCCCGAGTACGTAAGTCTCGACCACTGGAGTGTGCGTAGTGGCCACCCGGCCCCCAGTCAGCCTGCCCAAGCTGTCCCGGCGAGCTCGAATTCTGCTGACGATCGCTGCCGTCGTCATCCTGGTACTGCTGCTCGGCGCACGGTTCCTCGATACCTACGTCGACTGGCTGTGGTTCGGTGAGGTCGACGCCCGCGGCGTCTTCAGCACCGTCCTGCTCACGCGGGTCGCCCTGTTCTTCGCGACCGGTGTCCTCGTCGGCGGCCTGCTCGCCGTGAGCCTGTGGATCGCCTACCGGACGCGGCCGGTGTTCGTCCCCGTCTCCGGCGCCGACGACCCACTCGCCCGATACCGCACGGTCGTCGCCGCGCGGGTCCGGCTCTTCGGCATCGGCATCCCGGTGCTGGCGGGGCTGATCGCCGGTGTCTCGGGGCAGGGCAACTGGGAACTGGTGCAGCTGTTCCTCAACCGCACCAGCTTCAACCAGACCGATCCGCAGTTCGGTCACGACATGGGCTTCTACGTCTTCCAGCTGCCGTTCTACGGCTGGCTGCTGGGCTGGCTCTTCGTCGCGATCGTGGTCGCCTTCATCGGTGGCCTGATGGCGCACTACCTCTTCGGGGGCGTCCGGCTGGCGGGCCGGGGCGGGCAGATCTCGGGTCCCGCGCGCGTGCACCTTTCGGTGCTCATCGGTGTGTTCGTGCTGTTCAAGGCGGTCGAGTACTTCTTCGACCGCTACGACCTGCTGCTGTCCGACCGCAACGACCTGTTCACCGGCGCCACGTACACCGACCTGAACGCGGTGCTGCCCGCCAAGCTGATCCTGCTGTGCATCTCGGTGTTCTGCGCGATCGCCTTCTTCGTCGGCGCGTTCCTGCGCAACATCCAGCTGCCCGCGATCGCGCTGGTGCTGCTGATCCTCTCGGGCATCATCATCGGCGTCGCCTGGCCCGCGGTCCTCGAGCAGTTCTCCGTCCGCCCGAACGCCAACGAGCGCGAGGCCGAATCCATCCAGCGCAACATGAACGCCACGCGGCACGCGTATGGGCTGGAGAACGTCAACTACGAGGACTACACCGGCAGTTCCGAGGCCAGCCCCACGGAGGTCAGGGACGACCAGGGCACGATCCCGAACATCCGTCTGCTCGACCCCAACGTGCTGAGCCCGACCTTCACCCAGCGCGTCGGCCGCGAGAACTTCTACGGCTTCCCCGACAAGCTCGACGTCGACCGCTACACCGTCGACGGCGAGAAGCAGTCGTACATCGTCGCCGCCAAGGAGATCAACACCAGCGGCCTGCGGGAGAACCAGCAGACCTGGATCAACCGCCACCTCGTCTACACCCACGGCAACGGTTTCGTCGCGGCCCCGGCCAACACGATCGACCGCGCCATCGAGGAGGCCAACAGCGACGGCGGCTACCCGATCGCGCGCACGAGCGACACGCAGAACCCCGAGGGCGCCGGCATCCGCGTCGACGAGCCGCGCATCTACTACGGCGAGCTGGCGACGGACTACGCGATCGTCGGCGGGCAGCCCGGCCAGGCGCCGGGTGAGTACGACACGGCCACCGACCGCAGCTACCTCTACAAGGGCACCGGCGGCGTGCCGATCGACAACTGGTTCAACCGGCTCATCTTCGCGGCCGAGTACGGGGAACGGAACATCCTCTTCTCCGATGCCATCGGCGAAGGCTCGAAGATCATGTACAACCGTGACCCACGTGAGCGCGTCGAGAAGGTCGCTCCGTGGCTGACGGTCGACGGCGACCCGTACCCTGCCGTGATCGACGGCCGGATCCAGTGGATCGTCGACGGCTACACGACGCTGAACAACTACCCGTACTCGCAGCGGACGTCGCTGGGCACCGCCACGGAGGACTCGCTCAGCGGTGTGGCCCGGCAGGCGGACAACCAGATCAACTACGTCCGCAACTCGGTCAAGGCCACGGTCGACGCGTTCAACGGCACCGTGACCCTCTACGAGATGGACCAGCAGGACCCGGTGCTGGACGCCTGGATGAAGGTCTTCCCTGGCATCGTGAAGCCCAACTCGGAGATCTCGCCCGAGCTTCGCGAGCACTTCCGCTACCCGGAGGACCTGTTCAAGATCCAGCGTGAGCTGCTGACGAAGTACCACGTGCAGCGGCCGCAGGAGTTCTACTCCACGCAGACGTTCTGGAACGTGCCGCAGGACCCGACGCAGCCCGGTGGGCTCGACCCGAACTCCGACGCTGCGAAGCAGCCGCCGTACTACGTGCTCGCGCAGTCGCCGGGACAGGACGAACCGACCTTCCAGCTGACGAGCGCGCTGACTCCGCTCGCCCGCCAGTACCTGGCGGCGTGGGCGACGGTGTCGTCGGATCCGGACAGCTACGGCGAGATCACCGTGCTTCGGTTGCCCACCGGCGGAAGCCAGGTGGAAGGCCCCGTCCAGGTCCAGAACGCTTTCCAGAGCAACCCGGCGTTCACGCAGGACCGGACGCTGCTGGGTAACCAGAGCGTCGACATCATCTACGGGAACCTGCTGACCTTGCCGGTCGCCGGTGGATTCCTGTACGTCGAGCCGATCTACATCCAGCAACGCAACGCGCAGAGCTATCCGCAGCTCGCCCGCGTGCTGGTGTCGTTCGGCGGCCGGATCGGCTTCTCCTCGACTCTGAACGGGGCCCTCGACGAGGTCTTCGGTGAAGGCTCGGGCGACGCCGCGACCGGGCCTGCCCAGGAGCCGGACGACCAGTCGACCCCGACTCCGCCGGAGTCGTCGCCGAACCAGCAGCAGCCGCCGCCCGCCAACGGCGGAAACAACGCCGACCTGGACCAGGCGATCGCCGATATCCAGGCCGCCCTGGAGCAGCTGCGACAGGCTCAGCAGTCCGGCGACTTCGAGGCGCAGGGCCAGGCGCTCCAGCGGCTCGACGACGCCGCCAGGCGCTACGAGGAGGCGCAGAACGCGGGTGGCTGACGTCACCGTTCCATAACCGGCACCCGCTTTGCGCTCGGCCGAAACCCGGGCGTAAAGTGGGTGTCACCGACGCGGGGTGGAGCAGTTCGGTAGCTCGCTGGGCTCATAACCCAGAGGTCGCAGGTTCAAATCCTGTCCCCGCTACAGCTGCTGGGTGCCGAGGTTCGCGGAGAGCGCGAACCTCGGCACCTTTCGCATTTCCCCGAGGTCGAACCCCCGGACCCCCGCCAGGAGGCTCCGCCCCCTGGACCCCCGGTGGGCTGGGGCCCTTTTGGGGTAGTTGGGGAGTCTTTTTGGTGGAGAGTGGGGGTGGGTGCTGGTGGGTTTTTTCGGTCGGGTAGAGTTGGTTTCACAACGACGCGGGGTGGAGCAGTTCGGTAGCTCGCTGGGCTCATAACCCAGAGGTCGCAGGTTCAAATCCTGTCCCCGCTACCAGCGAAAAAGGGCCCGGATCTTCGGATCCGGGCCCTTTTCCGTTCCCAGGGGTCACCCGGGTGCGCTGTCTGATACACCGGTTCCACAGTGGACGGATTTCCGGACCACAGTGGACAGATGGCGGAAAGCGTGGCACGGTAGATGCGTGTCCGATTTGAACGCAACCGCCGCAGCACTGCTTGGACTGCTTCACGACGGCCCTGCCACCGGTGGCGAGCTCGTCGCGGGAGCTGAGGAACGCTTTGGCACGTTCTTCAGCGTGACGAGGAGCCAGGTCTACCGGGAGCTTCCCGCCTTGCACAAGGAGGGCCTCGTGCGGCTCGGCAAGCAGGGACCCCGTTCCAGCCAGCAATACCTGATCACCGCCGCTGGTAAGAAGGCCTTCAAGGGCTGGCTGACCAGCGACTCCGGGCCCGACCACCTGCGCAGCCCGCTGATCCTCCGCGTCGTGCACGCCAGCGTGCTCACGCCGAAGCAGCGCGCCACGCTTCTCGAGTCGGCGCGGGCCGCCTACAGCGACGAGCTCGACGAGGCCAAGGCCGCCGTCAAGGCCGCAGGCGACCCGGTCGCCAAGGCCGTCGCCGAGTTCGGCCAGGCGCACGCCAGGGCCGCGCTGAAGCTGCTCGACTCCGTCTCGTCGAGCTGAGCAGGGCGAGTACGTGCGGCCGCCGCGAGCGGCCGCACTATTTGCCGTAACCTTGTGGGTTGTGAGTGCTGAGTTCGAAACCGTCCTGAAGGACCTCGGCGGCAAGCTGAGCCAGATCGAGTCCGTGATGGACGTCGACGCCCTGCGCAAAGAGGTCGCCGAGCTGGAGGAGGAGGCCGCGCGCCCCGACCTCTGGGACAACCCCGAGGCCGCGCAGAAGGTCACGAGCCAGCTCTCGCACAAGCAGGCCGAGATCCGCAAGGTCACCGAGCTGCGCCAGCGCCTCGACGACCTCGGCGTGCTCTACGAGCTCGCCGAGGCCGAAGGGGACGCCGACAGCTCGGCCGAGGCCGAGAACGACCTGAAGGGCCTCGCGAAGGACATCGACGCCCTCGAGGTGCGCACGCTCCTGTCCGGCGAGTACGACGAGCGCAACGCCGTCATCACGATCCGCTCCGAGGCCGGCGGCGTCGACGCCGCGGACTGGGCCGAGATGCTCCTGCGGATGTACCTGCGGTGGGCCGAGCGGCACGGGTACCCGACCGACGTCTACGACATCTCCTACGCGGAGGAGGCGGGCATCCGCTCGGCCACCTTCAAGGTCACCGCGCCCTACGTCTACGGCACGCTCTCGGTGGAGCAGGGCACCCACCGGCTCGTCCGCATCTCGCCGTTCGACAACCAGAGCCGCAGGCAGACCTCGTTCGCACACGTCGAGGTGCTGCCCGAGGTCGAGGAGGTCGACCACGTCGACGTGCCCGAAAAGGACATTCGGGTGGACGTTTACCGTTCGTCAGGCCCGGGTGGACAGAGCGTGAACACCACCGACTCCGCGGTCCGCATCACGCACCTCCCGACCGGCATCGTCGTCTCGTGCCAGAACGAGAAGTCGCAGCTGCAGAACAAGGCGGCGGCGATGAAGGTGCTGCAGGCCAAGCTCCTCCAGCGGAAGAAGGCCGAGGAGCGTGCCGAACTGGACGCGCTGCGTGACGGCGGTTCCAGCTGGGGCAACCAGATGCGCAACTATGTCCTGCACCCGTACCAGCAGGTGAAGGACGTGCGCACCGGCCTGGAGGTGGGCAATCCCACCGCCGTGCTCGATGGCGAGCTCGACGCGTTCCTCGAGTCGGGCATCCGGTGGCGCAAGCAACAGGAGACCGAAGTGGCCTAGGTTTGCGGAGGCAACCTGGCCTTAACGGGCGCCGTGGGTAGGATGGCGCACCGTGATCCGGCTCGATAGTGTTTCCAAGGTCTACAAGACCTCGGCGCGCCCTGCGCTCGATGGGGTGTCCGTGGACGTGGACAAGGGCGAGTTCGTCTTCCTCATCGGCCCCTCGGGGTCGGGCAAGTCGACGTTCCTCCGGCTGCTCCTCCGCGAGGAGGTGCCCACCAAGGGCCGGGTGATGGTGTCGAACTTCGACGTCGCCAAGATGGCCCGCCGCAGGATCCCCCGGCTGCGGCAGACGATCGGCTGCGTCTTCCAGGACTTCCGCCTCCTGGCCAACAAGACGGTCGCCGAGAACGTGGCGTTCGCGCTCGAGGTGATCGGCAAGCCAAAGCGCACCATCACGAAGGTCGTGCCCGAGGTGCTGGAGTTGGTCGGCCTCGACGGCAAGGCGGACCGGATGCCCAACGAGCTCTCCGGTGGTGAGCAGCAGCGTGTCGCGATCGCCCGCGCGTTCGTGAACCGGCCGCTGGTGCTGCTGGCCGACGAGCCGACGGGGAACCTGGACCCCGACACCAGTCAGGACATCATGCTGCTGCTGGAGCGCATCAACCGCACCGGCACCACGGTTCTGATGGCCACCCACGACCACTCGATCGTCGACTCCATGCGTCGCCGTGTCGTCGAGTTGCATCTCGGCAGGGTGATCCGAGACGACAAGCGAGGCGTGTACGGCGTCGGTCGCTGATCCCCCGCAGCGCCGAGCACCCACTCCTCACCCCCGCCCCCGATATCCCCCGACCCAAGGACCATCCTCCCGATGCGTGCCAGCTTCGTGTTCAGCGAGGTCATCACCGGTCTCCGCCGGAACGTCACGATGACCATCGCGATGATTCTCACCACCGCCATCTCGCTGGGCATGTTCGGTGGTGGCCTGCTCTTCGTCCGCACGATCGACAAGATGAAGGCAAGCTACCTCGACGACGTCGAGGTGACCGTCTACCTGACCGAGGACATCAGCGCCAACGACAGGGACTGCACCGGGGAGCCGTGTGCGTCGATCCGGCAGGCGCTGGAGAGCAACCAGGCCGTCGAGTCCGTGGTCTTCGAGGACCGCAACGAGGCCTACGAGCGCTTCAAGCGGATCTTCGAGGGCCAGCCCGAGCTCGTCGAGCTGGCCAGGCCGGAGGCCCTGCCCGCCTCCCTGCACGTGAAGCTGTTCGACCCGGCCCGCAGCGACGTGATCGTGCAGGAGTTCTCCGGGCAGGCCGGCGTCGCCAACGTCGACGACCAGAACAAGTTCCTCGACCGCTTCTTCAGCCTGCTGAACTCCGGACGGAACGGCACGTTCATCATCGCGCTCATCGCGGCGCTCGCCGCCGTCCTGCTGATCGCGAACACCATCCAGGTCTCGGCCTACACCCGCCGAACGGAAGTGGGCATCATGCGCCTGGTGGGAGCCACGCGCTGGTACACGCAGCTGCCGTTCCTGCTCGAGGCGGTGGTCGCGGGCGCACTCGGCGCGATCATCGGGGTCGGTGGGCTGATCACGCTGAAGTACGTCGCGCTCGACCGCATTCTGGAGGCGACAGGCGGCGCGATACCCAAGATCGAGCTGATCGACGTGCTCTTCCCCGTCGCGCCGATCCTGCTCGGGGTGTCGATGCTGATCTCGGCCATCACCGGCTACGTGACGCTCCGCCTGTACGTGCGGCATTAGAGCTAAAGTCGAAAGCATGCCCAAGGAAGTCGGCCGGAAGGTGATCGCGTCGAACCGGCGCGCCCGCCACGACTACTCGATCCTCGACACGTACGAGGCCGGGGTCGTGCTCGTGGGTACCGAGGTGAAGAGCCTCCGTGACGGGAAGGCGTCGCTCACCGACGCGTTCGCGACCGTCGACGACGGCGAGATCTTCCTGCGCGGCCTGCACATCGCCGAGTACGCGCAGGGGACGTGGACCAACCACGCGCCCCGGCGTACCCGCAAGCTGCTGCTGCACCGCGGCGAGATCGAGAAGCTCATCGGCAAGACCAAGGAGGGCGGCGTCAGCCTCGTTCCGCTGTCGCTGTACTTCAAGGACGGCAAGGTGAAGGTGGAGCTGGCGCTCGCCAAGGGCAAGAAGGCGTACGACAAGCGCCAGTCCCTCGCCAAGCGCGACGCCGAACGCGAGGTGGCCAGGGCGATGGGCCGCGCGGTCAAGGGCAAGTACCGCCGCTGATGGGGCCGGCATCGGACGACGACGTCGCCGGGTGGGTGGCCTCGCTCGGGCTGGACGGGCTCGTGGACATCCACGTCCACTTCCTGCCCGAGCGCATGCTCGCGAAGGTGTGGGCGTACTTCGACAACGCGACCACGAACTACGGCATGGACTGGCCGGTGTTCTACCGGCTGCCCGAGCAGGAGCGGCTCGCCGTGCTCCGGTCGCTGGGCGTCCGCCGGTTCGCGCCGCTGGTCTATCCGCACAAGCCGGGCATGGCGGAGTGGCTCAACCAGTGGGTGCTGGAGTTCGCCACCAGGGAACCGGACGCCGTGCCGACGGCGACGTTGTACCCGGAGCCGGGTGCGGCGTCTTATGTGGATGCGGCGCTGCGGGCCGGCGTCCGCTGCGTCAAGGCCCACGTGCAGGTCGGAGCGTACGACCCGAGGGACCCGCTGCTGGACGGCGCGTGGGGCGCGCTCGCCGACGCCGGTGTGCCGGTGGTGATCCACTGTGGACACGGCCCGCTGCGGGGCGAGCACACCGGACTCGACGTGTTCGCCGAGGTGCTGGCCCGGCATCCGCGGCTGGTGACCGTGCTCGCCCACGCGGCGATGCCCGAGTACGACCGGGCGCTCGCCCTCGTGGCCGAGTACCCGCGGGTCTACCTCGACACCACGATGGTGGGCGTGCCCTTCACGGAGAGCTTCATGCCGCTGCCCGGCGACTGGCCCGCGCGGCTGGCCGGGATCGCCGACCGGGTGGTGCTGGGCACCGACTTCCCGAACATCCCGTACTCCTACGCCACGCAGCTGCGGGCGATCGCGCAGTGGGCGGAGGCAGACGACCGGCTGGGGGAGCCGTTCCTTCGCGCCGTCCTGCACGACACGCCCGCGAAGCTGCTCGGACTCTAGCCTCCTGAACAACCCGGCCCGTAGCGAGCGGCGATCCAACGGCTTCAGTGCTCCTGCGCCGCCCGCACCGGTTCGCGAGTGATCGCTTTCCCGCTGAGCAGGTACGCGCCCGCGACGAGTGCGACCCACAGCTCGGGGCCGCCCGCGAAACCCGTCGCGGCGAGTCCCAGCAGTCCGGCCGAGGCGAGCAGGCCCGCCATGACCAGCTGCCAGAACGGAGCGGTGACGGTCGCGGGCGGGGGCGTGGCCTCGAAGCGGCCGAACACCCGGAGCAGGGTGATGAGTACGAGACCGGTCAGCGTCAGCCACGCAGGCAGTGCGGTGAGCCAGAGCAGGCTGCCCGGCACCGGGGTGGCGTAGCCGAGCGCGAGCACCAGTACGCCGGACACGACCACGAGCGCGGGCATGTGCCAGAGGTAGATGCTCATGAACCGGGGCCCGACCCAGCCGAGTGCGCTGGTGACGGCGGGCCGCTCGGCGAGGCGGCTCAGCGCCTTCTTCGCGGCGAGCACGAGACCGATCTGGCCGACGGCGAGGCTCACCAGGCAGGCGGTGGGCGGGCTCATGTTGGACACCGGGGCGCCGGGCATGCCGATCATGCTCGCGGCGTACGGGCCGAAGGCGACGAACAGCGCGGTGACGCCGAAGCCGGCGGCGGACATGCCGAGCGCGGTGCGAGGAGAGAGCGTGCCGAGCCTGCCCTCGGCGTAGTGGAAGCCGAGCTGGTGCACGGCGAGCCAGACGAACACGGCGTTGGCGTAGCCGACGAGCGGGACGCCGTCGAAGCGGGCGATGTCCACGAGCACCGCCGCCGCGGAGAGCGCGAACGGCACGGCGAGGCCGAAGCGGCGGTGGGCGGCGGCCAGCAGCGGCGTCGCGAGGATGGTGAGCAGGTAGACCGCGAGGAACCACAGCAGCTGGGCGGCGATCGCCCCGGCGACGGCGACCGGTTGCTCTGGGACGCCGAGGTCGTGCAGGACCCTCGGCACGACGAGCCAGACGGCGAACAGCGGCAGTACCGGCAGCAGGAGCCTTCGCAGGCGTGCGGCGAGCCAGCTGCGAGTGGAGCTCGCGCGACGCAGGGAGATCAGGTTGGCGGCGCCGCCCGCGAAGAAGACGAGCGGCATGACCTGGGACAGCCAGGTGATGGCCCACCAGCCGGGTGTGGTGAGCGCGTTGCCCGTGGTGACGGTGCCGCCGGAGTAGTCGAGCACCGGCATCGCCCAGTGCTGGACGACGACGCCGAGGATGGCGACGGCGCGGACGATGTCGAGGAAGCGGTCCCGCGTTCGCGGCGGGCTCAACTGGCTCGTGGTCATGCCATCAAGCCTGGTCAACGGGGGTGCGACACACAGCCGTGCGGGCTGGCGTATTGATCTTCCGGTTTTCGGCCCCGCGGGGTGGGGTCGGCCCTACCCTCGCCTGGCGGGTGGATGTGGGCCAAAGGGGAGCAAGGGAGCTTTGCTCCCGTTTCGCGGGAGTAAAGCTCCCTTGCTCCCCAAACGACGGCGGAGGTGGGTCAGCGGCCCAGGTAGGTGAGGACGGCGCGGACGCGGCGGTGCTCCTCGGAGCTGGCTTCCAGGCCGAGTTTCGCGAAGATGTTGCCGATGTGCTTCTCGACGGCCCCGTGGGAGACCACCAGGCTGTTGGCGATGGCCGTGTTGGAGAGGCCCTGGGCCATCAGACCCAGCACCTCGGTCTCGCGTGCCGTCAGCGAGTCCAGCGGGTTCTTCTTGCCCCTGGCCATGAGCTGCGCGATCACTTCCGGGTCGATGGCGGTGCCGCCGCTCGCGACCCGGCGCACGGCGTCCAGGAAGTCGGTGACATCGGCGACTCGCTCCTTCAGCAGATAACCCACGCCGCCCGCGCCCGCGGAGAGCAGCTCCACCGCGTACGTCTCCTCGACGTACTGCGACAGCACCAGCACGGGTAGGCCCGAGACGACCTGCCTGGCCCGCAGCGCGGCCCGCAATCCCTCGTCAGTGAACGTCGGCGGCATCCGCACGTCGACGATGGCCAGTTCCGGCCGGTGCTGCTCGACGGCCGTCAGCAGCTCGTCCCCGGAGCCGACCGCGGCGACCGTCTCGATCCCCTCGTCGGCCAGCAGGCGCTCGACTCCCGCACGCAGCAGAACAGCATCCTCGGCGATGACCACCCGCATCCAAGCTCCCCAGTGGTGAACAACAGCAGCTCACCACGTGCAGGGAAGGTCCGCTCGGATCACCGTGGGACCGCCGGGTGGGCTGACGACGGAGATGACGCCGTCAATCGTGGCAGCACGGTCGGCCAGCCCGGCAAGCCCACCCCCCGGTCGCATCTGCGCGCCGCCGTGCCCGTTGTCGGTCACCTCGACCACCACGGTCTCGCCCGACCGCCACACCCGCACCCCGGCCTCGGTCGCACCCGAGTGCTTGGCGATGTTGGTCAGCGTCTCGCCCACGATGAAGTACGCCGTCGTCTCCACCGCGGCCGGCGGCCTCGGCTCCACGTTCACCTCGACGTCGACGTGGATCGGCGCCTTCGCCGCCTGTGCCGACAGCGCCGCGTCGAGGCCACGGTCGGCGAGCACGGCGGGGTAGATGCCGCGCGCGAGGTCACGCAGCTCCGAAACGGCGAGCTTGGCGTCGGTGTGGGCCTCGTCGATCAGCTCGCGCACCGCCGCGGGGTCACCGTTCAGCTTCGCCTTCGCCCGGCCGAGGCTCATCGCCACCGACACCAGCCGCTGCTGGGCGCCGTCGTGCAGATCCCGCTCGATGCGCCTGCGCTCGGCCTCGGCGGCGTCCACGCCACGAGCCCGGGACGCCTGCAGCCGCGACGCCTTCGCCGCCAGGCGCTGCGCCTTCGGCGGTCCGAGCAGCGACATCGCCAGCTGGCCGTGCAACCAGCCGATGCTGGGCACCACCCAGATCGCGATGGGGAGGAGGATCACCGCCACCAGCCCGATCGCGAACTCGAGCACGCCGAGCGGGAACGCGAGCATCAGGTAGCCCAGATCGCGCCACGTGGTCGGGTCGGTGAGCTGCGCGAACCAGCGGCGCATCCAGCCGCCCTCTGCCTGCGCCCGCTCGACCGGGGGCAGCGGAGTGCCCAGCGCCTTGCGGACCCACGCACGCTCGAGGTCGCCGAACCAGCGCGTGAGCTGCGTCGCGAGCAGGAGGATCGGAATGCCGACCCAGATGATCACGGTGGTGACACCGACCGAAGCCAGCGTCACGATCAGCACGAACTGCACCAACCGCAGGGGGAAGCTCACGATCATGAAGCCGATGGCCTTGAAGGCCTGCGGCCGTGGCTGTTCGGCCACCGCCTTGCCGTCCGTCATGCGTGAGTCCTCCGTCACTGGGCTGGTCATCATCCTGCCACCGAGGTCATCGCGGGCGTGCCGGGAAAGGAGTCCTCCCTGAGCTGCCGAGGGGCCGGGCCCAGCAGCAGCGTCGCGAACCGGGCGTGCGCGCTCGCCAGTCCCCGGCTGAGCACCGCCGACACCCCGAGCAGCAGCACGCCCAGCGCGGCCCACGGCAGTGACGACGGGACGGAGTCGACGGTGAACCAGCGGACCTCCCAGGACGGGAAGTAGTACGCGCCCTCCGGCAGGTACCGGTAGTAGAACGGCAGCGCGGCGAGCCCCAACGCCGTCGCCCAGGTGGTCAGCACGATGCAGAACTGCGCGACACCGATCGGGAACAGCAGCAGGAAGTACGTCATGTCCTTCCAGGTCGCCGAGTCCTTCAGCCGCGCCTTCCAGCGCTGCTTCTGGTCACCCTCGGGCAGTGACCGGTACGGCAGGGCGATGTAGTTGTCGAGCAGGGCGTAGATGCGCGCCCGCTCGAGCCTGGCGGCGCCCCGGGTGGCCAGCACCGCCAGTGCCAGCACCGGCACGCCGACCCAGATGATCGCCGTGGAGACGCCAACGGAGAGCGTGGTCACGAGGAAGACGAAGCCCGCGATGCCCACGGGCAGGTTGAGCAGGAGAAAGGCGACCGACCCTCCGATCGGCGGCCGGCGGCTGCCCACTTCGGTCTGTGCGGGGTTCATGGTTGGCTCCGTTCGCTGTGGCTGACGGCTTCCAGCTTGGCCCGCCTGACCTGCGGGAACCATGAAGCTCGCTGGCGAGTTCGGGGTAGGGATGTCCCTACCGCCGCCTGCGGGATTAACGAGTTGCCCCGACGCGTTATCCTGATCGGAAAGCAACAACGACCAAGGGGGTGAACGGTCTCGACTCTGGACGTTGATCCAGGGGAAGCGTGCCGGTGCAGGCAACGACCACCGTGAGCGTCGTCGCAACTAAAATAAGCGCCAAGACGAACAGTCAGCGCGACTTCGCCCTCGCCGCCTGAGCGAGTGCGAGTCTGTCGGCCCGGGGAAGCCTCCGACCCGGTCTGCCGGCATCAGCTAGGAGGCTTACCTCCAGCCCCGGCCACGGGAGCTGGTAGGGAAACAAACAGTGGCTGGGCCCGTCACACCGGCTTGTTCGCGTGACCGGTGGGGCCGAGTAGAGGCACAGCGAACTGCGCACGGAGAAGCCCTGGAAAGGCGACAGAGGACCCGGGTTCGATTCCCGGCACCTCCACTCGATCGAAGGCGCATCCTGCTCCGCGGGATGCGCCTTCGCTGTTTTCGATCCTCGTATGTCTCTCTGGGGGCGCAGCCCGGATGCTCTGCCCCGGGATCCGTGTTCGAGTAGGCGCCGGTTTTGCGGGTTACCCTGCGGGGAACCCTCGAGTCGACCATACGTTCGACTCGAGGAGGGTTCATGAGTCAAGGTTTCCAGAGCCCCGAGAAGGACCGCCGCGATTGGGTCACGGGGGACGAGCCGGTGACCGGTCCGCAGGAGTCCTACTTGCGGACGCTCGCCCAGGAGGCCGGCGAGGACGTGCCGGACAGGCTGAGCAAGGCCGAGGCGTCGCGCCTGATCGACGAGCTGCGGCAACGCACCGGCCGAGGGACAGAGCAGCAGTGAGGCCCCGTTTGTTCTCCCGATCAGGGGTTACACCTTCTGCGTACGCAGAAGGGAGACCAATGATGGCAGCCGAACCTCAGAGCCCCGTCAAGGACAAGAACTACAACCTGATCAGCGCCATCCAGGCCTCGCTGCACTACGTGTGGCAGATGGAGCAGTACATCGCCGACGCCGAGCGCGACGGTGACGAGGAGCTGGCCACCTGGTTCCGCAAGATCCAGGAGAACAACCGCAAGGCAGGCGACCAGGGCAAGGACATGCTGCTCAAGCGCCTGGGGAAGTGAGGCACGGCTCGCGTCACGCGGGCCTGCCGCCGATGCGCGTGGTCAGCTCGTCGGCGGCGCGGCGGACCTGGCCGGCGAGGTCGGGCCAGGTCCGCGCGCAGCCGTCACCGACGTCGCACACGTGCCGGAACGTGATGGAAATGGCGGCCATGGGCCTGCCCCCGTGATCGAAGACCGGGTACGCCACCGACGCGAAACCCTCGGTGACGTGCCCGTCCTCCACGGCCCAGCCGAGCCTGCGCTGCTCGGCCAGCGCGCGCCGCAGCCCGGCGAGATCGCGGGGACCCCGGCCGGTGCGGTTCACGAACGCCGCCGCCGAGGGGAACAGCGCGCGCACGTGGGCGTGCGGCAGGTGGGCCAGCATCGCCCGCCCGGATGCCGTGAGGTGCGCGGGCAGCCGCACGCCGACGTCGGTCACCAGCGTCTCGGGCCGTGCCGGGCGCTCCTTGACGAGGTACAGCAGCTCGTTGCCGTGGAGCACGCCGAGGTGGGCGTTGTGCCCGGCCTGGTCGACGAGCCTGCGCAGGATCGGGCCCGCGAGCCGTTCGAGCGGGTCGTGCCGCAGGTAGGCCGATCCCAGCTCGAACGAGGCGATGCCGAGGCCGTAGCGCCGCTCGGCGGGCAGGTGAACGACGAACCCGGCGGCCTCCAGCTCCGCGAGCAGGTGGTACGTCGTCGAGCGCGGCAGCCCGAGGTCGCGGGCCAGTGCCGCCGCGGAGACGGGGCCCGCGTGCCGCGCGAGCGCCCCGAGGAGCGCGAGCCCGCGTCGCAGCGCGGGCACGTTACCGCCGCCCATTCGCCCTCCCGTCTGGAATCCGAGACACAACCGGTGTACCACCGATGATGCTCGCCGGCGGGCGGCGGTGGAATGGACGGATGCCGGATCAGGTACTGCTCACGGGTGCGCCGCTACGCCGCGACCAGGTGCTCGCCGTCGCCCGCGATGGCGTGCCGGTGGCCCTCGACGCGGTCGCCGAGAAGAACCTCACCGAGGCCCGCAGGCACGTCGAGGCGCTGGCCGAGGCGAAGGAGCCCGCCTACGGTGTCTCGACGGGCTTCGGCGCGCTCGCGGTGCGCCACATCCCGCCGGAACGGCGCGTCGACCTGCAGCGTTCGCTGATCCGCTCGCACGCCGCCGGCGCGGGCGCGGCCGTGGAGCCCGAGGTGGTCCGCACACTGATGCTGCTGCGCCTGCGCACGCTCACCACCGGCCACACCGGGGTGCGGCCCGTGCTCGCGAGCACGCTCGCCGCGCTGCTCAACGCCGGCCTCACGCCGGTGGTGCACGAGTACGGCTCGCTCGGCTGTTCCGGTGACCTCGCTCCGCTGTCCGCCGTCGCGCTCGCGTTGATGGGGGAGGGCGAGGTGTTCGACGCCGAGGGCCATCGCGTTCCCGCCGCGGATGCGCTTCGCCGAGCAGGGATCGAGCCGGTGACGCTGGCGGAGAAGGAAGGGCTCGCGCTCACCAACGGCACCGACGGCATGCTGGGCATGCTCGTGCTCGCGGCCGCCGACCTCCAGCGGCTGCTCGACGTCGCCGATCTCACCGCCGCGATGAGCGTGGAGGCCCTGCTCGGCACCGACCGCGTGTTCGCCGAGGACCTGCAGGCGCTGCGGCCACATCCCGGCCAGGCGATCTCGGCGCGCCGGATGCGGGAGGCGCTGGCCGACTCGGAGATCGTCGCCAGCCACCGCGGTCCCGACTGCCCGCGCGTGCAGGACGCCTACTCGCTGCGGTGCGCGCCGCAGGTGCACGGCGCCGCGAGGGACACGCTCGCGCACGCCGAGACCGTCGCGGACCGGGAGCTCGCCTCGGCCGTTGACAACCCCGTGGTGCTCGCCGACGGGCGCGTGGAATCCAACGGCAACTTCCACGGCGCCCCACTGGCCTATGTCCTGGACTTCCTCGCCATCGGGGTGGCCGACGTCGCGAGCATCGCCGAGCGCCGCACCGACCGGATGCTCGACGTGGCGCGCTCGCACGGGCTGCCCGCGTTCCTCGCGGCCGACCCCGGTGTCGACTCCGGGCACATGATCGCGCAGTACACGCAGGCGGCGATCGTCAGCGAGCTCAAGCGGCTCGCCGTGCCCGCTTCGGTGGACTCGATCCCGAGCAGCGCGATGCAGGAGGACCACGTGTCGATGGGCTGGTCGGCGGCCCGCAAGCTGCGGCGCGGACTCGACGGGCTCACCACGGTGCTGGCCGTGGAGCTGCTCACCGCGGCGCGGGCGCTCGACTTCCGCGCTCCGTTGCGCCCGGCCCCGGTGACGGCTGCGGCCCGCGACCTCCTGCGCACCCACGTCGACGGCCCCGGCCCCGACCGTCACCTGGCCCCGGAGATCGCCGCCGCGGAGGCCCTCATCACCTCCGGCGAGCTGCTGCGCCGTCTGCAGTGAAGGCCACAGTGATGATGTGTGTGGGCGGGATCCCGGCACTCCTGACTCGGAAGGCCACCGA
>NZ_SWMS01000043.1:0-3673 GCF_005146945.1 Prauserella endophytica
GCCACAGCGCACTCGGAGCCAAACCCCCGATCAGCCGACTGCCACCAACCTGATGGCCGGGTACACCTAGGCAGCACTCTCTCATTTCGGTTCCCGAGGGATGGCCGTGCCCTGTGCGTACGGGGCGACGAGCGGAACCCGCGGCCACGGGCGGAAGATGTCGAGCTCGCGGACGGTGAATCCGGCCGCGCGAATAGCCTGAACGGTGCGACGGTTCGGTCGACAGCCCGCGGCGATGCGCGCCCAGGTCGGCTCGATCCGGTCTTGAACCCAGCCGAGCAGCCCGTCGGCACGGATGTGCTCGAAAAATACGAGCTGACCTGTGGGCTTGAGCACCCGTCGGATCTCGGCCAAGGCCCGATCGAGGTCGGTGACGCTGCACAGGACGAGGCCGCACACGACCGCATCGAACTTCGTCTCGTAGAACGGCAGTCGCTCTGCGGTTGCATCCACGATATCCACCGGTACCTGGACTGCGGCTACGGCGTCGCGCAGACGTTCGCGCATCGCTGCGGACGGCTCGGCAGCGACGAGCTCGCGAACGCCGCGGTAATGCCGGAGATTGGTACCTGTCCCGGCACCGATTTCCAGGACGGTGCCCGTCAGCGACCCCACCATCCTTGCCCGCCGGGCGCCGGCCCAGCGGCGCTCAGCCGGGGCGTTGAAGCTGTCGTAGTAACGGGCGAACCGTTCGGCAGCCTTGCCGTCCAGATACTCACGAGTCATCACGCCGCCAATCTACTACATTCTCGTAGTATCCAACCGCAGCCGGGATGGAGCAGTGAGGACGCGAGAAATGCGCTCACGACCAACCAGCTCATGAGCAGCAATCCCCCTGCACTGATCGCGATCGCCCGGCGCGCCGGTCGCCGCCGGGCCACCCGCGCGCCCTCCAGTTGCAGCACACGGGCCTCCAACATGTCCCGGTCGCCGAATCCCGAAATCACGTCAGCAGCCAAGGGAACCGGTGGCGCACTCGCGATCAGCAAGGCCCGCGCGAGCACGGCCGGACCGATGCGGTGTGCAGCGCGCCTGTCAGCGGCCAGCTCCGCATCGCACCGGGCGCGCTGCGCGAGATGCGCGAGCACTGGCATGAGGAGCGATCTCAGCACGGCTATCCGACAGAGGAAGATGCGGAGGGGGTCACGTACTCGCACGTGTTCGGCCTCGTGTTCCAGGACGGCCGCCAGTTCGTCATCGGAACAACGGGCAATCAGGCCGTCGCTGATCACGATGCGCGGTCGCCACAACCCGTATGTAAGCGCGAAGGCACGATCGTCCAACACCCGCTCCACGCGCGCGACCAGTCCCTGTCGTCGGACGAGTGACCGTAGCCCCGCGGGTACCGGGAACGCTGCGAGCCGGAGCCGTCGATGCGCCCGCAGCGCGGCCCGGACAGCTTGATCTCTCGGCGTAGCGCTGCGAGGTTCAGCGCTATCAACGCCAGAGCCGGGAGCACCAAGTACCACGTCGCGACGAGCCGCCCGGCTGCGCCTGTCAACAGAGTGTGGAGAACGGCAGTGATCGCCGCGCAGGACCCGATCAATGCAGTCGTCCGCAGGAGCAGGCCAGCGCCGATCAGGCTCCAGAAGGCACCGCCACGGGCCGACATCAGCTTCTTCCTTCGATGATCCGACGCAGCCGTTCCCGGAGATCGTCGTCAGCCTCCGCCTCCGCGAGGAAATGCGCAACGGCAGCCTGACCGTGCTCGTCGATGACCCGTCTCACTGCAAGTGATGCGGGGTCGCGACCGACCGGCTCGTAGGCATAACCTCGGCCAGCCGGACGCCGCCGCGCCGCACCCTTGTCGGCCAGTCGCGCGAGAACCGTCATGACGGTCGTATAGGCCAGCGGACGGGACCTCGCCGCGTTGAGCTGCTCCAGCACGTCGCGCACGGTCAGCGGACCAGCACCTGCCCACAACAGCTCGAGGATCTCTCCCTCCAACCTGCCCATGACCACACCTCCCGACGACCTCCTACTACAACATCGTAGGAGAAATCTGGAGCGAGGGTCCACCCCTATCGCGTGCTCCACGAGTACGCCCCTATCGGCCCGAGCACGGCCACGCACCCGTGTCGATCGACACAAAAGCCAGTAATCTACTATCTCGTCTAGTAGTTTGGTGTGGCTGTGGCGCCACGAATGGAGTTCGAGCATGGTTGTGACACCGGCACCTGTTGCTCCGCGCCCGTCGCCGGTGCGCGAGGGGCCGAAGGGTTCATACCTGCTGCGGTTGTTCCGCACGACTGACCACAAGCAGATCGGCATCATGTACCTGGTCACGTCGTTCGCCTTCTTCATGGTCGGCGGGGCGATGGCCATGTTCATCCGCACCGAACTGGCTCGCCCGGGGCTGCAGTTCCTGTCGCAGGAGCAGTACAACCAGCTGTTCACCATGCACGGCACGATCATGCTGCTGCTCTACGCGACACCGGTGCTGTTCGGATTCGCGAACTTCATCCTGCCTCTGCAAATCGGCTCACCGGATGTCGCCTTCCCACGGCTGAACGCGCTCAGCTACTGGCTGTATCTCTTCGGCGGCCTGACCGCCGTCGGCGGGTTCCTCACCCCGGGCGGCGCGGCCGACTTCGGCTGGTTCGCCTACACGCCACTGTCGAACGCAATCTACTCCCCCGGCGTGGGCGCGGACTTGTGGATCACCGGCTTGCTGGTGTCCGGCCTCGGCACGATTCTCGGCGCCGTCAACATGATCACCACCGTGGTATGCCTGCGCGCGCCAGGAATGACTATGTGGCGGATGCCCATCTTCACCTGGAACATCCTGGTCACGAGCATCCTCATCCTCATCGCCTTCCCGATCCTCACCGCCGCCCTGTTCGGCCTGCTCGCCGACCGCCGCCTCGGCGCCCATGTGTTCGATCCGGCCAACGGCGGCGTGATCCTGTGGCAGCACCTGTTCTGGTTCTTCGGCCACCCAGAGGTGTACATCGTCGCGCTGCCGTTCTTCGGCATCGTGTCCGAGATCTTCCCGGTGTTCAGCCGCAAACCGGTGTTCGGCTACAAGGGCCTCATCTGGGCCACGCTCGCCATCGCGGCGCTCTCGGTGTCCGTGTGGGCGCACCACATGTACGCCACCGGCGCGGTGCTGCTGCCGTTCTTCTCGTTCATGACCTTCCTGATCGCCGTGCCGACCGGTGTGAAGTTCTTCAACTGGATCGGCACCATGTGGAAGGGACAGCTGACCTTCGAGACGCCGATGCTGTTCTCGGTCGGCTTCATCGTCACGTTCCTCTTCGGCGGTCTGTCGGGTGTGCTGCTCGCGGCCCCGGCGATCGACTTCCAGGTGTCCGATTCGTACTTTGTGGTGGCGCACTTCCATTACGTGCTCTACGGCACGATCGTGTTCGCCACGTTCGCCGGCATCTACTTCTGGTTCCCGAAGATCACCGGCCGGATGATGGACGAGCCGCTGGGCAAGCTCCACTTCTGGACCACGTTCATCGGCTTCCACGCGACGTTCCTCGTGCAGCACTGGCTGGGTGCCGAGGGCATGCCGCGCCGCTACGCCGACTACCTGGTGACCGATGGCTTCACCACGCTCAACACGATCTCCACGATCGGCGCCTACCTCCTCGGTGCCTCGACGCTGCCGTTCATCTGGAACGTCTTCAAGAGCTACCGCTACGGCGAGGTCGTGACCGTGGACGAC
>NZ_SWMS01000043.1:3705-31533 GCF_005146945.1 Prauserella endophytica
CCGTGGGGCTACGGCAACTCGCTCGAGTGGGCCACCAGCTGCCCGCCGCCGAGGCACAACTTCACCGAGCTGCCCCGGATCCGTTCCGAGCGCCCGGCGTTCGAGCTGCACTACCCGCACATGATCGAACGCATGCGCGACGAGGGCCACATCACCTTTACCGGCAAAGCGCTGCCCCACCCCGAAGCAACACCGACACCCTCCGAGGTGCTCACCACATCGGTCGATTCGGGCGGCACTACCGAACCCAGCAAGTAACCGTCAGGAACGATCATCGATACCGGCCCATCACCGATCCACATGAGGGACGCATGACCGCACAACATCGCCGCATCAGCCGCCGCGACTTCTTGATCATGGGGGCAGGCGTGACGACCGCCGCTGGCCTGGCCGCCTGCACGCCCGGAAACGCTGGCACGGCCGGCCCCACCAGGATCGGGCCGAAGTCACCGGCGGTCGCCGCAGCGGAACGCAAGCGCCGCGCCGCGAGCAGCGCGTCGACATCAGTGTCGCTCGAGGCTAGCGTTAACGATGTTGACCTCGGTGGCGTTGCGGTGCGGACTTGGACCTACGGTGGTGACCTGCCCGGCAAGGAGATCCGGATCAAACGCGGTGACATGCTGAGTGCTGAACTGTCGAACAAGCTGCCCCAGCCGACATCCATTCATTGGCACGGCCTGGCATTGCGCAACGACATGGACGGCGTGCCGGTGCTTACCCAGCCAGAGATCAAAGCTGGAACCACGTTCCGCTACGATTTCGCAGCACCGGACGCGGGAACCTACTGGTTCCATCCCCACGTCGGCACCCAGCTGGACCGCGGTCTGTACGCACCGCTCATCGTCGAAGACCCCACCGACGGCTCCGACTACGACACCGAACTGGTCATCGTGCTCGACGACTGGTTGGATGGCGTCGACGGCCGAGATCCGGATGCTGTTCTGGCCGAGCTGAAGAAGAACGGCATGGTGATGGCCGAGCCCAGCGGCTCCTCCATGCCCGGAATGGACCACGGCAGCATGCCCGGAATGGGCGGAATGCCGCAGTCTGAACTGCTCGGCGGTGACGCCGGCGACGTCACGTACCGGTACGTGCTCGCCAACGGCCGCATCTCCACCGCCCCGGCCACGTTCCGGTCCAGGCCGGGACAGCGCATCCGGCTGCGGCTGGTCAACGCCGCGGCAGATACCGCCTTCCGGGTGGGCGTTCCCGGCGTGCCCATGACCGTCACGCACACTGACGGCTTCCCCGTGGTGCCTCAGCAGGCCGATGTCGCGCTACTCGGGATGGGTGAGCGTCTCGACGCGATCATCACCGTTCCAGACTCCCCCGTCCCGGTCCTAGCGTTGGCCGAAGGGCGCGACCTCTACGCGCAGGTCCTGATCCAGAGCGGCCGCTCAGGCGATCCGGCCACGGGCGCCGCCGCCGCTCCACAACTCGCAAGGCTGCCCGTACTGACGGCAAAGGACCTCAAGGCCACCGAAGAGGTCACCTTTCCGGAAAAGTCACCCGACGTGACCCACACGCTCGTGCTTGAAGGGCCTGGCGCCAAATACAGCTGGACCATCAACGGAAAGGCCTACAATCCGAACGACGGCCTGCCAATTCGATCTGGCCAGCGAGTACGCCTTCGATTCGAGAACAAATCGGAGATGTTCCACCCCATGCACCTGCACGGGCACACCTTTCAGGTGCTCGGCAAGAACGGGCGCGGAGCCCGCAAGGACACGGCGATCGTCCTGCCCGGAACCGCTCTCGACGTGGATTTCAACGCCGACAATCCCGGCCAGTGGCTGACCCACTGTCACAACCTCTATCACGGCGAAGCCGGGATGATGACTGTAGTGTCCTATGTAGAGGAATAGAACCGCAGAAGCGGCCAGCGCCATGTCACGCAGGCATTGGTCGGCCAGTGCTACTAACCCCGAGCACCCGATCGGCCCGCCCTGCTTCTGTTACCAGAAAAAACGTAATCTTGTCACATCCAGGTCAGCGGCCGTCAGAGTGGGAGCAACCGAGTCACCTCGGCACGGCAGATCCGGAACTGTCGCGAGCTGATCACTAACCGGACGGCTTGTCTATCTTGGCCAGAGCTACTCTGAACCCGCAACTCTTGATGGCCTCGGCATGCATTTTCAGGGCCGCCCGAGAAAAGAAGTACATGATCTCTTTGAGATCTCCCGGCTTGCTGGTAGCAATGGCAAAGACGACCGTCCAGTGCGAGGCTTCGCCGAACGTGGCCCCTGGATCGAGTTGACGAAGCCTATCCATCAGTTTGTCACGGTAGGCGTGGTTCGTCATGAGCATGCGGGCGGAGACGGATCCTTGCTGGAAGAGATGGCTCATCTTGTCCGAGCCGTCCATGCGCTTGACGCAGATCAGTTGCTTGTCCTTGGTGAGCAGGTCGCAGATTTCGACCCGCTCACCAGCGCGGCCGCGATACAGGTCGCGGTCCAGCAACATATACCCACACTTCTGCGCGACCCACCGGTTGTAGCGCTCTTCGCCATAGCGACCCTCCACATGGGCCTTGAGGTAGGAATCGTCCCACCCCGGCATGGGGCGTTCTTCCGGCCACAGCTCAAACGGAGTCGTGCAAGTAACGATCGACGAGCTCCACGTACTCCTGATCGATCCGAAACCATGCACCCGCGGTGAGAGTGTAGTGACGGGTCTCGCCACCAATCTGATACGGGACGCTGCCCACAGCGTAGGAGCGGAGGGGTTTACGGTCCCCCACGACATGTTCGGACAGGTCGAACGGCTCCACTTTGACTGATGTCAGAGGCCTGTTCCACCCTTTGACTTGGTCGACCGCGCCGTAGACATCTTCCGTCCGCAGCTCGGTCAGCCAGGCTTGCTTCCGGTGCCGTGACAGCCGGTAGGCGTCGGCCAGCAGGTCGAACTCGTCGGGCATCGCGAAACCGACATCCCGATCGCGTCGGCACACCGCATCGGTTGCCAGGCGGTCGAGGCGCTCGATGAGCGTCTTATCCGTTTCGCGCCGAAAGTAGTCCAGGAAGGGAAAGTGTTCTCGGTAAGCGGTGGACTGGTACAGATCGAGAACCTCACGCAGTTTGGGCCCGAGCTTGGTGAGGTCGAAGTCATCGATGCTCAGCTGGAGGGAGTCGGCACCCCGGGCACTCTTGGCAAATCCGGTGACCCTGACATCTCCGCCGAACTTGCGGATCCACTCCTCGTCCGTGAGCAATCCGAGCGCGATTACCTCGTTGGGCACCGGGAGACGACTTGTGGCATTCCGGCGCCCCTTACCCAACCCACGAGCATCCGCCATCGTGATCTTGTCTGGATCGACGCAGTTGGCGGCGACACGCAAACCGAAGTCAAGCTCGATCCTTCCAGGATCTAGGGCATGGAAGCCGGTGCCAAACGTGATGGCGAAAACGCGGCCAAGAACGTGAGCCAGAAGCACAGCACCCGAACTCTTGCTCGAGATCCGGCCCTGCGACTCGACCTCAGCATCAGCGAAGATCGGGCGGACGAAGCTCACCCAACGCGCCTCGCGCTCCGGCGGCGTCCGGACGAACAAGCGCCATGCCATATCCTCCGTCGGCGGCGCCTGGAGCGGCACCTCCCGGAACAGGTCGCGCCGACGCAGTACCTCCTTGCCCAGGGCCACGCCATCACGCAGCAGATATAGCGTGATCCTCATCCAAGCCGCCGCCTCACGGCTACTACTGTGGCCAAAGACGCCACAGGCCTCGACGCCACACGCCGCCGACCACCTGTTCAGCCGCCACGATTCCGCTCGGACAGCCCAACATGTCGTCACCGTCAGTAATCGAGCTGCGCCCGCCGGCAGGCACGCAGAGGTCACCGTGCTGGGCGTAGACCGGCGATGGTCACCATCACCAGCCGGCGGACCGCAGATTCGGAATGCAGGCTCCTCGCCGCACTGAGAGCATGCAAGCAATAGGTGGCGAGTTCGTCCGGCGCGACGTCATCTCGCAGACCACCCACCTCAGCGACTTCGGTCAGCAGCTCCTTGAACAAGTCATGGACCTGCTGCTCCGCCTCGACAACGTGCGCGCCCGTGTGCAAGACCGCGGCGAGTTCGAGAACAGCGTGATCGTGCGAGAAGCGACCGCTCGAGATGCGCGCATAGGCCTCCAGCATGACTTGCAGACGCTCGCCGGGAGGGCCGCCCCGCTCTCGGAGTTCGCCCAACTGGTGCAGATGGCACGCGATCTGCCGTTCGTGCCAGGCACGCAGGATTGCTTCGATGTCGGGGAAGTACTTGTACAGCGTCGCCCGCCCGATGCCGGACCGCTCGGCGATTTGCGACATCGTGACCGACAGCAACCCGTGCTCGCTCACCAGTTCGGCGGTGGCAGTCAAGATCGCCTCGTGCACCGTGTGGCGATGCGACGCGATCGTCTCGTTCCACAGCTTCGGCACCGGCACTCCCACAGTATACGGAACGTCGATCTCATGACATAGTATTTCTAGAATGACAGAGTGTATCGTAAAATGGTCAAGGATCGACCAAACCGAGGAGGCGTCGGTGTCGAACATGGCACGTGATCCCCTGACCGGCGATGACGGCGAGGGCGTGTCGCCCCCTGGTACGCCGCCCAGGGTCCCCCGCTGGGTCAAGGTGTCCGCGATCGTCGCGGGCACGCTGATCCTGCTGGTCGTCATCGTGCTGGTCACCGGCCTCGGCGGCGATCACGGCCCCGGCCGCCATCTCGGTGCAGGGCACACACCCTCGACAGGCGTCCTGGCGGTCCCGCTCCCGTCGGATGACCGCAGATGACGCTGTCGCCCGTCCTGCGGAAGGTGGTGCTCACGACCCACATCGCCACCTCGGTCGGCTGGCTGGGCTCGGTCGCTGCCTACCTTGCTCTCGATATCACGGCCACCGCCAGCCAAGACGTACAGACAGTGCGAGCCGCGTATCTCGCCATGGGGGCCACGGTGACCTATGTCATCGTCCCGGTGGCCATCGCATCGACGTTCATCGGAGTCGTCAACGCCCTGGGCACTCGATGGGGCCTGTTCCGCCACTACTGGGTCCTGGTCAAACTACTACTCACCCTCGTTGCCACGACCATCTTGCTGATCGAGACGTCCACCGTGAGGTCCCTAGCGAGGGCTGCGGCCGCCGGAACCGATCCACGGGAGTTGCCCGGAACGCTGCCGCATTCGATCGGCGGCTCGCTTGTGCTCGTGATCATCCTGATCCTCTCGGTCTACAAGCCCCGTGGCGTGACGACGTACGGGTGGCGCAGGCACCAGGAGCAGGGGCGTCAGCAGCGCGCGACGCAGGTCCCTTAACACGGGCGCCACGCCGTTTGGTGACCTCGTGCTCACTGGCCCCGCCATCGCCACGCGGCATTGCGGCGCGGCCGATGAGCGCGGCGGCGACCAGAAGGACCCCGCCCGCGGTATAAGCAGCCGCGATACCGGCCACATCTGCGAGCCAGCCGCCGACCGCGAGGGAAGCCAGGCGACCGGTCTGCCAGATCAAGTCGAGGCAGCGAAAATGCGCCCCCTCATCGCGGGCGGCGTCTCGGGCTGCAGCAACGAGTTGAAGTAATGGCGCCGACAGACGTGGCGACTCCGTATCCGATCAAACGACCCAGAGCCGCGGCTGGGATGCGCGCCGCGGCGAGCACGGATCCACAGCGGCACGCAGCAGGTACGGGCCGAAGACCCAGGCAGGCCGACGCGGATGCACGAGCGTCACCAGCAAGGCGCCGGTCGCACCCACGACAGTGCGGCCAGCGCCTGCGCCACAGCCAGAGCCCGTAGCACCCGGTGACGGGCCAACACGTAGAAGCCCTCGCGGGCCTCACTCCACCAGGCCGCACGAGCTGCTGTGCCCGCCGAGCACGGTAGTCACAGGCGAGCGATGACAGCGGCAGAGACAGCGAAGCTCGCGGCATTGATCCAGAAAGCCGGGCCACAGCCGAAAATCGCGACCACAGCCCCCGCCGCCGGGCAAGCACGATTTGCGAGACGACCGCGGCGGTCCAGATGCCCGAGTTCGCCGCAATTTAATTCCTTCTCCCTTACCACAGCGGGTAGGACCGCGCCGGCTGCAGGGTTGAAGAACGACAAAGCCGCAGAGATCGCGAACGCGACGCTGTAGATGCCCAGGGACGGAACCGGATTCTAGCGGCAACAGGACGGCCAGCAGCGTCCGCGCAAAGTCGGCGACGACCATAATCCGCACGGGCGAGAGACGATCGACCAGCACCCCGGCTAACGGGTGGAGCGCCAGCACCGGCACTATTTCGGCGACCACGATCCCGGTCACGCCCAGCCCCGAGCTCATCCTCTCCAGAATCAAAAGGCTCAGTGCCACAGTGGCGAAAGCATCACCCCCAGGCTGACGCGGTTCGCGATACCTACAGCCTGCGGTAGACGGGGCGGGAGAGCGCCTGACGAAACCCCTCATTGCGGCTCACTCGGCCAGCGCCTCCGTCCACTTCCACGGCAAACGCTGGGAGAAGCTAGAACGTTCTCCCGGGGGAAGATCAAGCCAGAGGTGGAATGACCAGGACGATGACCGTCTGTCAGATCGCCGCGGCGACCGGACTGACCCGCAAGGCAGTGCGGCGCTACGAGGACCGCGGCCTGCTGCCGCCGGTCCCGCGGACCCCGGCCGGTTACCGCCTGTACGACCAAGCCGAGGTCGACACGCTCACCTTCATCCGCCGCGCTCCTGCACTGGATCTGTCCCTCGATGAGCTCCGAACCATCCTCACCCTGCGCCGCGACGGCGCAGCCCCGTGCCCGCAGGTAGGAATCATGCTCGACACGCGCCTCGCTGAGGTCGAAAGAGCGATCACCGAACTGCAGGCCCTTCCGTGCGAGCCTCACCGCCGCGCGCCGGGTCACGACACCCGCTCATGCCGTTCCCGAGCGAGACGTACGGATCTGCCCGGTTATAGCGCGCTGACTCCGCTCCGGTGCGGACAGCGGTGCGCGGCCGAGGTGGCGTTGACGGTAAAGACCAACATTGCGGGCCGGCGACGGATACGATCGGGGTCGCCATCATGCGAGATCCGGCGAGCCGCGGGTGCTCGATCCCCACTGACGCCAATACGACAGACCGAACCGAGTGATTCCGTGCCGCACGTTGGGACGGTTGCCTCCCACCTACTACTACATCTAGTATCCAGTCGAACACCGCGCGGCAGCCCGGGCTCCAGGCGGGCGCTCCGCCCGTAGGGCCGCCGCAGGCAGTCTGCACATGCCGGGTACGCCACCCGCGAGCGGTACGGGAGGGTCGATGCGCGCGCGGCATGTCGTGCTGCTTGTCGGCCTGCTCGGCGCGGCTGTGATGATGGTCCCGATCGTCTTCGTCGCGGTGATCAGCGCTGTCCGATCGGCCGGCGAAGAACTGACACCCGTGCGGGCCGGGGTGGCAACGGCCAAGTTGCCGCCGTTGGCACAAAGCATGCTGCCGCTGGTGACCACACGGATCAGCGAAACGTGTCCTGAGCTGAGCGTGCTCCGAGTTCTGGCCGAGGTCCAAGCAGAGTCTGGGTGGGACCCGGCAGCGTGGAGCGAGGACGTCAACGGTGGCGCGGCGGGATTGCTTCAGATCAACCAAGCCAACTGGGTCTCCTTGGGTGGCCGGCCGTGGACCAGCACGCCACCCCCTCCGACTGCCGATATCAGCGATCCCAGCACCCATTTGACACTCGGGATCGACTTTCTCTGCGGCAACCTGAGGGCGATCACGCCGCACCTGAAGGAGACCGGCAAGTCTGTCGACCCGATGGACGCCGTAAGCATCTGCCACATCGCGGGGTGCAGCCGGGTCGTCGGAAGTCGTACCGGGATACCGCAGGCCGGTGAAGCCGGCTGTGGCGCGCAGTGTGCGTCGCTAGTCCGTCGGTACCTCGACAACATTCGCCGCTACGAACGCGACTGGTCGGCAACTTCAAGCGAACCTGGTCCCTCCGGGAAGCTGCCCTCGGGCATCGACATCGGTCAACTCACATCCGCGAACGCGTACACCGGTGGGCCAACAGGATGCACCGTTCCTGACCCCACGACAGACGGCTGTGTCACGGCCGCGACCGCGAATGGGATCGGCGAGGTGAAACGTGTTTTCGATTCAGAGGTCCGGTCGGCAGGGTGCTTTGCTCCTCGCCCGTGGAATCCGACCAGCGATCACCCCCAGGGCAAGGGCTGCGACATCTTCCCGGATCGGGCGGGCATCTTCCCCACCGGCGAATCGCTGAGAGCGGGCTGGCGGATGGCGGCCTGGCTCCGCGTCAATGCGGAAGCCCTGCGCGTCAAGTACGTCATCTGGCAGGGGCGATACTGGGATCCGACCACCAGCGATCAGGAGGGCTGGGGCGAGCGATACACCGGCGGTGGCGTCTATAACGTGGCCGATCCAACTGGCGGTCACTACGACCACATCCACGTCAGTTTCAGGGAATAGCCGTGGTATGGGATGCGCGAAGGATCGCCACGGCGGCTGCGTTGGCAGGAGCGGTCGGCTTGGTTTGGCTGGTGGCGTCGGATGCCGATGCACCGCCCGAGGAAACCATCAAATCCTCGGCAGCGCCAACGACCGAACCGATCGGCCCGCAAGCGAGGTCAGCTGCCTCCCTGCCGCCCGAACGCCCGGGAGCGCCCGGCAGCAGGGATCCGTCCGGGATTGACTTCGGTCGTCCGACTGCGGTCGCCCGCGCGTACCTTGTGGCCGCGCACACCTTGCGCGACACCGACCGGGGTAAAACCAACCGCCGCGTACTCCCCTACCTTGCACCGGACAACCCGGCCAACCCACGTGGTCTGGTCGTCGTCGATCCACCGCCTGCGGGTCAGACAACCACCGCCACGGTTGAGCAACTCCAGATGGTTGGTTCGGATCAGGCAAGACAGCGAATCGCCTACGAGGCTCGCTGGTCGGTATCGACCGGCCGTTCGGCTCCCAAGATCGACCGGCGAGCGACGTTTGTCGTTCTCGCGCGGCAGCCGGATGGCCGTTGGCTCGTCATTCAGGAATCGACTCGACTTCAGCCTGGCGACTGACCGGGCCGAGCGCTCGCATACGAACAGAATGGAGGTCGACAGCCTCCACGCGCCTGGGCAGATGAGTGGGGTGCGGAGAAAGCGTCCAGTTCCCCGCACCCCGTCCGCCGGGCAGCACAGGCTAGGAAGGCCGCCGACGGTGAGGCGTGGAATCAATCACCCGAACCTCAAAGGTACTATATCACCTAGTAGTGACTTGGTCTGGCAACCGGATCAACCTACTATGGCGAATAGGGAGCTTACGGCACACGGCGGTGAGGTAGATGTTCGGGCTAGGCGATCTGGAAGGCGCTGTGATGGACGTGCTCTGGCGCGCCCACGCGCCAGTGAAGGTTCGCGAGGTGCTCGAGACCCTCAGCGCAAACAGAAAACTCGCCTACACCACTGTCATGACGGTGCTGGACAATCTCCATCGTAAGGGATGGGCCGAGCGCGAGCGGGATGGCAAGGCCTACCGCTACCGCCCGGCGTTCACCCGTGAAGAGGCCGCAGTTCGAGCGTTGCGCGAGGCGCTGGATGCCTCTGGTAACCCACGAGCTGCGCTCCTACATTTCGCCAACTCAGCATCGGAGCGAGAGACGGAGATCCTGCGCGCCGCGCTGGCCGATAAGGCTAACCGTCAATGATCGTGGCCGTATCGCTGCTCCTGGGAGCACTTGCCGCGGGGTGGTTCGTTCCGCGTCAACTGCTTCGCGCGGACCTCCGCCGCCGCGATCCCAGGCCCTTGATCGCCGCGTGGCTGCTGGCCATGTCCGGGGTGGCCCTCGCCGGGATCACGGGTGTCGTGCTGCTCCTGGCACCGGATCACGCAGCGCCCAGCCCGCTGACCTGGGCACTGAGCCAGTGCTGGACCGCGCTGCAGCACGGCTCACCACCCAAACTCGAAGAGATCATCGGCGTGCTCAGCGCCGCGATACTCGCGGGCTTGATCGCACGTTTCGCCATCGTCGCCGTCCGGGAGTTCCTCCAGTGGCGACGGGCGAGCCACGAGCGGCTGGCGGTGCTCCGCCTGGTTGCCCGCACCGACGACCACTCCCCGAAGACGCTGTGGCTGGCGCACGATCGCCCGTTGGCGTTCAGTCTTGGCAACCGCCCCGGCGTCATAGTCGCCACGGAAGGACTGCGGCGACATCTTTCGCCTGAAGGCGTCGCGGCCGTGCTGGCGCACGAACGGGCTCACCTTCGCGGCCGCCACCATCTGCTGATCCTGATCGCAGGCATCCTGCGTCGGACCATGCCGTTCGTGCCGCTGTTCCAGCAGGCCGACACTGCCCTGCGTGAGCTTGTGGAGCTGGCCGCCGACGTCTCGGCGGTCCGCACCTGCGGAGCGTCGGCCGTCCGCTCGGCCTTGCTGGGCGTCGCGGGTCCGGGAACACCCGAAGTCGCGCTGGCGATGGCACGGGACGCTGTGACGTTGCGACTCGCCCGCTTGCAGCACGCCGCCCAGCCCGCTGGTGGCTTTCGCGCAGCCCTCTCCTGCGGCATCGCTGGAATGGCGGCCACCGCATTGCCATTTCTCACCAGCGCTGCGCTGCTTCTCGGCGTCACCATAGTTGCTTGCCCTGCGAATGGCTGGTGACCGGCTGGCGCCGCAACGCCGCCGCCATCAGTGCCACGAGCGCGAGGCTCACGATCGCCCATTCGGTAGTGCTGCCGAGTCTGGTCGCCACCGTGGTAGTCGACCGCAGCGGTACCTGTTCGACCATCGACTCCGAGGTGAACTGTCCGGTGCGGCGGACTACGCTGCCGTCGGGTCGTACGATCGCGCTGACTCCGCTGGTCGACGCGACGATGACGGCACGGCCGTGCTCCACCGCTCGTAGCCTCGCCATCGCCAGCTGCTGAAAGGTCATCTCGGTGCGCCCGAACCACGCGTTGTTCGTGGGCACGACCAACAGCTGAGCTCCCGCCCGGGTCGCATCGGTGAGCACGTAGTCGTAGGCAACCTCGTAACAGATGGCGAACCCCGCTCGAGCCGATCCCACGTCGAGGACGCCTGGTCGATCACCGGGCACCATGTCGCCCGCCGGATCGTCGCTGAACGGGGTCACCGCGGCGGCGACAGCCCGGAGCGGGACGAACTCCGAGAACGGCACCAACTGCTGCTTGGCGTACTCTTTGGTAGCGCCACGTCCAGGGCTCCACAGGATTATCCGATTACTGACACGACCGTCCACGCTGTAGGCGGTGCCACCCACCGCAACCGGCACACCAAGCTCACGTGCGATGCGGTCAAGGTCCGGGTCGCCGCGTCCGGGCGCAAACACGTTCGACGACTCGGGCAGGATCACGAGGTCGGGTGAAGGACCTCGGCCGGCACGGACATCATCGACAAGTTGGTTAGCCTGAGCGATATGATTGGCCCGCACCGTCGCACTCCGGCCCAGGAGCGCGAGGCCGCTGTCGGGCGCGTTTCCCTGAACCACGGCGACATTCATGGTCCCGTCCTCCGCCCCGGTCTCGATCAACGACGCCGCCAGCCAACCGGCCAGCACCGGTAACACACCGATCAGGCCTGGCGCAATCGACCGGCGCGGTGTTTGCCGGATTCGCAGCGCCACGACGCCGAGTCCGCAGCCAGCGAGCGCCACGGCGAAGCCCACCAGAACCGCTCCACCCACTACCGCGAGTGGCAGGAAGATCCCCTCAGGCTGAGTGAATGCGACGCGCCCCCACGGGAATCCGCCGTACGGAACTCGTGAGCGCACCGCCTCCGCAGCCACGACGACCGCGGCCATCCACACAGGGGCCATGGGCAGTCGGCTGACCTTCGCCATGCCTGCTCCCATCAGGCCGAAGAACAACGCTTCCAACCCCACCAGGCCCAACCATGGCCAGACGCCGAAGGCAACCCCCAAGAAATCATCCAGCCACTGCAGTAGCGGCAAAAGGTACGTGACGCCGAACGCCACACCAGCGCCGAATGCATGCCGCACGGGGCGACCGGAGACGGCCAGCACCAACAACGCGAACGCAACCGGCGCGAGCCACCACAGCGGTCGGGGTGGTGAGGCGACAAAGAGGACAATGCCGCCGCCTGCAGCCGCACCAAGGCGAAGCCAAGGTGCAGTCCCCACCACGCGAGCGGAGAAGCGCCACCGCGATGTGCGTGCGGGCCGACTCACTCCCTGCGAATCAACCTCCACAGCCACCCGCCCAGCCCTTCTAGCACCACTACTACTATTACAGATAGTAACTTGGTCTGGACACTAGCCGGCCGAGTAACCCTCTCCTCGATGCTGCCGGGTGATCCCGGCCCGCCCGAGCACATGCCCGGGAGCTTGGCAGCGCGTCGACTGATCCGCTCGACAGCTACTGGGTCACCCCATCGATGTTGCCCTTCTCACGGCATCGCACAGGGACCTGATCTCTCGTTGGGTGTTGTAGTAGTGCACCGAGGCGCGTACCAGCTCATCGAGTCCTCTGTTCTCCATGTCCACCCTCGTCGAGGGAGCGCGCGACACGCTGACATTGATCCCTCGGGTGGCGAGGCGTTGCTTGACATCGGCCGGGGCGACGCCGTCCACGGTGAAGGCCACGATCCCGCAACGTTCGGCACCCACGTCGCGGAGCTTTACTCCGGGCAACTCCTCCAGCCGTGCACGCAGTTCGTCGGCCAACATGTACACCCGCTCGCGGATGCGGTCCAAGCCCCAGCCAAGGGCGTAATCAATGGCTGTTCCCAGCCCGATCTTGGCCGCATAGTTGCACTCCCACGACTCGAACCGGCGGGCGTCCGGCCGCATGCGGTACTCATCTCGGGCTGTCCAGGTGGCCGCATGCAGGTCCAGCATCGGTGGCGAGAGTTGATCGAGCAGGTCCTGGCGGACGTAGAGTAAGCCGGTGCCTCGTGGGCCGCGAAGGTACTTGCGTCCCGTCAGTGATAGCAGGTCGCAGCCGATCTCACCGACATCGAGCGGCATCTGCCCTGCGGACTGACACGCATCAAGCAGATAGAGCACACCGGCCTCCCGCGCGACTTTGCCGACTTCGGCGGCTGGATTGACAAGGCCGCAGTTGGTCGGCACGTGGGTCAACGAGATCAGCCGTACCCGCTCGTCAATCAGCTCACGCAACCGTGGCACGGAGATCTGCCCGGATTCGTCGTTGGCGACCACCTCGACCTTGAGATCGTAGCGGGCGGCAAGCTGGAGGTATGCGATGAAGTTGCTGCCGTACTCGGCCTCGCTGGTCAGGATCCGATCGCCGGCCCTGAACGGAATCGAGTAGAACGCCATATCCCAGGCACGAGTGGCGCTGTCGAGCACAGCGATCTCGCTGGGCTCGCAGCCGAGGAGACATGCCGCAGAGGCATAGGCCGCATCGATGGTCGCGGCGGCCTCCGCGGCCGCCTCGTAGCCCCCGATACGCGCCTCCAGCCTCAAATGCGAGACGGTACTGTCCAGCACAGACGCGGGCATCAGTGAGGCACCCGCGTTGTTGAAGTGCACGACGTTGCTGCAACCTGGTGTCTCTCGCCGCGCAGTCTCCACATCAAAGGCATCGATCGCCAGCGCCGTCATACCGCCTCCTCCCCCACACGCGGTGCCGGAGCGTCGACCACCGCGCCGGAGTGATCGACGAGCCTGAGGAACGTGCGCACCCGCTCCTTCGACGGACGCGTAAAGAACGCTTCGGCCGTTGCGTCCTCGACGACCACTCCACCGTCCATGAATACGATCCGGTCAGCTACCTCCCGCGCGAAGTGTGTCTCGTGGGTAACGATCACCATTGTCATGCCATCGCCAGCAAGCTCCTGGATAACCTCCAGCACCTCGGCGTGCAACTCTGGGTCGAGGGCGGAAGTCGGTTCGTCGAAGAGCACGACCTCCGGCTCCATAGCCAGCGCACGCGCGATCGCCACCCGCTGCTTCTGCCCCCCGGACAGTCGAGACGGATGGACATCGCGCTTGTCGGCCAGTCCAACTCGGTCCAACAGGCGCTCCCCGAGTGCGATCGCTTCGGCGGTCGGTAGCTTCCGCACCTGTCGGGGGCCTTCGATCACGTTGCCCAGTGCGGTCATATGGGGGAAGAGGTTGAACTGCTGGAAAACCATGCCGGTTTGCTGCCGTGCTCGCTGCATCAGCCGTGCCCGGCCGCGTCCGTCACGGCTAGCGCCGCAGGAGAACGCGCAGTCACAGATGCGCACGTGTCCGGAGTCGGGTTCCTCGAGCAGGTTCATGCATCGCACGAGAGTGGTCTTTCCAGAACCGGATGGTCCCATGAGTACGACGACCTCACCTCGCTCGACCGAGAGATCGACGCCGCGCAGGACCTCAAGTTCGCCGAAGGCTTTGTGGATGCCGGTGAGTTCGATCGGGGGCTTTGTCATGCGTACGCCTTTCCCAGTCGCCGTTCGAGCATCCCCTGCCCGACCGACAACAGCGTGTTGATAAGCCAGTACATGGCACCGATCATCAGGAACGCCTCCATGTACCGGAAGTTCGCGTTGCCGATGCTCTCCGCGACGCGAGTCAGTTCGACAACGGTAACCACTGACGCTAGCGAGGTGTCCTTCATCAGCGCGATGAACCGGCCGCCAACGGCCGGGGTGGCGATCCTGATCGCCTGCGGGAAGATGATCCTGCGGAACGTGCGCCAGTACGGCATACCGATGGACGAGGCGGCTTCCCACTGCCCTTTGTCCACACCGAGAATGCCGCCTCTGAAGTTCTCACTGAGGTAGGCTCCGGCAAACAGACTCAACGCAAGGATCGCCGACGGAATTGGTTCCAGCTGTACGCCAAGCTGCGGCAGACCAAAGTAGATGATCATGATCTGAATGAGCAGCGGGGTTCCCCGAAAGATCGAGACATACATGATCGCAGAACCCCTGAGGACGCGGAATGCGGAAATACGCGCCAGGGCGACCAAGGCGCCGAGAGCAGAACCCAGTACAAAGGACACTACGCCGAGCAGCAGGGTGATACCCAGGCCCCGGAGGAGCATGGGGAACGAGTCAACCAGCATGTCCATCGATTGCTCCTAGCTCTGTTCCGGCTGCAGTTCCTTGAGCTCTTCCACCATGTCCAGGCCACCCAGCCACTTGCGGGAGATCTTTGTCAGGGACCCGTCCTCAATCATTTCGGCAATTGCTTTGTCGATCTCCTTCTTGAACTCGGCCGAGCCCTTCCGGAAGGACATGGCGTTGACCTCGCTCTCCAGCAGGGGACCGACTGGCTTGACGTGGAGGCCGTTCTGCTTAGCCAGGTAGCTACCCTGGAACCGGGAAACCAGCATGGCGTCTGCGTTGCCGCGCCCCAGGTCGGTCAGGCCCAGCGTTGCATTCTGGTACGTCTTGACCTGCGCATCAGGGACTTCCTCGCTGGCGAACTTCTCTTGTGTGGTTCCGGCGGACACGGCGATGACCTTTCCTCGTAGATCTTCGAGCGAGTCGATTGAGTTCGTGGACGACGCGGTGAAGATCGAGACACCGTTGACCTGGTAGGGAGTCGAAAAGTCGACCTGCTGTTTCCGTTCGTCGGTCACCGTCTGGCCGGAGATGACGATGTCAAACCGCCCCGCCCGAACGCCCTCGATGAAGCTCTGGAAGTTCGACGCGACGAACTCGACGTTGTCAACACCGATCCGCCGGGCCACCTCACGTGCCACGTCGACGTCGTAACCGACTGGCTGCCCCGAGGCGTCGAGGAAGTTCCACGGTGGATTCGCCTGCGTAAGCGCCACGCGCAAGGTGCCGTTGTCGCGCACCTGCTGCAGGACGTCACCGGAACTCCCGCTGGAGCAAGCCACGAGCACTCCACTGACAACGACGGCAACTAGCGAGAACGCAACCTTGAACGGCCGCCGGATATGTGACATTCCCATAACGCCTCCATCTGCGGGTGAAAGCCGCTGGACGAAGCGGCCCGCGGCAACGACGAGCCGGCCTTCGCCGTGGTCAGGTCAGGTTTGGTGTCGGTGTCGACGACCGCCCACGGATCTGACCTTGTCAGTGGCGAGTTGTGGTAATGGCTAACTACGTCACTCGAGCGAGTGAACACTATGCCCCCGTTGGGTATGTCGTCAATGGGCGAACGGAAGGGGTACGGAGGCGCAACTCGAGCGCAACAGCAAGGCCGAGATCGGGCCTCTTTCGGCGGATTGCGCGCCGTTACTATCTGATTTAGTATTGCCGCTCTGACGCGGGTAGCCGATGACCGACGCTGTCGGTACGCACGATTGGGTTCCTGCACTGCGCCGAGGGCGTCGTGGTCGCACGCCGACACGGGAACAACCGGCCGCACGGCCCCTCGGCCAGGTTCCGCCCAATCGTTGATCCCGCGGTCGGGATGGTGCGGTCAATCGGCGACGCGGTGACGCTGCCGGGCGCCTCCGACCGAGCTTTGTTCGACAGCGGCGGTCGCGTATGGGGCACTTGTCGTCCGCCAGCTAAGCTTCCCGATACGGCGCGGAGACATTCGCTGTAGACGGTCCTGCGTATAGACCGCGAACACTTCAGACACGCGGTCAATCTCACCCTTCGGGCCGGGCACACACCAAATGGACGGCTACACCTCACGCACGCAGTCGCGAGTGTGGCAGGGTGGCCGGACTTCCGATGACGGCCCCTTGGTCCGGTACGCCGCACGCCATGTCCGATCCGGTAGGCGTCACCACGGGAGTCCTCGACTTGGCCGAGACACCTGTCGATCCCCCACTGTCAGAGACGTATTTGCGGCACGCCGTCGGCAGCCGACGACGTGACGGTCGCAGCCACTTGACCTGCTCGCCGGAGAGCTGCCGACGGTTCCGCTCGGACCCGTGGTCCTGTTCCACCGAGTTCGGAGGTGTGAGCGCCTCACTGATGGGGTTGCTGTAACACACGCGCATCAGCCGTGCAGCCTGCGGGCGTGCAGGCCCGCCGACGCCAGCGCACCAGTACAGCCGCACCGAGCGCGGCGACGGACATACCGGCCAAGGCAGGCTGGATCGGCGCCCACACGCCCAACGCACCGGACACGCCGAGCATGCCCAAGACGATCTTGTTACAAAGAGGGCAGCCGACTGCGAAGGCCGACAGCAGCGAGGAGCCGAGCACACCGCTTCGCCCACGCTCATCGATCGCCTCGCGGACGATCGCGAACCACAGGCCGGTCAGTACGGCCGTCAGAGTCAGCACCGGATACTCCCACCAGCGGACGGGAGTCATCCGGGTGAACCACAGCGTGTCGATGACATCAGTGGGCACGCCGACAACTGCCGCGCTGAGCGTAGCCGCGAGAATCCCTCGCCGCCATCGCCAGGCTCGGACCGGCGCGGTGGCCGGCTCGGCGGCGGCTTGCTGGTTCAGGAAGTTCGCTCGAGTCATGTTGGCCTCGATGTGATCAGGCCAGAGCCGCTGATCACCCCGGCCACCACGACACCGAAGTGCGCGAGCACCCAGCCTTGCGCCGAGGCAGGCTCAGGCGGAATCCGCAGCAATCCCATCCGCACCAGGCCTCGCTCCATGCCGTCGTCCACGATCTACGATCCATCATAGTACCTGGTCGGGGACTGCCTGGCGACGTCGGACTCCGGCAACCGCCCACCAATCAGCGCCGCGCCGACGGTGATGAGCCCCGCGCCCGCGAGATACTCACCGGCGGACCGTTCACCAGCACCTGCGGGCACGTAAACGGCGCGCCGAGCGACAATCTGGGACGCCTCATTCTGCTGCACCGGCAGTCTCAGCGCGGCGTCGACCACAAACCACGCGACGACAGGACAATCGCACCAGAGCGGTCCATCAGCGGAGCGGTAAAATACCTCGTAGGGGTATTTTGGCCAAACCCGAGAGCAATATGTGACATCACCCAGTGAGGCAGCGACGGAGGGCGTGTCTGGCTAGCCGATGTTCGCTCCGCCTTCTTGCAGCCAGGCGAGCGGGTCGATCTTCCGACTGGACGGGTCCCAGACCTCGAAGTGCAGGTGCGGACCGGTGGAGTTGCCCGTGTTCCCGACCTCGGCGATCACCTCACCGGCCTCGACTTGCTGCCCTACACTTACCGCGTAGGAGTTGATGTGGCCGTAGACAGTGATGGTGCCGTCCTCGTGCTGGATGCGCACCCACAGCCCGAAACCGCTGGCGGGACCGGCATCGAGCACTACCCCCCGCATCGGCGCGACGATCGGCGTGCCGGTCACGTTCGCGATGTCCAGGCCGTAGTGGGTGGTGCCCCAACGCGGCCCGTAGTTTGACGTAATCGTGCCTTGAACTGGCGCGACTACCCGATGCCGCGCCTCCTCCTCCGCAGCCTCCCGCGCGCGCCGTTGCCGTTCCGCCTCCTCGCGGGCGATGCGGTCCTTTCTGGCCTGCTCCGCCCTGTCCAGCAGCCTGACCTCGTCACGAGCAGACCGACTGGGAGCAGAAAGTACCAGTGGCCCGGAGCCTGCCGTGGGGCCCCCGATGCCTGTGGCGGTGGCGGCTGTGCTGACCTCGCTGTTGACGTCAGCGAGAAGGTTGACGCGAGGTTCGTGCTGGGTTGGCGGCGACCCGGCCAGGAGCTGGAGCGCCGCACTTCCAGCCCCAGCGGCGACACTCAGGAGGACCGTTGCCGCCCGCAGGTTCGGGGTGGGCCCGCGGCGGGTCGTCGCCGCTGAGCGCCGCGTTGGCACGGTGCGGCTGCCTGGAGGGACGGGTATCAAGTTGTGCTCATGGCCGGCTGGCCGGGGCATGCGATGTCGGGGCACGCGTTGCCTCTTCGGGTCGGGGTCGGGTTGCCGAAGCGGGCCTGCTTCGTTGCGCGAACGTTATCACTATCCTGCATAGTAGGTTTGTGGGGTCAGCTTTGAGGCCACGCCCACCGCCTCTCCCCGCCCATCACGACCGCTGTGGATCGACCCGGCAGACTCGCAGTCGGTTCTCACGGTGTCGGTAGCTCGAAGCACCAGCACGGCGCGGCCCGCTTCGTCACGCGGCCCATGGGACTACCGCTGACCGGTGGTCGATGGTGCAAGGGCACGTCGGAGCGTGGCCGGTCCGAGCTACTACCAGCCCCCTCGGTCGCCGACGCGCCGGAGCACAAAACTGCCGAACGCCACACCGAGCAGCGCACCGCTGATATTGGCGACCAGGTCGGACAGGCTGCAATACCTACCTGCGAGCTGCGTCTGCGCCGCCTCGATGACCAATGGCAACAGAAGTGCGAGTGCCACGCCGGGCAGGACCCGGCGAGTCGTTACGACGATCGCCCCCGCGAGAGGAAGAAGCAGGACGAGGTTGAGCAGGTCACCGGCAACACCACCCCCAGAATGCAGGATTTCGCGGGTCAAATCCGTGAAATCATCCGGCAGGCAGGCCAGCACACCGTTTCGATGCTGCTCGGCGCCAGGCGTGAGGGTGACTGCCAGTGCCGCAGTGAACAGCAAGAGTGTCACCAAGGTGGCCCTAAAGGACCAGTTGGTGCGCCGAGCCAGTTGCCGGGCGAGTAGCACGCTGACGAGCGTGCCAACGACCAGAACTGCCAGCGTCCAGACAGAAAGGGGCACGTGGCTCCCGAAAACCGTCACCGTCACTCCTCACCGTCGGCCAGCCGGGTACCCACCGCGAGATCGTGCCGTGAATGGCGGTCTCGGAAACTAACGACGGCGGACGTGCTACATCGTCGGCGACACCGCTTTACGTTTCGACACTGGTGGACGCGAGTGCCGCAGAACGCTAGTGCAGCAAGGTTGACCGCCCGGTGGCGAGGCTACGGCGGCCGTGCACGGAAGAAGCCGAGGTGGGCAAAGCCTTCGAATTGTCACCATGCCCTTGATGATGGCCGTCGCTCACACGAGAGGACGCCGAGCGGCCACTAGATAGCCGGTTCCCATCCACCGGCGGGTTCCACGACTCGCCGTCCTCTCCGGATGGTCGCGCCATTGCCGTGCCCACCGCCGGGCCAGCCTGTCGAGTGGTGGCACGAGGGGCGTGAGGTCGTAGTAGACGACGTCCTCCGGCTGCATTCCAACCTGATGCAGCATTCGCCGCAACGTTTTCGCACCGACCGCGCGAATGCCGGAAACTCGCGCGCCGTGGCGGTTCGCAGCCGGTACACCCAGTCGCCGCTCAAGGCGACCGAGAAGCCGGAGTGCCGGCCAGTAGACACCCCATTCGAAGAGCCGATACGGGCTGGCCGGATTAAGCATGGTAACCAGCATGAGTCCACCCGGGCGGACGACGCGGGACAGCTCTCGCAAAGCGCGCGGCAGGTCCGTGTACTCCAGCACGCCCATGGCGACGACCACGTCGAAGCTTGCGTCGCCGAAAGGCATGTCCTCGATAGACGCCACCACCAGTTCGACATTGGTTGCATCAAACGTCCTGTCGACGACGGCCTCGATCATGGCGGGGGACCTGTCGCACGCCGTAATGTGGAACTTCTCTGCGCGCGTGTCGAGCAGTCGGCGTACCAGCATGCCCGGACCACATCCGGCATCGAGGAGGTCACCGCCAGGGCAGTCTTTCAGGAGTTCCTGCACGACGTGCAGCCGAGAGTGGAAGTACCGCGCAGTTGGCCCCCAGCCGTCGTGCGCGGCGACGTATCCCGCGGCCTCGGCCGCATCCTGGTATTGACTTGCGACTGCGGCCGAGCGTGCCGCGCGGTTGGCCAAACCGAGGCGTCTCCCGCCGGGGATGGGCACACCTGCCTCCATCGTGATCCGCGTAGCACGTCCGCCGCGCCGCCTCGAACAGGCCCGGTGCCTGCACGGTCGATGCTCTAAGCCGCCGTAACTACTATTACCAATAGGACTAGTCGGGCGAGCGCACTGGCCCGTTACAGCCGTCTCGCAACCGTCTACGCCTCCACACGCCTTGGATTCCCGCGACATACTATTAGTGATAGTATGTCCTGCGGGAAGCCGTCACGAGAGGATCCGGGCCCGTGCCGAAGAAGGCCGCATCACGGCTCCGCCAGCCGCAGAAGGTGAGCTACAGGCCGGGGTACCGGCGGAGGTTGCTTTGGCGGATCGCTGGTTTCGCCCTGATGGGAATCGGCGTAGTGGTGGTGCTTGTCCACATGGTCGTGCACCTCGGCAACCTGCATTTCCTCCCGACCACTGGCTTGCAGGACCTGTTGACCGGCTACCCAGTGGGCGGACTGCTGTTTCTGCTCGGCGTGGCACTGGTGAGCCGTCAGTATCAACCACGACGTCACAGCCACTGAGCGACAGCGACGCCAACACCATTGCGCCGGATGATGCGATCCACGGCCACATCCGTTTGAGCATCGGCCACAACGAGGCTGACGAGCTGCCTCAGTGGCATTGCGAGAGAGCGGCCACAGGCAGGGTTCGCTGGGTCTCTCAACTCTCGTTCAGCACTCGGCCCGGATCGCGCCGATGGCCAGCAAGGCATAGTACGTCGGTCAGCAGCTCATGTCCGATGGCAAAGCCACCTGGATGGAAGCCGGCCTCATCAGGACGTCAGGTCCCTGCCAAACCGATGGGTGCACAAACTCAATGCCGTCGGCGCTCACCGTGCACGTGCGCGGTGAGCGCCGACGAGGCTGATAGCGGATTGGATTGCTCAGGCGGCAACCGGCTCCTTGACTCTCACTTCCGTCTCGCCGTGTGCTGGTGCGGCATCGGTGATGGCGCTGCGGAACCGCTTCAGGCGGAGGCTGTTGCTCACCACAAACACCGAGCTGAACGCCATGGCGGCGCCCGCGATCATAGGGTTCAGCAGCCCCACGGCAGCCAGCGGCAGGGCAGCCACGTTGTACGCGAAGGCCCAGAACAGGTTGCCCTTGATGGTGCGCAGGGTCGTCCGCGACAGCCGGATCGCGTCCGCCGCGACCCGGAGATCCCCGCGCACCAGCGTGAGGTCGCTGGCCTCGATGGCGACATCGGTGCCTGTGCCCATCGCCAGCCCGAGGTCAGCCTGCGCGAGCGCGGCCGCGTCGTTGATGCCGTCGCCGACCATAGCCACGACCTTGCCCTCGGACTGCAAGCGCTTGACGACGTCCACCTTATCCTTGGGGAGGACCTCGGCGACCACCTCGTCGATGCCGACTTCGGCGGCTACCGTGCGCGCGACGGCCTCGTTGTCACCGGTGAGCAGGACGGGGGTGAGTCCGAGCTCGCGTAGCTGGGCGATGGCCTCGGCCGACGTGGGCTTGACGGTGTCGGCGACCACGAGAACTGCGCGGGCCTGCCCGTCCCAGCCCACCGCCACCGCTGTCTTGCCCTCCCGCTCGGCTGCCGCCTTCGCCTCCGCCAGCTCGGACGTCAGGTGCTGGCTCCACTCTTCGAGGAGCGCGGTGCGACCAACGAGCACGGCGCGGCCGTCGACGATCCCCTGCACGCCGAGACCTTCGACGTTGGTGAACTCGTCAACGGCGGGCAACTCCCCCACCTTCTCCCTCGCGCCCCGGGCGATGGCCTGCCCGATTGGGTGTTCCGAGGCGTCCTCCAACGCACCGGCCAAGCGCAGGACCTCGTCGCTGTCGACGCCGTCGGCGACGTGCACGTCGGCCAACGCCATCTTGCCGGTGGTCACGGTGCCCGTCTTGTCCAGCACGATCGTGTCGATGCGCCGAGTCGACTCCAGCACCTCCGGACCCTTGATCAGGATACCCAGCTGGGCACCCCGCCCGGTGCCGACCAGCAGCGCCGTGGGGGTCGCCAGGCCCAGCGCGCAGGGGCACGCGATGATCAGCACCGCGACCGCGGCCGTGAAGGCGGCCGACACGGCGCCGCCCGTACCGAGCCAGAACGCCAAGGTCCCGACGGCAAGGGCGATGACGATGGGAACGAACACTGCGGAGATGCGGTCGGCCAGCCGCTGCACCGCTGCCTTCCCGGTCTGCGCGTCCTCGACCAGCTTCGCCATCTGCGCCAGCTGCGTGTCCGTGCCGACGCGGGTGGCCCGCACGACGAGCCTGCCACCCGAGTTCACGGTCGCACCCACGACGGTGTCACCAGGGCCGACTTCGACGGGCACCGACTCGCCGGTGAGCATGCTCGCGTCGACCGCGGAGTTGCCCTCCTCGATGACCCCGTCCGTGGCGATCTTCTCGCCAGGCCGGACGACGAAGTGGTCTCCCACCGCCAGGTGATCGGTGGGGATGCGCTCCTCCCGGCCGTTGCGCAGCACCGCCACGTCCTTCGCCCCGAGTTCGAGCAACGCTCGCAGCGCGGCGCCGGCGCGGCGCTTCGAGCGCGCCTCGAAGTAGCGTCCGGCAAGGATGAACGTGGTTACCCCTGCGGCGACCTCGAGGTAGATGTTGCCGTCGCCGCTGATGCGCTGAATGGTGAGCTCGAACGGGTGGGTCATGCCCGGTTCGCCGGCGCTGCCGAGCAGCAGCGCGTACAGCGACCAGCCGAAGGCGGCCAGCGTGCCCATCGAGATGAGCGTGTCCATCGTCGCCGCACCATGCCTCAGGTTCGCCCACGCCGCCCTGTGGAACGGCCAGGCCCCCCATACCACGACCGGCGCCGCCAGTGTCAGCGAGACCCACTGCCAGTAGGTGAACTGCAGCGCCGGGACCATGGCCAACGCGATCACGGGCACCGACAACACCAGCGAACCGATCAGGCGGTGCCGCAGGGACTGGGTCGGATCGTCCTCCTCGGCGGTCGGCTCCGTCGCGGGTTCGGCCTTCTTCGGCCGCGGCAGCGCCGCCGAGTAGCCTGCCGCCTCGACCTGTTCGACGAGCCTGTTTGGGTCGAGATCGCTGGGGAAGCTGACCTTGGCCTTCTCGGTGGCGTAGTTGACCGTGGCGGTGACGCCGTCGAGCTTGTTGAGTTTGCGTTCGATGCGCATCGCGCAGGACGCGCAGGTCATGCCGCCGATCGCCAGTTCGATATCGCGACCGGGAGCCTGCTGGGATTCGTGCAGGTCAGAAGTCATCGTGGTGTTTCCTTCCGTGGTCGCTGGTCAGCCGTGGCCGCCATGGCCGTCACCGGTCCCCGGTGCCGGCGGCTGGCTGGGCGCCTCCGTGGTCCCGGTACTGCTCACGGTGAACGCGGCGGTGTGGACCTTGTCTTCGTGCTGGAAGTCCAGGAACAGCCGGTAGGCACCAGCAGAGGGCACTTCCGCGTAGAAGGTGATTCCCGGCCCGGGCTTTGTGGTCCCGTCGCCTGGTTCACCGTCCGGGTGGACGTGCAGGTAGGCGAGGTCCCCGCCGCGTAACGCGACCAGGTGCCCGTAGGCGCCTAGGTAGGGCTGCAGGTTGGTGACATCCTTGCCATCCTTGGTGACGGTGAGCGTCACCTTTGAGGTCTGCCCCGGCACGAGATCGCCGTCGAGGCGCACCCGGTACCCGTCGACCTCGGCTATCCGCGATGACTCGTAGCTGACTGGCGCGAAGTCACCCGGCACGGCCAGATCGGCCCCGAGGGTCGTGCCCTCGCCCCCCGTCGGGGCGAAGTCAGCAAACGCTCGGTAGCTACCCGCCTGGGCGACGTTCAGGGGCACCGTCCAGGTGCCATCGGCCCTCATCTGCGGGTGAACGTGCTGGAACCCTGCCGTGTCGCGGCGCACCACGATGAGGTGCATGCGCTTCTCGTGTTCGACCTCGAAACGGGTGACCGGCTCGCCGTCCGGCCCGGTGATCTGGAAGGAGAACTGGTTGGTGGTCCCCGGGGTCAGCGTCGTGTTGGTGGGCGTGAGGGTGTAACCGCCCCTGGACGATGCGAGCCCCGCGGGCTCGTCGGGTTGCGTGGCCTCCGCGACGGTGCCGCTGTGTGTGTCCCCGTGCCCGGCGTCCTCGCCACCGGACGGGCCAGCTGCGCTGGTGAGGGGACCGACAGCGGTGCCGACCGCCCACGCGCCAGCGGCGACGAGGGCAAGGGCTACACCGTAGGCGGAGAGCTTCCCTGCAGTGTTCATGACGTTCCTGTCTGCTCCGCTGCCCGCGTCAGGCGGTCAGCTTGTATCCGGCCTCTTCAACAGCGGCGCGCACGTCGTCCACGCCGAGCTCCTGGTCGCTGGTCACAGTGACCTCGCCCGTGGGCAGGTCCACGGCCACGTCGGTCACCCCGCTAAGGGCCCCGACCTCCTCGGTCACCGAACGCACGCAGTGCTCGCAGGTCATGCCGGTCACGGTGTAAGTCTGCTGAGCCATCCGTCTTCACCTTTCTGCATCAAGAACGGACAAGTCGGGCGATAGCGTCGCTCGCCTCGCGCACTTTTGCGTCCGCAGTCTCGCCACCCTCGGCGATCGCCTCGGCCACGCAGTGCTTGAGATGTTCGTCCATCAGCCCGAGGGACACCGCCTGCAGCGCCTTGGTAGCCGCCGCGATCTGCGTCAGGATGTCGATGCAGTACTCATCGCTCTCGACCATCCGCTGCAAGCCCCGGATCTGCCCCTCGATGCGGCGCAGCCGCTTGAGGTAGCCGTCCCTGTCACCGGTGTATCCCCGCATTGTTCTCTCCTTACCTGCGTCAATGAGCCCCCATCTTACCCCTTACCCGTATCTAGGAGAGGCACGACTGGACCCGTCGACCAGTTCATGTATACCGTAGGGGGGTACGGCAGTCAATTGAGAGGATGAGCGATGCGGGTCACCATCGACTTCGAGAAGTGCGACAGCCATGCCGTCTGCGCACTGACTGCTCCGAAGATCTTTTGGGTCGACGATCACGGCTACACCCAGTTCGACCCCGCGCCGGACGAAGCCGAGCGGGAGAACGCTGTCCGCGCCGCTCAGCAATGCCCAGCGCAAGCGATCCAGATCGTCGAGAACCGCGAGGCAGGATGCGGGCGAGCGAGCAGACAACAGGGAAGCAACGGTCCACAACGATAGGCGCGAGCCGAGGCCAGCGACTGCCCATGCGCCACCGAGAACTCCACCAGATAAGGGCTGCGACATGGAAGAACTGTGGAGAACGCACCGAAGCGCCCGGGTCGGCGACTGGTTGGTATCCGGCGAGGCGGCGGTAAAACTGTGCTGTCGAACTCTGCTGCCATTGCTACAAGCCGGCGTGAAGCGCCGAGGTCGCCTGACATCCATCCGAGCGACCGTGGCTGTGTCCCGTACTCAGCACTGCATCAAGCCCGACTGACGTCAAGGCCCTCAATACCCCCCTAGCGTATATAGCAGAGCGGTGCTAGCTTCGCAGCGAACACATACCCCTAACTGGTATGGAGTACATGATGGCTACAACGACATCAGGCCAGCCGACAAGACGGCGATGGTGGGCGCTGACGCTCATCGCCGCAGCACAGTTCGTGGTGATCATGGACACCTCGATCATCGGAGCCGCGTTAACCCGGATACAGGCCGACCTGGGCTTCTCGCCGGAGAACCTGTCCTGGGTTTTCAACGCCTACGTCATCGCCTTCGGCGGCTTACTGCTGCTCGGCGGGAGACTTTCGGACCTGCTGGGCGCCCGCCGAATCTTTATGACCGGGTGGGCGGTCCTGCTCGCCGGATCGGCGGTAGCCGGTGCCGCAGGCGAAGTCTGGGTCGAGCTCACCGGCCGCGCGCTGCAGGGCGCCGGGGCCGCGCTCATCGCACCCTCGGCCCTGACCCTGCTGATGATGCTCTTCGGGAGCGAGCCCCGAGAGCTGGCCAAGGCCCTCTCGCTTTACGGGGCCGCCGCGCCCGCTGGTGGCACGGCGGGCGTGTTCCTCGGCGGCGTCATTACCGAGTACGTCAGCTGGCCGTGGGTCTTCTACATCAACATCCCGATCGCCCTGTTCGCTTTGGCCGTCGCCCCTGCCCTGATGCCCAAGGCGGCCGCACGGCGTGGCGCCACCGACCTGCTCGGTGCCGTGACCGTCACCGCGGGCCTCTCTGTGGCCGTCTACGCCATCGTCCGAGCTCCCGAGCTCGGCTGGGGCTCAGGGGGCACCGTGGTCAGCCTGATAATCGCGATCGGGCTCCTGGCAGCGTTCCTGGTCATCCAGGCCAGGAAGAGCGCCCCACTGGTGCGCCTGGGCATCTTCCGAACACCGGACCTGGGCGCCGCCAACGTCGCCCAGCTGTTGCTGGGTGCGGCATGGATCCCCATGTGGTTCTTCCTCAACCTCTACCTGCAGCAGGTTCTCGGCCTCGACGCCTTCGCGAGCGGTTCGGCCCTGCTGCCGATGACCACGGTCATCCTGCTCATCATGGTTGCGGCGGCTCCGCGCGTGGTGGCACGAATCGGAGCGAAACCCATGATCGTGAGCGGCCTACTCGTGTTGGCGCTCGGACTGTTCTGGCTCTCGCTGGCGCGGCCAGATGGCACCTTCTGGGCGGACGTGCTCCCAGCATCACTCGTCGCCGCCCTCGGCATGGCACTGGCGTTCGTTCCGTCACTGGGCACGGCCATCTCAAGTGCCCGCCCAGAGGAAGGCGGACTCGTTTCGGGAATCGTCAACACCAGCTACCAAATCGGCTCCGCACTAGGGCTGGCCGCGATGACAGCCGTGGCCACCTCGTTCGGCGCCAACGAACTTGGGAGCACCGGCGCAGTCACCACCGGACTTTCCGCGGCCTTCATCGGTACTGCGGCGATCGCCGTCGCGGGTGCGCTGATCGCCGGCGCCACCCTCCGCAGGAAGGCGGCAGCGTGATGCGACGGTTGCGCGCACTCGGTCCGGCCGAAGCGCCCGAGAAGTCCACCGAGTTACTCACCGCGATCCTCGATCGCCATGGCTCCGCGGGCGACATGGTCCGCACCATGGCCCACTCGCCCGCACTGCTGCGGGGCTACTTGGATTTCTCCCGGGCATTGAAACGAATGAAGGTGCCTCGCGCACTCAGCGAGAAGCTCGCGCTCGCGACGCAGGAGTGGATCGGATGCGCCACATGCCTGGCCGCCCACACCGAAGGCGCTAGGTGTACCCGGCCATCAGGTTGGTGGCAGTCGGCTGATCGGGGGTTTGGCTCCGAGTGCGCTGTGGC
>NZ_SWMS01000044.1 GCF_005146945.1 Prauserella endophytica
GTGACCGCTGGCCGGTGACCGAGACCTACTAATCGACACCGCCGGAAACACCGTTCGCGTTACGGACCCGCTGGGCGTGGGCGTCGCCGTCGTTGCGTTCGATCTCGCCGAGCAGGCCGAGCAAGTCGTCCAGATCGGCGCGCTCGGCGATCGAGCTGTCGAACTCGACGCGCAGCGCGATGGTCATGTCGGGGTCTTGGTTGGGGGCGACCGCGATGACCGGTGTGTCGGCACCCGCGCCTGCGTGACGGGCCTGCTCGACGAACCGTTCCAAGTCGCTCAACGGCAGCGAGCTTCCCGCCGGGGGTAGATCGAGTTCGACACGTGAAGTCACCGGGCCAGCGTAGAGTGCCGGTCCTTGCCGTTGCGACGGACGGGTCTTCGATCACGTGGCTGCCGCAATCGGGCGACGCGGCGAGCCGTAAGCTGGGTCGCGTGACGGAGCAGTTGACGGTGACAGTGGGACGACGCGCAGCACGGGCAATCCTGATCGACGATCTCGGTAGGCTGGTGTTGATCAAGCGCACGAAGCCGGGGCAGGCGCCGTATTGGACCGCGCCCGGTGGGGGCGTCGAGGACACCGACCCCTCGGTGGAGGCGGCTCTGTACCGGGAGCTGGCGGAGGAACTGGGCGCGAAGGCCACGGACGCCTCGCAGGTGTTCCTATTCAGCTCGCCGTCGGACGGTGGAGTCGCTGTGCAGCACTTCTTTGTGGCGCGGCTGGCCAGCCTGGACGAGTCGGCCCGGAGCGGCCCGGAGTTCAGCGACCCGTCGCGCGGCGGGTACGACCTGGACCGGGTTGACCTTCGGGGAGACGATCTCGCGTCGATCGACTTGAAGCCGACCGCGTTGAAGGAGTTCATCCTGGCCAACCGGGAGGCCCTGATGGTCGAGGCGGGCGCAGCCGCCTGAACTGCGACTACGCGCTCCAGCGGATGTAGGCGGGGGTGGCGCGGCCCGGAAGCGTTCGCAGGGTGCCGTGGTCGGTGCCGAGAGTGTCGCGCAGGGCTGCGGTTTCTCCTGGCCACTTGGCGTGGGCGAGTTCGTCGAAGGCGAGCACGCTGCCCTTGGTGAGGTACGGCCGGACGGCGTCGATGGCGTCGCGGGTGGGCTCGTAGAGGTCGAGGTCGAAGTAGGCCAGGGCGATGACGGTGTGCGGGTTGTCCGTCAGGTAGCGCGGGAGGGTTTCGCGCACGTCGCCCTGGACTATCAGGGTGCGCCGGATGTGGCCGAGGTGTTCGCCCTGCTCGTGGGCGTCGAGTACGTCGCGCAGGTGGTGTGGGTAGCCGTCAGTGAGCGCGAACCGGCCGGCGACGGCGCTGGGGCTCATCGTGTCGACGTCGGTCACGTCGGGGAAGCCGGTGAAGGTGTCGAAGCCGATGATCCGGCGGTGCGGGTGGTACGGCTCGTAGACGCCGCGCAGCGCGGTGAGGGCGGCGAGGTGGCGTCCGCGGTGCACGCCGAACTCCATGATCACACCGGGCACGTCGAGGATCATCCGGTAGAGCGCGTCCAGGGAGAGCAGGTCAGTCAGCGGCTGCCTGCGCAGGTACAGGGCCAGGTTGTCGACCAGTTCCTCGGGCGGGATGGGAGTGTCGGCCAGCAGGTCGGCAAGGCGGTGGCGGACGGCTCGCTCGTGGTCCGATTCGTGGGGCAAGATCCGGTCGTCGGTTTGATCGTTGATCACGTGGTCTCCCTGGGTGGTGCCCATAGCTGGGCGGGGGCGAGGCGGAAGTCGCTGGCATAGCCGAAGATGTCGGCGGGGTGGCGGTAGCCGTGGTGCAGGGCGGCGACGGCGCCGATGAGCAGCCGGTGGGACACGATCAGGACGGGGCCGTGCTCGGTTGCGAGGTCACCGGCGATGGTTGCGGCTTCGAGTGCGCGTTCGGTGAACGCGCGGAGGCTTTCCCCTCCGGGCAGGGCGCTGTCCGGGTTGTCGGCGCGCTGTTGCCGCCAAGTGGTGTAGTCGGGTGGGTACTGGTTGGGGGCGAGGCCCAGGACGCAGTGCGGGGCTCGCCATTCGGCGAACGCGCTGATCGGTTCGGCGATTCGGGTGTCCAGCGCGCTGGCGGCGATGGCGGCGGTTTGTCGGGCGCGCCGCAGTGGGCTGGACACGATGAGCGCTGGTTGCCAGCGGTGCTGGTGCAGTTCGCGGGTGGTCAGCTCGGCTTCGACTATGCCGGCGATGGTGAGTGGGCTACCGGGACGGGCGTGGGCGCCGGGGCGGCACAGCCCGTCGTCGCAGGTGCCGTGGCGCATCCAGAGCGCGGCGGGGGTCATGTCATGCACCAGCCCCCGTCGATGGTGAGGCACTGGCCGGTGATGAACCCCGCGTCGCGGGAGGCGAGGAAGTCGACGGCGGCGGCGATGTCGTCAGGGTGCCCCCGGCGCTTGACACATTGTCGGTCGAGTTGTCGGGCGATCATCGCGTCGTGGTCGGGGACGACGGCGTGTTCGGCGGGTACTTCGATGGAGCCCGCGCGGACGCAGTTGACGGTGACGCCGTGTGGTCCGAGTTCTCGGGCCAGGGCACGCACGAGTCCTTCCAGACCGCTCTTGGCCGCGATGTAAGCGGCGAGGTCGACGCGGCCGAGCTGGGTGAGCACCGATGACACGGTGATGATGCGGCCGTGGCCGCGCGTCGTCAGGGGCGGCGTGACGAGCTGGGCACACGCCGCGTGAGTGACCAGATTGACCTCGATCTGCTCGCGGAAGGTGTCCAGGTCGAGGCTGGTCCAGGGGATGCGCGGATAGACGCCGGCGTTGGACACGAGGACGTCGAGCCGATCGGCGGCGTGCTCGACTTCGTGTGCGAGCGTGTCGATCGTCATCGGGTCGGTGAGATCGCCCGTGATCGCCGCTGTCGCAGCGCCGCGTTGTTCGACGGTGGCGAGCACGTTGTGCAGATCCGGGTCGTCGCGGAGGTGGGTGAGAATGAGGTCGTAGCGGTCGGCGAGGCGCGCAGCGATGGCCGCGCCGATGCCGGAACCGGCTCCGGTGACAATGGCGACGGGACGAGCCACGGTCAGTTGACCTCCGCATCTGATGGTGTGAGGGCGAGGAAGTCCGGCAACGTGGTGTCCGGGTCCAGTGCTTGGGCGAGTAGGGCCAGCGACAGCGCGGCGTCGTGGGGTTCGAGGTCGGCGAGGTCGTAGACGGCGAGCAGCCGCATGACCAGGTAGGGGCGCATCCACGCCATCAGGTCGTCGATGCCGAGATGGCGGGCGATGGGCCGGATGATCTCGTCGAGGTAGCGGCGCAGGACATGTCGGCGGGCCGGGCTGGGCGTGTGCCGATAGTCGATCACCAGCGCCGAGCGAGTGTGCTCGACGTGGACGACGGGCTCGGCGAGGGTCGCCGGGGCGAGTGCAGAGGGGTGATCGCCGAACGCGGCGCGGTTGTAGTGCGGGGTGAGCCACGCGCCGTGGAGGCGTTGGTAGAGCAGGAAACATGCGAACTCGCCGGGTAGCGAGTTGAGTCCTCCGGTGTCGTAGTCGAACCACACCGGTCCGCCTGTCGGCGACCAGCCGATGTTGATGTCGGTGGGATCGCCCTGGGTGATGGCCGCCCAGACCGGGCTGTGGCGGGCGAAGTGGACCCGCAGCCTGGTCATCAGCTCGGCGAAGTCAACGGCGTGCTCGCGGCCCTTGACGACCAGTCGCAGGTCTGCCAGATCCTGTGGGCGGATTCTCCGGGTTCCATTGGTGATCGGCAACGGTGCGTTGGGTCTGTAGTACTGGTCGAGACGGCCGTCGGGAGCGGCGCGGTCGCCGTAGAGCTTGCTGATCGTCTCCCCGTTGGTCGTGGGTCGAAGGGTGCCGCCGATGACGTGCTGGTAGTGGCGGAACACGGCGGTCAGGCAGGTATCGAGTCGCGCCATGTCGGCCGTGAGGTCGGCGTGGGTGATCTCGTCGAGCAGCAGGCCGCTGTCGTGGTCGAGGTGCGGCCACCTGTCGTAGGCGAGCACTGTCCAGCGGGTCACCCGTCGCATGCCCCGCAGCCTCGGTACGAGGTAGAACTCGCGGATGCGGGCGTGTCCTACGCATTCGGCGCGGGCCTCGTCGTGGTTCGGGCTGGCCTTGACGAACAGCGCGTTTCCGGCCCAGTCAACGTGCCAGGTGTGGTTGGCCGTGAAGCGTCGGTGGTTGGTGATCCTCAGCATGAGCAGTCACCACCAACCGGCGAGGTCGCTTGCGAACTCGGCGATGATCTCGGCCGGGATGTCGGCGAGACTCGCCGACTGTGACCACAGCGCGTCATCCAGGTGGTCGCGCACAGGGCAGCGGTCGGCGAAGGCCAGCATCTGGGAGAACGTGGTGGCGACGGCATGGTGCCGTGCGGTCCCGGTGGTCCACTTGGTGTGGGCGTGGCGACCGTAGAGCCCGATGGCGTGCGGGCCGGTTCCGTCCGGGCGTTCGGTGAGCGCGGCCAGATGGGTCAGGCCCGTGTCGTTGCCGATCACGACCTCGGCCGATGCGAACACGTCCAGGCAGTCCACGGCATCCAGCCCGGCCAGAACCTCGATGCCGTCGATCGTCATCGGCTCGGCACCGCTACTGGTGATCAAGGTGAACGTCCACGGCGCCGGGAAGCGCTGGGCAAAGACAGCCGCGATGCGGGCGAAACCGCTTGCGCTGTAGTCCTTCCGGCTTGGCCAACTGGTCGCCGAGACGAATACGACGTGGAACGGTCGTGCCTGCTCGCTCGATCTGAAGGTCGGAAGCGGCGCGCGATCGGCAGGGAGCCGGACGCCGAGGGCCTGTTCCGCGGCGAGGTAGTACCGCATCGGCAGAGCGGCGTGGACCTCCACGAGTTCGTCGTCCAGGATGTCCAGCCACGCCTGGGGTCGTTCGGGGATCGCGTGGAAGGTGACTCCCTTGCCGTGCACGGTCTTAACGGTGTGCGGGCCTTCGGTGTGGCTTGTGCTCAACGACAGCCGGCAGCGTTGCATCAGACGTGGACGAGGCCCCTCGTAGTGGAGTTCGGCGTCGCGCCCAGTCCCGTCGGCGAGGGCCTGAACGAGTCCGAGCGCGAGCAGAACATCACCGAGGCCGCGGTCACCGAGGACCACCGACCAGCCGCGTTCGCCGATCACGTCCGCGCCGCTGGTGTAGGACGGGAGCTCCCCACCCGCGCGCCGGAAGGGCAGCGCGCGGGCCAGGGGTGCGTGCTGGCGCGGGACGACGATCGGTCCGCCGCATTGCAGCGTCACCGGCTCGATCGTCCACGGGCTCACAGTCGCGTGAGGGTGCACAGCGGTACTCCCAGCGATTCCAGCAGCGGACGGGCGTCGCCGGTGGTGTCCTCGATCAAGCACGCGATGCCGGTCACCTCCACGGCCGACTCGCGGAGCACCGAGACCAGGTTGGCCAGCGTGTTCCCGGTGGTGATCTCGTCATCGACGATGAGCACGCGGGTTCCCGCTAGGTCGCCGTAGGTGAAGACCTCGGTGCGGCGGGCATGGGGTTCGGTGAAGCGCCGCTTGTCAGGTATGTCGAGGTCGAGCTTCCAGGCCAGGCGGTACGGCAGGTTGCTGGCCAGTGCGACGGCGACGGTGGGCAGGATGCCGCCCGCGTCCAATCCGAGCAGCACGTCAGGAGCGGTGAAGTCCGGGTGGCGCGACCACGCCTCCCACAGCGCGCTACCGGTCCGCAGCAATGTCGCGGGGTGGACCTGGTCGAGGATGCCGTCCAGCTCGTGGACGATCCGGACATCCCGAGTCTGCGGGGGCACGCCGAGACGGCGGATGCGCCGGGCCTGGTAGGCGAGGTCTTCGGGAACGGTGGTCATTCGCTGGTCCTCACGGTGGTGTGGTCGAGTCGGTCGAGGTAGGTCAACAGTCGGTCCGTCGCGTCGACGAGTTGTCCGCGCAGGACCGGATCGCTGGGGCGACGGATGAGGTCGGACAGCTGAGGCGGTGAGCATTCGGCGGCGGGGTGAAACTCGCGGAACGCGGTGAGCACTTCATCGGCGTCGTGGAGGTCGTGTCCGTCAGCGCGCAGCACGATCTTGGCGAGTAGTACCAGGTGCTTGTGCACGGCGCGCACGTCCGGCTGATCTGCGGCAAGGAGTCGGCGGGTCGTCATCAGCACGAGTCCCAATTCACCCCGGCTGGTGCGATCGCCGTGTGCTGCGGCCGGCACCGGCAGCAGATGGTCCGCTCGCCGGTAGAGCACGCCGACCCCTTGGGTGGCGCGGCGCAGCGACTGCACGACGCGCGGTGGCACCCGCAGCGCGTCGATGTCGGCGGTGGTGAAGACGCTGAGGCCCACCTTGATCCCGTCGGGCGCGGGAAGGGTGCCCGCAACGTCGCGCAGCCACCTGGCGGGCGCGGTGTCACGAACCACGAGCAGATCAAGATCGCTCCACCCGTCCCGCCAGCTCGTGGTCCCCGTGCTGCCGGTGGCGAGCACGAGCGCGACCTGCTCGTCACACACGTGGTTGACGGCCTGCCCCAACCACCCGCTCTGGGTTACCGGCCCACTCGCGTGGAGCATCGCCCTGGGCAGGTCCACGGTCGACGCGATTCGGCTCACGGCGAGCTTGAGCGCGCTCAGCGGCCCAGAGTTGTCGATGAGGTGATCAGCGATTTTGGCGATCCGGTCCGCGCCGCGGTCGCGCTTGGTCGCGTCGCGGCCACGCAACCGGGACTCGCTCTCCACCGCGCGACTCGCCCGGACGGTCGTGTCCGCATCGACGTACACGATCTGGCAGCGGTCACCCCAGACCCGTTTCAGGTGCGCGGTCGCCTCGAAGCGGTGGGCGCTCTCCAGGCTGATCGTGCGTGCCTTGGTCGTCTCGGCGAACCGCAGGATTTCCTCGGTGAGGTGCTCCGCCTGCTCCCGCTCCGACCAGCGCTCGTACGGGTCGGTGACTCCAGCCCGCATGGCGGCGACTTCCACCAGATAGCCGATCTTCAACCTGGTCACGCCGTGCTCGTCGCGCAACAGTTCGCCGACCGTGCTCTTGCCGCTCTCTGACATGCCGCCCAGCACCCACAGCCGTTCCAACATGTCGTCGAGAAACGGTTCCACGTCGACACCCGCGTCAGTCAGGTGGCTCCGGAGCGTTCGCTGGACATCCAGGATCGGGGCGTCGCCGAGGTCGAGCACAGCGTGGTAGTCGCCGCGTTCGACCTGGACGGACAGGACGTCCGCGAGCGTGCGCTGATAGGCGGCGTACCGTTCGTTGACCGGTCTCGGCTCGCGCCGCAGCGCCTCCGCCGCTTCCCGCGCGGGGTCACCGGACCGGCGTAACAGCACGTGGACTTCGCGTCGGGGCACGGCGGCCGGGAGATCGGCCGCGAGGCGGTCCACCAGCCGGAGCGCCTTGGTCGGGGACAGTCCGTCCTTGAGCGCGGCGGTGGCGGCGCAGGTCGCCCGGAGCATGGGTAAGCCGCGGTCTTCCAGTGCCAGCGGACCGCTCGCGGCGCGGCGGGCGACGTGGCTGCCCAGCATCAGTCCGACGTGCTCGGCCGTGGTGGAGCCGACGAACCACCAGTGGGCGAAGTCGCCGGCAGCGACCTCGCGCCATCGGGAATCCCAGGCATCCACAGTGCCAACGAGGTGGGCATCGGGCATCCCACGCTGCAGCCAGGCGAGTTGCGTGGTCTTCCCGACGTTGTCGACGCCGTTGAGCGACACCGACAGGTGTTGATGTGCCTCTGCGGTCACGATGCGCTCCGGTAGGTCTTCAGGGGCCGCCACGCTGGGAGCCGTCGGTGGCCGGTGGCGACGTCGCGGATCAGGTCGTCGTAGGCGTCGGCCAGCTCGGCGAGCTGCCGCAGAGCCAAGCGGGCTCGATCGCGTGCGTCATTGGTGTTGACCAGGCTGTTCGCACGGACCCACGCGATCGCCAGCCGGTCAACGACCGAGCCGAGGGTCTCGGTGTGCAGGGAGGCGTCCGCGCGGCTGTGGACCTGGGCCGTCACCCACTCGTCGATCCGTTCCACCAGAGCCACGCGTTTGGCGTTGAGGTCGTCGATGAGTCGCTTGCTTTCGGCGATGGCGTCAGCGGACGCACCGGAAGCGCGGCTGACATCCTCGGCCTGCCACTGCTGCCCGTGTTGGGCCGCCAGCTCGTTCGCCGTGTCGAGGACGAGCTGGCCGGGATGGTCTCTGCTGCTGGCGTCGCGGAACGCCTCGATGATCGAGGCAGATCGCGGCAGGATCTCCCGCACACGCGTCACGTGCTGTGTGACCTGTTCACCGCTGTCGGCCATGATCGGCACCTCCCCTTCGGTCGATTTGGGCGTGGGTGCGCCTGCGCCGAGGGCGGTCGGGGCATCCTCGGCGCAGGCGCGGCTTACTCAGGCGAGGCTGGGTCGTGTGCCGCTGGCTTGACGGCTCAGCGACGCGATCAGCACTCGCTGAACCTCGGCCGAGGCGGGCAGCGCCCAGCCGACGGTGTCCGGGGGCACCTGCCAGCGATACGGCAGGCCATCACGCGCCGTGGGCGGGATGGGCAACCACGCCCCGCTCGCGTACAACTGCGCATGTGCGTTCGCGGCCAGCTCAGGACGCAGCCCTTCGTCGTCGCTGCGCACGAAGAACAACCACGAACCGAAGGGCGTGACGGCGACCGGACCGCGCCAGGCTGGCGAGAGCTGCCCCAGCGCGCGTTGCCCGTGGACGGCGGGTACCTCCACCCCGTCGACCCCGCCTCCGCACGCCAGCAGCACCGAATACGGCCGCCGTGTCCACCACTCCATCGCCACGTCCGGGTTGGTCGTCGTGGCCAGTTGCCACAGCGCGGCGACCGGTTCCAGCCCTGCCGCGCCGGACCTGCCCAGCCAGGTCCCGTGCTCGGCAAGCTGGTAGGTTCCCGGCAGCACGGGCCAGCCGTGCCGCGCCAGGTCGACGGCGGCGGCACGCGTTTCGGCCCAGGCCAGTCCCGGAATCCCCGGCACCAGAGGTGCGCTCGTCGGTCGCCGAGCGGCGTCGATACGATCACTCACTGGTAGTCGCCTCCGGCTGACGTGGTGTAACTACGTCTACGAGTTCACCAGGCAGCAGAGACGAACACGACCACAGCGAGCGCCCACAGTTGGGCCAGATCGGGGACATTGGGGGGACATTCCTGATCTGCGGGTGTGGCACGCCCTACCGTTGATCCTGTGTCACCCGACGAGCCCCGCATACCGAACACCGTACTGATCGCCCTGCGCGAGCGGGGCGGGCTGTCCCAGCAGGACCTGGCCGACGAGTTGACCAACCTCGCCACCAGGTACGGCAAGCACCCGCAAATCACGCGCAAGACCATCGGTCGATGGGAGCGCGGTGAAGTCGTGTGGCCACAGCCCTTCTATCGCCGACTGCTCGCCGAGTTCTTCGGTTGTGCGGGCGACGAACTCGGTTTCCGCAGGCCGCGCTCTATCCGACCCGAGCAGGACCAGACCGAGCCCCTTCCCGCGCCGCTCACGTTTGCCTCCGTGCCCGCAACGACCGAACCGCATGTCGAGCGCGACCAGGACGAGTGGCGCCAGGTCCGTTCGGCCCTGGGCAAGCATCGCCGCGACCTCGCTGTGCTCGCCGAGGCGCTGTACCGCGACTATCGCGTGCCAGGACTGAAGAACACAGGTGTCATCAGCGCGCCCACCTGGATTCCTGCCGAGCCCGTCCCGCTGGACGAGATCACGCTGACACTGGACTCCGTGGTCACCGAGCCCACGATCACCGGAGAAGAACCTGAAAGCGGCCCGGTTCGCCCGCTGGCCACCATCGACGCCCGATACCGCAGCTACCACGACGCCATCCGCGACCTCGCCGCGCCCCGCCTGTTCGAGAACCGGCTGTGCTTCCGCTTGCTCGGACTCGACTGGACCCAGCCGAGCATGCACTTCGGGCAGATGGGTTTCTTCGACGCGGTCGACACCAACGAGGCGCTCGCCCACGAATTCGCCGCCCACCACCTCGCCATCGACGGCGACCGGGAATCCGTCATGCCGCGCGCCTCCATGCGACGGCTGACCTTCCGCAAGCTGATCGCGGACCCGTTCGACCTCGGCCGCCGACCGCTCATGGGAGCGATCGGCACCCTGACCATCAGGGGCGGCGACAGCCCGAGCGTCGTCCTTCACCAGCGTGACTCCGCCAGCGTCGCAGGCGGCGGCGGGATGGCGCACCTGCTGCCCGCGGGCATCTTCCAGCCCTCCTCCGTCATCCCGGCCGCCGTCGCGGCCGACTTCTCGATCTGGCGCAACATCCAGCGCGAGTACGCCGAGGAGTTGCTGGGCCATGACGAGTACGACGGCTCCGGTAAGCCGATCCGATACGACAAGCTGGAACCATTCACCACGATGGACGAGGCGCTGCGTGACGGTCACATCCGCGTGTTCTGCCTCGGTGTCACGCTCGACGCGCTCACGCTTGCTGGCGACATTCTCACCGTCGCGGTCATCGCCCCGGACACCTACGACGCGCTGTTCGCCAACGCCGTTGATACCAACTCGGAGGGCTCCATGCCCGCGCGGGCCTTTCCGTTCGAGGAGAACACCCTGACATGGCTCAGCGAGTCCAAGCGCCTCTCTCCCGGTGCGGCGGCGGCGTTGCACCTTGCCTGGATGAATCGCAAGGTCCTGTTCGGCTAAGTCCGCAAGCACTGGGCAGTCGGTGGGCCACTCAGCAGGCCACCGACCGGCCAGTGAGCGGGCCACCTATGGCTGGCCCGCTGATTGACTCGGTGTGGTTCGCTGTTTCCGCAGATCAATAGCTCTACGGACTAGTCAAGCGCCTCACCCGACATCTGTAGATCCGACCGTAGAGACCAGGAGCGCGATGACCGCGCACGGCGGTGCCGATGCCCGCTGCGGCTCGTGCGGTGACGGGCGGGCTGTGGGTTCCAGCCTGGTCTCAGTCGGCCGCGCTGGTGTCCAAAATCGGCCGAAGAATCGGCCTTCAGTAGTGCAGGGGTTTCCTGGCACACTGGAAGGGACGGCTGATCATGGTCACCACCCGCCGAAGGCGGCGATATCGTCGATCACAACGCGCTGGTCACGGCGAGATCACTCCACGGTCACGATGCTCCGGTTTTTGGTCACGTTTGGGTAACGGGCCAGGATTTTGGGGCCGAATTTCGGAGTTCAGGGGTGCCGGGGATCTCTCGGTTGCTCCGGCCGGAAGGTGGTGGTGATCATGACGGGCGATGGTAAGCACGCTGGTGGTCGTGGCGTCGTGGGTGCGGATGGGTTGGCGTCTCGTTCCGCGTCTGGGTCGGCGCAGCCTCAGCGTTCTGAATCCGCCGACCAAAACGCCGAGGTCGCTGCTACTAAAGTCGCTGGTCAGCGGTGGTATCGGCGGGAGCGGGTGGAAGGCCGACTGAGGAGTGATCCTCACCCATCCACACATCGGGGGCGCGCGGGGCGCGGCGGCCGGCGGGCCGGGGAGCCTGACGCGGGCCTGTGGTTCCGTCTGGTCGACCGGGATCGGCGACTGCTGGCGTTGCTGGCCGAGCACAAGGTGCTGACCACGAACCAGATCGCCGCGATCGAGTTCCTGTCGGTGCGCCGCGCACAGGACCGGCTGCGGAACCTGCGCGAGCTGGGCGTGGTGTTCGCGTTCCGCGAGTCCTACGTGCGTGGCGGGACGAGCCAGACCCGCTACGCGCTGGGCTACCTCGGCGCGCGGCTGATCGCGGCGCAGCGCGCGGAGAAACCGCCCGCGCCGAAGGCGTACACCGAGAGCCTGGAACGGCTCGCGTTGTGGCCGAAGCTGGAACACCAGCTCGGCGTGAACGACTTCTTCTGCGCCCTAGCCGCGCACCGCAACCCTGCCCGGCTGCGCGAGGAGGGCCGCGAGGGCGAGGTGGGCGGGCTGACCCAGTGGTGGTCGGAGAAGCGGTGCACCGAGTTCTTCTGGCGGTACCTGGGTGCCGGTCGGGAGACCCGGCTGCGCCCGGACGGCTACGGCTGCTGGGAGGAGGCGGGCCGCGCGGTGCGATTCTTCCTCGAACACGACACCGGCACCGAGTCCCTGGCGAAGGTCACCGGCAAGCTCGACGACTACAGCGATTTCCCGACCGACGCCTTCGGTGTCCTGCTGTTCTCGGTGCACGCGCCTCGGCGGGAGATCGCCCTGCGCACGGCGCTGCATCGCGCTCTCGTCGGGCACGATCCCGGTTTCGTGATCGCCACCGCGGCCCGCGACCCGTACGGTGCCTATGGTCACGCCGACGGCCCGGCAGGGCCGATCTGGGGCCTGTGCACGCCGCGTAGCGGCGACAGCGCGTCGCGCCGGTACAGATTGGCCGAGCTGCCCCAACGTGGCCCCTCCGTCGAGCACAGCGCCTCGAACACCGACCAGCCGTTGAACGAGGCGGCGTTCGACCCGGACGACCGGGAGATGTCGCGCCGCATCCACACAGCTCAGCCCGAACCAGCCGAACCGGCGGGCTATGCGGACGACGATGACGACCTCGACGACGTGACGCTCTACGACGACGCGGACGATGACGACGTGTACCGCGCGCCGGTAGCCCCGGCTCGACCGGACACCCAACGGCCACGGCGATCACGCTGGGCCGCCTGAATCCCTCTCCCCGCAAGGGTTCCCGCACGCTTTCGCCTACCTCGGAGGAGGTGACCGACGATGACGTGACGTCGTGAGAACGACAGCGAAGACGGCCGCGCCAGTCCGCTGGCCTTGGCCCGTCGTCTTTGCACAGCAGGGAAATCTGGACCCGTTGTACGTCGAGCTGTCCAATCGTGGTCCCGACAGCGGCGAGACCACACCGAGACGTCGAGACAGGTCGAGACGAGACACCGAGACCGCAGGCGAGACCGGCGAGACACGCAGTCCCGCACCCAGTCTCGCGGTCCCGACATTGGTCTCGGCGAATGTCTCGGGTGGACAGTGGGAGGGTTCAGTCAACCGGTGATCGCTGGCCCCGACGAGCGCTACGGCAGTCGGGGAGTCGAAGCGGCACAATGGTTGGAGCAGTTCAGACCCCAGCCGGTTCTTGAATCGCGCGTAACGGCGCGGCCATCACCCATGTCACGAACCTCCTGTGTGGAGGCTTCCCGGGGTGCTGGTGACCAGAGGGCCGGCGGGTCCTGCTGATCGACGGTTGCCCAGTGACCGCCCGACAGCCGCCCGCGACCTCCCGCCCCGTGCGGGCTCGCGGGCAATCGAGGTGCACCATGCCCCAGCACACACCCGACCACGCCGAACACGACCACGAGCAGGACAACGGTGGCGATGACGCCACCGTGCTCCCGTTCCGCCGCACACGATCCTCCACACAGGACACGTGGCGCGTGGAGCGGATCGACACCGAACCGATGACGACCCAACAGTACGACCTCGCCGTCGCCACCCTGGCCACGCTCATTGCCGAATGGAGCGCCAATCAGGAAAACCCCAAGGGGGGTAACGAAAAAGCCGCGTAGAACGACGCCCTTCCGCTTCCCTTACCATGCTTGATGAGCGATAATGGAAGCACGACGCACCGCCTGTGAGCTGCGGTTTTAAGTCCACACTAGTAGTGATCTAGTAGCCGCGTAGTCGCCCTGTAGTAGCCGGAGAAACGGCTGCTACAGGGCGCGCGGAAATACCGAACCAAGGGGGTTGAAATAATGGCGCGATCCACGACCGCGCAACGCAGCAAGAAAGCCGCGATGACCACGCTCGGCGACGACGTCCGGGTGGGGATCTACGTGCGGCGCTCCACCGACGACGAGCACCAGCCCTACTCGATCGAAGCCCAGGACACCCGCCTGGACGCCTACATCGGCTCCCAGCCCGGCTGGCGGCTCGTCGCGCGGTTCCCCGACGACGCCTCCGGCGCCACCACCGAACGCGACGGGCTGCAACGCGCCCTGGCCGCCGCCCGCGCCGGGCTGATCGACGTGCTGCTCGTCTACCGGGTCGACCGCTTCTCCCGCAACCTGCGGGACATGGTCATGCTGCTCGACGAACTCGACTCCGCCGGGGTCGTCTTCCGCAGCGCCACCGAGCCCTTCGACACCTCCACCCCGATGGGCCGGATGCTGGTCCAGATGCTCGGCATGTTCGCCCAGTTCGAGCGCGACACCATCATCGACCGCGTCATCGCCGGAATGGAACGCAAGCACGCCAAGGGAAAGTGGAAGGGCGGCAAACGCCCCTTCGGCTACCAGGTCGACAAGACCACCCACACACTGATCGTCGACCAGCACGAAGCGGTGATCGTCAGGCTGATCTTCGACCTCTACACCAAGGACCGGCTCGGCTCCCGCGCCATCGCCAAGGTCCTCAACGACCGGGGCCACCGCACCAGCTCCGGCGGCAAGTGGTCCGGCTACCAAGTCATCCGCGCCCTGAACAACCGCGTCTACCTCGGCGAACTCACGTTCCGGGAGACCACCGTGACCAACACCCACGCACCCATCATCGACCTCACCGCCTGGGAACAGGCCCAAGCCATCCTCGACGCCCGCGGCGAATCCCACGCCCACCGCGCCGCGTCCGGCTCCGACTACGTACTCACCGGCCGCCTGCGCTGCCCCAAGTGCGGCAAGGCCATGATCGGCACCCGCGCCACCGGCCGCAACCGCACCTACCGCTACTACACCTGCTGGAACCTCGCCCGCTACGACGCCAGCAAATGCGACTTCAAACGCCTCAACGCCGACACCGTGGACGCGGCCGTCCTGGACGCCCTGGCCACCTTCTACCGCACCCGCCACGACCTCATCGCCGACGCCATCACCCACGAACAGAAACAGCACCAGGCAGCCAACGCCGACCGGCACGCCGAACTCTCCACCGTCGACAACGAGATCACCAAGACCGGCCAAGCCATCGACCGCTACCTGACCGCATTCGAGCGCGGCACCATGGACGAAGAACTCGTCGCCGAACGGCTCACCGAACTCCGCGCCAAGACCAAACAACTCCGCGTCCGCCGCGACGAACTCACTCTCGCCCTCAACGACGCACCCACCGCGCCCGAGCCCGCTACCCTGGTGGCGGTAGCCGACCACATCGCCGAGATCATCACCAGCGGCACCCACAACCAGATCAAGGCACTCGTCGAAGCCCTGGTCGCCAAGGTCACCATCACCGGCCCCGACCGGCTCATCCCGGTCTTCCGCATCCCCCAACCCCGCAACAACGACGGGACCGCCCCCGCCCTACCAGCGGAAACGGCCCCGAACGGAGTGGTTCGCACAATGACTAAATCGGTGGAGCTAAGGGGACTCGAACCCCTGACCCCCTCACTGCCAGTGAGGTGCGCTACCAGCTGCGCCATAGCCCCGGGTGAAGCGGGAGTGCCGCTCACGTGTTGATTACTTTACCCCACCGCCATCCCGCCTCAATCGGGGGGTGGCTCAGCGGTCGGAGCGCAGGGTCGCCGGGTCGAAGGACTCCAGGTCGTAGGCGTCATCGTCCGCATCGGCCGGGGTGCTGGGCTGCGTCCGGCGACCGCCGAGGCGCTCCTCCCTGCGCCGCTGGAACTCCTCCACCGTCAGGCCCGTGTCGTCGTGCGCGGCGCGGGCGGGTGCTGGCATGCCCGACAGCTGCTCGATCAGGTAGGTCATGTCCTCGCCGAGCAGCAGCGCGACCTTGTTGTAGCTCGCCTGGGTGGCCTCCTGCATCGCGACCTGGGCGACCTCGACGATCAGCGAGCCCAGGCGGTCGGGGCCCCAGCTCGCCGCGGCCGGGGCGAGCCAGAGGTCGAGCAGCTTCCCGCGCGCGTCGACGGTGAGCTGGATCGTGTTGTCAAGGTCGTGCGCCGTGCCCGTGGCCTGCGCCATCAGGGTCTCGACCTGCGCCAGCGCGTCCTGACGGGCACGCGCGGTCTCGATGAGCTGCTTCGTCGTGGGCTCGGTCATCGCGCGGCTCCCGGATAGCGGGCCTCGTCCTCGTCGTCGGGCAGCGGCTCGTAGCCGAGCGAGGCCAGCTGCCGGTCGCTGCCGGGCCCCAGCACCGGTGACAGCGCCCGGTACATGCGGTCGCCCGCGCGCCGCGTCGCCCGGTTCGCCAGCTCGACGATCTGCTGCGCGACCGCGTCCGTACCGGCCCGCAGCGCGGCGTGGGTGAGCCGCACGTCCGTGAGCAGCCCTCCGGGCGCCACCTCGACCCTGATCGAGCCGTCCGCGGACTCCGCTCGCCCGGTGACGCTGCCGACCCGCGCGAACTGCTCACGCGCCTGCGCGGCCGTCTGCTCCATCTGCTCGCCGACCCGGGACGCCTCCCGGTCGATGTCGATCTCCGCCACTACGCGGCCCCTCCCACCAGATCCAGCGCCGAGCTAGGTCGTGCCTGATGATCCTCTGCCGTGCGAGCGGGGATCAGCGTGGTGCTTCGCAAGGCGGAGGAAGATCCTCGCACTGGACCGTACTCGGGTCTTCCGACAACGCAGCGAGGCGCCGCGCTGATCCCCGCACAGCCGGCAACGGGATCGTCATACACGACCTAGCCGGTCGGGCGGTAGAAGCCGATGAACTGCTGGCCCGCGTTGTCCGTCCGGATGGGGCCGATCTGCACGGGGTCGCCGGCTTCGATCATCTGCCCGTCGCCGATCACCATCGCGACGTGCCCCGACCACACCACCAGGTCGCCCGGTAGCAGCTGGTCGATCGACGGGACCTCGGCGCCGACGGTCTGCGTCTTGGCGGTGCGCGGGATCTCCAGGCCGGCCTCCCCGTAGGAGGTCATGGTCAGGCCGCTGCAGTCGAGGCCGACGCCGCGCGCGGTGCCGCCCCACACGTAGGGCACGCCGAGCTGGGACAACGCGGCGCGGACGGCCTTGGCGGCCGTCTCGTTGGGCGCCTCGACGGTCTTGCCGTTGGGCAGGTTGATCTTGACGCCGGTGCCGGGCTGGGGCGGGATCGCCACTGGCAGCCTCGGCTTGGTCACCGCGCCGCCGCTGTAGCCTCCGCCACCGCCGGAACCGCCGCCACCACCGGAGCCGCTGCCCTGCGCGTTGAAGGACGACGCGACCTGCGTGCTGCCGCTCGCGCTGCTCGACGTGGTCGACTCGGTGCCGCCGAGCTTGCCCGCGATGCCGGTGAGCTTGCCGAGGGTCTCGGCGCTGGTGTCGGCGGCCTGCCCGGTGAGCTCGCCGATCTTGCGCTGCAGCGCGACCATCAGCTCCCGCACCGCGGCCTGGCCACCGGTCGGCACCGGCGGCGTCTGCCGCGCGGCCGCGACGGCCTTCATGGTGTTGCTGATCTCGCGGATGATCTCCTCGCGGATCCGGTCGTTCTCGATCTGGCCGATCTTGAGCGCCTCGGCGGCCTCGGTGACGGCGTCCTCGATCTCCCTGCTCTCGTTCAGCAGGGTCTCGACCTCACGCTCCAGGCTCTCCGACGTGCTCGTGGCGAGATCGGTCGCGTGCCCCGACGACCGCGACGCGAGCGCGACCCGCTGGCTGCCGACCGAGCCCTGCACGCCGTCGAGCGAGGTACGGAGCGCCGCCTGACCGCCGACCGCGCCGTCGATGGCGGCGTCGTCGGTGCGCAGTTTGCCCGCGAACTGGTCGGGCAGGTCCAGCGCCGTGCGCATCACCTGTGCGGTCTCGGTCATCTGAGCTCCCTGCCGAGGCGCTCGATGGTGGCCTGCTGATCGGCCTCGACGGCGTCGTAGTTGGCGCTCGTCTGCCGCGCGGCGTCACCCATCTGCTGCCACTGCCCGCCGAGCCGGCTCAGCCGCTCCCGCAGTCCCCGCATGCGGTTGGCGTAGGCGCCGGAAAACCCGGCCTCCGAGCCCATCGCGGAGAAGCCGTCCCCCGCCAGCTCGACGTGCGGCGCGAGGTGCGAGTCGCTCGCGCCGCGAAGGTCGTCGCCCGTGGGATCGATCGCCCGCGCGTAGTCGGCGTACGCCCCCTCGTCGACCCAGAAACCCCGGTGTGGTGTCCCGTCCACGTCCCCTCCTCGTACCCGGGAGTGCGACGCCGGGGGCACGCGAACGGTTCCCGCGAGCACTCCGGGCTCAGATTAGAACACCGACAGTGCACGAGAAGGGGAAACGGCTAACTCTGCGCGTTCGAGAGGAGCTTGTTCAGCCACTGCTGGTCGGTGAAGTCGACGATCTTGCCGTTGTGGGTGACGGTCGGGGTGCCGAAACCGCGGTTGCCATTGCCGAAGTCCTGGTGCAGCGAGGAGTCGTTGCTGATGCGCTCCATCTCGGCGGTGAGCTGGCTGTCGAACTTCCCGCTGTTGACGCCCTGGGCGAACGCGGGGTCGGTGATGCCGAGGTCGCGGCCGAGCTGGATCAGCTGTTCCTTGCTGTAACCGCGCTTGCCCTCCTCGGGCTGGTTGGCGAACAGGCTGTCGTGGAACGCGGTGAACTTGCCAGCGTCGGCGGCGAGCAGCGAGGCGTTGGCGGCGTCGAGCGAGTACCCCGGCGGGTCGGATGCCTCCACCAGCATGGGCACCATGTGCGTGCGCAGGCGCAGCTGGCCCTGTGCCACCTTCTGCTGGATCTCCTGGCCGTACGCCTCCTCGAACTGGCGGCACACCGGGCACAGGAAGTCGGCGTAGACGTCGATCGTCACGGGGGCGTCCGGGTTGCCCGTCACGACCACGAGGCCGTCGCGCCGCTCGGGGTACTCCGAGGCCTGCGCCTGCGTGGTGGGGATCGTCTGGCCCTCGGTGGCGTTCTGCGAGCTGTTGGTCCAGATGAGACCGCCGATCACCACGGCAGCCACCACCACGATCGCGCCGACGATGATGCCGACGCGCTTCGGGTCGGTGCCCTTCCTGGCCTTCGCCACCGCCTGTTTCCCGGCCGACTGCTGCTGTAGCTGCTGTTGCCGGCGCTTGCGCGCGGTCCGCTCCGCTCCGCCCACTGGGGTCCTTCCTCGTGCTTTCTACGACCTAGGCTAGTGACCGCGTCTGAGAAGGCTGTGAGGAGGCAAGCTTGCCGGTCGCGAGGCTCGTCACAGCGGAGCTGCCCGCCCTGCCGGTGCGCGAGGTGCTCGGCGATCTGGACGCCGCGCTCGGCCGGCACGGCAGCGCCGTGCTCGTCGCACCGCCGGGCACCGGGAAGACCACGCTCGTGCCGCTCGCGCTCGCGGACGCCGCCGAGGGCAGGGTCGTGGTAGCCGAGCCGCGGCGACTTGCCGCCCGCGCGGCCGCGAGCCGCATGGCCGCGCTGCTCGGAGAGCCGGTCGGCGGGACAGTGGGCTACGCGGTGCGCGGCGACCGGCGCACGTCGAACCGCACGCGGATCGAGGTCGTCACCACGGGCCTGCTGGTGCGCAGGCTCCAGCACGACCCGGAGCTGCCGGGCGTCTCGACGGTACTGCTCGACGAGTGCCACGAAAGGCACCTCGACGCGGACCTGCTGCTGGCGCTTCTGCTCGACGTGCGGGAAGGGCTGCGCGAGGACCTGCGGCTGCTCGCGACCTCGGCGACCGTGGCCGCCGACCGGCTCGCCGCGCTGCTCGGGGACGCTCCGGTCGTCACGGCGCACGCCACCAGCCACCCGGTCGACATCGCCTACCACCCGCCGTCACGGGGTGAGCGCATCGAGGCGTGCTTCGCCCGCGCCGTGCGCACGGCACTGTCCGAAACGGAGGGTGACGTGCTCGGGTTCCTGCCGGGTGCGGCGGAGATCGCGAGGGTTTCGGCCCTGCTGGATGTGCCCGGCGTGGACGTCCTCCCTCTGCACGGCAGGTTGTCGGCCGTCCGGCAGGACGCCGCGCTCACCGAGGGGCCGCGCAGGCGGGTGGTGCTGGCGACGGCGGTGGCCGAGTCGAGCCTCACCGTGCCCGGGGTGCGGGCGGTGGTCGACTCCGGGCTGGCTCGCGTGCCGAGGGTCGACCACCGCCGCGGCCTGCCCGGCCTGGCGACGGTGCGGGTGTCGGCGGCCGTGGCGGACCAGCGAGCGGGCCGGGCGGGACGGCTCGGCCCCGGAACCGTCTACCGCTGCTGGCCCGCCCACGAGCACGCGAGCCTGCCCGCGTATCCCGAGCCCGAGATCCGCACGGCCGAGCTGTCCCGCCTCGCGCTGGAACTCGCGCGCTGGTCTACACCGGACGGCAGCGGGCTCAGCTGGTGGGACCCGCCGCCGGAGGGCGCGCTGGCGGCGGGGAGTCGGCTGCTGCACACGCTCGGCGCCGTGGCCGAGGACGGGACGGTCACCGAGCGCGGCACCCGCATGGCCGCGCTCGGCCTGCACCCCCGGCTCGCCCGCGCGCTGCTCGACGGCGCGGCCGAGGTCGGCGCCCGCTCGGCGGCCGAGGTCGTCGCGCTGCTGGACGAGGGAGCCCGGCTGACCGACGTGGAGGCCGAGCTGCGCAGCCGCGCGGGAGAGCCGAACGGGCGCCTGCGCAAGGAGGTTCGGAGGCTCGCCGGGCTGGTCGAGGGCGGGAGGGAGGCGCCGGACCCGGCCGCCGTCGTGGCGCTGGCCCACCCCGAGCGGCTCGCGCGCCGCCGAGGTGAGGGCTCGAACGTGTACCTGATGGCCGGAGGGACGGCGGCCGAGCTGCCGCCGGGCAGCGGCCTCGGCGAGTCCGAGTGGCTCGCGGTGGCCGAGGCGACCCGCGAGCCCGGCCGCGCGCACGGCGTGATCCGCCTGGCCGCGAGGGCCGACGAGGCGCTGGCCACACGCATCGCGGCGAACCTGGTGACCGAGTCGGAGGAGATCACCTTCGCGGGAGGCGAGCTCGTGGCCCGGTCGGTGCGCAGGCTCGGCGCGATCACGCTCGCCGAACGCCCGTTGCCAGAGCCGGACCCGGCACGGGTGCGTGAAGCCGTGCGCGAGGGACTTCGCCGGGAGGGCCTTGGCCTGCTGTCGTGGCCCGCCGAGGCCGTTCGGCTGCGGCAGCGGCTGGCGTTCCTCCACGAGCACGTGGGCGCGCCGTGGCCGGACACCGGGGACGAGGCGCTGCTGTCGAGGTCGGGTGACTGGCTGGAGCCGGAACTGTCCGCGGTGCGCACGGGCGCGGACCTCGCCCGTATCGACACGGCGGCCGCCTTGCGCAGGCTACTGCCGTGGCCGGAGGCGAGCCGCTTGGACGAGCTGGCGCCCGACCGCATCGAGGTCCCGACGGGCTCCCGCATCCGGGTTGACTACGCGAGCGGGGAACCGGTGCTCGCCGTGAAGCTGCAGGAGACGTTCGGCTGGCTCGCCACCCCGCGCGTCGCGGGCGGGAGGGTGCCCGTGGTGCTGCATCTGCTCTCCCCGGCGGGCCGCCCCGCCGCCGTGACGGCCGACCTGGAGTCGTTCTGGCGCAACGGTTACCCGGGCGTGCGGGCGGAGCTGCGGGGCCGTTACCCGAAGCACCCGTGGCCGGAGGACCCGTTCACCGCGGAACCCGCCCGTGGCGCCAAGCGGCGTGCCAGATGAGCCCGGCGAACCGCGGTGAAGGTGGCCTTCACTGCGGCGGCGCCCTGACGCGGGGGCGCTAGGTGAGGCCCTCGGCGCGGAGGTTCGGCGCCTGCTCGGCGAGCATGTCGAGCTGGGCGCGGACCCGGACGAAGTCGGAATCGTCGCGAAGGCCCAGTGCGATCGCCGCGGCCCGTTCGGTGGTCTCGGCGAAGGAGGTTTCCGCGGCACGCAGTAGTTCGGCGACTTTGAGCGACATCGCACTCGGCTCACCGGTGTCCCCGGGCTGCAGGCTTTCCCCGAGCCTCGCGAGCCGCAGCGCCTCCGACAGCTCGCCGTCGAGGGTCTCGCCGATGTCGGCGAACCAGCTTCGCGCCGCGCCTTCGGGGAGCGTGCCGACCACGGCGTGGAACGCGGTGACCGACCGCGCGCACGTCTCGAACGAGCGCGCCCAGCGGCCTTCCGGACGGAGACCCTCCCTGGCGAAACGCGCAGTCCGTGCTTCGGCATCGCGTGCGGCGCGCCGCTCCGCCTCGGTCGGGGTCCGCAGCCACGACCGGGCCGCGTACTGCGCCGCGAGGCCGATGAGTCCCAAGCCGACGGCCCCGATGGGCACGAACACGACGATCCCGCCCACCACGTTCGCGGCCACGGAGTTGTCCATGGCCTCCTCGCCCGGATTCGCCGCGTAGAGCACCACGACGCCGAGCATCACCAGCGCGCCGGCGAAGGCGAACAGCAGTGCGCCCGCCCGCGCGAGTGCATGCGTCACCGGGCCACCGCGCAAGGCCATCCGCGCGTGCCAGTCGGCGGCCCCGGGTGGCCGCTGGTTCTCCCGCTTGTTCATGTGTACAGCGACCGTTCCGGACGAACGGGCAGTTTGGCAGCCAGCTCCTCGTCGTCCTCCTCGTGGAGGCCGAGCTGCACGGCCTCGCGGATCTGCTCGCGGTTCTCCCTGACCACCTCGGCGAAGAACCGGTCGATGCGCTCGTCGGTGAGCACGTCCAGGATCACGCGGATCGAGGTGTCCACAACGGACTTGACGATCTCGTCGTGGAACGGCAGCCTCGAGAGCCGACCGGCCTGCGGGTCGTTCTTGAGCTTCTCGGTGACGATCTCCCGCAGCATCTCCTTGTGGCTAGCGAGCGAACGGGCGAGGTTCTCCGGGTAGTTGCCGGTCTCGAGCACCTTCACCACCTCGTCGAGCACCGCGATGGTGACTGGCTTCTTGATCGCCAGCACGATCGGCCGCGAGAAGCGCTCGACGAGCCGCTGGGTGAACTGCTCGCCGAACGCGCGGTCGGCGGTACGCGCGAGCCGCACGACCACCACCACGATCCGCAGCAGCCGGAAGCCACGCAGCGCGGGGTGGGCGATCGGGATCATGCCGAGCACCTCGTACCAGCGGCGGAGCGGGAACCACTTCTCCCAGCCCTCCGCCCGCCACCGCCACAGGAACTCGATCAGGAACACGCCGCAGATCGACGTGTCGATGATGAAGACGGTGCGGGCGGTCCGCGCCGAGTGCTCGAAGAACATGATGTAGCAGAGCAGGACCACGGAGAAGATCGCGAGCGCGAGCATCACGAAGTCCACGATGGTCACGTCTCGCCCGCGCCGTGGCATACCGCTCGTCATGGGCCGCATTGTGCCCGACGAAAGTCGGCTCCTGCCTGTTGCGATCGGGCAGTGTGTCGGCGCTCCTCCCGCCCCTAGCTTCGTGACCTGCACGAGTCCACGGAGGAGAACATGATCACGCTGCGTTCGCTCACGAAGCGCTACGGGGCCAAAACAGTGGTGGACGACCTCACGTTCGACGTCGAGCCGGGGACGGTCACCGGTTTTCTCGGCCCGAACGGCGCGGGCAAGTCCACGACCATGCGCATGGTGCTGGGCCTGGACCATCCGACGTCGGGGCTGGCACTGGTCGGCGGACGGCCCTACGCCGAACTGCCGCACCCGCTGCGGCAGGTCGGCGCGCTGCTGGACGCGAAGGCCCTGCATCCCGGCCGCACCGCGGAGAAGAACCTGCTGGCCATGGCCCGCAGCAACGACATCCCCGACCGGCGGGTCGGCGAACTGCTGGAGCAGGTCGGGCTCACCGAGGCAGCCCGCAAGCGCACGGGCGCGTTCTCGCTGGGCATGTCGCAGCGGCTGGGCATCGCGGGCGCGCTGCTGGGCGATCCGAAGGTGCTGATGTTCGACGAGCCGGTGAACGGGCTCGACCCCGACGGCGTGCTGTGGGTGCGTGGCCTCATGCGCTCGCTGGCCGCCGAGGGCAGGACCGTGCTCGTGTCGAGCCACCTGATGAGCGAGATGCAGCTGACCGCCGACCGGCTCGTGGTGATCGGCAAGGGCAGGCTGCTGGCCGACGCGCCGATCGAGGAGTTCATCGCGAACAACAGTGTGTCCGCCGTGCACGTCCGGCTGCCGGACGCCGGGGACCGGAGGGTGCTGGCCGAACGGCTGCGCCGCGACGGCGCCGAGGTGGAGCTGCCCTCGGACGGCGAGCTGGTGGTCCGGGACATGCCGGTGGAGCGGGTCGGCGACGCGGCACACGCGCTGGGCGTGCGGCTGCACGGGCTGTCGCCGCGCACGGCGTCGCTGGAGCAGGCGTATCTGGAGTTGACGGCGAGCGCCGTGGAGTACGGCGTCTCCGAGCGGGCACTGGGGGTCTGACGATGGCGGCGACACACGCGGAGTGGACGAAGCTGTGGTCGGTGCGCTCGACGTGGTGGTGTCTCGGCAGCGCGGTCGTGCTGATGGCCGGCCAGGCCGGGCTCACGGCGATCTCGGAGTCGACGGACCTCCCGGCGAGCCGGATCGCGGTCGACGGCGTGTTCTACCTGGTGCAGTTCGTGGTGCTGGCACTCGCCGCGCTCTTCGTGGCCGGTGAGTACGCGACGGGCAGCATCCGCTCGACGCTGCAGTGGGTGCCGGTGCGCAGGCGGGTGCTCGTGGCGAAGTGCGCGGTGCTCGCGCCCACGTTGTTCGTACTCGGCGTGGTGCTGGCGGCGCTGGCGATCGCGGTGAGCGTGCCGCTGCTGAACGACCGGGTGCCGGACACGTCGATCGGCGAGGCCGTGCGAACGGCGCTGGCGGCGGGCGCCTACTGCGCGCTGCTGGGCATGTTCACGGTCGGCGTGTCGGTGGCGCTGCGCAGCGTCGCCGGTGCGCTGACGGTGACCTTCCTGCTGCTGCTGGTGGCGCCACTCCTGCTCGGCGGCATGGGGCTGGTCGCGGCGCTCGACTACCTGCCGGGCATCGCCGGGGTCAACGTCATGCTCGGAGAGGGCGAGCCGAGTCCCCTGTCGGGGAATCCGGTGCCGTACAACGAGTTCGCCGGCATCGGCGTGCTGGCCGGGTGGGTGGTCGCGGCGCTCGCGGCTGGCGACGCGGTGCTACGGCGGCGCGACGCCTAACGTCCCCCCAGAACCGTGCACAACAGACTGCGCGCGCCGGCGGCGAGTTCCTCTCTCGAGGGCTCGCCGCCGGCGCCCGCGAGCGCGTCGAAGGCGATTCCCTCACACCAGCCGACGAGCGTGCGCACATGTGCCTCCGGCTCAACGGCGCCCAGTTTCGTGAGCACCGTGGCCGCGTGCTCGCGCAGCTGCCTACCGCCCCGGTCGTAGGCGGCGCGCAGCTCGGGCCGCCTGGTGGCCTCCAGTGCGAGCTCGTAGCGGGCGAGGGTGCGCGTGCGGCCGTCGGTGACGGAGTGGTGCAGGAACGCCGCGATCGCCTCGGCCGCGTCGTCCGGCCCCTCGACCGGCCGCGCGAGGTGGCCGTCGTCCAGCTCGACCATCCGCGCGATCGCCAGCTCCAGCAGGGCGAGGCGGGTGCGTGCGTAGTACGACGTCGAGCCCGGGGGCAGCTCCGCCTCCCGGTCCACCCCGCGGTGGGTGAGCCCGCGCAGTCCCTCGCGCGCGATCAGCCCGATCGCGGCGTCGCCGATGCGCGCGAGCCTCGGTGAGTCCATGCCCTCACTCTACAGCTGTAGAGTGGGCGTCATGGACACCGCGATCGTCATCGGCGGCGGCATCGGCGGGCTCAGCGCGGCCATCGGCCTGCGATTGGCTGGGCTGCGGGTCACCGTCGTCGAGCGCGCGCCCGAGTTCACCGGGATCGGCGCCGGGATCACGCTGTGGCCCAACGCCGTGCACGCACTGGGCGCGCTTGGCCTCGGCGACCGCCTCGCTCCCCTGCTCGCGCCGCAGCGGTCCGGCGGCGTGCACGACGCGAAGGGCAGGCCGATCATCCGCTTCGACGGCGCGGCGTTCGAGCGCCGGTTCGGCTCACCGCTCGTGGGCATCCGCCGCGCCGACCTGATCGCGCTTCTGCGCGACGCCCTGCCGCCCGGGGCGCTGCGTCCCGGCACCGAGGTCGAGACGGTGAGCCGCGAGGGAAGGGTGACCTTTCGCGACGGCACCAGCGAGCACGCGGACCTCGTCGTCGGGGCGGACGGCATCCACAGCCGCGTGCGCGCGGCGCTGTGGCCCGCCCACTCCGGAACCGTCCACGGCGGGTTCACGGCCTTCCGCGCACTCACCCACGACCGCCCCGACGTGGGCCTCGGCATCTGCTGGGGGCCGGGGACCGAGTTCGGCACGATCCCGCTCGCTGGCGGCGCGCGGTACTGGTTCGCGTCGTTCGTCGCCGGGGAGGGCACCCACCACACCGACCCGAAAGGCTACGTCCTGAGTCGGCTCGCCGGGTGGCCTGCCGTGGTGCGCTCGCTGGTCGCCGACACCGATCCCGACGCCGTCCTGCACCACGATCTGCGGGTGCAGCGGCGACGGCTGCCGACCTACGCCGCAGGCCGCGTCGCGCTGCTCGGCGACGCCGCGCACGCCATGAAACCGTTCCTCGGCCAGGGCGGCTGTCAGGCGATCGAGGACGCCGCCGTGCTCGCGGCGTGCGTCGCCGGGAACGCCGACGTCGGGTCCGCGCTCACCGCCTACGACGCCGCCCGCGGGCCCCGCACGCGGGCGATAGTGCGGGCCTCCGCGCTGGCGGGACGATTCGGCAACGGGCTGCGCAGCCCGCTGCTCGGCGCGCTGCGCAACGGAGTTCTGCGCCGGATGCCCGCGGCGTTCGCATTGCGGCAGAACGAGTTCGCAGCGGGCTGGCGGCCGCCCGCGATCACACCAGGCCTGCCTCGTAAGCCGTGATCGCCGCCTGCACGCGGTTGCGTGCCCCGAGCCGGCTCAGGATGGTGCTGACATAGGCCTTGACCGTGCCCTCCACCACGTGCAGGCGCTTAGCTATGTCCGCATTGGACAAACCGGAACCGACGAGCGCGAGCACCTCCCGCTCACGCTCGGTGAGCCCGGCCACCCGTTCCTTCGCCTGCGCGCTCCTCGACAGCTGCGGCCCCCCGGAAAGCTGGGTCAGCACCCGCTTGGCGACCTTCGGCGACAGGTACGCAGCGCCCTCGGCAACCGCCCGCACGCCCGCGATCAGCTCGCGTGGGTCGCCCGACTTGAGCAGGAACCCGCTCGCGCCGTCGCCGAGCGCCGTGCCGATGTAGGCGTCCTCACCGAACGTCGTCAGCATCACCACCGCCGTGTCCGGCCGCACCGAACGGATCTCCCGCGCCGCGGCGAGCCCGTCCAGGCGCGGCATGCGGATGTCGAGCAGCGCCACGTCGGGCCGGGTGAGCCGCACCTGCTCCACGGCCTCGTGCCCGTCGGCGGCCTCGGCCACCACCTCGATGCCGCCGTCGGCCGCGAGGATCGCCGCCACCCCGGCCCGCACCATCGCCTCGTCGTCGGCCAGCAGCACCCTGATCAATTGTCGTCCCCCTCCACCCGCGAGATCCGTTCCTTCGACACCAGCCGCGCGTTCGCGAAGCACAGCTGGTAGGCATCCCCGCTCCAGCCGAGCAGCCCGGCGTCGGTGCCGTAGTACTCGCACACCACCCCCGGCGGCTCGGGGCCCTCCGGCGCCTCCAGCCGCTCCTGCGACGGCAGCACCAGCTCGATGTCGGCCCGCAGCTGGCCGACCTGGAGCCGCTCGTAGTCGTCGGCGTCCAGCTCGGAGGCGAAGACGTTGTAGACGTAGTAGACAGTGCTCACCGCGAACAGCACGAACACCACGGCCGCGGGGATCAGCAGCGCGTTGAGCAGCGTGCGCCGCACCTGACGGCGGGCATGTGCGAGCTGGCGAGCCGACTCCGACCCGTCCCCGGCCGGTTCCTCCTCCGCGGGCGAGGCGTGGTGCGGCAGGCGGGCCGCCACCACGAACCCGCCGTCCTCGGGCTCAGCCCGCAACGTGCCGCCGAGCAGCCGGACCCGCTCGCGCAGCCCGGCGAGCCCGTACTGCCCGGAGGCAGCGGACTCCGGCTCGCCCCCGGCAGGTCCGTTGTGGACGGTCACGAGCGTCTCCAAGTGCCCACGCTGAACCTCGACCGTCACGGCCGCGCCAGGCGAGTGCTTCGCGGCGTTGGTGAGCGACTCCTGCACCACCCGGTACACGGCACGCTCCACCATGGGCGGGGCCGCGCCGTCGTCCACGAGCGCCTCCACCACCAGCCCGGAGGCTCGGCTGCGCTCCACCAGGTCGGTGACCGACCCACCGGCGGGCTCCACGGGCGGCGCGTCCTCCCTCAGCACGCCGATGATCTCGCGCAGCCGCTCGGTCGCGGCCGCAGCGCTCTCCCGCAGCTCACCTGCGGCGGCGCGGTGCCGTTCGCCGAGTTCGGGAGCCAGCTCCAGCGCACCGGCCCGCAACGCGATGAGACTCAGCTCGTGGCCGAGCGAGTCGTGCATGTCGCTGGCGATCCGCGCTCGCTCCCGAAGGCGCGCCTGCTCTGCGGTGCTGCGCTGCTGTGCCTCCAGCTGCCCGGCCCGCTCCCAGCCGGAGTGCAGCAGGTCCTCGCGCAGTCGCACGTACCGGCCGAGGTGCCAGGGCACGAACGCGGCGAAGAGCACCGTCAACGGCAGGGTCGGCCAGCTCTCGATGCCCTCCGGGGCCAGTAACGACACCGGCACGCCGCCCACGGTGATGCCAGCGAGCACGAGCAGCGCGGGCCGCACCCGCACCATGCGCCTGCCCGCGAAGTAGCCGGCTGCGAGCATCAGGAACACGGGCCAGACCGGGAACCGGCCGAGGTAGTTGAACAGCACGGCGTAGCTCGACAGAGCCGCGACGGTGAACGAGACGAGCGGCATCCGCCTGGCCGTCGCCATCGCCACCGTCGCCGTGACCAGGCCCGCGACCAGCTCCCACGGCGTCTCGTTGTGGCGGGCCTCGTACCCGCACACCACGCACACGAACGCCCAGACGGCGATGTCGAGCAGTACCGCCGCCCGGCGCCGCCACCTCTCGTTCACAGTCCGGACGCTACCGACGGCTCCCCGCGGGCGGCACTGCCGAAAGTCAAGCGGTGGTGGCCTTCACGAACTCGAGCACCTGCGGCCACGACAGGGCGTACGCGGTGGCGTTGACCTCGTTGCCGTGCCTGCTGCGGTCGGAGAAACCGTGCTCGGCCCGCGGGTACACGTGCACGATGCTCGGCCCGGTCTCGCGGGACTGCAGCGCGGTCTGCAACCGGTGGAAGCTCTCGTGCGGCACGATCGCGTCGGCGCCCGGGTAGAGCATCATCGCCGGGGCGCCGATGCGGGCCGTGTGCTCGACGGCGTCGACGGTGTGGTTGGGAGCGGGTGTGCCGGGCACCGTCGGGTGGTAGGCGACGACGTTCGCGAGCCGCTCGTCACGCGCTCCGAGGATCAGCGCGAACCGCCCGCCGAGGCACCAGCCGATCACGCCGGCCCTGGTGACCCCCAGCTCGCCGAAAAGGTGGTCGAGGAGCCTGCGCATCTCGTCGAGGCACGTCTCGTCGTCGAGCTGCCCCATCAGCTCCGCGAGCCGCTCCCTCGGCGTGTCGTCCAAGCTCGGCCCGTGCCATGGGTCCCAGCTCAGCGCGGTGACGCCCGCCCTCGCGAGGTCGTCGGCGAACTCGCGGACCTGTTCCCCGATCCCGGTGATCATCGGCAGCAGGAGCATGCCGCCCGTGCTACCGCCATCCGGGCGGGAGAGGTAGGCGCCGAGGTCGCCGACCTTGATCGTGGAAGTCTCGATCTTGAGTGCCATGACCCGCACCGTAAGGCATCATGGCCGACTATGGCCCGCTCGCAGCGCACGCTCGCCGAGCAGCTCGGCACGCCACTTCCGCCCGGCATCGATGCGCTCGCCGAGGAGCACAAGGAGGTACTCGGCGAGGCGTTGCGGCAGGCCAGGCGCAAGCAGGCCGCGGCGTTGTCGGCGGCGGCCGAGGAGTCGCTCTCGCACGTGCCGTTCCTGCTCAGGGGCGCCGTTCGCAAGGCGGCTGGGCTGTGAGTGACGCACTCGACCGGCTCGAGGCCCGCGCCGAGGTCCTCAAGCTGGCGCGCGTGCTCGGCGCCGACCCCGAGCGCTTCGGCTTCCTGCGCAACGTGCCCACCGCCGACATCAGGAAGCTGCGCGAGCAGGTCACCGACACCCTCTTCGACGCCAACCTCGGCGCGCTGCGCCGCATGGCCGCCGCCAGCAGGCTCCTGCCCGCGGCGGTGCTCGCCGGTATCGCCGAGAAGGCATTCGGACCGCTGCTCGCCGCCCGGATGGCCGGGCTCGTCGACGCGGGCCGGGGCGTGGAGATCGCAGGCCGCCTCTCCCCCGCGTTCCTCGCCGACGTCGCCGCGGAGCTGGACCCCCGGCGCGCCGCGCACATAGTCGCCAGGCTGCCGACCGGCACGGTCACGGCCGTCAGCGGCGAGCTGCGGCGGCGCGAGGACTGGATCACCCTCGGCCGGTTCGTGGGACAGGTCCCCGACGAGGTCGCCGCGGTGGGCCTGTCCGTGCTCGACGACCTGGCGGTGCTGCGGGTCGCGTTCCTGCTCGACGACAAGGGCAAGGCCGGCTTCCTCCTCGGCACGCTGCCGGAGAGCCGTTACCGCGGGCTCGTGCTGGCGGCCCACGAGCACGACCTGTGGTACGCCCTGTTCGACCTGCTCGCACGCCTCGATTCCCAGCAGCACGAGCGGCTGGCGCCGACGGCGGCCGAGTTGGCCCCAGACGTCCGGGCGACGGCCGCCGAGCAGGCCCGCGAACTGGGCCTGCTGGACGCCCTGGGCCCCCTCCGCGACGCCTTCCTCAGCTGACCCCGAAGCGGACCCCGGACTGCGGTGAAGGCCACCTTGCCTGCGCCCACCCGTCTCCCGCCACCACCCAAACGGAGGCGCTGCGCGCCGCTGTGTTCGATCAACGCAGTGAAGGATGCTCCTATAGAGGTCAAGTGGTGAGGTTGGCGAGGTCGGCTTGGATGGCGTGG
>NZ_SWMS01000045.1 GCF_005146945.1 Prauserella endophytica
CCGGACGACCCTCCCGCCAACGCACCACCACCTACGGCAGAACCCCCCTCCCCACCTGACCCGCGACACGGACCGCTCCTCGCGGCAACCACACTCGTCGGCGCTCTGGCTTCGGGCTACCAGGTGCGCGAGGTCAGCGGCACCGGTCCTGAGCGTTCGCGTTGCGGGGGTCGTTACCCCTGGTTAGCGTCATCGCGTGACGGAACAGAAGGCGGAAAAGGAAAAGCTGCTGCCGCGGTTGCGCAGGAAGTATCCCTGGTTCGACCACGTCATCAGAGCCAACGACGCCTTCTCCGAGCGCTATGGCAATCACTACGCCGCCGCGATCACCTACTTCTCAGTGCTGTCGCTGTTCCCGCTGCTGATGGTCGGGTTCTCGGTGGCGGGCTTCATCCTGGCCGGCAACGAGGCCGCGTTGCGGGAACTGCGGGACGGGATCATCTCCTCGGCACCCGAGGGGCTCGGCGACTTCCTCGCCACGATCGTCGACGCCGCCCTCGACTCCAGGGCGGGCGTGGGCGTGCTCGGTCTGCTTCTGGCGTTCTACTCGGGGCTGGGCTGGATGACCAACCTCCGTGACGCGCTCACCGCGCAGTGGGGCCAGGAGAAGAGGCAGCTGCCGTTCCTGTCGACGAAGGTCAAGGACCTCGTTGCGCTCGTCGGCCTCGGGCTGGCGCTCGCGGTGTCGTTCGGTCTGACCGCCGTGGGCGGCGGGGTCGGCAACTTCCTGCTGGAGCTGGTGGGGCTCGACGACGCGGCGTGGGCGCGTTTCCTGCTGCGGCTGGCGACGATCGTGCTCGCGCTGGCCGCGAACGTGCTCGTTTTTCTGTGGGTGATCTCTCAGCTGCCGAGGGAGAAGGTGAGCGTGCGCAGCGCGGTGAAGGGCGCCGTGCTCGCCGCGGTCGGGTTCGAGGTGCTCAAGCAGGTCGCCACGGTGTACCTGGCGAGTGTCACGAGCTCGCCGAGCGGGGCGTTGTTCGGTCCGATCATCGGTCTGCTGGTGTTCGCCAACCTCGTCTCGCGGTTCCTGCTGTTCGTCACGGCGTGGACGGCGACGGCGCGGGAGAACGTCGTTCGCAGGGTCGCACCGCCGCCACCGGCGGTGATCAGGCCGAACGTCCAGGTGCAGCGGGGTGCGGGCGCCGGGCTCGCGGCCGGCGCGTTCGGCGCAGGGGCGCTGCTGGGCTGGCTCGGCCGCCGTCGTCGCTGAGGGCTGGTCGTCGTCCCCCTCAATTAAGCTCGCTCTGTAAGCGAAGGGGTGAGCGTGAGCGACACGGTGACGGCGCCGGAACAGACGAAGCTGCCGAGGGAGATCTACGTCCTGGTGGGGGCGAGCTTCCTCATCGCCATCGGCTACGGACTGATCGGGCCCGCGCTGCCCAACTTCGCGGCGAGCTTCGACGTGGGTGTGACGGCGGCGTCGTTCGTGGTCAGCGCGTTCGCGTTGGTGCGGCTGGCCTTCGCGCCGGCGAGCGGGCGGCTGGTGACGCGGTTCGGCGAGCGGCCCACCTACCTGTGGGGGCTCTCGATCGTCGCCGTCGGCACCATCGCGTGCGCGTTCGCCACCGACTACTGGCAGCTGCTGCTGTTCCGCTCGGCGAGCGGCGTGGGCTCGACGATGTTCACGGTGTCCGCGATCGGCCTGCTCATCCGCATCTCGCCGGTGCACCTGCGGGGTAGGGCGTCCGGGCTGTGGGGCACGAGCTTCCTGCTGGGCGGCATCGCCGGCCCGGTGCTCGGCAGCGGGCTGGTCGCCGTATCGCTGCGGGCGCCGTTCCTGGCCTACGGGCTCGCGCTGGTGCTCACCACCGTGCTCGTGTGGTGGCAGCTGCGGCACTCCGCGCTGGCCTCCCGGCAGGCCGACGACGGCGCGCCCGCGATGACGTTCCGGCAGGCGCTTCGCCACCCCACCTACCGGGCGGCGCTCATGTCGAACCTAGCCAACGGTTGGGTCGTGCTCGGCGTGCGCATGTCGCTCATGCCGCTGTTCGTCACGGCCGTGCTGGCCAAGGACGAGTCGTTCACCGGCTTCGCGCTCGCCGTTTTCGCGGGCGCCAACGCGGCGGTGCTGCTGCTCGCTGGTCGCTATGCCGACCGCAGAGGGCGCAAGCCGCCCGCCGTGGCGGGGCTCGCGCTGCTCGTGGTGGGCACGGTGTTCCTCGGCATCACCGACAACCCGTGGATCTTCCTGGCGGCCTCGCTCGTGGCCGGGGTCGGATCGGGCGCGCTGAACCCGTCGCAGAGCGCCGCGGTCGCCGACGTCCTCGGGGCGAAGGCGCGCGGCGGCTCGGTGCTCGCGGGCTTCCAGATGGCGGCCGACGTCGGCGCCGTGGTGGGCCCGCTCGCGGCGGGCGCGATCGCGGAACGCTGGTCCTACGGCGCTGCGTTCGCCGTCACGGGCGCCGTCGCCGCGCTCGCGCTGGTGCTGTGGATCGCGGCGAGGGAGACCCTGCCCACCGGCCGCGAGACCGAGAACGCCGAGCACACCGCGCAGGACGCGGCGACGGACAACTGCTGCGAGTCACGCGGCGGCTGACCCGCCCCGCCTGATCCCAGCCAACCGCAGTGAAGGCCACCATGCCTGCGTTCAACGCAGTGAAGGTGGCCTTTACTGCGGTTGGCTGACCAGGGGCCCGCGCCTCACTCCGGGCGCTGGAGCAGGCCCTTCCGGTGTCCGATGAGCAGGCCGATGGCCACGATGACGATCACGATCAGCGTGACGATCCAGCCGGTGGTGCCGAACGGGTCGGTGACGCTCGACGACGCGGCCGACACGTCGCCGGAGTCGCTTTCGCCCGCTGCCGCCTCGTCGACCTCGGCCGGGTCGGGAATGGTCACCTGGCCGACCGGGTCGGCGCCGGAGGCCGCCAGTGCGAAGCCGTAGTCGAGCAGCGCCTTGGCCTGCTCCGCCACGCGGACGGGGCGCTGCTCGGTGCGCAGCATGATCACCGAGATCCTGGTGCCGTCCCGCTCGGCGGCGCCGGCGTAGGTGTGGCGCGAGTCGTCGGTGAAGCCTGTCTTGCCGCCGAGGAAGCCCTCGTAGCCGTCCCACAGCTGGTTGTCGTTGTAGATCGGGTAGCTCGGCTGGCCGGTGCCGCCGGGGAAGTCCATGTGCTGCGTGCCCACCGCGTCGGCGTACTCCGGCTGCCGCATGGCGTAGCCGAAGATCAGGCTCATGTCGTAGGCCGACGTCATCATCCCCGGCCCGTCCAAACCGGACGGTGTGGCCGCGCGGGTGTCCTCGGCGCCGAGTCGTTTCGCGAGCGCGTTCATCTTGCCGACCGCTGTCGGCACGCCGCCCAGCGCCGTGCCGAGCGCGTGCGCGACGTCGTTGCCGGAGCGCATCAGCAACGCGTGCAGCAGATCGTCCACTGTGTACCGCGAGCCCGCGACGATGCCCACGCACGTGCATTCCTGGTTGGCGTCCTCGACGGTCGGGATCACCACCTGTTCGGGAGACAGCTCGTCGATCACCACGAGTGCGAGCAGGGTCTTGATGAGCGACGCGGGCCGCTGGCGGCCGTGCGGGTCCTTCGCGGCGAGCACCTCGCCGGTCTCCATGTCCTGCAGCAGCCAGGAGGCCGCCGTGTCCGGCTCGGGCGGGGCCGGGGCGGTCGGCGGCACCACATAGCCGCATTCGGCCATGCGCTCGCCGCCCGCCGGCTCGTCGGGCACCGGCAGCGGGACCGGGGACGGCTGCCCCGGCGGCGGCTTCTCGGAGGTGTCCACGGGAGGCGGCGGCAGCAGCTCGTTGGGGCACGCCTGCGCCTGCCGCGCGACCGGCGACTGCGCCAGTGCTGGTAGCCCCGCCGAGGCGAGGAGACCGGACAGGAGGGTGACGATCAGAACCCGTAAGGGAAGAGCACTGCGCACCCGTGCAGGCTAGCCGGGAGCCAGGGATAGATACTGGGCGGTATGCGTATGTCTCGCCGCACGTCACTCTTTCTGCTTGCTTTCGGCGTGTGGTCCTGGATCATCTGGATCACCTTCGCCAGGAACCTCTGGGACAGCGACAACGCCTTCACCGCGGACGGCTCGCCGACGCCGTTCTTCTGGGTGCATCTGGTGCTCGCCGTCGTGTCGTTCGTGCTGGGCACGATCATCGGAGTCATCGGCTGGCGCGGCCTGCGCGCGACCCGGAACCGCGCCGACTCAAAGGACGTCAACCGATCGTGACCCAGTTCCAGCCGCAGCCGCCCGCACCGCGCTCTCGACGCGCTCCGCTCCTGCTCGGCCTGCTCGTCGGCGTCCTCCTCGGTGGGGGAGGCGTGGGGCTGGGCTGGCTGCTCAGCTCCTCCGGTGACGCCGAGGGAGCGCAGGCCGACGCCACGGCGGCGTGCGACCTCGTGGCCCGCACGCCCCACGTCGACCTGGAGGCCGACCTGACCGGGTTGTACCGGCTGTCGGCGGCCTCGTCCCTCGCCGGCGCGGCTGCCGAGGCGGACGGCGCCTACGAACCGGTGAACGAGGCGCTGCGAGACGTGGTCAACTACGTCCAGCGCCGCATGGACGCCGAGAGCGAGGGCTTCCGGGAGTCGATGGCCGCTGCCCGCGCCGCCTGCGCGGAGGTCTAGGGAGCGGCCCCCGCCCCGTCGCCCGTAGGGTTGGGAGACGCCCCTCAGGAGCGCCGGAGCCGGGAGAGCAGCCACGCGACGGCACCGGTGGCCGCACCGACCGCCGTGCCCGTCACCACGCTGCTGAGGAACGCGAAGCCACGCAGCACCACGGTCTCCGTACCGGGGGACAGCACGCCGGCCAGGTTGCCGCCGAGCGCGGGCGGGTCGTCGAACGACTCCTCCCAGAACACCTGGTGACCGATGGCGAGGAGGATCCCGTACACCAGGCCGACCGCGAGCAACGTCAGGAACGGGTTCTCGACCCGCCTCACCAGCACCACGGTCACCCAGATCACCAGCGGCACCCACACGAGCAGCGCGTTGACCGCTGGACCCACCAGGTCCAGGTCGTGCGCGACCACGCGCGGCACGGCGAGCAGCGCCAGCCCGAAGATCGCGAGCTTGGACAGCCCCGGTGACCGCTTCCCAGTTTCCTGTACCACGCACGCAACGCTAAGGGCCGAACCCCCGCGACGTCGTCACCCCAGAGATGACACCTCGCAACGAACCTCTCCACCCACAGAGGTAGGCCCAAAAGCACCCAAGGCCACCTTTGCTGCGTTGAGCGCAACAAAGGTGGCCTTGGGGAGCGTTGGCGAAAGGGTCAGACGCGCTTGAAGAGCAGGGCGCGCTTGACCTCCTGGATCGCCTTGGTCACCTGGATGCCACGGGGGCAGGCGTCGGTGCAGTTGAACGTCGTGCGGCAGCGCCACACGCCCTCGGCGTCGTTGAGGATGTCCAGCCGCTCCTCGGAGGCCTCGTCGCGCGAGTCGAAGATGAACCGGTGCGCGTTGACGATCGCGGCAGGGCCGAAGTACGACCCGTCCGCCCAGTACACCGGGCACGAGGAGGTGCAGCAGGCGCACAGGATGCACTTGGTCGTGTCGTCGAAGCGCTCCCGGTCGGCCGCCGACTGGATCCGCTCGCGCGTCGGCTCGTTGCCGTACGCGATGAGGTACGGCTTCACCGCGCGGTAGGCCTCGAAGAAGGGCTCCATGTCGACATAGAGGTCCTTCATCGTGGGCAGGCCCTTGATCGGCGCGACCGTGATGGTGGTCTGCTTGCCCTTCTTGGCCAGCAGGTCCTTCACGAGCACCTTGCACGCGAGGCGGTTGATGCCGTTGATCTGCATCGCGTCCGACCCGCAGATGCCGTGCGCGCAAGAACGACGGAACGACAGCGTGCCGTCCACGTAGTTCTTGATGTTCATCAGCAGGTTCAGCACGCGGTCCGTCGGCAGCGCCGGGACGTCGTAGGACTCCCAGTGCGGCTCGTCGTCGATCTCCGGGTTGAAACGCTGGATCTTCACCGTGACGGTGAGCGAGCCCTCCGGCGCCGGGATCTGCGACGTGTCGTGGACGGTGCTTTCAGCTACAGCGGTCATTTCGCTTCCTCCGCGGGAAGGAGTACGTCGGAAGGCATCAGTACTTCCGCTCCATCGGCTCGTACCGGGTGAAGGTCACCGGCTTGTAGTCCAGCCGGATGTCCGAGATGAACCCGTTGAGGCCCAGCGGGGCGTCCGGGTCCTCCTTCTCCGGCAGGATCTTGTACGACATCGAGTGCCGCATGAAGTTGACGTCGTCCCGGTTCGGGTAGTCCTCGCGGGCGTGGCCGCCGCGGGACTCCTTCCGGGCCAGCGCCGCGTTGACGAGCAGCTCGGCGAGATCGAGCAGGAAGCCCAGCTCGATGGCCTCGAGCAGGTCGGTGTTGTACCGCTTGCCCTTGTCCTGCACCGAGATCCGGCCGTAGCGCTCCTTGAGCGCCTGCACGTCGGTGAGCGCCTGCTTCAGCGTGTCCTCGGTGCGGTACACCGCCGCGTTGGCGTCCATCGTCTGCTGCAACTCGGTGCGGATGTCGGCGACGCGCTCGCCGCCGTGCGCGGTGCGCAGGTGCTCGACCATGCCCTCGACCATCTTCGCCGGCGCCTCGGGCAGCTCCACGTGCTCGCGGCCCTGCGCGTACTCGGCGGCGGCGATGCCCGCCCTGCGGCCGAACACGTTGATGTCGAGCAGCGAGTTGGTGCCGAGCCGGTTGGCGCCGTGCACCGACACGCAGGCGACCTCACCCGCGGCGTAGAGGCCGGGGATGACGTGCTCGTTGTCCCGCAGCGCCTCGCCGTGCACGTTGGTCGGGATGCCGCCCATCGCGTAGTGCGCGGTGGGGTACACCGGCACCGGCTCCTTCACCGGGTCGACGCCGAGGTACGTGCGCGCGAACTCGGTGATGTCGGGCAGCTTCGTCTCCAGCACCTCGGCACCGAGGTGGGTGCAGTCGAGGTAGACGTAGTCCTTGTTCGGACCGGCGCCCCTGCCCTCCAGCACCTCGAGCACCATCGACCGGGCGACGATGTCGCGTGGTGCGAGGTCCTTGATGGTGGGGGCGTAGCGCTCCATGAACCGCTCGCCCGACTCGTTGCGCAGGATCGCGCCCTCACCGCGGGCGCCCTCGGTGAGCAGGATGCCGAGGCCGGCGAGGCCGGTCGGGTGGAACTGGTAGAACTCCATGTCCTCGAGCGGGAGGCCCTTGCGCGCGTAGATGCCCATCCCGTCGCCGGTCAGGGTGTGCGCGTTGGACGTGGTCTTGAAGACCTTGCCGAAGCCGCCCGTGGCGAACACGATCGACTTGGCCTGGAAGACGTGGATCTCGCCGGTCGCGAGCTCGTAGGCGATCGCGCCGGAGGCCACCGGGCCGTCGGCGGTCTCGGTGAGCGCGATGTCGAGCACGTAGAACTCGTTGAAGAACTCGATGCCGTGCTTGACGCAGTTCTGGTACAGCGTCTGCAGGATCATGTGACCGGTGCGGTCGGCCGCGTAGCAGGAGCGGCGCACCGCCGCCTTGCCGTGGTCACGGGTGTGACCGCCGAAGCGCCGCTGGTCGATCTTGCCCTCGGGGGTCCGGTTGAACGGCAGCCCCATCTTCTCGAGGTCGAGCACCGCGTCGATGGCCTCCTTGGCCATGATCTCCGCGGCGTCCTGGTCGGTGAGGTAGTCGCCACCCTTGACCGTGTCGAAGGTGTGCCACTCCCAGTTGTCCTCTTCGACGTTCGCCAGCGCGGCGCACATGCCGCCCTGCGCTGCGCCGGTGTGCGAACGCGTCGGGTAGAGCTTGGTGAGCACCGCCGTGCGGGAGCGCTGGCCCGCTTCGATGGCCGCCCGCATGCCGGCGCCGCCGGCTCCGACGATCACCACGTCGTACTTGTGAAACTGCATGATGTGCGAACTCCGTGTGGTGGGCTCAGCTGGCCGGGATGTCGGGATCGAACGTGAAGACCACCAGCGTGCCGAGCACGAGGATGACGGCCATCGCCACGTAGAGCAGCATCTTCAACCAGAAGCGCGTGTTGTCCTTGCGGGCGTAGTCGTCGATGATCGTGCGCAGCCCGTTGCCGCCGTGCAGCTGGGCGAGCCAGAGCATCGACAGGTCCCAGAACTGCCAGAACGGCGAGGACCAGCGACCCGCGACGAACGCGAAGTTGATGCGGTGCACACCGCCGTCGAGGATGTTCATGATGAAGAGGTGGCCGAGCACCAGCACCACCAGCGCGAGGCCGGAGATGCGCATGAACACCCAGCTGTAGAGCTCGAAGTTGTTGCGCCGGGCGGCGGGCCTGCGTGGGGAACGCGGCTTGTCGAGCGCGAGCGCGGAAGTGCTGTCTGCCATCAGTGCCCGCCTCCGAAGAGCTCGCTGACCGTGCGCTCGAGCATGAAGTAGGTGCCCGGGATCATCACGACGACCCAGATGCCGACGATGCCCCAGAGCATGGGGCGCTGGTACTTCGGCCCCTTGGACCAGAAGTCCACGAGGATCACTCTGAGACCGTTCAGCGCGTGGTAGAGCACGGCGCCGACGAGCGCGACCTCGAGCAGGTTGACGACCGGGGACTTGTAGGTCTCGATGACCTCGTCGTAGGCGTTCGGTGAGACCCGGACGAGCGCGGTGTCGAGAACGTGGACGAACAGGAAGAAAAAGGTGAGCACGCCGGTGATGCGGTGCAGCACCCAGGACCACATGCCGGGGTCGCCGCGGTAGAACGTTCCGCTCCGGCGTGAGGCGCCAGCCCGATCACTCGCTCCCGCCTCGGCGGCGGTGCTCGCAGTGGTGGACATCGGTGTACGGCCTCCAACGTCACTGATGGACTTTGCCCGGCGGACCGCGACTTTGCCGTGGTCAGGGTCGTCGAGCGTGGATACGAGGGGATGCTAGACCCGCAGCGTCGACCTGGCTCAACCTCGGGTTGTCGTCTGTGATGGACCAGACACTGAGGAGCACAACGGACGTGTCCCACGTCTCTTCACCCGCTCTTCACTGAATCGTGTGACCCAGTGCCCGGTCACATACCGTGTGCAGTCAGTCGCGCGCCGAGCCCTTGAGTAAACATTTGGGTTACGCGCGGTGGCAATCGCATGCCTGGAATCTCACAGAGCGGTACGGTTCGCCAGTCGGCCCGGCAGGAGCGTCGGGCCGTTCTCAGTTGGTCCGCGCATGCAGCGGGGAGGGAGATACACCGTGCTTCGAAAGCGTGGTGGAGCGCTGGCGGCGATCGCCATGGCCGGCGTGCTGGCATTGTCCGCGTGCGGCGGTGGCGGCGAAGACAGCGGCGCCGGAAGCGGCGGAGACGGCGCGCTCAAGATCGGGCTCGCCTACGACATCGGTGGCCGAGGCGACCAGTCGTTCAACGACTCCGCGGCTCGTGGCCTGGACAAGGCCAAGCAGGAGTTCGGTATCGAGGCCACCGAGCTGGAGGCCAGCCAGGGCGAGACCGACGCCCAGAAGGAGGACCGGCTCCGGCAGCTGGCCGAGGGCGGTTACAACCCGATCATCGCGGTCGGCTTCGCCTACGCGGGCCCGCTCGGCAAGGTCGCCAAGGACTACCCCGACGTGAAGTTCGCGATCATCGACGACTACACGCCGGGCACCGACGACGGCCCCAACATCGCGAACCTGACCTTCGCCGAGGAGCAGGGCTCCTTCCTCGTGGGCGTGGCCGCGGCGCTGAAGAGCAAGACCGGCAACGTCGGCTTCGTCGGCGGGGTCAACACCCCGCTGATCCAGAAGTTCCAGGCCGGCTACGAGGCGGGCGTCAAGGCCGTGAAGCCGGACGCGACCGTGCAGGTCAAGTACCTGACCCAGCCGCCGGACTTCAGCGGGTTCAACGATCCCGCCAAGGGCGAGACCGCCGCGAACGGCATGCTGGACGCGGGCGCCGACGTTGTCTACGCGGCCGCGGGCGGTTCGGGCAGCGGTGTCTTCCGCGCCGCGAAGGACAAGGGCGCCATGGGCATCGGCGTCGACTCCGACCAGTACAACCTCCCGTCGCTGGCCGACGTCAAGGACGTGATCATCACCTCGATGGTCAAGAGCGTCGACGTCGCGGTCTACGACTTCATCAAGTCGGTGAACGACAACGCGTTCAAGGCGGGCAACAAGATCTACGACCTCGAGGTCGGTGGCGTGAAGTACGCCACGAGCGGCGGCAAGATCGACGACATCCAGCCGCGGCTCGAGGAGTACAAGCAGAAGATCATCTCGGGCGAGATCAAGGTCCCTTCGACCACGTAAGCCGCATCAACGACGCGAGCCGGCGGCCCCGGGGCGATCCCCCGGGTCCGCCGGCTTCGGCGTAGCACCGGCAAGGAGCGTGCACCATCAGCAGCAGCGAATCAGCGCTCGCCGTCGAGCTCAGAGGCATCACCAAACGCTTCCCAGGCGTCGTCGCGAACGCCGACGTGAACGTGGCGGTCCGGACCGGAACCGTGCACGCGCTCGTCGGCGAGAACGGCGCGGGCAAGTCGACGCTGATGAAGATCCTCTACGGGATGCAGCGGCCCGACGAGGGCACCATCTCCATCGACGGCACGCAGGCCGACCTCAGCACCCCCGCGGACGCCATCGCGGTCGGCATCGGCATGGTGCACCAGCACTTCATGCTCGCCGACAACCTCACCGTGCTCGAGAACGTCGTGCTCGGCGACGAGCCGCGCGGGGGCGGCGGCATCGACTTCAAGGCCGCCCGCGCCAAGATCAGGGACATCTCCGCCCGGTACGGGCTCGGCGTCGAGCCCGACCGGCTCGTCGACGAGCTCGGTGTCGGCGAGCGCCAGCGTGTCGAGATCCTCAAGGTGCTCTTCCGGGGCGCGCGGATCCTCATCCTCGACGAGCCGACGGCCGTGCTCGTGCCGCAGGAGGTCGACGAGCTGTTCGGCAACCTGCGTGAGCTGAAGTCCGAGGGCCTCACGATCCTGTTCATCTCGCACAAGCTCGACGAGGTCCTCTCGGTAGCCGACGACATCACGGTCATGCGCAGGGGGACCACGGTCGCCAGCGTGAGTCCCGGCGATGTCACGGCCCGCCAGCTCGCCGAGCTGATGGTCGGCAGCGCGCTGCCGGTGCCGGAGCTGCGCGAGTCGACCGTCACCGACACCCCGGTGCTCGAGGTCGATGGCCTCACGGTGACCGCGCCCGACGGGCGCACGGTGCTGGAGGAGATGTCCTTCACCATCAACGCGGGCGAGGTGCTCGGCATCGCGGGCGTCGAGGGCAACGGACAGGCCGAGCTCGTCGAGGCGCTGATGGGCATCCGTCCCTTGCAGGCGGGGCGGATCGCGTTGCAGGGCAAGGACATCACGAAGCTGTCCACTCGCAAGCGCCGCGACGCGGGCGTGGGCTACATCCCCGAGGACCGGCACCGCCAGGGCGTGCTGCTGGAGGCGACGCTCTGGGAGAACCGCATCCTCGGGCACCAGACCAGGGCGCCGAGCGTGCGCGGGCTGCTGCTCAACCGGGCGGGCGCGCGGGCCGACACCCAGCGGATCGTCGACGAGTACGACGTCCGCACCCCGAACATCGACGTGCTCGCGGGCTCGCTGTCCGGCGGCAACCAGCAGAAGCTGATCGTCGGCAGGGAGATGAGCGGGAACCCGGTGCTGCTGATCGCCTCGCACCCCACGCGTGGTGTCGACGTCGGGGCGCAGGCCGCGATCTGGGAGCAGATCCGCAAGGCCCGCGCCGAGCACCTGGCCGTGCTGCTGATCTCCGCCGACCTCGACGAGTTGATCGGCATGTCCGACAGCCTCGCGGTGATCCTGCGCGGCAGGCTCGTCGCCTCCTACGACCCGAAGGCCGTCACTCCGGAGGAACTCGGCTCGGCGATGACCGGTGCTGGGGAGGGAACGTGATGGGAAGGATCTCGTGGCGCTCGGTGGGGCTGGGCCTCGCGGCGCCCGTCGGAGCGCTCGTGTTCGCGCTCCTGGTCTGCGGCATCATCCTGTCGATCACCGGGCATCCGCCGTTCGACGTCGCCGAGGACATGATCGGCTCGCTCGAACGGCCGCGCACGGTCGCCAACTCGCTCAACAGCGCCACGACGTACTACCTGTCGGCGGTCGCGGTGGCGATCGGCTTCAAGATGCGCCTGTTCAACATCGGCGTCGACGGGCAGTACCGGCTTGCCGCGATGCTCGCGGCCGCGCTCGCGGGCGCCTCGTTCATGGAGTCGCTGCCGTCGGTGGTGCGCATCCTCATGACCATCCTCGCCGCGATGCTCGTCGGCGCGGTCTGGTCGGGCATCGCCGGCTTCCTCAAGATCACGCGCGGCGTGAGCGAGGTCATCTCGACGATCATGCTCAACGCCATCGCGACGGCGCTCGTGGCGTTCCTGCTCAACCCCGACCGCCTCGCGGTCACGGTGGCCGGCAGCAACAACATCGGCACGGCCCCGATCACCGAGGGCGGCCAGGTGCCTGGCATCCCGTACTCCGAGTCCTCTTCGGACGTCTTCGGCCTGATCGTGCTGGCCGCCGTGGTGGGTGTCGCCTACTGGTTCATGCTCAACCGCACCAGGTTCGGCTTCGACCTCAAGGCGACCGGACAGTCGGAGTCCGCGGCCGTCGCCAGCGGAGTGAACGTCAAGAAGATGGTGCTCGCGAGCATGCTGCTCTCCGGCGCGGTCGCCGGGCTCGTCGGCATGCCGCAGCTGCTGGGCGCCTCGCACTCGTACTCGCTGGACTTCCCGGCGGGGCTGGGCTTCACGGGCATCGCGATCGCGCTGCTCGGCCGCAACCACCCCATCGGCATGGCCTTCGCCGCGTTCCTGTGGGGCGCGCTGGACCAGACGTCGAACGTGCTGGACCTCTCCGGCGTGCCGAAGGAGATCGTCGTGATCATGCAGGGCGTGATCGTGTTGTCGGTCGTCATCGCCTATGAGCTGGTGCGCCGCTACAAGCTCCGGCTCGAACAGCGTGACGTCGGGCGGGCACTGGGCACGACCAAGACCCCCGAGGAGGCGCAGGCATGAGTGCGAGCGGACTCGCCGTCGGCGTCCAGGAGACCGTCGCGCCCCCGCGAAGGCGCGCCTCGCCGATGATCTACTTCCTCCTCGCCATCGCGGCGCTTCTCGTGGTGTCGCTGGTCCGCGTCCTGACGGGCGCCGGCAACCTCACCTCCAGCGGCACGGTGGCCGCCGCGCTCACGGCGGCCGTGCCGATCGCGCTGGCCGGTCTGGCGGGGCTCTGGTCCGAACGCGCCGGTGTGATCAACATCGGCCTCGAGGGCATGATGGTGCTCGGCACGTTCGGCGCCGGGCTCTTCGGCTGGCAGTGGGGCCCGTGGGCGGGTGTGCTCGCGGGCGTGGTCCTCGGCGCGTTCGGTGGTCTGATCCACGCGATCGCCACCGTCACCTTCGGCGTCGACCACATCATCTCCGGTGTCGCGATCACCCTCGCCGCGCCGGGGCTGACGCTGTTCCTCGCGAAGCTGTACTTCACCGACGCTCCGGGCGGAGGGCAGAAGCAGTCGCCGCCGATCGAGGACGTCCCGCACGTGACGATCCCCGGCCTGTCGTCGGTGCTCGGCGACATCGAGCAACAGCAGTGGTTCTTCGTGTCCGACCTCGCGGGCCTGCTGCGCGGTCTCACCACGGACGTGTCGCTGCTGACCCTCCTCGCCGTTGTGCTGTTCTTCGCCACCGCCTACGTGCTGTGGCGGACGGCGTTCGGGCTGCGGCTGCGCTCGTGCGGCGAGGCGCCGCACGCGGCGGAGTCGCTCGGCGTGAACGTCTACAAGTACAAGTACGCGGCCATCACGATGTCGGGCGCGCTGGCCGGTCTGGGCGGGGCGATCCTCGCGGTGGCCTCCAGCCAGTTCCGCGACGGCCAGACCGGTGGCCGCGGCTACATCGGCCTCGCGTCGATGATCTTCGGCAACTGGCGGCCAGGCGGGGTCGCCGCGGGCGCCGGGCTGTTCGGCTACACCGACGCCATGCAGCTGCGCGGCGAGGGCGCGGTGCACGCGCTGCTCCTGCTGCTCGGCATCGCGCTGCTCGTGCTCGCGGTGGTGCAGCTGAGGGCCAAGCGCTACGTCGTCGCGGGCGTGGCCACCGTGATCGGTGTGCTGTTCATCCTCTGGTTCGCGCTCACCGACCAGGTGCCGCCCGAGCTCGTCAGCGCCGCGCCGTACGTGGTGACGCTGCTGGTGCTCTCGCTCGCGGCCCAACGCCTGCGCGTTCCGAAGTGGATCGGCCGGACCCACCGAAGGGGCGAGGGCGGATGACGGCGCCCGCGCCCGACTGGGAGGCCCTGCGGCAGGAGGCGGTGCGTGCGGCCCAGCTGGCGTACGCGCCGTACTCCGGCCTGCAGGTCGGCGTCGCCGGGCTGGTCGGCGACGGCAGGCTCGTCACCGGCTGCAACGTCGAGAACGCCAGCTACGGGCTCGGCCTCTGCGCCGAATGCACGATGGCGGGGCAGCTGCGGCTCTCCGGCGGCGGCAGGCTCGTCGCCGTGGCGTGCCGCAGCGGCACCGGTGAGCTGCTGATGCCGTGCGGGCGGTGCAGGCAGATCCTGTTCGAGCTCGGCGGCGCGACATGCCTCGTGGACACACCGAGCGGCATCCTGGCGATGTCACAGGTGCTGCCCGATGCTTTCGGGCCCGCCGACCTCCCGGGGTGACCGCCATGGAACCGTTCGCCGCTGTCGACGTCATCCGCGCCAAGCGAGACGGGGAACGGCTTTCGGCCGAGCAGATCGAGTGGGTCGTCGACGCCTACACCCGCGGGGTGGTGGCGGAGGAGCAGATGGCGGCGCTCGCGATGGCCATCTTCCTCAACGGGATGGACTCGGGCGAGACCGCTCGCTGGACCGGAGCCATGATCGACTCCGGTGAGCGGCTCTCCCTGCACGTGGCGCGTCCGACCGTGGACAAGCATTCGACGGGCGGCGTCGGCGACAAGATCACGTTGCCACTGGCGCCGCTCGTCGCCGCGTGCGGTGCCGCGGTGCCGCAGCTGTCCGGGCGGGGGCTCGGGCACACGGGCGGCACGCTCGACAAGCTCGAGTCCATCCCGGGCTGGCGGGCGGAGCTGTCGGCTGAGGAGATCGGCAGGCAGCTCGCCGAGGTCGGCGCGGTCGTCTGCGCCGCCACCCCGACGCTCGCGCCCGCCGACCGCAAGCTGTACGCCCTGCGTGACGTCACCTCCACCGTCGAGTCGGTTCCGCTCATCGCCAGCTCGATCATGAGCAAGAAGATCGCGGAGGGTTCCGGCGCGCTGGTGCTCGACGTGAAGGTCGGCTCCGGTGCGTTCATGAAGACGATCCGGCAGGCCCGTTCGCTCGCGAGGGCGCTCGTCGGCATCGGCGCGGCGCACGGGGTCGCCACCACGGCGCTGCTGACGGACATGAGCACACCGCTCGGCTCCGCGGTCGGCAACGCCGTCGAGGTCGCCGAGGCCGTGGAGGTGCTCAAGGGCGGCGGCCCGGCCGACGTCGTGGAGCTGACGCTCGCGCTGGCAAGGGAGATGCTCACCCTGGCGGGGCTATCCCATGTCGACCCGGCCGAGGTGCTGGCGTCGGGGGAGGCGTACGAGACGTGGTGCCGGATGATCCGCGCGCAGGGCGGCGACCCGGACGCGGAGCTGCCGAAGCCGGCCCACGTGCACGTGGTGGAGGCGCCCGAGTCCGGTGTGCTGACGCGCCTCGACGCGTACGCGGTCGGCGTCGCGGCGTGGCGGCTCGGCGCCGGCCGGGCGCGAAAGGAGGACCCGGTGCAGCTCGCGGCAGGCGTGCGATGCCTCGCCAAGCCCGGTGATCGCGTCGAGCGCGGGCAACCGCTGCTGGAACTGCACACCGACACCCCCGAGGCGGTTCCGGCCGCCCTCGAGGCGCTCAGCGGCTCCTACGACCTCACCGAGCGCCACAACCCCCCACGCGACGAAGGGATAGTCCTGGACCTGTTCCGAGGCTGACCCCGACCCCGACCCCGGACGCGACCCCCGACGCAGTGAAGGCCACCTTCACTGCGTTGATCAAACACAGCGGCGCGTCAGCGTCTCCGTTTGGGCGGTGGTGGGAGACGGGTGGGCGCAGGTAGGGTGGCCCTCACTGCAGCTGGGCTGGCCGGGAGGGCTCAGTCGTCGGAGTCGGCGTCCGAGCCGTTGGCCTTGGCCTTCGAGTCGGCGCCCTTCTGGGCCCGGCCGTTGCGACGGCGCGGCTGCCTCGGCGCGGGCGGCGCGACGGCCACGGTCTGCGGGGCCGGGCCGCCGCCGAGCATCAGCTCCGCGAACGTCGCCATGGCCTCGTCGAGCTGGCCGCCGATGCGGCGCTCCGACTCCTCGTTGCTCTTGCGCACCACGGAGCTGAAGTAGTCGTTGTCCGGCTGCTTCGACAGCGTGCCCTCGACCTTGGCGAGCCCGGACTTCACCGAGCCGTCGAGGTCGCCGAGCTGGGCCGTGAAGCCCTCCTCGACCTTGTCGAGCCTGCCGGCCAGCTCGTCGAGCCGGTTGGTGACGCGCTCGAGACGCTCGCCGAGGTTGTCCAGACGTTCGGAGGAGTCCACCATCTCGGCCGTCTCGGTGAGCGCCGAGCGCAGCGTGTCGGTGGTGCTGCCGATCCGCTCCTTGGTGTCGGAGTCGAGGCGCTCGACCCGCTCCTTGAGGCCCGACTCCAGCGTGTCGATGCGCTCGCGCACCGGGCCGCCGACGGAGGTGGGCATCGCGTCGAGCTTGTCGTCCTGCTTGTCGAGGTGGCCGCCCAGTTCGTCGAGCCTGCGGTGGATGTTCTCGAGCTTGTCCTCGAGCCCGTCCATGCGGCCGGCGACACCCTCGAAGCGGGCCGCGACCCCGTCGAGCCTGCCGTCCAGCTGGGCGAAGGGCTTCGCCAGCTTGTCGACGATGGACTCGACCGCCCGCGCGAGGTCGGCGAGCGCGTTGTCCTGAGCCTCGAGCCGGGTCATGGCCTCGTCGAGACGCTCGGCCAGCACGCTGACCTCGGTGCGGTCGGGCAGCTCGGACAGCCGCTTGCGCACCGCGCCCAGCGAGTCCACCGGCGCGAGCCGGGCGTAGATGTCGTCGAGCGCGTCGAAGATCTGCTGCTGCTCGCTCTCTCGGACCTCGGCCGCGCGCACCAACATGTTGCGCATCCGGTCGAAGGACGGGGCTGCGAGGTGGTTGTCAGTCGTCACTGCGGTTGTCCTTCATCGGCGGGGAAAAGATGGGACGTGGGCGGCAGCTTATCTACCGCGCAATTGCTCTGGGTAGCGCCCCCGTGAATTCGGCGACGACGTGCAACTGGATGGCCCGAATAACGAAATGGTCAACGGGGCTGAGGCTTAAGTCGAGCGTGAGAGTTTCCGTCCGACCAGCGGTACCGTCGCAGCATGTCGACGAGAACCGCCCTGACTGTGCAGGACCTGCGCGAGGCCCCGAAGGTGCTGCTCCACGACCACCTGGACGGCGGGTTGCGCCCGCGCACCGTCGTTGAACTGGCCGAATCCACCGGTTACGAAGGGCTTCCGACCACAGATGTCGCCGAGCTCGGCCGGTGGTTCCAGTCCGCGGCCAACTCCGGTTCGCTGGAGTCGTACCTGGAGACCTTCACGCACACGTGCGGCGTGCTGCAGACCGAGGACGCGCTGATCCGCGTCGCCGCCGAGTGCGTAGAGGACCTCGCGGACGACGGCGTGGTCTACGCGGAAGTCCGCTACGCGCCGGAGCTCTTCACCGAAGGCGGGCTCTCACTCGATCAGGTGATTAAGGCTGTTCAGGCCGGGTTCACGGAGGGTGAGCGGCGCGCGGAGGCCAAGGGCAAGCGGATCCGGACCGGCACGCTCCTGTGCGCGATGCGCCAGCACGCGAGGGCGGCGGGGATCGCCGAGCTCGCCGTGCGCTATCGCGACGCGGGGGTGGTGGGATTCGACATCGCGGGCCCCGAGGCCGGTTTTCCGCCGACCCGGAATCTCGACGCATTCGAATACATGCGCGTGAACAATGCGCATTTCACGATTCATGCGGGCGAGGCTTTCGGGCTCGCGTCGATTTGGGAGGCCATTCAGCATTGCGGTGCCGAACGGCTCGGGCACGGCGTCCGCATCGTCGACGACATCAAGACCTCGGCCGACGGCGAGGTCCAGCTCGGCAGGCTGGCCGCCTACGTCAGGGATCGCCGCATCCCGCTGGAGATCTGCCCTTCGTCCAATGTGCAGACCGGCGCGGCGGCCTCGATCGCCGAGCATCCCATCGGCCTGCTGGCAAAGCTGCGCTTCCGGGTCACCGTCAACACGGACAACCGGCTTATGAGCGGTTGCTCCGTGTCGTCGGAGTTCGCCGCGCTCTCCGAGGCCTTCGGCTTCGGCTGGGCCGACGTCCAGTGGTTCACGATCAACGCCATGAAATCGGCGTTCATTGATTTCGATCAACGGCTGGACTTGATCAATAACGTGATCAAACCGGGTTACGCCGCTCTGGTCTGAACTGCGGAGGGTGTCGCGGAAACCCTTGCGTTGTTTAGCCTTGCGAAGTAAAGTCCACTATGTAAGAGGTATTTCTCAGATAGTGGGACGGCGGTATGGCGGGCGTGGAGCAGCACACCATCGGCCGCAGACGCTGGCTCTTGCTGGGGCTCGGACATGCCGCCCAGACGGCGAGCTGTGCCTTCCTCTACGGCATCCCGTTCCTCGTCCCCGCGATGAGCGAGGCCGAGAACCTCACATTGGGTGAAGCGGGGGCGGTGGTGGCTGCGCCGAGTATCGGGCTGCTGCTGACCCTCATCGCGTGGGGCGCGGCCGCTGACCGCTACGGCGAGCGGCTGATCATGGCCTTGGGTCTCGGACTCTCCGGAGCGCTGCTGCTCGTCTCCGCGCTGGGCACGCACTCGCTCACCGTGCTCTTCGCCGTGTTCGTCGCGGCAGGCGCGTGCACGGCGTCGGTGAACGCCGCGAGCGGGCGGGTCGTGATGGGCTGGTTCGGCGCACACGAGCGTGGGATGGCCATGGGCATCCGGCAGACCGCCCAACCGCTCGGGGTCGGCGTCGCCGCGCTCGCCCTGCCGCCGCTGGCCGAACCCTTCGGGTTCCGGGTGGCGATGGTGTTCCCGGCCGCGTTCGCGCTCGTCGTCGCGCTGCTCGTGGCGCTGCTGGTCACCGACCCGCCTCGGCCACCGAAGGACCCGTCCGGCCCGGCGCACGCGTCGCCGTACCGCACGCCGACGCTGTGGCGCCTGCACGGAGCCAGCGCGCTGCTCGTGATTCCACAGTTCACGGTGTCGGCGTTCGCGCCGATCTACCTCGTCGCGATGCACGGCTGGAGCCCGCTCGCGGCGGGCTGGTTCCTCGCCGTCGTGCAGGCACTCGGCGCGCTCGGCAGGCTCGCCACCGGCTACTGGTCCGACCGCGTCGCCAGCAGGCTGCGCCCGATGCGGGTGCTCGCGGTCGTCAGCGCCGCGGTGATGCTCCTCGTGGCGCTGGGCGACGTAAGCTGGCCGTGGCTGGTGGTGCTGGCGATCGTGCTCGCCGGCGTGATCACGGTCAGTGACAACGGTCTCGGCTTCACGGCGTCGGCAGAGCTGGCCGGTCTCGCATGGGCGGGAAGGGCGATGGGCGCGCAGAACACGGCGCAGAACGTCGCCGCCGTGCTGACCCCGCCCTTGCTCGGCCTGGTCATCGGCGAGTCGAACTACGCGCTGGCGTTCGGCCTGGTCGCACTCTTCCCGGTCGCCGCCATCTGGCTCACCCCAGTGCGGGCCGAACCCCGCTGACACAAAGCGGCCCCCAAGGCCACCTTTGTTGCGTTGAGCGCAACAAAGGTGGCCTTGGGGGCCGGAATGCTCAGGCTCAGTTCAGGCGCAGGCGGTCCTCGAAGGACTCGACGAGGCCCCGCCACGCCTTCTGCTCGGCGTCGAACGGCGGGCTCGGCGCGAGGCGCGTCGGGTCCGGCCGCAGCACGAACGACACCAGCCAGCCAAGGCTCTCCGAGCTGGCCAGCGCCGTGGTCACACTGTCGTCGTCCGCCCAGTCGGCCGCGTCGGTGAGCAGCTCCACCGCCAGCTCCAGCTGCGTCGGGTCGATCGCGTCGAGCCCCTCGGCGATGTCGGCGTCCAGCCCGGTGAGCACGTAGGTGTTGTCGGGGTCGACCTCGATCTCCAGCTCGCCCGCCGTCGCCTTGGTCAGCACGTCGTCCCAAGTGGACACCTCGGCGAGGTCGGTGTCGGCGAGCTCCGCACCGTCGGCGAGCTTGCGCGCGAGCGCCTTCTCCGAGCCGAACACCTCGATCCGGCCGTCCGAGCCCAGGAAGATCGGCTCGTCGTCGAGGTAGCAGCGGAGCGTGAAGTACTCCCTCTCCGACAGCACGATCTTGATCGGGTCAATGCCGACCTCGCCCCAGAAGCCGACCGGCTCCTCGTCCTCGTCGTCGTCCGCCGCATCGGCGTCGGACTCGGAGTCCACCGTGTCCAGGTCGTCGTCCTCGGTGTCCACACCGGCCTCGGACTCGGCCGACTCCTCGTGGAAGGCCGCCAGCTCCTCGGCCGTCTGCTCCAGCGTCGCGGCGTCGACCGCCGGCACGGTGACCAGGTCGTCGATCGTGTCGAGGATGAGGTCCCACTTCTCAGAGACCGTCTCGGAAAGGTCGTTCCAGAGCCGGGCGCCCTCGCGGCCGGTGAACGGCAGCTGCCCCTGGTCCAGCAACGAGAAGCCCTCGCAGCCGTCGAGGATCTCGTGCACCTCGTCCAGCTCGCACACGTCGGCGAGCGAGCGCACGATGCCGACGATCTCGGCCAGTTCGGAAAGGGTCCAGGAGTCGGGTTCCTCCGCGACCATCTCCGGAACGCCGACCAGGTCGTAGGAGTGGTCGTCGTCGGGGATCAGCTCGGGGACGTTCAGCTCGGGCACGGCGTCCCACGCCGGGTGGTCGATGAGGTCGTGCTGCTCGGCGGTGCGGACGAACGCGGCCAGGTGTGCCGCGTCGGGGAACGCGTAGAGATCGTCCTCGTCACCGAGGAACGCCTCCCACTCCTCGCCGTCCTCTCGCCATCGTGGTGCCCACAGGGTCACCAGATCGCCTTGTGGCAGCCCGAGCTCGATCGGGATGATGTCCTGTGCCATTCCGCCCTCCGGAAACCACCTGTGCGCGTGCCGACCCGATGCAGTGCCGAACCGAACGCGATACGCGAAGCCTACGGGTTCCCGCCGCGCTCCGCGATCACCCCTCGCATCCGGTGACACCGTCTTACCGCACTGCCCGGGTACGCTCGTCAGGAGCGTGATACCCGCTGGCACCTGCGGTGGGTCACCAGGCACGATCTGAAACCACGATGACTGACTTCCTCACTGACCAGCTGCCCGGCGGCTCGGACCCCGACGCCCTCTTCGACGCGTTCTCCACCTGGACCTCCCAGCGTGGCCTCGAGCTGTACCCGGCACAAGAGGAAGCGCTGATCGAGGTGGTCTCGGGGGCCAACGTGATCCTGTCCACGCCGACGGGATCGGGAAAGAGCCTGGTGGCGGTGGGTGCGCACTTCACGGCGCTCGCGCAGGGCAAGCGCAGCTTCTACACGGCCCCCATCAAGGCGCTGGTCTCGGAGAAGTTCTTCTCGCTCATCGACATCTTCGGCGCGGACAACGTCGGCATGATGACCGGCGACTCCAACGTGAACCCCGACGCGCCCATCATCTGTTGCACGGCGGAAATCCTGGCGAACATCGCGTTGCGGCTCGGCGCCGAGGCCGGCGAGGACACAGTCGGGCAGGTCGTGGCCGACGAGTTCCACTACTACTCCGAGCCCGACCGGGGCTGGGCGTGGCAGGTGCCGCTGCTGGAGCTGCCGAAGGCACAGTTCGTGCTCATGTCGGCCACGCTCGGCGACGTCACGTTCTTCGAGAAGGACCTGACCCGGCGCACCGGCCGCTCGACGGCAGTGGTGACGTCGGCGCAGCGTCCGGTACCGCTGACGTTCCGTTACGCGCTTACGCCCATGCACGAGACGGTGTCCGAGCTGCTGCACTCCGGGCAGGCGCCGGTGTACGTCGTGCACTTCTCGCAGGCCGCCGCCGTCGAGCGCGCGCAGGCCTTGATGAGCATCAACGTCACCACGCGCGCGGAGAAGGACGCCATCGCGGAGGCGATCGGCGACTTCCGGTTCTCGGCGGGCTTCGGCAAGACGCTGTCGCGGCTGGTTCGCCACGGCATCGGCGTGCACCACGCCGGGATGCTGCCGAAGTACCGGCGCCTGGTCGAGCAGCTCGCGCAGGCCGGGCTGCTCAAGCTCATCTGCGGCACCGACACGCTCGGCGTGGGCATCAACGTGCCGATCCGGACGGTGGTGCTCTCCGCGCTGACGAAGTTCGACGGCGTGCGCCAGCGGCACCTCAAGGCCAGGGAGTTCCATCAGATCGCCGGCCGTGCGGGCCGGGCAGGCTACGACACCGACGGCTACGTGGTCGTGCAGGCGCCCGACCACGTCATCGAGAACGCCAAGGCGCTGGAGAAGGCGGGCGACGACCCCAAGAAGAAGCGCAAGATCGTGCGCAAGAAGGCGCCCGAGGGCTTCGTCAACTGGACCGAGAGCACCTTCGAGCGGCTCGTCGCCGCCGAGCCGGAACCGCTTACGTCGAGCTTCGCCGTCAGCCACTCGATGCTGCTCAACGTGATCTCGCGGCCCGGGAACGCCTTCGAGCACATGCGGCACCTGCTGGAGGACAACCACGAGGACCGGCCCGCGCAGCGCAAGCACATCCTGCGCGCGATCGCGATCTACAAGGCCCTGCTCGCGGCGGGCGTCGTGGAGCAGCTCGACGAGCCCGACGAGCAGGGCCGGATCGTGCGCCTGACCGTCGACCTGCAGTTCGACTTCGCGCTCAACCAGCCGTTGTCGCCGCTCGCGCTCGCCGCGATCGAGCTGCTGGACCCCGATTCGCCGGTCTACGCGCTCGACGTGGTGTCCATCGTGGAGTCCACGGTGGACAACCCGAAGCAGGTGCTGTCCCAGCAGCAGTTCAAGGCCCGCAACGAGGCCATCGCCGCCATGAAGGCCGAGGGCATCGAGTACGACGAGCGGATGGAGCTCCTGGAGGACGTCACCTACCCGCGGCCGCTGGAGGAGCTGTTGCGAGCGGCGTACTCGCGGTACCGGCAGGGGCATCCGTGGGTCGCCGACTACGAGCTGGAGCCGAAGTCGGTCGTGCGCGACATGTACGAGCGCGCGATGAACTTCGTGGAGTACATCGGGTTCTACGGCCTCGCCCGGTCGGAGGGCGTGCTGCTGCGCTACCTCGCCGACGCCTACGACGCGCTGCGCAGGACCGTGCCGGACGACGCCAAGACCGAGCCGCTGCAGGACCTCATCGAGTGGCTGGGCGAGCTGGTGCGCCAGGTCGACTCGAGCCTGCTCGACGAGTGGGAGGCGCTGCGGCATCCGGAGGAGGTCGGCGAGCGCCCGCATGGGGTGCCCGAGGGCCCGCCGCCGGTCACGCGCAACGAGCGGGCGTTTCGCGTGCTCGTGCGCAACGAGCTGTTCCGCAGGGTCGAGCTCGCCGCCAGGCGGGACTACGAGACGCTGGGCTCCCTCGACGCGGGTTCCGGCTGGGACGCCGACGCGTGGGAGGACGCCCTCGCCGACTACTTCGAGGAGTACGGAGAGATCGGCACCGGCCCCGACGCGCGCGGCCCGGCGCTGTTCATGATCGAGAAGGAGCCGGACGTGTGGCGCGTGCGGCAGATCCTCGACGACCCGTCGGGCGACCGCGACTGGGGCATCAGCGCCGAAGTGGACCTCGCCGCCTCCGACAAGACCGGCACCGCCGTACTCCGCATCACGAACGTCAACCAGCTCTAGCGCCCGCGAGTCCCCCGCTCCGGTCGGCGAGTCCCCCGCTCCGGTCGGCGAGTCCCCCGCTCCGGTCGGCGAGTTGCCCGCTCCGGTCGGCGAGTTGCCCGCTCGGGTCGGCGAGTTGCCCGCTCGGGTCGGCGAGTTGCCCGCTCGGGTCGGCGAGTTGCCCGCTCGGGTCGGCGAGTCCCCCGCTCCGGTCGGGGAGTTGCCCGCTGGGGCTCGGCGGCGGGCTGACGCCTCGGGCCTCGCAACGGGGAACTCGCGCGCGGGAGCGGGGGACTCGCGTGCGGGAGCAGGGAACTCGCGCGCGGCAACGGGGAACTCGCGCGCGGCAACGGGGAACTCGCGTGCGGGAGCGGGGGACTCGCGTGCGGGAGCGGGGGACTCGCGTGCGGGAGCGGGGGACTCGCGTGCGGGTCAGACGCCCATCGGGTGCCAGACCGTCTTCGGTTCCAGGTAACGCCGCAGGCGGGCGATGTCGGGGCGCTGGGTCCAGTCGGGCTCGTCCTCGGGAACGGCCAGCACGCGCTTGACGGTGCCCGCCGCTTCGCGGGCGATCTCCACGCGCCCAACGGGCCCCGCGCCGGTCGGGTCGATGGCGTTGACGTCTCCGTGCGACGCCAGCCACGGACCCAGCTCGCCGGCGCGCCCGGTCAGCACGTTCACGACGCCCGCTGGCACGTCGGACGTCGCGAGCACCTCCGACAGCGTGATCGCGGGCAGCGGCCGCTCCGCGCTGCTCACCACCACCGCCGTGCACCCGGTCGCCAGCACGGGAGCCACCACGCTCACCAGCCCGAGCAGCGACGACTCCTGCGGCGCCAGCACGCCGACCACGCCGGTCGGCTCCGGCACCGTGAACGAGAAGTACGGCCCCGCAACGGGGTTGGCCGCCCCGAGCACGGTCGCGATCTTGTCCGTCCAGCCCGCGTACCACACCCACCGGTCCACGGCTGCGTCCACAACGGACTGCGCCTTGCGCGAGGGGAGCCCCTCGGACGCGGCGACCTCGGCCACGAACTGCTCGCGCCGTCCCTCCATCATCTCCGCGACCCGGTACAGCACCTGGCCGCGGTTGTAGGCGGTCGCGCCGGACCAGCCGCCGAACGCCTTGCGCGCGGCGACCACGGCGTCGCGCACGTCCTTGCGGGAGGCGTGCGCGGCGTTGGCGAGGAACGTGCCCTTCGAGTCGGTCACGGGGTACGTGCGCCCCGACTCCGAGCGCGGGAACTTGCCGTCGACGTAGAGCTTGTACGTCTTGGCGACAGAAATCCTGTTGTCAGACATCGAGATAGCCCTCCAGCCCGGTCCGGCCGCCCTCGCGCCCGAAGCCCGACTCCTGGTACCCGCCGAACGGGGCGGTGGGATCGAACCGGTTGAACGTGTTGGCCCACACCACGCCCGCGCGCAGCCGGTTCGCCATCCACAGGATCCGCGACCCCTTCTCGGTCCAGATCCCGGCCGACAGCCCGTACGGCGTGTTGTTGGCCTTGGCGACGGCCTCGGCGGGCGTGCGGAACGTCAGCACCGACAGCACCGGGCCGAAGATCTCCTCGCGCGCGATGCGCATCGACTGCTCGACGTTCGAGAACACCGTTGGCGCGAAGAAGAAACCCCGCTCGGGCAGCGGGCACGGGCTCGTCCACCGCTCGGCGCCCTCGGCGACGCCCGACTCGGTCAGCTCGCGGATCTTCGTGAGCTGCTCGGCGGAGTTGATCGCCCCGATGTCGGTGTTCTTGTCCAGCGGATCGCCGAGGCGCAATGTCGAGACGCGGTACCGAAGCTTCTCCAGCAGCTCGTCCACGACGGACTCCTGGGCGAGCAGCCGAGAACCTGCGCAGCACACGTGTCCCTGGTTGTAGAAGATGCCGTTGACGATGCCCTCGACGGCCTGGTCGAGCGGGGCGTCGTCGAACACGACGTTGGCCGCCTTGCCCCCGAGCTCCAGGGTGAGCCGCTTGGGCGTGCCCGCCACCGACCGCTGGATGAGCTTGCCGACGTCGGTCGACCCGGTGAACGCGATCTTGTCGATCCCGGCGTGGTTCACGAGCTCGGCGCCGATGTCGCCCGCGCCCGGCACGATGTTCACCACGCCCGGCGGAAGGTCGGCCTGCTGGCAGATCTCGGCGAACACCAGCGCGGTCAGCGGCGTGGTCTCCGCCGGCTTGAGCACGACCGTGTTGCCGGTCGCCAGCGCCGGGGCGATCTTCCACGCGAGCATGAGCAGCGGGAAGTTCCACGGGATGATCTGGCCTGCGACGCCCAGCGGCTGCGGATCCGGCCCGAAGCCCGCGTACTCGAGCTTGTCGGCCCACCCCGCGTGGTAGAAGAAGTGCGCGGCCGCGGTGGGCACGTCGGCGTCGCGGGACTCCTTGATGGGCTTGCCGTTGTCGAGAGTCTCCAGCACCGCGAGCTCGCGCGAGCGCTCCTGGATCAGCCTGGCGATGCGGAAGAGGTACTTGGCGCGTTCGGTTCCCGGCATCCTGCGCCACGTCTTGTCATAGGCCTTGCGCGCGGCCTTCACCGCGGCGTCCACGTCGGACGCCGAAGCGGTGCCGACCTCGGCCAGCACCTCCTCGGTGGCCGGGTTGACGCTCTTGAGCGGCTCTCCGGAGCCGTCGACGAACTCGCCGCCGATGAACGGCCGGTAGCTGGGCTTGAGGTTGGCGATCTCGCGCGACTCGGGCGCGGGGGCGTACTCCCACGTGCTCATGTCAGTCCACCGTCACGTAGTCGGGGCCGCTGTAGTGGCCGTCCAGCTGGGTGCGGCGCTGCAGCAGCAGGTCGTTGAGCAGGCTGGACGCGCCGAACCGGAACAGCGATGGCGTGAGCCAGTCGGGCCCGGCCACCTCGTGCACCGCGACGAGGTAACGGATCGCGTCCTTGGTGGTCCGGATGCCGCCTGCCGGCTTCACGCCACGCAGCTCCCCGGTCGCGGTGTACCAGTCGCGCACCGCCTGCAGCATCACGTGCGTCACCGGCAACGTCGCGGCGGGGGAGACCTTGCCGGTGGACGTCTTGATGAAGTCACCGCCCGCGAGCAGCGCGAGCCACGACGCCCGCCGCACGTTGTCGTAGGTGGCGAGCTCGCCGGTCTCGAGGATGACCTTGAGGTGGGCGTCACCGCACGCGGCCTTGACGGCCTGGATCTCGTCGAACACCCGCCCGTAGCGGCCCTCCAGGAACGCACCCCGGTCGATCACCATGTCGACCTCGGTGGCGCCGGAGCGCACGGCCAGCGCGACGTCGGCGAGCTTGACCTCCCGGCTGGACCGGCCCGAGGGGAACGCCGTCGCCACGCTCGCGACGCCGATGTCCGTGCCGGCCAGCGACTCGACCGCGGTGGCGACGAGGTCGGGGTACACGCACACGGCCGCGACCCGCGGGGTGTCCGGCCGCTCGGGGTCGGGGCGGCGGGCCTTGGCGGCCAGCGCGCGCACCTTCCCGTGCGTGTCCGCGCCCTCGAGCGTCGTCAGGTCGACCATCGAGATGGCCGTGTCGATCGCCTGGAGCTTGGCACCCTTCTTGATGCTGCGCGTGCCGAGGCTCGCGGCCCGCTGTTCGACGCCGACCTGGTCGACACCGGGCAGGCCGTGGAGGAACCGGCGCAGGCTCCGCTCGTCGCTCGTGGCGTCGGAGAGCTCGGCCGGCAAGGTGGGTGTTGCCATGCGCACGAGCGTAGCCGGACGCCCGTGCGCGGGTGGCGTTCTTACCGCTCGACCTGCTTGCGCTTCGGATCGCGGGGGACCCGGCGCACTTCGACGGCGCCCCAGAAGGCGAGGCCGTTGATCTTCACCGTCGGCGCGTCGGGTGGTACGGAGTCCTCTGGTGCCGCGCCCTTCTTGTCGGTGCTCTCGAAGGCGCCCATGAGGCCGAAGCCGGTGACCTCGACGTGGATGTCGTCGGGCACCGTGATCTCCACGGCCCCCATGATCGCCACGGCGGTGATCGTCGAGTGCCGCTCGGCGAAGCGGGCCTTGCGCAGGTCGATTTCGGTGCCGCCCCAGAACGCGAAGCTGTTGTGCTGCGGCGGCACCACCCAGTTGCCCTTGCGGCTGACCCCGGACATGATCGCGATCGACGTGGTCGAGCCCGCTTTGCCACCGATCCGCGTCTCGGGGAGGCGGGCCTGTGAGACGGCGGGCAGGTGCGCGGCGGCCTGCGGGATCGCCACCACGCCGGGCAGGTCCTCGACCACGGGTTCGAGATCGCCGAGCGTCTTGGCCGCGTACACCGCGCCGAGCCGTTCCTCGAGCTCGGCCATCGTGATCCGGCCCTCGCCCATCGCGGTGTGCAGCAGCTGCGCCACCCGCTCCCGGTCGGCGTCCGACGCGCGCAGCTGTTTCGGATCGCGAGCCCCAGGCTGTTCAGTCACGGGTACACCCTAGCGAGCGGACTTGAGTTCCGGGTCGTCATCGGCTACGGGAGCGCCGGGACTGATTAGGGTGTCGACCATGGATGTCCTCGTCGTCGAACACCCGCTGGCGCGGGCACGCCTGTCCACCATGCGCGACGCCCGTACCGACAGCGCGGCGTTCCGAGCGGCGCTGCACGAGCTCACCGTGATGCTGGTCTACGAGGCCACGCGCGAGGCTCCGCTGGTCACCGAGCGTATCCACACGCCGGTCGCGCGCACCGACGCCTACCGGCTGGCGAACCCGCCTCTGCTGGTACCGGTGCTGAGGGCGGGGCTCGGCATGGCCGACCAGGCGCACAAGCTGATCCCGGACGCGCAGATGGGCTTCGTCGGGCTCGCCCGCGACGAGGAGACCCTGCAGCCGACGCCTTACATGGTGTCGCTGCCGGAGTCGCTGGCCGACCGGCCGGTGTTCGTGCTCGACCCGATGCTGGCGACGGGGGGCTCGATGGAGTACACGATCCGCCTGCTCACCGGACGCGGCGCCGCCGACGTCACCGCGGTGTGCGCGTTGGCCGCCCCCGAGGGCCTCAAGCACCTGGAGGACTCCGGCCTGCCGGTGCGGGTGGTGACGGCGAGCGTCGACGAGCGGCTCAACGACTCGGGTTTCATCGTCCCCGGCCTCGGCGACGCCGGTGATCGCCAGTACGGCGCCGTCTAGCGACGCCAGCCGTTGGCGTTGGCCCTGATGGAGCGCTCGTAGGCGCGACAGAAGTCGATCTCGCGGGGGAGCGTCTCGTTCAGTTCGAGCGAGACGAGCCCGTGGGCGCAGGCCCAGCAGCTCACGGCGATCACCTCGGTGGGCACGTCGGCGAACGCACCGGCGGCGATCCCGTGGGCGACGACGTCCCACAGCGGCTGCAACGCGCTCATCGCGAGCTTGCTCGCCTGCTCGTCGGGCTCGAAGCCGGGCACCGCGCTGGTGAACATGACCGCGTAGAGGCGCCGGTGGGCCAGCGCGCTGTCGCGGTAGGCCAGGCCGAGCCGCACGACGTCCTCCACCGCGTCGCCGGAGCGCGGCACCGACCGCAGCCGCTCGTCGAACCGCTGGAACCCCTCCGAGTAGAGGGCGTTGACCAGGCCGGGCTTGCTGCCGAAGAGGGAGTAGACGGCCGTCGTCGACGTCTGCACGTCCGCCGCGAGCCTGCGCAGGCTCAGTGCCCTGGCCCCCTCCGCGGCGAGCAGCTCGCTCGCACGGTCGAGCAGGCGGACCCGCAATGCCTCGTCGTGCGTCTTCGGGCGTGGCATGGCGAGCACCCTATCGGGACGCTGTTACGAAACGGGTGAACGCCGCGTTCCCGAGTTGACCTGGAGCGCGCTCCAGGTCGTACCGTCGCTGGTATGAGCTACTCGATAGCGGAAGCCGCGCGACGTAGCGGGTTGTCGATCGACACTCTTCGGTACTACGAGCGCATCGACCTCCTCGAACCGCCCGCGAGGGACGCGGCGGGCAGGCGCGCCTACTCGGACGAGGACCTCGCCTGGCTGACGTTCCTCACCAGGCTGCGCACCACGGGCATGCCGATCCGCCGGATGCGCGAGTACGCGAAGCTGCGCAGGCGCGGGCTGGCGAGCGCGGGCAGGCGCAAGGCCATCCTGGTCGAGCAGCGCGGTGCCGTCGCGGAGCGGATCGCCGAGCTTCAGGCGTGCCTCGAGGTTCTCGACTACAAGATCGACAACTACGACCGGATCGAGAAGGGCGACGCCGCCCTCACGCGGGAGGCGAGTGCCTGACCGGGCTGTGGGGCGCCTGAGCTGCGGTTTCGCTGTTGAGGGACCCCCCTGTTCAGGGGTCGATCAAGGGCATGTAATCTTTTCTTCGTCGCCAGGGAGACCGGGCCGAAAGAACCGAAAAGGCTCTGAGGCAAGGGTTACCAGGCAGGGGATGCTTCCCCGGCTGGAGTTCTGCTCCCTAACTTCGGATCGGAAGATTTGAGTTAGGAAGGCTTGCGCTCCGGCTAGACCAACTGAACGACAACATCGTGTTGTTTGAGAACTCAACAGTGTGTTTGTGAGCTTGTAGTCTTTGATAGTTTTGCCCCTT
>NZ_SWMS01000046.1 GCF_005146945.1 Prauserella endophytica
TTCTGGATCGCGTCGGGCAATCCGATCTTGGTCCATCCGCGGCTTACACAGTTGTCATGACACGGCCTGATGGTCGCGGGCATCGCCGTCCTCGGTGGACTGCTCACCTTCGTGATCATCACCTTCGTCAACGGACTCCCACTACTCCAGTCCCAGGTCGTGGCCAGCCTTGACCAGATCCGGGACTGGCTGACCAACGGGCCACTGCACCTACGCGCCGAGCAGATCCAGACGTTCATCGACGACGCCATCGGCGCGATCCAGGACAACCAGGCCGCCATCACCCAGGGCGCGATCACCACCGCGACCACGATCGGCGAGATCCTCACCGGATTCCTGCTGACCGTGTTCGTCCTGATCTTCTTCCTGTACGACGGCCCGGGCATCTGGAGGTTCGTGACCCGCGGCGTGCCCGCCCGGGTGCGCGCCCGGGTCGACGTGGCCGGCCGCCGCGGGTTCGCGGCGCTGGTCAACTACGTGCGGGCAACCGCCGCGGTAGCGCTCGTGGACGCGGTCGGCATCGGCATCGGGCTCGCGATCATCGGTGTCCCGCTGGTGATCCCACTGTCCGCGCTGGTTTTCCTCGCCGCGTTCGTACCCATCATCGGCGGCATCCTCGCCGGGACCGTCGCCGTGTTGGTGGCACTGGTCGCCAAGGGATTCATCGCCGCACTCGTCGTGCTCGCCGTCGTCATCGGCGTCAACCAACTCGAGGCCCACGTCCTCCAACCCCTGCTACTCGGCCGCGCCGTACGACTGCACCCACTCGCCGTCGTATTCGCCATCGCCACCGGGTTGATCACCGCCGGCATCGCAGGCGCACTCCTCGCCGTCCCACTCCTCGCCGTCCTCAACGCCAGCATCAAATCGCTTCTACACGAAGAACACACCGAACCCGAAACCATCGACGTCCTGCACGACGACCACAACCAACCTCCACCGACCGGCCCGGACGACACGAACGCCACGTGATCAACGGCATAACAGTCCAAATAGAGCGTGTACTGCCCGAAAGACCAGTCGGCCCATGGTTCCCCAGGCTGCTGTTGGAAGGTGATGATCATGGATGACATACCCGATCTGAACGCCACCGCCCGAGGTGACCAGTACGCCCACATCGAAGCACGGTTGGTCGACGAGTACGGCCCCAGACGCGGCACCGCTGTGCGCCACGTGATAGCCGAGGAACGAGGCCGGTTCGCCAACGCCCGGATACACGCTTTTGTACCCATCCTGGTGGAGCGCTCGGTGCGGACTCGGCTCGGCACCCCCCGCCCGTCGTATCCATCGACGCCCGCAACAAGCTCCGAGAACTGTCAAAGGGCACGATCGTGGACCGAGCGGGTGGGCAGTGCCGGCGCCGGTTCGGTTAGCGCCGACGTGGGCTGGTTGGGCGGGCCGGTGGCGCCGATACCCGGCGCGACCCATCCCGCCGCTGCCAGCGGCGCGCCCATCACAGCGGAGATGGTGGTGGTCACTACGACGCTCGGTTGCCGCCGCCCAGCCGAAGTCGTCCGGGTCGCTACCGAGTCCGTGGCGATCGAAGCCGCCTGATCAGGCCAACCGCAGCGACCACAGCGACCACGAGGACCGCGGTGACAGGAGACCCGGCGCACGTCGGGAGTGTTTCGACCGGTCTTTGTCGGCCCCGTGTGTGGCGGTTGGCGGTACCGGTCTCGCCCTGCCCTGCCGGCGGTCTCGTGGGGGTCTAGGCTGAGGGTGCACCTGGTCACAGCGTTCGATCGAGTTCCATCATGGCTCGACGGGAGCGGGGTCTGGTGCGATCGGGCATCGCCCCGGACCTTGGCGAAGAACATGTCGAGCCTGTCGACGCGCCAAGGAGATCGCGGGCATGTTCTCCCGAGCCATCCCACCTGACATTCGCGTACGGCCCAACTGGGCGTCCGCGTAGTTGGGAATTCCTCTTCCCCTCAGCCTTCGGTCTATTCACGACGTTTCTTCGAGTATCCGGGGTGAGCTGTCCGGAAGCGATTGTGGCCCGATCACCGGAAGCAGTTCGCGATCTGGCGCACCAAAGGAGTCATCATGAGCATGAGTGTGATCGGCTGGATCGTGCTCGGTCTGATCGCCGGCGTCATCGCCAAGTACCTGCTGGGTAGTAGGGCGAAGCACGGCGTCATCGTCACGATCCTGATCGGCGTCGCGGGGGCGTTGGTCGGCGGCTGGGCCGCCTCGGAGTTCTTCGGCATCGCAGCCACCGGCGGTTTCTTCGACCTGTCCACCTGGCTCATCGCCATCGTGGGGTCGGTCGTCCTGCTGGGGATCTACTACGCGATCACCAACAGAGGCCGCGGATCCAACCGCAGATCCAGTCGTAGGTCCAGCCGCGGGCGCGGTGTCTGGCGCGCTCGGCGATGACGGGCTCACCAACCCGGCGGCGGTGGCGCGGACTCCGCCGTCCCGGTCCATTTGCCGGCGGGGACACCACGGTCGTGACAAGTCGAGAGCCGTCTCCGAACCTGGCACCCGGCCAGGTCGAACCACCACTCGTCGAGAGCCCGTCGCCACGGACCGCGCCCCACAATCAGGCACAGGACCAGGCCCTGGACCGCCAACAGCGGCGGTCGGACCGGACCCGCACGGTCCGGATCGTCTGCACGATCGTCAACGTCATCTGTGGCTTGTTCGCCGTGGTGCTCGTCGCGCACATCGTCATGGTGATGGGTGAGGCGAACCCGGCCAACGGGGTCGCGTCGTTCGTGCGCGACTTCGCCACCGCGGTGTCCCTGGGATTCAACGACCTGTTCACCCCCGCTGACGTGAAGATCCGGGTACTGCTCAACGACGGCTTCGCGGCGATCGTGTGGCTGGCCTTCGGCGCGGTGGTCACGAGCTTGATCCGCCGTTTCGCGCTACCCAACCCACACGAACTCATGCGCTAGCGGCAGGCGTAGCGCACCATCCCGCCGCCGTCCGCACGGCGGCACAGGACAAGACTCAACCGATCCCATCCAGCCCGAGCACAAGAGAGGGGTAGCCAACGCGAGCATCACGTGACACACCTCTGCTCGGCGGCGATCAGCCCTGCCGCCTGGGCACTGTTTGTTTTGTCTATATGGACAGTCGTTCAGGGTTGACTCGGAGAATTTACCGGAGCAGTGGGGAACATCCTCCGGTCGAGCGCGTACCATCGGCGTAGATGCCCGGGACCCCGGTACGAGTTAGCCGACCGAGGGACCAACCCCCATGGCACACATCGATCCGATCCTGAGCACCGCACCGGTCTCGAGGATCGCCGGACCCCACCAGAGCACGGTCGCGACCATCCTGCGTGCTGTAGAACTAGGCTTGTTCACCGCGGCCCAAGCCGAACTCATGATCGACCGGGTCCGCGCACACCTGACCGCGCTACCGGTCACATCGCCAATCCCGCCGCCAATCCCGCCGCCAATCCCGCCGCCAATCCCGCCGCCGGTCGCACTGTCATCCGTTGCGGACGGTCTTCCCGCCACGGTCGTCGGGCTCGCGTCGGACACTCTCCTCACAGGTCCCGATAGGACATTCTGATGACTTCGTCCATGACGGTTCGCCCGCCACCAGCACCTGTTCCCGAACCGAAGCCGATGATCATTCCTGGCCGAACAGTCGGCGAGCAGATCCTGGTCAAGATCTTCGTGTTGATACCGTTCGCCGCGCTAGTCGCGGCAGTCCCCATCGCATGGGGCTGGGGGCTGGGCTGGACCGACCTTGTCCTCGCCGCCGCCTTCTACGTGGTCTCCTGTCTCGGGGTGACGGTCGGCTACCACCGGCACTTCACCCATCGCGCGTTCAAGGCCACACGCGGTCTGCGGATCGCGTTGGCCGTCGCCGGCGGACTGGCCGCACAGGGACCGGTGATCGGATGGGTCGCCGACCACCGCCGCCACCACGCCTTCTCCGACCGCGAAGGCGACCCGCACTCACCGTGGCTGTTCGGCACCGGCCCGGTCGCCCTGGCCAAAGGGTTCTGGCACGCCCACATGGGCTGGCTGTTCGAACGCGTCAGCACCAACACCGAACGCTTCGCCCCAGACATGCTCGCCGACCGCGACATCCGGATGATCGACCGGCTGTTCCCCCTCTGGGTCGCGCTCACCATCGCGGTCCCCACCGCGCTCGGTGGGTTGCTCACCTGGTCCTGGTGGGGTGCGTTGACCGCGTTCTTCTGGGCCGGGCTGGTACGGGTGTCGTTCCTGCACCACGTGACCTGGTCCATCAACTCCATCTGCCACATGATCGGCGACCGGCCCTTCGCCTCCCGGGACAAGGCCGCCAACTTCTGGCCACTGGCGATCCTGTCCATGGGCGAGTCCTGGCACAACTCCCACCACGCCGACCCCACCTGCGCCCGCCACGGCGTCCTACGAGGCCAGATCGACATCTCCGCCCGAGTCATCTGGACCTTCGAAAAACTCGGCTGGGCCACCGACGTGCGCTGGACCAACCCCGCCCGACTCGCCCGCATCACCGCCACCACAGACCGGACCACACACCGGGACACCCCAGACGATGCCCCGCACGAGGAGATGACACCGTGATCGCCGTCCTCCCGCACCTGTCGACCGACCGTTCCCCACCCGCGGCCACCGCCCAGCCAGACCCGCACCCAGCTAGTCAGCTCCTGACCATCACCACACATCCAGCCCCACCCGCCGCGACCGTGCTCACGGTCCGCGGCGAGGTCGACGCGCTCACCAGCACACAGCTGCGAGATCATCTGCACCCGCACCTGCGGGACACCGTCCCACAGGTGATCATCGACCTCACCGACGTGGGGTTCTTCGCCGCCGCCGGGCTCACCGTGCTCGTGAACGCCAGACAGGCAGCGGTGGCGGCGGGTGTCACGCTCTGCCTGGTCGCGTCCACCCGCCCGGTGCTGCTGCCACTGAGGATCACCGGACTGGACGGCATGTTCGACATCAGCCCCGACCTCACCCACGCCCTGTTGCGCGCCGGCTGCGGATCAGACGGATAATCCGCCATGCGCAGTCCTCGAGTGGCCGAGATCCTGTCGGTGATCGCCGACGGCGGGGGTGAGCAGGTCGCGCTGCCCGCCCGGTTGGGCGCGGAATGCCTGTCGGCTTTGCCGGTCACTGGTGTCGGGGTGGCGCTGATGACCGCCGACGGGCCCAGCGGCGTGGTCCTCGCCGCCACCGACCGACGGGCCCGGCAGTTGGAAGAACTGCAGTTCGCCCTCGGTGAGGGGCCATGCGTGGAGGCGTCCGGCAGTGGTCGCCCGGTGCTGCAACCAGACCTCGCGGCCACCGGGTCAGCCGGGTCGGCGCGGTGGCCGCGGTTCGGGGCCGCCGCACTCGACGCCGGGGTACACGCCATCTTCGCGTTCCCGCTACGCGTCGGCGCCATCCACGTCGGCGTCCTGGACCTCTACCGCGACACCCCAGGACCACTCGCCACCCTCGAACTCGCCGACGCACTGGCGTTCGCCGATGCCGCCACCGTCGTGATCCTGCACCTGCAGGATCACGACGAGCACGGTGGTGTGAGCGCCGCGTTGACCGGGCCGATCGACAGCCAGGCTGAGGTTCATCAGGCAACCGGGATGATTACGATTCAAGTCGGTATCAGCCTCGCCGAGGCGCTGCTGCGGCTGCGAGCGCACGCGTACGCTACGGGACGGACGGTGTCGGCCGTCGCCGCCGATGTAGTCAACCGACGCCTGTACTTTGACGACAGCGAACTCGGCGCCATCACACAGCGCGACGACCGGTCATGACCCTCAACGAGACACAGGCGGTGGGCTCATGACGAGCCGGGAACAACTCCTCGCCAGCACCTTCGTCAGCCTGGCCGACACCCTGGTGGCCGACTTCGACGTCATCGACTTCCTCCACACCCTGGCCACCCGCAGCGTCGAGCTGCTCAACGTCGACGCGGCTGGGATCATGCTCGCCGACGGCAAGGGTGGTCTGCATGTGATGGCCTCCTCCACTGAGGAAGCCCGCCTGCTGGAACTCTACGAACTACAGAACAACGAAGGCCCCTGCCTGGACTGCTACCGGTCCGGGCGCCCCGTGGCCCGCGACGACCAGTCCGCGATGAGACAGTCCTGGCCGGCCTTCACCAAGGAACTGCAAGGGCTCGGGTTCCACTCCGCGCAGGCACTCCCGATGCGCCTACGCGACCAGACCATCGGCGCGCTGAACCTGTTCCGGCTCCAACCCGGCCAACTCAACCAGGCCGATCTGAGCCTCGGCCAAGCCATGGCCGACGTCGCCACCGTCGGACTGCTCCAGGAACGCGCCATCGCCGCCAGCGAACTGCTCGCCACCCAGCTGCAGACCGCCCTCGCCAGCCGCGTCCAACTCGAACAGGCCAAAGGCGTCCTCGCCCAACGCGCCGGCCTGCCCATGGACGAAGCCTTCCAGGTCATGCGCGCCTACGCCCGCAGCCACAACCGCCGCCTCAGCGACGTCGCCGCACAGATCATCGACGGCACCCTCGACGACAACCACGTCCGCACAAGCCCGAACCCGAAGCCCAGAGCGCAACCTCAAACCTGACCGACAGGACAGCATCTCGACCAACCCCCACCGGCTCGACCGGCCAGGACCACCTCGAACCACCCGCGGAGAACACCAGCATCAACAACAGCGTCGTCAACAATGTCGTCTATCTGGATGGACGACCCGCCGCGTCGCCGGCCACGCTGGCCGACACCTTCCAGCTGCTGGAGCAGCGGCCGGACAGCATGGCGTGGATCGGTCTCTACCGACCGGCCGAGGCACAGCTGATGGCCGCGGCCACCCAGCTCGGGCTGCACGAGCTGGCGGCGGAGGACGCCATCACCGCCCACCAGCGCCCGAACCTGGAACGCTACGACGACACACTGTTCATCGTGCTGCGCTCCGCGCACTACCACGATGACACCGAGCAGGTCGACTTCGGCGAGCTGCACCTGTTCGTAGGCGCGATTCCGACCGGCCCTTGGCAGGACTGGGCGGCACGGCTGGTCCCCACGCTCACCCTCGAAGCGGTCATCGCCTGGCTCGACGCCGGCCAGCCCAGCCCCGACCACGCCGCCGACCGCATCGGCCATGCCATCCAGGGAGCGATCCAGGCCGCCCAAACCGACTGACCGCACACGTAAGCGGCCCACAGGGCAAGCCATCGCTGATACCCGAGGACAGGCCACTGTCCAATCGCGACACTCCGCACCGACATGATCTACAACACCACTCGCACCTGCGGCCGGGAACCCGTTGAGTCCAGCCCTAGTTGGGTGCTGACCCGTGAAGTTGAGGAACGCGGCTAGCGGCTGTTGTCCGTCGAGCGGCGTGGCTTGATGGTCGCGGCGGGGCGTGAGCAACTGGCCAATGTCTGTGCAGCGCTGTTGGAATCATCTGTCCGCGTGAGGTGGGTGCGGTCGGAACCGGATCGGTACGACGGTCGGGAGGTTCTGCTCGCGAGCCTCGCGAAGTTGCTGGTTTTCCAGCGTGAGCACGTTGATCGCGCGGACCAGTGCCGGCACGTCCGCCCGGAGTTGCTCGAGTTCGGTGTTCTTGTTGGCGATGGTGTTCTTGAGCCGGGTGATGGTCTTGCGCAGCCGGTCTTCCACCTCGGACGTGCCGTTGCGTTCGCGGACGCGCGTGTAGAACTCGGTCTTGAGGTCGGTGTGCCGTTGGGTGAGCGCGTTGCGGGGGACGCCGGCCTCGTGGGCGAGAGCGACGATCGTCAGGGCGCCGTTGGAGTTCTCCGCTGTGCCAGCCAGGATGCGGTCCATCGCGGCACGGATACGGCCGCGTTCCTGATCGCGTTCGTCGCGTGCAGGACTCATCTGGTGGTGCCCTCCAGCGTGGTTCGGGTCCGGTCGTGGATGTCGGCGTAGCCTCGCAGCCGGCTGGCGTTGGTGCGTAGCCGCTCGGCGATCGGATGGGGCGCGTGGCGTGCGCGTGTGTCGAGGAGGTCAGCGCGGTCACGGAGCTGAGCGGCGTGCTGGTCCGTGCGGACGCTGTTGCCGCAACCGGGGACACAGTGATCCAGACTGGGAGTGTCTTTGACCGTGTCTTTGATGCCGTCGCGGTGGCACAGTGCCTGCTCGCGTTTGTAGTGGCAGAGCAGAAACGCGTGCGGGTTGTCGTAGATCATGGCGTCCTCGTTCGCCAGCAGACGCTGGGCGGTGCGGATAGTGATCGCGGTGCCGGCAAAGCGCGGGGCGGTCGCGGCGGCCGTGATAGCACGTCGCGCTGCCGGACCAGAAACGCCGCCGCCGCTGTCCAGGTCGTCGTGTAGGTCGGCGACGGTGTCGGCGACCGCGCGGACGGTCTCCATGTCCAGCAGTTCATGGATGCCGCCACGTCCGCGCGAGGCGTAGCCACCGGAGACGGCGGTGCGCAGGTGCCCGTACTGGATGGCCAGGGCGACCAGGCCGTTGGGGCGGCGAGCGATGTGCCAGGCCAGCGACCGGCGGAATCGGGCGGTGCCGATCCGGCCGTGCGGGTCGGCGGGAATCGCCTCGCCCGGCAGGTTGTGCGTGACGGCTTCCGCGTTCGCCCAGGCCACGAAATCCTCGATCCGGTGCCGGATGGCCACCGGCTTCAGCGACCCCGTGCCGGCCCGGTGGTAGCGCACATCGTGAACGCGGCGGTCGAACAGCAGGCTCCCGTCGGGGACCATACGTTCCAGGATGCGGACCGCGTTGACCACGGGTGTGATCGCGACCCAGGGCACGTCGCGTTCGACACCGCCGGATTGGTGGTTGCCGTCCGCATCGACGGCGTTCTTGTACTCGTAGGTGCGGATCAGGTGCCGTCCCATGTTCCCGTTGGTGTTCTTGTCGGTGTTGGGTTCCGGGTTGGGGCAACAACCGGTTCGCATACCCAGAACCTCACCGGTGCGCATCCCGGTCAGATAGGCACAGACGATGAAGGCTGCGGTGCCCAGGTGCCGCATCAGCACTGGGGCCTCGGTGAAATCCAGCGCCTTCCGCCACGCCGCGCCGTCAATCCGGCCGGTCACCGGGATGTCCAACGGGCACGGCCCTGGCCGCTGCGCGGCGATCGCGGCGAGTCCTTCGCGCTGGTTCAGCTTGTCGATCTGGGAACGTGAGGCTCCGGTGATGCCGCTGAGGTAGGTCGTGGCGAGACAGACCTCGCCCCGGATGCGGCTGGCGGGTAGCGGGGATCCGGCGGCGAGCAGCGGCGCGAGGAACGCCTCCAACGCGGCTTTCCCCTGCGATGTCCCGGTAGTGGTCCGGGCGGCCTCAGCCAGCCGCTGCGTCTCCGCCCAGGCTGCGAGGACGTCCTCGGCCAGGTCGTCGACCATGCGCATCGCCCACACAAGTAGCGGGCCCATGGTCTGTTCGGCCAGTGGCTCGGTCTCGTTCTCCCCACCGGTTGTTGTGGCGGCGGGAAGGTAGTCATCGGCTCCGCATTCGTCCCACGGAGGCCGCCCGATCCCGGCAGGCCGGGCGCACAGCTGGTCAAACGCCCACAGCCGGGTCACCGCGCCCAACACCTTGTGCGTGTGGTTGCGGTTGATGTGCATGGTGAGTAGGTGCTGCCCGTAGCCATCCAAGACGCTGGGGGTGCAGTCGGCGAGACGCCGGATGCCGCAAGTCTCCAGCCAGATCGTCAGTCGTATCCAGGCCGAGATCGTCTCGTGTATCTGTGAGGCGCTGAGGCGGGAGCGCAGCCGGTTTCCGCGAGTCTGCAGGAACGTGGGCCACAGCTGGCCGTTGATCATCGTCCAGGCGGCCAGTCGCAGTTCGTCGGTGAACACCGCCGGGCAGTTGCGCCAGTGGATCACCTTCTTGCTGGTGCTGGGGTTGGCCGTCAGCGGGCCGAGCGGCCACGCGGGGTCGGCGTAGTGGGCGTTGAGGTGAGCGTGCATCGCCACGACGAACTCTGGCTGGACCACCGGAGTGCCGGGTTCGGGCAGCGGTAAGAGATAGCGGTCACCGGAGTCGATGTCAGAGTCAGTGTCAGCGGCGATGTTCGGGGCGGCGGTCACGTGTCCGGTGTTCACGTATCCAGGTCTCCGGTCAGCATGAGGTCGATCAGTTCCCGGTCGGCGTCGGTGACGTGAGCTTTCGCTCGTGTCCACACGGTGTCGCCGAGCTTGGTCTTCAGGTCGTCCAGGCGGGCGTGGGTCGCGCCCCAGTCCGCCTCCCACACCGCCGGGGCCAGCACGGAGCGCAGGTTGTCCACCGCGTGGTGCAGGTGGGCGAGCCGAGGGTGGTGGCCGGGATGGATCCGGGCGTTCACGCAGCCCAGGCACATCAGGAACGACGCCCCACAACGACCACCAGAACCGCTACCATAACCACCACCAGGTGGCGGGTAGGGGCTGTGCTCGATGTCGGCGCAGTCCGCGGTCGCGGTCTCCACGTCGCCGGGGTCAGGCGCGTCCCGGAGCTCGGCCACCAGTACCGTCTGACGTGCGTGCTCGGTCGCCTCTTCCGCACCGGCCGCGATGATCGCGACAGCCTCGGCCTGGACCCGCTTGTCGACCAGCACGTAGTGCCGGTCGTGCGTGTCCTGGCTGTTTTGGCCCGGCTCGCGGCGGTCGAGCGCGTTCACCGTCTGCCGTCCCCGCTGAAACGGCGATCCGCGCAACCCCACCGCGTGCGCCCACCGTGCACCGGTGTCGCGATGAACCCCGAAATGGAACGGACCGACCGGTGGCTGCCGGTCACCGTCGGCGCGTTCCCGACCGACGACATGCGTTCGCCACACCACCAGCAGATCGGTTTCGGGCGACCGGTCTGCGACGATGGCGCGAGCAAACCGGGTAGCCGCCAGCGCCTGAGTGATCAGCCGACCCGGCGAGGCGGCACCGTCATCAGTGACGTTGCGGGTCTCGTAGAAGCGGCCCGCGCCGCGGCGCCGTTTCTCGATCGGGATGCGGTACGTCGGCCGGCCATCCTCGCCCGGGTCGGGCGACGCCCGCGGGACCGTGGCCCGGTCGATCACCGAGAGGTTCCAACCGAACTCGGCCAGCAGCAGCACCCCGAGCGCGGTGGCCTCCATGCGGGACAGAAACAGCCGCTGCCACGTCACCGCCGCGGCCATGCCCCCGAACGCCGTCCGGTACTTGTAGACGATGCCCTGCCCACCTCTCGGGCGGCGGCCGGGGTGGCGGATGAGGTCGCCGGTGCGGGCGAGGACGTCCAAGGCTTCGCCAAGGACCCAGTCGCGGCTGCCCTCAATGAACTCGTCCGCCTGCCAGCGGTGCAGGTGGGCGGCGTTGTGCTCGATCCGCAGCAACGCAGCACGGAACATGCGCCGAGCGGCGAGCTTGAGCCGGTCGAACTCGGCCTCGCTGTAAGACTGGATCCCGCTGCGGGGTCGCGGGGCGCGCCTCGCCAGCGTGTCCGCGATCGGCCCGGTCTGCAGCCGGGAGTCGGCGCGCAGCAGGCTCGTGACCGCGGTGAACGTGGTGTAACCGCCCGCCGTGGCCAGCACACGCTCCCGCCAGCGTTCGAACAGGCTGGCGGTCAGTTCGTCCACGTCACGCGGTGGCCGCACCTGCCGGGACAGGAAGCTCGTGAACGTCTGAAGCTGCCGCCAGTACATTGTGGAGGTGGCGTGCACGGTCCAATGGTGCGGTGTGCAGCGGGCAGCGAACAGCGCGGCCAGCGAGCGCTGCAGCGGCTCGGCGACCGGCAGCGAAGTGAAGTCGTACTCCTGCACCCGGCCGGCGCTGTTGTAGTGGAGCACGACCATACCGTCCGGCGCGACATACTCCGGGCGGGCATGATCGGCCGACGGCAGCGACGCCTGGCGCCCGCGGCCACTCACACGGGGACTCACGCGATCCCACCGGACGCAGGCCGCAGGCGATCGTCCAGGTCCTGGATGCCCTCCGACTCCCGCGCGATCCGCGCGAACACCACGTCCAGCTCGGGCATCGGCGCCGCCACCGGCTCAGCCGCGCCGGCCAGCATCGACCGCAGCTGCAGGTCCGCCACCGGCGCCAGATACCGATCCACAGTGGTCTCCCGCGACGCGTGCCCCAACAGGCACTGCACCATGAACCACGGATCCCCATACAGCTGCTGCCGGAAATCCCGCCGCTCCTCCGGACTCAACCCGTACTTCAGATCCATCAGGGTGTTCAACACGACCAACATGAACAGAGCGAACGAGTGCCGCGCCGAGTGCGGCGTCGCGTACGGAGCGAACACCTGATGCGGATCGAAGCCCATCCGGTTCGGCGGAGTCAGCACCCGCTCGCAGCGCCGGTTCGCGGCGGTGAACACCCCCTCCCAGGAATGCACCTGGAACGGCAGGCCCTGCTCGTTGAGCCACAACCACAACGGCTCCAGCCCCCGCGGCCCTTCGATGAACAGCGTCATCCGCTCCCTCGCCGTGAGATCATCCAACCCTCGCTCACCAGTGACGCCAGCCTCGTCACGCCAACGCACCACCGGCTTGCGGCCCCTGGTCACCTCGGTAACCACCCGCCTGTCCGGCACCCGGTCGTAACGCCCCTTCTTCTGCGCCTGGCGCACCGCCCACGCCCGCGAGGACTCCACATACGCCTCGATCTCCCCGACCGCGTCGGCGGCGACGTAGAACGTGCGCGGCTTCTTCGACCGCGTCACCTCGGCCGCGACCTTCCCGCGGTAATAGCGCGCACCGTCCACATGTCGCGCCGGCACCTCGAACGTCAGCAGCGACCCGCCCTCCGACCGTCGCAGCCCCGAGGTGACCAGCAGTCGCACGAACGCGACGTTGCGGTCCTCCAACCGGCCCACCCAGCCCGGTTCCGGAACCCTGTCACGGGTGTGCCCACGTAGCCCGACATCGATCCATCGCCGCCACGTCCGCGGCGTCAGCCAGTGCACATTGCTCGGCCGCGCGTCCTTGGCCCTGGCCGCCGGCACCGTCAATACCGCACCCTCACGACCAACCACCTGCTTCATCGCCAGCGGGCTACGCCGCACGTGACTGTTGTTGACCGCCCACCAGTACAAGCTGGCGAACGCCGCCAGCTCGCGATCCCACTTCGAGCCCCCGACCCGGCTCGGATTCCGCTCCGCGAACCGGCGCCAGTGCTCGTAGTCCTCCACATCCCTCTCGCTCGCCGCAGTCCACACCCGACCGCGACCGGACAAGAACGTCAGAAACAAGCTGATGTCCGTGGCGTAATTCCGCCGCGTCTCCGTCGTGTACTCGCGGAACCGCTTCGACTGCCCGTACAGACTCAACAGCGGATCCACGCGATACTCCGGCGACAAGAAGATCGGGTCCCCCGCCCGTACTCCCGCCTCGCACTCCCGCGCCGACAGGTCCGCCCAGCCCGCCAGCACCTGTCGTCGTACCCCACTGCGCACCGCATCCTGCGGCACCCAAAACACTCGCCAGCCCGCCACGCCACCGTCCCTCTCGAAGTGGATCAACACCCACATTCAATAGGGAACTGCGCTGGCGCGGGCAGGGCCGCAGCGTCGCCTTCACGTACACCGACGGCCGGCTGATCTCCGACTCGCTCCACCTGTGCGGCTTCGTGTACCTGCAGGGCGTGGAGGACGAAGGCGAACTCAGCAATCCGATCACAACGGATGAACTGGTTACGCTCCACTGGGACCGCGACCAAACCGTAGAAATCGACGCGTTGCGCGGCGTGCTCGACCAGCCGCGTGTCACGGCCTGGTCCGGGATCACCATCGCCAGCAACGAGTCCCACGATGGGCTCTGGCTTCGGCTCACCGTCACCGACCCGCGTGTATGCCGGATCAAGGTCCACGCCGACGTCCCGCCCGAGGTGTGCGACCCGATCGGGGGATGGTGGCGCATGGCCCTGGTCGACGGCGACACGCTCGTCTACCTCACCGCCCGCCGGCTGGAAGCTGGCGGCGAGGTGTGCTGGGAACTGGGGGCGATCGGCCACGGTCCAGCTGCGGCCGAGCTCACCGAGTACCTATGTGATGAGATCAGGGCCTGGGGGCCCGAGCGGAACCAGCGCACGCCGTCGCTCATCGTCTACCCGGCTGGCACCCCGGACAGCGAGCTCGCCGGCCCCGCCATCGAGAAGACCCACAGCAGGTTCGTGCTTACCTTTGATGACACGCCCTCGTGATCCCAGATGTTCTCAGCCATCACGTGCCTAGCGTCTGCCGTACTCCGCGTCATAGATCTGCTTGAGCTGCGCTGCGCGATCTTCGTCGCAGGTATGGCCAGGAAGTTCGGGATCGCACATGAGACGCAGGAGGCGGGATCGAATCGCGCCGGGCGACCGGCCGTGACGTTCAGCGATATCCTTTCGGAGCGTTTCGGCGACCGCCGCGGGATCGGCCGCGAGCCACTCGTTGCGAAGGGTAGCTTCCTGGTCAGGGGTCCAACTGGCATGTGAGTTGGCGGGGCCGCCGGGTCGGGGTGGCAAGCGGCGCCGGGTTGGCCGGCTAGCGTCCGTCGCAGCAGGCAGCAACGGCCAGGAGCGTGCGGCAGCACGGGCGTCGGCGGCGCGGGCCTTCAGTCGGTCGATGTCGGCAGCGTCGCCTCCCTCGGAGGCCATGCGGCGGACGCGGTAGTCGAGCTTGTCGGCGTAGGCGAACTCATGTTCTCGGAACCAGCGGGCTTGGTGACTGTGAAGTATGTGCGGGGCAACCGTCCCGATGCCGTTGGGATGTGTCTTGGCAAGCCGCCACGCCAAGCGAGCCGCCGCGAGGGCATCGCCGACGCTCGTGTGGGCGCCTTCGAGCCGCACTTGGTAGTGGGCACATGCGGCGCCGAGGTTGCGTGGGCCGGGACGCTCGGGGTCAAGGTGGCGGTCGATACACAGTGGATCGATGACCGGACCACTGAGCATGAGGCTGCGGCCATGGTGGCGTTCGAGCTCAGCGTCGAGCATGGTCAGGTCGAAGGCGGCATTGAACACGCACAACGGTGTCGTTGCGGTCCACACCTCCGTGAGCAGCGCGGCGACCTCCGCTATCACTTCGGCAGCCGAACGTCCTTCGCGTTGCGCCTGTTCGGTGGTGATGCCGTTGATCGCGGTGGCCTCGGCCGGGATGTCCACGCCAGGATCCGCTAGCCAGGTGTGCGGAGTAACTTCTGGGCGTTCTCCGGGCCGACTCGGCCTGATCACCACTACCGCCGCCGTTACCAGGCGATCCCTGCGCGGGTCGATGTCGGTGGTCTCCAGGTCCAGCGCAACCATGGGCCCGTCAGCCCATGACATAGGGGAACTGCTCATGCGCGCACCGTAGTAGTGAGGTCTGACAATTTCGGCTCCGTGCACCTCGTTGATCAGTTCGTATTAGCAAGGTCCATCAGCAGCGTGTTCAGGACGCGTTCTTCGTACTCCGGGTTGTTGTTGACGGTCTCCGCTGGTCGTTGTTGGTAGCGCCATAGCGAGGCGTGCGGCAGTGTGGCCATCAACTGGGCCACGATCGCCTGGCCGGTGGTGTCGTCGTCGGCGCGGATGTGTAGATGGGTGCCGGTCGCGGCGAGGCCGGCGAGCAGCTTGCGGACTGCTCCGCTGGGGACACCGTTGGTGCAGATCAGCGGGTAGGAACGGCTGGCCAGGGTGTCTGCGGCGGCTGCGACGACGGTGGGGTTCTCGCATACGTACACGTCGACTCGTGGGTCGGGGCCGCGCTGGTTGTGGTCGAGGGCGAAGTCGCCGTTGAGGGAACGCCAGGTCAGCCAGACGGGTTCGCCGGTTTGGTTGGCTGCGGCGGTGATCGCGCAGGCCGGAGCGGAACCGGTCAGTGGAAGGTTGAGGGCGAGCACGCGCGAGGACAGCGGGTCGCAGATGACGCCGAGGGCCTCCCAGGCGGTCCGCCAGCCGTCACCGTCGTAGTCTGCGTCTTCGTGGCCGTCACCGTCGGCGAGGCGAAGGATGTCGAGGCCAATGCGCCCGGCGCGGCGATCCAGAGCATGGGGGTCGTCCAAGGCGGCGTCTGCGAGGACGCTGAGCATGATCGTGTCGGTGCCGTGGGGTAGGTGTTGCCACGCTGCGGCGATGGATCGGGTCAGCGCCAGGAGTTGGCCGCGGCCTGTTGGTGGCAGTCCTTTGCGGCGCATCCAGGCTTCTGCCGAGGTGGGATGGATGCCGGCGTCGAGCAGGACAGTGAGGGCCTGTTGGCGTTCAGCGCTGGCGTTGGCACGGTGTTCGCGGCGCTGCTCGCGTCGGTTGATCAATTCATCGCCGTAGAGCAGACGGACCGCGGTGGCGGTGTCGATGCCCAGCTTGAGCATCTTGGTTTTGAAGATGTGCGGGGTGATTCCGCGGCCGGAGGCGTCCCAGGCGGTGCCGAGCAGCGCCCGGACCTGTCGTCGTTCCTCCTCGGTCAGCTCGACGGGCAAGGTGGTCTTGCCCCAGCTGTGGCCGTCTTCGAGGTGTTTGCGCAGGGCGGTGATGATCTTGGCGGGGCCAGCTTTGGCGGCCCAATTCAGCAGCTGGGTGTGAGCCGCTGCTGTGTCCGATTGGTTGATGGTGCCGGTCGGGGTGTCGTCAGTGTTCATCGGCTCGCGGATGAGGTGAGGGGGCTACTGGGGTGTGTCGAACAGGCCGTCGTCCAGGGCGATGGCCTGCACGCCGTCGGGCAGCGGGCGAACGAGCTCGGGGAGGTCGGCGGGATCCGGGGTGGTGATGTGAGTGGTGGCCTTGCCGTTCCAGAGCATGGTTTCGAAGAAGACGCCGGGCAGCGGCTTGGGGGCGCGGCAGGTGGTGACGATGGCGGCGAAGGGAACCTCGGGGTTGTTGGCGAGCATCCCTGGTCCGGCCATCATCCAGTCGAGGTCGCAGGCGCGAAGGAGCCGGAACAGGGCGGTCTTGTTGGGTGGGTCCACCCCGTCGAACGCCTCGTCGAGCCACATCAGTCGAGGTGCGTCGGGGTGCTGGTCGTACATCGCTTGCAAGGCGGCGATGAACGGAGCGAGCAGGGTGACGACACGGGCTCCTCCGGAGAAGGTGTCGTGTTCGGCGCGTTCCAGTGCCACCCACATGGGTTTGCCCGACTTGCCCGTCGAGGCCGTGCGGTATTCCAGCTTGAGATCGAACCAGCGTCGATAGTCCAGTGTGTGCTCCAAGCGTTTGCGCCAGTCGGTTTCCCCGTGGGCGCGTGCGGTTTCCTGAGCCTCTGCGACACGACCGGCGAGGAACTGTTTGATTTGCGCCTGCGTGGCTGCGGGCATGAACGTGACGCCCTCATCCTCAAGGACCTTGAGGACTTCGTTGGCGTCGCGTTCCTCCGAGACCGGGACGCGCACCAGTTGCAAGGTGAGGGCTGAGGTCGTGGTCGGGCTAGCCTTCAGTTTGTCGTTGATGCGGAGCCGCAGACTTTCGACTTCGACGAGTCTGTCCCGGAGGTGTTCGACGAACGTGCTGCCCAGCAACTCGTTGATCGCGTGGTCGAGTTCGGCGTCGTAGTTGGCCTTGAGCTGATCGAGTTGCTGCTGCAGGATCCGCACGGCGACAGGCGGTGGGTAGGGCCTGCCGGACCCATCGATAATCAGATCGACTGAAGGCCGCTGAGTCGGGTCAGTGTCACTGGGCTCAGACAAGGTGGCGGTTCTACTGGACAAGGCTTCCAGTTGGGAGCGCAGCACCGGGAGCTGACCGGTCAATGCTTCCCATCTTCGACGTGCGTGGTTGGCCGCCTGCGGAGTACCGGGTTCCCAGCCGACGATGGATATGGCCTGGGCGACAGCGTCGGCGTCCTCGATCGCGGTCTCGGCTGATCGTTCCGGGGAAACGGTGATGCCGCAGAGTTCGGGGATTCCGGTGTCCAGATGTTCCCACCAGTGCTGCAGAGCGTCGGCATGTTGGCCTTCGACCGCTTGCCTGCGCTGGGTGGCGGTGTCCGCCCGACTCTTGGCCGTCGTGCGTGCCTCCAGCAGGTCTCGTTGCGTCTCCCGCAGGCGCTGCAGGTTGGTGTCGAAACTCTTGATCGTGCTGTCTAGCTCCGCGACGCGATTGAGGATTTCCTGCCCCTGCAAGGACAAGGCCACGCGAGCCTCTTCTGCCGCAGTGTGGAGGCGTTGCGCTTCCTCCTGCTCGGAGCGGGACTCCTCGCTTGCCGTGCGGAGTTCCTCTTCGCGCTGCCGTAGGTCCTGCTCTGCTCGGGCCAAGGCTTGGTGCAGTGTTGCCGCCACCTGCCCTGCGGCGTCGAACTCGCCGATGCCGGTCCGCAGCGCTGCCAAGGCGGCGGCCACGGCCTCCAATCCCTCGGGATGACGCGGCATCTGGTGCTCATCGGCGAAGGAGATGACCTCGCGTGTCGCGGTCTCCACGGCGTCACGAGCCTTGCGCACCGCGTCTTGGGCTTTGGTCAGCTCGCGTGCCCTGCTGGTAACGAGCTCGGCGGCCTGGCGGGCCGCGTGGACGGTAGCGACCACTGCGGTATCCGACGGCGGGTTGTTGTTGTAAGCGGTGTTGAGCGCATCGAGGCGGACGGAGAGGTCGGCGACCTGCTGAGTGAGTCCGTTGACTTGGGCCTCGGCGGTAGCGAGAGCGATGTTGAGTTGCTCCAGGCGACGTTCGCGTGCTGCTTCCCGTGCTGCCGTGCCGAGCAGTTCCGCGCCGTCATGCGCTGGGGCGGCGCCGCCCGTTAGGCCGGCGAACTGCCAGCGGCCATCGCGGGCGAGGATGGCACGCGTGGTGCCGATGTTGTTGCCGTGCGTCCCCTCGACTGCCGCAGCATGGGTGCCCTTGGCTGACTTTGTGTCCTCGTTGAGGGTTTCGATGTAGGCAACGCCGACCAACAACTGCTCCACCACGTCGCGCAGGTTGTCGGGTAATCCCGTTGCAGGTGCCAGCACAGAACGCAGGGTCCGCTGTCGGTGAGGCGATCCAGCGTCCTGGCTGTCGGGCTGAGACTCGCCGGAGTTAGCGGTGTCGGCGCCACGGGTGTGGGGGTCGAGCTGCCAGACGGTCTCGTGGCCGTCGCGGTCGGTGCGGTAACTGCCGTCTGGTGTGACCCACGCCTGGAGGAGGCCGGCCGCATCCAGAGTCGCTTCGAGCAAGGCAACCTGCTCAGTGCTGGTTCCCGGCAGTGGATCCACGAGTCGCCACAAAGGTGCACCGGAGTCGCTGATTCCTTCAGGACGCGGTCGACGCGACCACAGGGATGGCGACGGCGGCGACGGTTCGGTCTGTGCCGACAACTCCTCAATCTCGCCGACGATCCGGTCGCGCACGGCTACGGCGGCGGTGAGTTCCTGCTGTTGGCGCTGTCGCTGTCCGGCGAGCTCGGACTGGAGAGGAAGGAAGTGTTGGTGTAGCAAGAGTTCCTTGAGCACCGGTGTTGGCTGCGGCGCCTCGGCGATGGCGGCGACTTGCGCCATCCAGGTCTCGATGAGATCAGCTGATGGCGGACCCTCGGGCAACTGTGACGTCCACGTCGCCAGTCGGTGAGCTACCGCGGCGATCGCCTGCTCAACTTCGCTGTCGGCCTGGGCCGAGGCGTCCAGGGCGGCCCGGTGTTGAGTCTCTGCGTCGCGAAATTGTTCGTACGCAAGGCCAGCTCGCTCCTCGGCCTGATCCTTTGTGTGTAGCAGCCCACGCAAGTGATCGGCGAGTTTCTGGCGGTGCGAAGCGAGGTGTGCCAGCCGGGTGATATCCCCGCGCTCGACGAGTTCATCGACGAGCTCGCCGCATCCTGCATCACCCGCCGCGGTCGCCACGGCCCGACCGAGCTGTTCACGCTTCCTATCAGCTTCTTCCGCTTTATCCCGTGCTGTGTCGTGGCGCTCACGAGCCTTGTCGAACTGAGTGTTCGCCGCGTCGACGCGCCCTGCCGCCCGCCGAGCCCGCTCAGCGGCCTTGTCGGCTTGCTCTCGCAACGAGCGCGCGTTGGCAGTGGCGCTCGCTGCCTCTTTGTACTCTTGTTGCTCTTGCAGCGTTTCCTTCTGAGTTCGAGCCTCCTGCTGCCCCGTCTCCGCTGTGCCGATCTCCTCATCGACCGACTTGAGCTCGTTGACACACTTGTCCAGTGTGGACTGTTCCTTCGTTTCGTTGCGCCGCGCCTGCCTCAGATCGTCGCGCGTGGCGAGCACGGGATCTGCTGCCTGCCGAATCTCACTGTGCGCCCACGCAAGCCAATACTTGTTGGTGAACTGGGTGATCGCCGCCAGGGCCTGTTCTGCGTTGTCCTGCTCAGTGCGCATCCGCTCCAACTCGTCCCAGTCCTGGGACAACTGCTCGATCTCGGCGTCATCGATGGCAGGAAGCGCGTGACGGAACGCAGTAGCCAGATCATCCACTTCGAACCGCGCACCGATCTTGGGCGTCCGCAGCACCCTCAGTACCCGAATGAGCTGAGTGAGCACCGCGGCATCCCCGTCGAACATCGTCCGAGCGATGGCGGCACGGTACTTCTCGCCCGACGGATGCTGCTCAAATCCGACGATGTTCTTGACCTGGCTGGGTTCCACCGGGAAGCCCGACTCGACCAATGTCAGTCCTGATCGGACGCGTTGATGTCCCAACAGGGTGCACCACGTCGGTGGCGACATGTCGTTGTCGCCCACGCGAGCTTGGGCAAACAGCAGCGTGGTGAAGAACTCGGGCCCGTCGTCGGTCGACCGACCGTACTCAGCCCATGCCCAGCCGCGGTACTTCTTGAAATTCTTCTCGCGCCGGTCCATCGAGTGGTCCGAGGGTTCGACGTAGAAGCGGAACTTCTTGGTGGCCGAACCGAGAGTATCGATGTTGTAGGAGGAAACGTCCCCGGCGAGCAGCAGCAACGTGGTCAAGGTCATCAAGGTGGACTTGCCGGACTCGTTGGCACCAGCCAGTTGCAGCCGACCGTCGGCGAACCACGCCTCGGCGCGGTCGAACTCCCACAGGTTGACCACACCGACTCGCAAAGGCTGCCAGCGGCGCCGTCCCGGCATCGGCAGGCCGCCGCGCTCGGCCTGCTCGCGCCAGTCCACCGTGGCGTCGGCTTGCTCTTCTATTGCAGAGCTATCGGCGTGGGTCATCGGTTGTCGTCCATCTCAAGGGTGATCATCGAGTCGGTGTCCGACTCGCCGTTGTCGGCGGTGAGGACCGGTTGGAAGCTGACCCGCGGATTGCGGAACCGCGCGGCGGTGGGCTGGATGATCCACTCACGACCAGGGCTGACGCGCACCAGTCCGACGGTTTGCAGAATCGGTTCGACTGCTGTGCGCAGCCGGCCCACGCCACCGCGCAGCTCGTCGGTGAGCGCTTCGGCGTACCGGGCGGCGACTTCCGCGATGAGTTCGTCAACGACGGCTGAGGCCACCGCGACCCGGCCTACAGCATCGGGCGGTGGGCCGGCAGCGATCGCGGCATCCAGGATGTTCAGCGCGAACCACGAGGATCGCTTGCTTCCGGGGAAGGCCACGACGAGCCCTGGCGGGCTGTCCTCCGGCAGCCGCAGAAGCATCCCTTCCGCCCTGATCTCCACTGTGCCACCGGTCATCTCCGCCACGGCGGCAGCCAGGGAAGACCGTTGTGTGCGGGCGTAGTCGGCGTCCTCGGGATGGAGGTCGCCGTACAGCAACGCGGTGTCCTCCAGCAGCCGGCGCAGCATGCGTTGTCGCCGTGTGGCCGTCCGAACATCGTCGACGTCTCCGCTGTCGGCGGTGAACACGCGATGCACGGTGTGCGGGTCGATGAACTGCAGCAATGCGTCGGGATTGACCTCGAAACCGCCGCCGATCCCTTCCCCGTCGTCCTCCCACTGGCGCAGCAACGCGTCATCGGAGGTACGGCGGATCAGCACGCCGCACCGCACCACGTGATCGACCGCTTTTAGGAACGTCTGGCGTTCCATGCGCGCCTTGCGGCGGCCCTCGTCCTTGTCCGGGTTGGGGTTGTAGGGCGTGACGCGGCATGCCGGACTGATCGAGGCTGCCCGGACCGCATCGGACAGGTACTGCACCGTGGTGCTGCCGGTGATCTCTTCGCACACGGCGGCCAGCAGGATCCGCAGCACCAGTTCCCGGCGGGAAGGCGGCTCCACGGTCACTGGCGCGGCGGTCAACTCCGGGCCAGCCGGATCGCGATGCAACCGGACTACCCCGACGGAGGTGGTCAGCCGGTACCCGACGCGTGCCGCCCACCGGGTCAGCGTGCCGCGATTGTCCAGCACGGCGCGATAAAGCCGCGGATTGATCTGGTAGGTCAGCATCGGAAACGCCAGCAGTCCCAGCCATGCCCTCTGCGCGGTGTGCTTGCGCACCGAGTCGGGAAGTTCGTCGTACACCCGGACTGTCATGCGGGGATCAACTCCAACGTCCAGTCTCCGCAGACGATGTCACCGCCAGGCGTGCACACCCGCGCGGAATCGGTGAGCCGAGCCGGGGGATGCGCGACCACCAACCACCGTCCGTCGGCCGTGGTCACGCGGCGCACGTCGGCATGGTTCGCGGTGCGGGCGGAGGCCACTGCGGTCAGCACACCCCAGAACAGCTCCGCCTCCCCAGCCCCCAGCGGTGTCCACGTCGACAGTGGGGTGCCGGAACGTGCCAGGAGCTCACGCTCGGCTGTGGACTGCTCTCGGCGCTGCTTCTCCAGCAGCCGCCGTGCCTGATCCCGCGCGTTCCGCCGGTTGGGCACCTGGGCCGGCGGACCGCCGCTCGTGCTGCGGGAGCGTTGTCTCGCGACGGCGTCGATCGGTACCGGCGGTGCTTCCCAGAACGACGTGCGCGCGGCGCCCACCGGCGGATCTGCCGGTTCACCGGGTAGATGTCGGGCTGACCACTGTCCAGTGGCCTGGCACCACACCCGCCACGCATCCTGGTCGTCGGTCGCCGAGTCGATGGCGGCGGCAACCCGAAACAGCTCGGCCTGCCGGGTGATATAGCCACCGGTAGACAGCAGGGCGCGGGTTCCACGCAGCAGCGGTGTCACCGCATCGCGGACCTGCCGGCGCAACCGTGCCGCCTGATTGTCGGTGGTGGCGAACCACGCCCGCAGGGTGTCCACCCCAGCGTGGTGAACATGGGCCATGGTCGAGATCGTTTCCTCACGGGCCTCCGGATCCAGACCCACCACAGCGACCTCTCGCCACAACTCGGGCCCCATGTCGTCCAGCCTCTGCACCGCGTTGCGAATGCGTGCGGTGTAGGTGTCGATCCCAGCGCCCCACACGGTGATGTAGGACATGACCGTGTCCCGCAGCTGCGTGATCTTGTCCTCGTCCGGCGTGCCCGCCAGCGCGGAGGCCATGCGCGACTGCCAGATCCGCGCGGCGTCGGCCATGTTCTTTAACGTGGTACGCACCTGCGACCATGCCTGAGCAGCCGCCGGATAGTCCTTGGCGACAGCAGCGGCAAGCATTTCGTCGAGACGATCAGCGATCACGGCGGGCGCGAACGCCGCGGCCGACGCCATCGCCGAGTGATCATCACCGCGCTGACGCAGCCAGCCGTGCAAATCTGCTGCGTCCGGCGTGAGCTGGTAGCGGTCTCGCGATCGGACGAAATCCGCCTCCGTGCGGGCCCGGTCCTGCCAGCTGTGCACCACGCCCCACTGCTCCAGCTGGTGCATCCGGGCGTCCAGATCCAGCACCGGCGGCATCGTCAGTTCCCGGGCCTGTAAGCCGCCGATCGCAGCCTCGATGCGCTCTCGGAGTGCGATCAGCAGCTCGTCCCGCCCGACTCCGGTCAACGCCACTTCCTGCGCATCGAACAGCACATCGACGATCAGCCGATACTGCGCGGAGTGCTCCTGGGTGAGGTAGTTCGCGATTTCGACGCGGCCAGGAAAGCCGGCCAACTCCCAACCTGCTCAACCGCGACTGTCCTGGCGCGCTTCCGCGACCGTTGCCGTCATCGCTCACTGCGCGACGTCCACCCTCCGCGTCGTAGCCGGTACTGCCAGGCAGTGCGCGCCGCCGCATCGACCTTCACGGTGCCCAGCTGCCGTGCCCTGACATTCACGGCTCTTCACGCTAGGCATCGGCACCGACAAAGCCGCAGGCCAAACGGATGTTCGAGTAGCAGGCCGTGAGGGTCAGGCGGCTGTTCGTGTGACCGACCATGTGCCGGAGCGCCCAGTTCGGCGACAGGTCACTTCGTTCTGTGTTGTGTCGCGTCCACCTTGACAAACACACGACGCTGGGGAGGCATTCGTGGCCCGGACGTGCATACCCTGCGCAAACCCGTCGTAGGGCGTCGCTGCGGCGACGGCGACGGCGTGACGCCATTACTCGTTTCGGGTGGTCCTCCAGTGCGAGTCGATCGCTGCGCCCGCACGGTCGTGCGCCGCCTGTGTCGGCAACCTGAATTCGGCTGGGCCAACGCGCCAATTGGCTGGTTCCCGGCCGCTCATGACCAACGGCTCGCACGAGTTCATACGACCCCTCCCGCGGCTGGCCACCGATAGAACGGCGTGATGAGAGGCGACGATAGGTGATGGTCACGGAGAGTCAGCCAATCTGCCGTCTCCACTCGATCGGGTGAAGTATCGCGCTCGCGAGCCTCAGCCGACCGATTTTTGTCGGTGCCCCTTCCTAGGTTGTCGGCGTGACTTTCGCAACTGTTGGCACAACCGCATCCCGGCGGGGTTCTCCTGAGCGAGATGCCGAGGTCCTGATCAGCCTGGTGGCATCAGGACTGGTGCGCATGTGCGGGTGGAGGGGCGTTCGTGAGCGGGAACGACCGTACGACAGGGCCTTGCAACTGGGGTTGGATCGGCTGTCGGCCGTGTGCGCACTGGCTGGCGTGACTGGGCCTCGGGGTGTGCACGATCTGGTGTGGGATTGGTGTGCCCACAAGCCCTTGCACGATTGGCCGTTGGTGTTCGACGCCGACGCGCAGGTCGGGGGTGAGTTGCTGCTGATCGGCGGCGAGCCGTCGGAGTTCTGCGTGGAGTGGGCCGTCGAAGCCTACGACGTGGTCGCCGAGGTGCACGAAAGTACGTTGGTCAGCCAGGTGAAATCCGGAGCTGAACAAGCTGGCAGGCCGGATCTGTACGCCGAGTGGCGTCGGTTCGTCACCACACAGCCGGTTCTCGGGGCCGCCGAGTTTCTGTCGGCAAAGAACAGGTTCCTGACCGTGCCGCAGTGGGCGACGTGGATCGACGAGTCCTACGAACCAGTTCCACCTGCCACGACCAGTGGAGGCCAAGTCGCCGTCTGTGGGCTGTGTGATCAGTGGATGACGCCCACCTCTGGAGGCGGATGGCATTGTGAGACGCCGCGCTGTGTGCGGGCGCTGCACATGCCGAGTCCAACCCTCCGGGACGCGGAGGGGGCGTATCGGCTGCGGCCGGAGCTGGTGCGATCTGTGGCCTTGCCAGGGCGGCCGGAACTGGCGCTGGCGCAAGCATTGGCCGCCCGCGGCGCACGGGTGGTGCTGTATCCGGGTTTGGATGCGCTTGACCTGGTTGCCCGCTGGCCTGACGGCTACGCGGTCGGAGTCGACGTGAAGGACTGGCACAAGCCGTATCTCCTCGCCCGCAAGATCAAGCGGTTCCCGCGGTGGGAGACCGGCCATCCGTTCGCCTACGGCGATGCGTTCCTGGTCGTTCCGGCTGATCGTGTCGCGCGCAATCGCAGCTACTGCGACATCGTCCGTCGCCGCAGCGCGGCATTGCGCAGCCAGCCGCACATCGAGGTCCTTACTGATCAGGCGCTGATCTCGCGGTGCCCGGACGCCGGCCAGCCTGGGGAGGTTGTCTGTGGCCCGTGATCGTCAAGCGTGGCACGCCTCGGTTCGGAAGGCGCTGCGCAAGCCCGCTCAAACCGCCGGCCTCTCGTCGGCTCAGCTCACCGAGATGCTGGCCGTCGAACTGGGGTTGTTCGCCTTGGCGGAGTGCGCCAGTGGGAGCCCGGCAGGCGGCGCGTGGTCGCTGCTGTTCGGCTATGACTTCCGCCAGCCGCACCATCGTGCCGCCTCCCAGTTCCCGCAGTCATTGCGTTGGTTGATCGGCGAGTTGAAGTCCGAACGCAAGTGGGTTGAGGCGTTGAAGAGGTATCGGGCCGTCCCCGATCACCTACGGTTGTTCGACATCATCGGCGTCGACCAGCCTCCCCAACTACGGCCGGTGTCGGTCGCGGCGAACCGAGAAGACGCATACCGCAGGGCGCTCGCCGCATGGCCCGCACACCGTGACCTGGACGCGCAACTGGCTGAAGCTGGGGCCCGATACAGCGCGCCGCGAATCGATCGATGCATCGTCATCCCCGCCGAGGCCCTGCCGGCACGGTCAGCCAAGCCGCACCGTCGTTCCCGCAAACGGCGACGAATCCTGTTGCGATGGGCCGGTTTGGAGACCGCCGCGCGGGAAATGGATGGAATCGATCAGCAACAGAATCGCGACAACGCCTGGTATCAGCGCATCCGAGACTTGCGGTTGCACGCCAGGACCAGCCGCGGCTTGCGCCGCCAGCGGTCGCTCCGTCTGGAAGACATCGTTCACCTGGCCGGCATGCCGGCCGTGGGCAAGACGACGCTGTTGATCGTGGCCGCGGTGTGGGCAGCGAAACGCGGCTACACCCTGACCCTGGTGTTGGGCGACGTCGTATCGGTGCTCAACGTCGTCGAGGACCTTGAACGCTACGGCGTGAAGGCGGCACCCATCCTGGGGCAAGCAACGCGAGGCCGGCATCTACAGCAACTGCACCGGCCAGCCGACCCGACCATGCGGGGCCTGCCGCTACTGAATGACGAGCGATTGAAGTGGGTGTCGACGGCGTGCACCCTGCAGGGGCTGCTGGACCTGTCGATGCCGTGGAAGCTGCGAGACGCCCCTTGTCAGGGCAAACTCAGCCCCTGGAACGACGACCCGGACGAGCGACAGGCAGCATCCCGCAGCGACCACCTGGACTGTCCGCTGTTCGCCGACTGCGGCCGGCACGAGGCGTCCCGAACACTGGTCGACGCGCCCATCTGGGTCGCGACAGCGCCGAGCCTGCTGCACTGTCGGGTTCCCAACCACCTCACCGACACCGCCATGCGGTACCTGGAGCTGGCTTGGCTGCGCAGCGACGCCTTCGTCATCGACGAGGCCGACCGCGTACAGATTCAGTGGGACCAGGCATTCAGCCCGTCCCAAACCCTGGCCGGACCTGGCCGCGACGCCTGGCTGGACGAAGTCCGCCCCCTGTTCGATCGGCACATCCGGCAGACCCAAGGCCAGCACCTCGCGACCAGCACCGTCCGAGACTGGTCGATCGACATCAACTCTGCGGCGATGCTCGTCAGCAGGCTGCGGGCGCTCATGGCCGAACACGCACACATCCGCGAATGGCTGCGCGAGGGCTACTTCAACGAGTGGCAACTCGGCGTCCGGCTGGCCGCCGAGATCGCCCGACGCCCGGTCCCCAACCCGCCCACAGGCGGACCAGCCTGGACAACGGACGAGGACTGCCGCCAGCAATGGCTGGACACGTTCGCCACGTGGATCCAGAAACCCGCCGGCCGCTACACCGGCGAGGACAAGCGCGTGGCGTTCCTGTGCGCGCTGTCCGCGCGGGGGTACGACAACCCCACCGACATCACCAACGAACTCCGCGACTGGCTCACCGCCCTGCCGGACGTCCAGGTTGGCGATCAACAGCTCGACCGCATGGCCGCGCGGTTCCAGACCATCATGGTCATCGCGCTGCTGGCACGAAAACTGGAACAGCTCACTCGCGGCTGCTGGGAGGTTGAGAGCGAGACCGGCATCGAATCGATGTCCACCAGCCTCGTCCACAAACCACCAGCGGAGTACATCCCGCTCGTCCCCGACGCCCCGATGGGCAACCTGCTCGGCTTCCAGTACCGCGAGGATGACAGCCTGCAGCCCAACCAACTCGGCACGCTGTCATTCTTCCGCTGTGCTGGAGTCGGCCGCTGGCTGCTGCTCAACCTGCCCCACCTCTACCGCGAGTCGCCCGCCCAGCGCGGGCCGGCTGTGCTGCTGCTGTCGGCGACAAGCTGGGCGGGCACCTCGCCACGTTATGACGTACAGGTCCCGGTGTCGGCTGTGCTCACCTCGGAGAAGGCCGCCTCGGTGCCAGTGGCCGATCGAATCACCCTGGAGTACCTGCCGACCAAGATCAGCGACGACCGTGGCCACGAGTACCCGATACGCGTGTCGGGGCAGGTGGGTGAACGTCGTGCCGCCGCGCTGCGCACGATCCTCGCCGGGCTCAGCAAGGCCCGCCCAGGACTGCGCGCTCCCCGCCCCAGCGAGTTGGAAGAGATCCGCGACTCCTTGCCCGACGGCAGACGGCGGCGGGTTCAGGCGGTGGAAGCATTCGATTCGAGTAGTTCGGTGAATACTTCGCTCGGTTTCTTCCAGGCGTGGATCTTACGGGGTCGGTCGTTGATCTCGGCGGCGATGGCGGCGAGGTAGCGGGGGTCGCTCGGGATGGTGACGCCCTTGGGGAGGAACTCGCGGACGATGCGGTTGAGGTTCTCGTTGCTGCCGCGTTCCCACGGTGAGTGTGGATGAGCGAAGTACACCGGTAGGCCTGTCGCGGTGATGTCCTTGTGTAGAGCCATCTCCGAGCCGCAATCCCAGGTCAGGGAACGTTTGATCGACACGGGCAGTGGGTCGACGGCGGCGATGATCGCCTGGCTGACGGTCAGCGAGTCACGCCCGGGGCCGTGTCATGACAACTGTGTAAGCCGCGGATGGACCAAGATCGGATTGCCCGACGCGATCCAGAA
>NZ_SWMS01000047.1 GCF_005146945.1 Prauserella endophytica
GTGTTCGGTTGGTGCGGTGGCCCGCGTCGCGCCAGGTCAGGGCTTGGTGGCGATCGCGGCCAGTCCGAGCGCGCGGGTCGGTGCCGGTGTGGTCAGGGCAGGGCCGTCGGGCCACCAGTCGTCGAGCGCCACCAAGCCGGGGGGCAGGAGCTGTAGGCCGTCAAGGAGAGCGTCGATCTCGGTTCGGGTGCGGTAGCGGCCGGAGCCGGGGCAGCGGGTTTGCCACGCGGTTTCGAGAGCGCGGGCGGCGTCGTGCCCCGGGCCGATTTCGGGGTCGAACCAGTGGCTGACCGCGACGGCGGAGCCGGGGGCGAGGGCGTCGCGGTAGGTGGCCATGAGCTTGTCGGGATGGGCGTCGTCGTCGACGTAGTGCAGGGTATCGGTCAGCAACACTGCGATCGGTCGGCTGAAGTCGAGCAATGCACCCGCAGCGGGCACGAGTTCTTCGGGGTAGGTGTAGTCGGTCTGGACGACCAGTACGCGGTCGTTGTCTTGCAGCAGGGCGCGGCCGTGAGCCACCACGATGCAGTCGGCGTCGGCGTAGACCACCCGGGCCTCGGGATCGTGGCGCTGGGCGATCTCGTGAGTGTTGTCGATCGGTGCGGGCAAACCGACGCCGCAGTCGAGGAACTGGTCGATACCGCTGGCGGCGAGGTAGCGCACCGCGCGGGTGTGCCAGGCACGCTCGGCCCGCACGAGATCACGAAAGCCGGGGGCGGCGTGTTCGAGTTCGGCCAGCAGTTCCCGGTCGATGGCGTAGTTGTCCTTGCCGCCCAGCGCGGCGTCCCGCACCCGGGCTAACCCAGCCCGGGTGGTGTCCAGCGAGGGACACCACGGGTGCGTGCTGGTGATGTGCGCCATGACTGGCCTCCCCGAGGGCGGGTTCGTTCACCCCGACTCGAACGACCCCCTTGACACTGTAACTTCGTGTGCGGATGTGGCACCCGTGCGCCGCTGGAGTGGAGCGACGGGGGCGCGACGGCCCGGTGCCCCGTCGGGCTGAGGGTGTGACCGGGATCCGCGGCGCCCATGACGCGGAGGGGTGGGCGCGTCATCCCCGCAGCGGCCGGGCCGGTGCATCGTGGTCGCCGCAGGCATGACCTGCCTGAACCTTCAGGCCGTTCATTAGCGGGCTGGGACACGGCGGGCGGTGCTCTCGTCAATGTCTGTGGCGGCTGCGACGTCGGCTTAGGCTGGGCCAGGTGATTGACCAGTTGACCGTGGAAGCGGCGGTCGCCGATGCCCGCCTTGCCGCGATGGAGTTCGATGACGCCCAGGCGTGGCTGCGCGCCCATCAGACGCTGATGGAGCCGCTCGCGGCCGAGGTCTGGGTCACCGACCCGACGTACAGCCACGTCCTGCTCGTGCGGCACCGCGTGCGTGGATGGGTACCGCCTGGCGGCAAGGTCGAGCCGGGCGAGACGCCGCGGGCAGCTGCGGCCCGTGAACTCGTGGAGGAGGCCGGTGTAGCGGGCGAGTTGCTGCCTGTCCCGGCCGCGGTGGCTGTCCGCTCCTTCCGTGCCGACTGGGCGCCGACGCTGAGCCTGTCCTACGGGGCCGTCGTCGGCCGTGATGTGCCGCTCGGCGGAGAGGCTGGGCAGCCGTCGAAGTGGGTCGACCTGGACGAGATGTGGGAGAGCGTGTTTCCCGAGGACCGCGAACGTATCCGCGCGTACGTGCGGCGATTGGCAGCGGGCAACGTAGTGGGGGCGCACTGAGGCCCGTGGTCGGCGCACGGTCAGAGGACCTTGTCGATCAGACTCAGGATGTCGTCGGGCAGCGTCACCAGTTGGAGCTCGTGCAGGAATCGAACCCATACCGGCTCCAAGCCGGGCTCCGCGGTGAACTGCTCCTCGCTCAGCTGCCCTCCGGCATAGGCCGCGGTGCGGTGCGCGTACTGCTGGAGCTGGTCTTGGTGCAGCCATCGTGGGGCGCGCACCTCTTGGGCAGAAGGTCGGACCGGTCCAGACGTCTGGGCCCGATAGATCCACCACTGATGGCCCACGCGGTCCCTGGTTGGCCGGCGGCAGTGGTTGGGCCGCCATGCGCTCAGCAGCAGGTGAAGAGAGGTGACGGTCAGGCCCACTTCCTCGGCGACCTCAGTGTGGGCGGCTTGCTCGGGCCCTCCGTGCTGGTCGACATGACCGGCGACCGGTGCGATCCCCGCCGGGGGCCTCGCCCGTTTAAAGACCAGCAGCCCGGCCGGCGAGGAGATGAGCACACCGACGGCCGCGTGGTCGCAGTACTTTGTCCCGCTGCCGCGGCTACTGACCGGCGGCGGGGCGGTCAACGTTGTTCCCTGGGTCGCTGCGCGACCACCACGAGCCAGCTCGTCACGGTTGGCGCGTCGGGCGTGGTCAGCGAGTACGCCTTGTCGAGGATGTCCGTCCGCTGAGCGTGGGTGAACTCGCCGTCGGGTCGAGCGAAGACCGGAATCGACAGCCACGCCTTCTTCTCGGCCATGGTGCTGTGCTGGGCGACGACCTCGGTGTCGAGCACGGTCAGCCCGGCGACTGACAGGTGCTCGGCGATCGTGTCCACCGACAGCTTGGGAGCTGCCTCGACGGCTGGAGGCGGCGGGGCGTAGCCGTAGTCACGGGCCGCGACCTGACGGATCAAGGTGTTCAGCGACGGTCCGGTGCGCAGGCTGGTCTCGTCGGGGTGGCGGATGCCGGCAAAGCCGCCGCCGACGTTGAACACGAACCGGCCGCCGGGTCGTAGGACCTGGTGGACGGCGGCGAACACCCGTGGCACGTCGGTCTTCCAGATCGCGGAGTTGCACACCACGGCGTCCGCCGCGCCGGGAACGTGGTCGGCCAGGTCTTCGGCTGGGGCGGTGACCCAGGTCAGGCGCGGGTCGGCCAGGGTGCGTCGGCCAACGCGCTGCATGGCGGCGGCGGCGTCCAGGGAGACGACCTGGGCGTCGATCGGGACGAGTTCGAGGATTGCCTCTGCGGTCGCGCCGGCTCCGCCGCACAGGTCGACCACCAGGCGGCCGTCGGTGAGCTCAGCGCGGCGGGCAAGGTCTCGGCTGGTGGCCGCGTACATGGGGAAGTCACGGGTGAAGGCGGCGTACGCCTCTGCGGTGGTGTCCTCGTCCCAGCCGAGAAGGGCGTCCAGGGGTGCCATCGCGGGTACCTCGCTTCAGGGGTGCAGAGCCAGGCTCTCGGCAGACGGACGCGATGAGCCAGCCGGGGTCGGTTAGAAGAGAGAGTTCTGGAAGGCGGCGACGGGCGACGTGAACGGGCCGAGCGTGATGCGGCGACCCTTGAGGGTGCCGAGGTCGAGCACGTAGTCCACCTCGTCGTCACCGTCCAGGACGGCCAGTATCTGGGTGCCGACGCACGAGACGACGGTGAAGCCGTGCTCGCCGTCGCGCAGGTCGTGTGGATACAGCATCCGTACACCGGCGGCGACGCGTATTCGGTCGCCTTCGGCAGGAGGAGTCCACTTCTCCAGCATTGCCGGGGTGTCCATGGCGGCGAGCGCGTCAGCGGCACGGGAGACGTGGTGGTCGTGGGTCGCGCTCGCGGTGGACAGGTCGGTCAGGTTGGCCAGCGCCTTGAGCTTGGTTGAGGCCCGGACGGTCTGGGGCATCTGCAGGCCGCGGGTGATGGCGTCTTCGAGGTGGCGTACGGCCCGGCCGTCGGACCTCTTGGTCAGGTAGGTGGCGATCAGGGCGCCCTGCTCGTCGAGGCGGGATTGCTTGCGTGGTTCGGCTGCGGTGCCGACCTTGGTGGCGCCGTCGGCGAAGGTGGCGAGGTAGAGCCAGTGCGGCTGGTCCATGTACTGGCGCAAGGTCTCGGGGACGTTGCCGTCCTGGTGGAACTGGTGGGCGAAGCGGAACTCGTCCTGGCGCAGACAACGGGCGCACTGGTCGCTCTGCTCGGTCGGCGCGCGGTCGGGGCACGCGAGGGCCTCGACGCGCACCGTGTCGGCGAACTGATACCGGCCGGTGCACCACCGGCCAGTACCAACCGCGAAGCCGAGTCGCTGGTTCATGATCTCGGCGTAGACCAGCGGCCCGTCGTCAGGCAGCGGGGCCAGCAGCAGCCGGGGATCTCCTGTCGCCCAGGTGATGCCGTGGCACACGTACTCGCCGTCGGTCGGTCGGGTCACTAGCATTGGTGCGTTCCTCGTGGTGGCTGCGGGCGGGTCAGATGGCGAGCTGGAGGCGGTCGGCGAGCGCGTCGGCGGCGGTCTTGAAGACCGCGTCGCGGTCCATGTCGGTCACGTCCATCGACAGCCATCCGCTGCGCTGCTCGTGCTCGCGCAGCTTCGCGAGAACGACGTCCTGGTAGCGGATGAAGTCCTCGTCCGCGCCGCCGGAGTGGCCGGTTTCCAGGGAGCTGAATTCGCCCTTGCGGGCGAGCGCGTCACGGGCGCTGATGCGCAGGAAGAACACCAGGTCCGGTTCGGTGAGGTGGGCGAAGACCTGCTCGGCCAGGCTGGTGGAGACGTCGGGATTCACCGCGTAGCGAGCGAGGATCTTGTGGTGGGCGTTGTCGAGGATCACGTGTGTTCCGGCGGCGAGAGCGGGCTGGATGACGAGTTTGTCCTGGAGGGTGTACCAGGCGGCCAACGCCAGCAGCCAGTAGTGGTCACCGCACGCCTGGGCGATGCGTGCGTCGCGGCGATAGACCAGGGCGTTGAGCTGATCGACGTAGGCGGACAACTCCGGGTCCATCGGGACTTCGGTGCTGTGCTTGCCGATCAGGATCGTTTCGTGGCCAGCCTCGGTGAGCGCTTGGTGCAGGCGGGCGGCGAGGGTGGACTTGCCCGCGCCGTCGATGCCGACGACGGTGATCTCCCGTCCGCGCGTGGGGTTGAAGAAAGGTGCTGCGTTCGTCATGCGGTGCTCCTCCAAGGGGTTCAGATCGGCCGGGCGGCCAGTCGGTTGGCGATGACGTCTTGGATCTGTCTGATTAGGACGGTGCGGCGCCGGACAACGTCGCTGTGCCGCTCGTTGGACAAGTCCGCGGGGTAATGGCGAGCGAGGTTGTTGGAAATGACATGCAGATAACCGAAGTCGATTCCGGCGTCGCGTGCTGCCACCCCCATGGGGCCGATCTCCGGATCGACGAAGGCGTGCTCGGCGTGCTCGGTCAGCCAGTCCCTGTTCTCCAGCAGGATCGAGGGCGAGGTGACGTGGACGCCCGTGTGCACGCCCGGTTGTGCAGTGGCGAAGTCACCGAAGAAGTCGGGCCACGTCACGACGCTGCCGCCTACGAGGCTTGTGTTTCCGGTGGCAAGTCGCGTGTTGGGTTCGATGTCGGGGTTCAGGGCGCCGACTTTGCCAACGTAGACGACGTCGCGGGCACCGAGCTCCGCCAGGCGCGTGACGACTCGCCCGGCGACGTCGCCCCAGATGCTGTGCAGGAAACCGAGGTAGACCACCCTGCGGCCGTGGACCTCGGTGCGTTGCCAGGCGTAGCCGTGGCCGTGGTTCCACACACCGTCCGGCGGGGCGAGGTGCGCCAGGCCCCAGCCGACGATCACGAGATCGCCGTCGAGGTCGAGAGTGAGTCGCTTCACCGCTTCACGGGATACCGCGGGGTCGGGAAGCGCGTAGGTGACGGTATCAACCGCCTTGCCCATCATGGCCAGGTAAGTGGCGATGATCAGCGCATAGTGGTGGACGTAGTCGGCACCGGGGAATGCCTTGACGATGAGGGCACGCCCTTGGATGTCGGCGGTGGGGCGCTCGAAGTTGAACAGCTTGCCGGTCTTCTCGTGCGCGGAGATCACCGCTTGGCGGTCGTAACTGCCGACGACGTGAATGCTGTCCCAGTCGTGGTCCTGGATCAGGTGGTGCACCTTGATCTGGAGGTAGCGCAGAAGGCGGTCCGGGGCCATGGTGTGCCCGTCCACCGCGATGGGAGAACTGCGCAACGCCGAGTCGGGGCGTGCGGGCAGGACTGCATTGGCGAGCAGGTTCATCAGGCGGCCTCCGGGATACGGACGCTGCTGCCGGCCGCCTCGCGGACGACGGCGATGTTGCGTCGGATCAGGTCGAACCGTTCCTCGGGGATGGGGCCCAGGTCCTCGATCCGAGGAGTTTTGGGCTTCTTGTAGGGGCCGCCGGGCAGCATCGCGATGCCCATCGCGCCGAGGATGACCGGCGCTGCGCCGTCGACCGAGGCGATCCATTCGTGCTCGCGCTGTTCGACGAGTTCCAGGTGTCCGGTGCGGCCGAGGCCGAGCAGCCGATAGACGATCCTGTCCTCGATCATGCCGTGGTCTTCCAGGTACTGGGTGGCCGCCCAGCGGGTGCGGCAGAGCTGGTCTTCGGGGGCGGGGCGCCGGGAGGCGGGCAGCGCGATTGCTCCGACGTAGTCGCTGGAGGCGAAGTAGTCGTAGCAGTGCAGCCACTCGTGATCGTCTGCCGCGTGCAGCACGACGCACAGGCGGAACTCGTCGCTCAGGTCAAGGATCTCGCGGGCGGCTTCGTCGCTGGCCTTGATGGTGGCGAGTCCGTCGCGCATGACGTCCGGGAGAATGATCTCGCGGGCGTCGACTATGCGGGCTGCCGCGATCAGGTCGGCGGCCGGCAGGGCGTGGCCGAGATCGAAGACCCCGTTGTCGACAATGATCTCCGCGCCCCGCTGGGCCTCGCGATGGAAGAACGCGCGGTAGGCAGCGTCGGTCAGAACACGCTGGGCCGCCACGTGGTGGACGCTGGCGGGCTCCTGCGCGACGAAGGCGTTCAGGTAGTCCGGCGGCGCGATCGCGGAGAAAGCGATGCTCTTAGCCATCAGACGGCCCTCCACCTGTCGGTGGCGAGAGTGAGGAACTGTTGGGAGAGCACAGGATCGCTCTCGAACCGGCCGCTGGCCTGAAGTGTGGTGGTACGAGCTGCCTCCATCCGCACGCCCCGCGCGCTCATGCACAGGTGCGTGCCGCGGACCGCGACGGCCACGTTGGTACTGCCAATCACGACGGCGATCTCGTCCGCTACCTGCCGGGTGAAGCGCTCCTGCACCTGAAGGCGACCGGCGCACTGCTGTGCGATGCGGCCGAACTTCGACAGGCCCATCACCTCGCCGTCCGGCACGTAACCGACTGCGACGTCCAGGTTCATGGGCAGCAGGTGGTGCTCACACAGCGACCAGACGCTCATACCGCCGATCACGACCAACTGGCCGCTCAGGTGCTGCTCGGTGAAGCAGGTCGGCGTGGCCGACGGCTCCGGGGAAAAGAAGCCGCTCCACCACGCGGCGACCCTGGCCGGCGTGTCCGACAGGCCCACCCGTCCGGGGTCCTCGCCGATCGCGGCGAGGAGCTGGCCGACAAGATCGGCGACGCGCTCGGTGTCGACCGGGCCCGGCGACGCCAGATCCTGGCTGTCGCTGGGAACCAGCCTGTCGAGAGTGTTGGTCACGGACTTTGCCTCGCTTCCGGGTTCGGTAAATCGGTCAAAAGACGTCAGCAGCGGCTCGGGGGAGTGCCCCGGCGCGCAGGCGCTGCGCGGCATGCCAGCGCAGCGACGACCGCGAGCATCACGGTGGCCTCGGTCAGGTCATCGGAAGGCATCCTTCAACAGGAGGTCACGGAGTTTTTGGTGCTGGCACGGGAAACCGCGCGATCCGGTGTTCAGTCTGGGAATCGGTGTCACCGCGCTCCGGTGAGAATGTGCAGGCGGGTGGAGACGTTCCACCCGCGATCAGTGGCCGGGCCGTAGAGCGCGTCCATGCCAGCCAGAACCTTCTCCTGGGTGGTGCCTTCCGGCATCACCCACACCGGAGCCAGCTGGTGCTCCTCGACGAGCTGGGCGATCTCGTCGAGGTCGCGGTCGGGCTCGACGACAACGAACTTGAACACCGCGCGGTCGGTCGCGGCCAACGCCGAGAGGGCCTCGGGCTTGATTCGGGCGGAGTAGGTCATGCCGGAATTCGCGAGTTTCGGACTCACCACCCAGAGGTCGACCAAGGAGGCAAGTTCCGGTGTGGGCGCAATCGTGCCGTTGGTTTCGACCTGCACCCGCACGTTCGCCAGGCCGCGGGCGAGGGCGGTCATGGCGGTCCGCTGCAACATCGGCTCCCCGCCGGTGATCACCATCATGTCCACGCCGCGCTCACGCACCCACGACACCAGCTCGGCGATGGGGACTCTGTCGCTGACCTCGGCCGGGTTGTACCTGCTCCAGTCCCAGCTCTCCGGGGTGTCACAGAAGCCGCACCGGAGGTTGCACCGGGAGAACCGGACGAACACGCAGCGCTGCCCGGTCCACGGACCTTCGCCCTGAAACGACTCGAACCGCTCCGTGAGAATCGCGGAACCCTCTACACGTCCGGGAGCCAAGGCCGGCGTGTTCACGAGGCATCGCCTCGCTCCCACAGACCGGTGGTCGTCCCCGAGTCGACCCGTACGGATACGAGCCGACCGCGGATCTCCGGCTCGACGTTGTCGACGAACCAGCCAGCCAGGTGAGCGACCAGCGCAGGGCCGGCAGCACGTAGCCCCGCGTCGGCGTCAGACGCCTGGAGGTACGTCCCGAACGGCTTCAGGTCGCCGAAATCGGTGATGAACCCAACCTCGTTGAGCCCGTCCGCCCCCAGCACCAGCGCGACGTCGCCGTGGCTGGTCTTGAAGGTCTTCGAGATCGTGACCTCACCGGTGACGCCGTCACAGCGCGCTGAGGTGGTCGCAGTCTCCGACACCACCATCTCGACCAGCGTGATCGGCATCGCCGATTCCATGTTGTCCCGGAACCACTCGGCAAGGTGAGCAGCGAGAAGCTCGCTCGTCGGGTGGAAGGTGACCTGCTCGTTGAGCAACCGGTGGTCAAACGTCGCGGCCAGATAGTCCCCGAGAGGCGACAGGTCTCCGGGGGCGTCATCGTGCACAAGCGCCGAGGCGGTCACCGTGTAGTTGTGGCCGTGATTGCGGCGACATTTGTGACTGGCCGGTAACTGCCTCAGCTCGTGGCTGGCGCTGAAGCCGAACGACTGCGAGATGGTGACCTGGCCGTCCGCCACACACTTCTCCTCAGTGGCCTTCATGTAGCCCTCCTTCCTCGGTCATGCCGAACGGCACTCGGACGATGTGCGCTGGCGGCCGAACTGTCTTGCCGGGCCGGATGACGCAGCGGCCGGAAGTTCGGGGGTCGAACGGAGTTAGTGACGTTCTGTAGTACCTTCACTACAGACGACTTTACTGCGATATCAGAAAGGTGACAAGGTTGACGCTGCCTGAACGTCCTGGGTGGCCTTGCTGCCTTACGACTAAGGTCAACGGTGGGAGCACCCCCATCCGTAAGACGCAAGGAGGGCGAGCGATGACGAGCGCCGGCCCGTGGACGAGCGTGTCGATGCCCTACGTGAGCGGCCATCGCGGCGACGCCTGGGGCGCCGAGGCGGCAGAGCACGGCGGCACGGGAACTCAAAAGCTGCTGAGTGTTGACGAGGTGGTCGCCTCCGCGGCGGTCGCCGACATGCTGGGCCTGGCTGCGGGCGAGGCGGTAGTCGTGCGGCGCCGTCTCATGCTGTTCAATGACCACCCGGTCGAGCTCGTCGACTCGTACTACCCCGCGAACATCGCTCGGGGCACCAGGCTGGCCGAGCCCCGCAAGATCCCCGGTGGTGCCGTTGCCCTCCTGGCTGACCTCGGTCATCCGCCTCGCCGCGTCCGTGAAGACGTCAGCGCACGCTTGGCGACACCAGACGAACGGGCCGTGCTGGAGCTGGACGACCCGTCGTGTGTGCTGCTGCTCGCTCGCGCGCTCGTCTCCGAGAACGATCTGCCCGTCGAAGCCAGCGTGATGACGATGGTGGCCGAGGGGCGACGGCTGCGATACGAGCTGACGCCATGACTGCCCCGACGGCGTCTCCAGGAGTCGGACTTGCCTCGCACCCGTGACATCCGGCCCCGGCATCAGCAAATCGCAGCAGAACTGCGCGATCTCATCATGCGCGGCGAGCTGAGCCCAGGTACGCAACTGCCGTCCACCGCGCAACTCGTCGAGCGGTACGGCGCAGCGAACGCCACCATCCAGCACGCGCTGAAGGCGCTCAAGGACGAAGGCTTCCTCGACAGCCGTGTCGGCAAAGGCGTCTATGTCCGCGATCGGCGGCCGTTCATCATCGACGCCTCCGCCTACATCAAGCCTGAACCAGGCCGGTTCCGCTACCAGTTGCTCAACGTCGACAACGTCATCCCACCGGCGGACATCGCCGACGGATTGCAACTGGCGCCGGGCGCTTCCGCGATCGTCCGCACCAGAATCCTCTTCCACGACGAGCAGCCCGTGGAATTGTCCGCGTCGTACTATCCCGCCGAGATTGCCGCCAACAGCAGCCTGGCCAAGGCCGCGAAAATCCGCGGCGGCGCACCCCAGGTCCTGGCCGACCTCGGCCTTCCTCAGAGGACCTTCGTCGACCGGATTTCGGCACGCCCCCCGACGGTGGAGGAAGCCGAGACGCTGGACCTCCCGGATGGGACGCCGGTGATCCGGCAGTTGCGTGTCATCTACAGCGACAACGAACGCCCCGTCGAAGCCTCGGTCCTCATCAAGGGCGCACACCTGTACGAGCTGCTGTACCGCCAGACCGTAGAGACCGAGTCGGGCTAGAGCCACGATGCCACGGGTTTCGATTTCAGCCACAGCAACTGCATTGGTGACAACCTCCTCATCGGTCACGCCCAGGAATTACGAACCGGTCCGATACCTCAATGCGGCAGGAGGCGGAGCCGGTGCCGTCCGGCTCGATCAGCGCCGGACGGTGCGTCGTCGCCGATGAGCTGCTGGTGAGCCGTCTCCCACACGGTGCACTCGCTGCGCCGCCATCGGCGCGAGCAGCGGGCACACTGACCGCGGGCGTCAAGTGCGTGCTGGTCGAGCAACTGCCGCCACGCGGTTGTCAATCGGGCGATCTCCGTTTCGGCCAAGGCGGCTTTGGAGGGCGTGTCGCCTGTCGCAGCCAGGACGTCGAGGTAGTCCAGCCGGTCGACGACAGCCCGCCGCAGCGTGGCGGTGAGTACCTCGTCCATCGGAATGGCTCCTTCTACTCGTCTGGTTAGCGTCGCTGCCGCTGGGGCCAGAGGCGCTCGTGCAGCTCGCTCGGCACGAACTCGGCGAGGCGCAGCCCGGCGGCCAGCAGACGTCGAGCCGCGTCGTCGAACAAGGTGCAGGGCCACGGATCGGTCGAGCAGCACGGGCAGAGGTAAGGCTGATCGGGCGGTGGTAGATGACGAGCGGCCTGGTCGACAACCTCGGCCATCCGGCCTATTGGACTGTCGAGCGCGACCACGACGGCCACACAGTCCCGCCACCCTTCCGCCACGGTTCACGCGCCCCGCGCCGACCCCGCCGACGTGCCCACCGCTGACCAGCTCTGACGATCGACGCCGCTTCTGGCGCGGCGTGGACCGTGGGCATGCCGGGCGATCACTTCTGCCATGGTTCGACCCTTACCCGGGCCCACGGCGGGGCCAAGGCGCGGACGTGGGACGTCAAGGGGAGGATTCGGGGAGGGTTGCCATCCTCCCCTGTCGACCGATGGTGTTGAGTTGACCACGAGCTGTGTCAGGATGGGGCAGGTCAGCACGTGGGAGGGCGACCCGCACCAATGGACAACGATGAGCTCCGGCAGGCTCGGGAACGCACCGAGTCCCCGACGCAACCGGGCGAGTGCCTGTCTCGTCAGGAGCTTGCTGACCTGGTCAATCAGCACATCGCGGTGCACCACGAGACGCAGGCCGTGACTGATGCCAACTACATCGGCAAGCTCGAACGCGGCGTGATCCGCTGGCCCGGCGCGCTCTACCGGGAAGCGCTGCGAGCTGTGCTGGGGGCCTCCACTGATGCCGCGCTGGGCTTTACCAACCGGCGGCGAACGGTGGTAAAGCTGGCGGACGTGGACCGCAAGCAGTTCCTGCGCAGCGTCGGCCTCGGTGTCGGCGCGCTGACACTGGCTCCCGTCGCCGCCCGGCTGCAGGGCAGCGAACCTACCCCCGTCCCCTCCCGGGTCGGCACCGCCGAAATCGGACAGATCGCCACCGCGGCGAAGGTGTTCGCCAGCTGGGACCACACGTACGGCGGCGGCCTCGCGCGCGAAGCCGTCCAAGCCCAGCTGCAGTGGTCGGCCGGTTTGCTCGACGCCAGCTGCGACGAGGCGCTGCGAGGCCCGTTGCGCAGCGCGATCGGCTACCTGGCCCACACCTGCGGGTTCATGGCCTTCGACGCCTACGCCCACGACGACGCCACCCACGCGTTCCAGTTCGGCCTCGCCTGCGCTGAAGAGGCCGGCGACTGGCACCTGCGCGCCAAGATCCTCTCCTCCATGGCGCGGCACGCGATCTGGATCGGCAAACCCGACGAAGGGCTGACCTGGATCGAGCACGCCCTGGTACGCGCCGACCGGCTCACCGCGACCGAGCGGGCAATGCTCCACACCGCGCACGCCCGCGCGCTGGCCAAGATGCGCCGCACCCGTGACGCCCTTGCCGCCGTCGGCCGCGCTGACGACGAGTTCGCCCACGCCACCCCCGCCAACGATCCGCCGTGGATGGCCTACTACGACCATGCCCAGCACGTCGGCGACACCGGCCACGCCCTGTTTGACCTCGCCGTTCACGGTCACCGGCCGCTCGACGCCACCGCGCGGCTGACCGACGCCGTCACCGGGCACACCGACGCCTACGCCCGCTCCCGCGCGATCTCCCAGATCAAACTGGCCACCTTGACCATGGCCACCGGTGACCCCGCCGAGGCTGCCGTCATCGGCCAGGCCGCGCTCGACATCGCGGGCACCGTGCGCTCCCGCCGGGCCGCCGACGACCTGCGCGAGCTGTCCCGCTACGCCCACCGCCACAGCCGCACGCCCGAGGTCGCCGCCTTGCGCCAGCGCATCCACACGGTGGTCGCCGCGTCGTGACCACGGCTGGAACCGACGAAGCCGAGAAGGTACTGCGCGACGCCTGCGACCAGGCAGGCATCGACGCGCGGGGCGCTGAGCCCATCCGGCTCGGCGAGAACGCGATCTTCCGGCTCGCCGGCGGCATCGTCGCCCGCATCGCCCGACCCGGCCAGCTCGACGCCGCCACCCGGGAAGTCCGCATCGCCCGATGGCTCGCCGACCACGACATCCCCGCCGTCCGCGCCCTCGACGACCTCGGCCAACCCATCGAGGCGCACGGGCGCGCGGTGACCTTCTGGCACGAGCTGCCCACCCATCACAAGGGCACCCCTGCTCAAGTCGCGACGGCTCTGCGCCGCCTGCACGACCTGCCGGTCACCGGGCAGCACCCGTTCTCCGCACTGGAGCCGTTCGTCCGCCTCGACGAGCGCATCGCCGCCGCCACCAGCCTCACCGAGGACGACCGCGCCTGGCTGCACCAGCACCTCACCACCCTGCGAGAGAGCTACAACCGCCTCCCCGCCGGCCTGCCGCACACCGTGCTGCACGGCGACGCCTGGGTCGGCAACGTCGTGGCCACCAACGACAACCAGGTCGTGCTGCTGGACCTCGAACGCGCCTCCATCGGCCCACCCGAATGGGATCTCGTCTCCACCGCCATCAAGCACACGAGCTTCGCCTGGATCAGCGCCGCCGACTACCGCGACTTCTGCCACCGCTACGGCCACGACGTCACCACCTGGGACGGATTCGCGCTCCTGCGCGACATCCGCGAACTCCGCATGACCTGCTACCTCGCCCAACACGCCGCCGAGAATCCCCACGCGCACCAGGAAGCCGCACTCCGTGTCTCCTGTCTACGCGGCCGGAACGGGCCCCGCCCCTGGTCCTGGTCGCCCGCGTCCTAACCCTCCCGCCAGACACGCCGGCCGACGTCCCCACGTCGCGGCGAACGGCGTGGTTGTGGCCGAGGTAGCGGGGCGTGCCACCACCGAAATAGCGTGTGCGGACCCGAAAGGTGCTGCGGTGACTGGATTTCATCGGAACAGGTGGGCCAGCGAACAGGGCCGACCACCGACGCGTCGCCTACCGGCGGCAGGGTCTCGGCAGTCGCCGATGTCCCGTTCGGAGGGCGCTGGCAATGAGCTTGGTTGATCTCGGCGGCGATCCCAGGATGCGACGGACCCGGCTGCTGGTCCTCGACTTCGAAGGACTCACCCCGGCCGGACGTTCGCCGGAACCGATCGAGGTCGCCGCGACCAAGCTCGAATACCGCAGCGGCGCCCTGGTCGAGATCGACAGGTTCGAGTCGCTCATCCAGCCGCCCGCGGGCATACCGGTGACCTGGCGCGAGCGCGCGGTCGGCTTCACGCCGGCGATGCTCGCCGACGCGCCACCCGCCAGGGAGGTCATGGCCGCCCTCGACCGGCTACTGCCCGCGCCCGATGACGAGACTGCGAGTTGGCCGTACCGGGTTGTGGCACACGGAGCGGCCACGGAGCGCACCCTGATCTACGGACAACGCCAGCACTGCCCGAACCTCGCGGCGACACCACTACTCGACAACGTCCGACTCGCCCGCACCGTCTTGACCGGACTGACGCATCACGGGCTCAACGACGTCGCACGCCACCTGGGCATCCCGATACCCGCCGACCGGCACCGGGCGATGGCCGACGTCGAACTCACCGTCACCGTACTGACCCGCCTGCTCGAACTGGGTGCGTGGCGTGGTCTGCACGACCTCGAACGCGACGCTCGGCTGGAGCCCAAGCACCCGGCGACAGACCCCGCCGAGCAGGAGAGCCTGTTCTAACCGACCCGCGACTCGACAACTGCCACGCGGCTGTGGTGCGAGGTGCTCCTGATGGGGAGTTACAAGCTTGGCCGCGTCTGCCAGATCTACACCGTCGCGCGCTGAGCGGACCGGAGCGCGGCGGCGGTCACCCGTCGGTGGCGCTGCTCAAGGCGACAGGAGCAGCCGGGTCGGGGTCTCGCTTGTGCTGCTGGTCGAAGACTTCGGCGAGGATGCGCCAGACAGTGTCCTGCAGGCTGGAGGTCGGCGGGACGAGCTGCTCGCCGTCGAGCCCGAGCAGGTCCCGTGCGCGGTACCACTCGCGCATGTGCTCGGGGCCGAACTCGGCCGCTTGCGGCCGGGTCGCGTGCCGGCGCAGCGACTCCTCGAACGAGACGTCCAGGTAGTAGACGCCGGTGCGGCCGCGGTGGTCGACGGCGAGTTCGGCGAGCATGTCGCCGTAGCGCTCGGCATGCAGGATGCCTTCCACGATCACGTGCAAGCCGTTGTCGAGGGCGTAGCGGGCCACGGTTGAGAGGAGACCGATGTTCACGCCGCCGGGCACGTCGCGTTCTTTGAGGATGGTCCGGCGGATGACGTCCTGGGCCGCCACGGCGCAGGTCCGGCCGAGGTGTGCACGGACCGCCAGCGCCACGGAGCTTTTACCCGATCCCGAATTGCCGCGCACGATCGCCAGGCGCGTGGACTCCGATCCGGTGGGTGCCATCGGCAGAAGTCTAGGCGGCGGGACCGTCCCAACGAGCCCGTCGCGCGCGGTGTGTTGTTATCGCTGGGTGTCCTCACGCGGCCACCAGCGCACGGCACCATCAATGAGGTCGGCGGTGTGTTCGGGCGCGTCGTCCGGGTAGGTCTCCCAGCGGGATTCACCCGGTCCGTCTTGGACACGGATGCCTTCGGTGTAGACGGCAAACAGGAAGGCTCCGGCCGTGCCGTGAGGGCGCTGGTGGACCCAGTCCGGCATCGCCGCGGTGGGCAAGGTCTGCTCGATCCAGCGGCGGGCCTCGTCCTCGGTGGCGGCGTCGTGTTCGGCGACGCAGGCGACGTTGTCGTCATCGCCGATGCCCAGCAGGATCGCCGCGCCGAATCCGGTGCGGACCTCGGTGGTAGTCGCGGTGCTCAATTCGGTTCCCCCTCGCGTGCTTCGGCAGGAACTTTCAGCATGCGCCCGTTCTGGCGATCCTGCCAGTCACCTCATAGGGCCTTGTTCTCGGCATCGTCGCCGGTCAGCGCGGGCGCGGGTGTGGCATTGCGGTGGTACTTCGGCGCTGCCGTGCCGCGGCATTCTGTCGGTCGCCGTGTGCTCGACGGCGCACGAAAACCTGGGAGAACACGAGAGACGAGGCGGCAATTCAGTGGATAGTTCGATCACGCAGCTGTACATGCAGGTATTCCTCGTTCCCGATCGCTCCCTTGCGGGGTTGGCGTTGCTGGTGGGCGTGTGCACCGGGATCACCGTGTGGCGGATGGCGTGGAGCGCCTACATTCCGGGGTTGACGCGCAGCTGGTACTGGTCGCACGTCGCGCGGGCGGTGCTGCTGACCGGCGTGGCTGTCGTGGCCTGGCCCGCCGTGATCGTCCTGGTCACCTTGTGTCAGTTCGACGGCCCGCGAGCGCCGATCGAACGGTTCGTGTTCGGCAAGCGGCCGACCGTCGAGGATCCCGGGCAGGCGTGACCGTCCGCTCGTCGTCGCGCGACGTGTCCGCCAAGCGGGGGCGCCGGTCGCGGTCCGGACGGGCTCTGGTTCAGAGCTGGATTCCGGCCCAGCGGGCGAAGGTGGCCAGGGAGTCGGAGCGGCGGCGGTCGTGGTGGGCGAGGGTGACCACCGTTTCGTGGACCTGCGGGTGGTAGCGGGTCAGCTGCGGCGCCAAGGCGCGGGCGGTGTTGAGTTCGGCCAGGACCTGATCGCGGCGTCCTTGCAGCAGGGCCGCTCGGGCAAGGTCGACGTGGTGGTGTCCTTTCCGGGAGGCCAGGGTGCCGGGAGGCAACGAGGTGTTGCGGGCCAGCGCAGTGGCGCCGTCGCCGAGTTCGACGGCGGCGGCCACGGAGTGGATGGTCACGTTGGCCGGGTCGAACGCGGTGTCGTAGAAGTCCGTGCCGGGCTCGAGAATGCGGGCGCAGCCGGCGGCTTCGGCCAGGTGCGTATCGGAGGTGGCGCGGTCGCCGGAGCGGGCGGACAGGATCGCCGAGCGCAGGTGGAGATAGCCGCGCACGGTCAGCGACGCGGGATTGGCAGGTTCGGCCTCGGCCAGGGACCGTCCGGTCGCGGCGAGGCGCTCGGCGGCGGCGTAGGCGCCTCGGTGCATCAGGGGCAACCCGATCTCGCCCTCGCACAGCGCGGCCAGCAGCGGATCACCCGAGGCGCTCGCGGCGGTGGCCGCGCGTTCGGCGGCTTGCCCGGACAGCGGTGAACCCATGCGGTGCAGACAGATCGTGACGCACTGGTAGAGGTGGGTCAGCAACGCGTGCGCCCGCTCGGCCTCAGCGCCCGCACGGGCATGAGCGGCGGCGGTGTGCAGGGCGGCGAGCAGATCGGGCATCATCGCCGACGAGCGGTCGTACCGCGATTTCCGCTGGAGGTCGGCGACCGTGTCCACCGCCCGCGCCAGGGTGCCCACGGGACATGGCGGATCGTCGGTTGCCAGGGCGGGCCCCGCGATCACAGCGGTCTCCAGCTCGGCGATGCCCTCGCGTTCGGTACCAAACTGCGGGCTGGGCTGCTCGTAGAGGTCGTAGACGGTCAGGTTCAGCGCCCGCGCCGCCGCCGCGACGAACGCCGGAGACGCCGGTTTGCGGCCCTGCTCAACCTGGCGCACCAGCGAGACCGACACGTGCATCCGGGCGGCGAGCTGCCGCTGGCCCAAGTTCGGGTGCAGCTTGCGCGCGGCCCGGACTCGCCGCCCGACCCCCGCCGGCCCACGGTCCTCCTCAGCTGCTGCCATGGCCACGCTCCCTTCCGGAGACACCCCGCCACTACCCGTCAGGGTAGCTGCACTCCCCGCAAGACTTCGCCCGCGTTGACACCGAACGTGCCGAACGAGTGCCACAACGTGAACACCTGGGTTGCTGGCAGCGGCGGCAGCGTCAGCGGCGGAATCCGCGCTCGGGATCGCGGGTGGGCACGTTGCCGAACTCGCCGAACCACTCCTCGGCCGCGTCGTAGGACAGGGGGATCGGATGAGCGAGCAGCCCCTCGTAGTCCTTGTCCTGGAACAGAGCGTCTTGCAGGATGTGCCAGTCGAAGTCGAACCGGGAACCCGGGTACGCGGCCACAAAATCGGCGTGCAGGTCGGGTTCGTCGTGCTGGCACCGTTCGGCATCCTGGATCGCCAGATCCAGGGCGATCTCCTCGGCGGTGCACGCCGGGATGGGACGTCGCCCGGCAGCCAGATCGCAAGCCAGGTCGTCGAAGGCCCGCGCGTAGCGGCGCAAAAACCAGGGGTCTCGGTCGGCCACGCACGGCGGGATCGTTGTGTCCGCGTCTATTGCGGGCCCACCGCCGGCCAGGGGAGTCTGCTCGGCAATGTCGTAGACCTCGTCGGCCAACCTGCCCAGGGCCGCGTCCAACGCGGCGGCGGTGCGCGGAGTGATCACCACCGGCAGACACACCTCACAGTCGAACTGGCGGCACCGGGGACACTCGGCGCAATCGTTGCGGCAGGTCCCGCACACCTCGCACCGGCCGGGACAGTTCGTCGTGGTAAACAACCCCGGGCCCCGCTCACACAAGCCCGGTAGCGCCGCCGCGACCCGCAGGCGCTCCTGCGCGGCACCGGTGCGGGCTAGGCGAGGCAGGAGGGCGGACACCGCGGCGCGCACGTCGTCGGCCACGTCGGCGAGCACGGCGTCGAGCTGGCGTTGCGCGGTGTCGCGGTGCTGCACGATCCCGTTGAGCGCGTCCGCCAGCACGGTCGCGGCCGGGCCATCGACCAGTTCGGCGAGCGGTTCGGCCACCGCCCCGTCCTCGCTGGTGTGGATGCCCAGCACCCGGTGCCCGGTGTCGGTGTGCTCGGGCACGAAACACAGGTAGGTCATGTCGGCAGCCATCGATGAACCTTCGTCCCACATCCGTGCCAGTACGCCTCAGCATCGCACGCGCGCACCGTCCACCGGCCGCAGCATGGAGCGAGCCCTCGACCGGCCGCGCGAATCCCGACCGGAGCAACGGGGACGTGGTGACCCGCATCGAGATTATTGATCGACCGGAGCTAATGTGAATTGTTACCCCACGCAGGAATTCTAATAGAGAAACAATAGAGAAGAACTGGAGGATATTCATGGCGCAGAAAGTTCGAGTCGACTTGGTCGACGATATCGACGGAAGCGATGCCACGCAGACTGTCCCGTTCACGTTGGATGGCGCGGCCTACGAGATCGACCTGTCCGACGACAACGCCGCGCGCTTGCGCGAGGAATTCGCGCCCTTTATCGCGGCGGGACGCCGAACCGGGGGCCGCAAGACACGCTCGACGACGCCGAACATCAACGGCGCCAAAGTTGCCACCGACCGAGAGCGCACGCGCGCCGTCCGAGCATGGGCTCGCGAGAACGGCTGGCCTGTCTCCGACCGGGGCCGTATTCCCGTCGAGGTGCTGACTGCATACGACACTGCCCAGCAAGAACCGGTCGCCACCAAGTCTCGATCGCGATCCCGCCGCAAGAAATAGCACATTTCGGCTCGAAACCTCGGAACCGGATCGACCAATGGGCGCGAAACTCCCCATTGGCCGATCTGGTTCTCTTTCTGTTCGTACGCTTCGCGGAAATGGCGTCTCCGTAATCAATGAGTTCGCGCAGGCGCCTCGCGCAGTGCAAGTCGCGATGTTCCGGTCTCCAGTCAGCGAGAAGCCGTCACTACACCCGATCGGGTACAACTCGTAGCAGGTGAACGTCGCACCTCGTGATCACCGCACGTCGGCATCGGGCCGTGCCGATCGGAGAGCGTCGCGCGACGCATTGGGCGGGGCGTCGTGCCCGGTTTCTGTCGGGGGTGTGGCCCAGAATCGGCGACCGGCTCGCTCGATCGCCCAGGCTCACGGGCACCGACCACGCAACCAACTCGTCACGAAAGGCGCCGATGAACCTCACGACGACCGACATGTCGCCCGAAGCCCTGCGGGAAGCCCTGATAGGCAAAGTCAAGGACGCCGGCTATGCCCGCAACGGGGCCGTCGAAGACGCATTGCGGACGGTCGAACGCCACCACTACGTCCCGGACGTCGAACTGGCCGACGCCTACGCGAACGACATCGTGGTCACCAAACGAACCCCGGAGGGCGAGGTGCTGAGTTGCGCCTCGCAGCCCGGCATCGTCGCGCTCCTGCTGGACCAGCTGTGCCCGCAGCGCGGTGACCGTGTTCTCGAAATCGGTGCCGGAACCGGATACAACGCGGCGCTGCTGGCGCACCTCGTCGGCAAGGAAGGCCGCGTCACCGCCATCGACGTGGACGGCGACATCGTCGACTACGCCAGCGAACGCCTCGCCGCCGCCGGTATCGGCAATGTCGAGGTCGTGCTCGGCGACGGTGCCCATGGATACGAGCCCGGCGCACCTTACGACGGCATCATCGCCTCGGTCGGCGCGTACGGAATCCCCGACAAGTGGTTGTCCCAGCTGGCACCCGGCGGACGGCTCGTGGTACCCCTGCGGATTCGCGGGAGTGTGTCGCGCTCGATCGCGTTCGAGCGAGCCCGCGACGGCGGCTGGCGCAGCGTCGAGCACGCGATGTGCGGCTTCGTCCCGCTGCGCGGCGGGATCGCCGACGACCCCCGCAGCCGGATCGACCTGACCGGCGACAACACCGTCACCCTCCAGTCCCACCAGGACCAGCCCTTCGCCCCCGAGCGGCTGACCGGCGTACTCGACCAGCCGCGCAGCGAGATATGGACGGGGGTCACCTTCGCCCGGATGGAATCGTTGGAGTGGATGTACCTCTGGCTCACCTGCGCCCTGCCCGGCGGCCTGCGCAGCATGCCAGCCGAGCAGACCGCGATCGACTCCGGCCGCATCACCCCGATGTTCCGTACCGGGATGGCCGTGCCCGGCGACGGCGAGCTGGCTTACCTCGCCAAGCGTCCCGGCGGGCACGACAGCGAGGGCCACGAGCTCACCGAAACCGGCGTCGTCGGTCACGGCCCCCACGGTGGTGCACTGGCGGCCCGTGTCGCCGACGAGATCCGCACCTGGGACCGGGACTTCCGGCACCGTGGCGCCCGGTTCGAGATCCCCGCCGACGGCACCGATACCTCCGACCCCACACGCGGCCGGTTCTTCCTCGACCGCCCCCACCACCCCATCACCGTCGTCTGGCAGTAGCCGAAACACCTGGTGAGGCTCGACCGCGCCGGACGACTACCGGATTCACGAGAGGCCGGGGCGGCGCATTCTTGATCGCCGCTCCGGCCTCGTCGTCCTTCCCAGTCAGGCCGATGCCCGACGACGCCTGGGCATCGGAGCCTTCGTCCGGCATGGAGGCGTCGGACTTGACCGATCGCCCGTTCGTGTCGGCACTGGGGCTGGCTACGGTCACTGTCGTGACCGAAACCGAAGCGGGTGCTCGCCACAAGCCCAGTGCGCTGGAACTAATCGCGGAGTGCGTCGGACGGCTGCGGATGACCGATCCCACGGACACGCGGGCATCGCTTCTGGCGGCGTGGCACGGGTTCGGCATCGCCGAGGCCGCCGGCCGCATGCTGCGCGGCGACAACGACGGGGACGCCGTGCTCGCGGGCAACGCGACGCCGGTGTTCGAGGCCGTCGCCGTGCTGATGCGGCGGGCGCCGTCGATGCCCTACACCGACTTCGTGGTGGAGAACGTCAGCGGCCTGGTTCCCGAGGGCTACCGGCCGACGGACGACAGCGACCAGTTCGACGATCCAAACGTGGTGGCGGACCTGTCAGCGGCGGGCCAGGTCCGCCGCGGGATCCTCGCGCTCGCACTCGAACTGAACACGCTGCTGCCCGAAGCAGCTGAGAACGCCGAGGCACCGGACGACCGCATCGCGTGTGAGCATGGCACCAGGCTGGCCTACGAGCTGTCGAACTGCTGGGAGGGCAAGCTCAGCTCGTACCTGAATGGCGGGCGGGATCTCATTGGCGACCGCAGGACGCCGCCGGCGGGCGCGAAACCCAAGCAGGGCAAGAAGAAGCGCAAGCCGAAGCGGAAATGATCTGAGTATGTTGCCGACGGATCGGGTCGTGCTGGTCGACCTGGAGAACGTGGTGGGGTTTCGACCGAAGCGACGAACTTTGCGTACCCGGATGACCGCGCTGCTCGACGCAGCCGGGCCCCGGCACCACGCCGTCGCCGCCTACGCCTCCCTCGAGGACGCCGACGACGTCACCGCCTCCACGCTGGCGGCGCTCGGCGTCGCACCCCTGCGCGTTACGCCCGGGCCCGACGCCGCGGAACTCGCCCTGCTCGCGCACGCGCGGCGGATGCAGGCCGACGGCTGCGCCCGTTTCACCGTCTGCTCCGGCGATCACGCTTTCGCGGTCCTTGGCGACGCGGACGCCTCGTCTCTCGAAGTCCTTGTCTGGCAAGGACAACCGGTCGCCACCGGCCTCACCGCTGCCGCCGACCACGTTCGCCGTCTTCCTCGGCTGGGCGACGGCGATATCCCGGCCGGCCCCGGGGACACCGGCAATACCGGGCGCCTCACGCAGCATCAGGTCACATCCCGCTCGAAGCGACAGGCTCACGTGCCGTTGGACAATCTTGTTACAGGTTTCGCCACCGGCATCGGTATCGCCCTCGGTGCACGGCTCGGCAGCCTACTCTGGCCCGGCGCCCCTGTTGAGGAGCGTCGCCGACCGTGTTAACCGTCAGTGTCGGTGGTTTCACTTATGGTGGACTCATGCCGACGTTCACGAACGCCTGACCATGCGAGCCGACAACCTTCGCGTCGAACGAGCCGCCGTCGCCGCGACCGAACTGTCGCTGTCGCGGTGCGCAGAGCTCTACACGGCCGTACCCGTCGTTGATCACGGGGCCGACCTGCTTGTCTACCAAGTCGAGCCGTTCCGAGTCGCCCAAATCCAGGTCAAAGGCACAACACGCGGCCTGAAGGTATTCCGGCAGTACAGCCAGAGCCCCATGATCGTGTCCTACGTCCTCGATCCACTCGGTGCCGCGGAAGTGTTCCTGCTGACCGGCGGGCAAGCGTGGAATCTCCCCGACAAGTACATCGCCAGCGGCGGCCGGGCAGGTGATCACCACCCCGACAACGCCACCTACAACTGGCCAAGTCGCACCCGGTTGCTGTCCTCGATGCTCGCCCAGCACCGGGCCACACCCCAGCGATGGCTCGACGTGTTCGAGCAGACCGTCACGCCAGCCATTCCGTGATCGCCCCGCCAGACAGCTAGTGGTCGTCTTCGATCAGCCGGGCGCGCCACGCGCGTGGGAGCAACCTGGCCAAGGTGCCAGCCCAGCCGGGAACGCCGTGCTCGGCAGCGTGATCACGCCACGCGCCCTTGACCGTGGCGCGCGCGTGCTCGGCTGCGTTGATGGAGGCGGGGTACTGGGTGCCGGGTAGGAAGCGGCCCTTGACAGGGCAGTGCTCAACCCCGGCGGCGCGCAGCGCGCACGACCGGTGCTGGCCGTTGACGAGCTGATCGCCGCCGTCGTCCCATTCGATCGGCTCGACCACCATGATGTGCAGCCAGTGCTGTTCGTCGTCGGTCAACTGGTCGTACTCGGGATGAGCGCGGAAGGCCGGCCGCTCGTCGCCATCGAGGCATTCCCGCAGGATGCGGACGAGTCGTGGCCAATCGGGTTGGTGGTACGGACATCGCGCCATGACCGCGCGCGCCTCATCCGAGAGAAAGGCCGCAGCGTGCGCTGCCTGGCGGTTGGGTGCGGACCGGGCTTCGGCTTGGACGATCCGGTAGAAGCCGCAGTCGGTCTGGTGATGCGGCCAAGGCAGCGCCGAGAGCGGCACGGTGCGCCACCCGTGGATCCCCTCGATGGTCAGCCGCCGGTAGTCCGGGTCGTCGAACTGGCTGGGGTACCAGTCCGCTTCGTCCACCTGCGGTCGCGTCGCCTGGTCGAGACGGTTCGCGGCGGCGCGCTCGGCGTTGGTCGGTGGACGGCTTGCGGCCAGTTCCAGCGACGGGTCAGGTGTCCAGAGGCTGCGCGGCTCCAATATCTGCCGTTCCGGGTTGACCTGCGCCTGGACCGTGACCTCCTGGCGTGCCGTCAGGAGCAGGATGCCGGACAGCCCGTACACACTGACCGCGATCACCTGCGTGTGCCAACCGGGGTCGGCGAAGACCTCTCGGGCCGCAGGTTCGTCGAGGTAACGCAGGTGCTCGACCCGTGCGAAACCCTCATCGATGTCGTGATCGCTCGCCGGCCACCGATCAGCATGAACGAGCAGGTAGTCCCCAACACGGAGAGCCGAGGCGGGTTTGGTGAACCCCGTCGCGCGCACCGGTGCCTTCGGGGTAGTGCTCGGCGCCGCCCACTCGACGGGCTGTCGGAGCGGTTCCGGAATGCGTCGGCGCCGCGGCGGCTTCTCCCCGGCAGGAACACCACCGGAGAACAAGGAGCTGCGCGCGGGTGGCCACCAGGGGTGCTGCCGGTCGTGCTGTGCGCGGTGCTCGCTGGCCCAATCGAGCACGCAGACGTCTCCGCTGCTCACCACGACCGGACCCGGCACGCCATGGCACCACAGCACCGCCAGCGAGAGCCCGTCCACGTAGGCGCTGTCGAGGACTCGTGGGGTGACCTCAGCCGGAACCCGTTCGATTCGCTCCACCAGAGCGAAGCCTTCGTCGACGGCACGGCCGTAGGCGGGAGGGCGGCCTGTCGTGACCTGGAGATAGTCGCCGACCAGCACGCTCGCTGAGTCTTGTGGTCCACGCGGACGCACCGCGCCTCCGTCGGGTTGTCGATGACTTCTGGTCAAGCGGTAACCGGGCCGTTGATGGCGGCTTACCCGACCGCGACCGTCACGCTCAGCCGCTTGTGGTCGCTGTCGGGATCGTCCGGGTCGACCGGTTCGTGGATGCACGCCGAACCCGGCACTACCCGGTCCGCCAGCGCGGGGCTGAGCAGGATGTGGTCGATCTGCGCGCACTGCCGCCCGGACGGCTTGGGCAGGTTGGTGCCGGTGTAGATCCCGGCCTGCTCGGCCATGTCCACGAATCCGATCCCGCCTTCGCGCCGATCTTTCTGGTCGTTCCAGGCTCCGCACAGGTAGTCCAGCGCCGACGTCGCGCGCCGGTACGGGCGGTCCGGCAGCCCGCCGGTGTGGCGCATCCGGTGCAGGAAGTGAGCGGGCTGATCGTAGATCGCCCGGTCCTCCAGGTCGGTCAGTTCGTGCTTCGGGCCGGAGAGATGTTCGTTCATGTCCATCAGCACCGCGCTCAGCCGGCCCTTGTACGCCAGCCAACGGAGCGCCTTGGCGTCGGCGACGTGGTAGCTCTCCTCGTGCAGGTCGCCGTGGCCGGTAACCAAGTGCAGGATCTCCTCGCCGCCCACCGGCCGTACCGTCAGCAGGTTCCGGTTGCGCGCGGCGAAGTCCGGTGCACGGTGGTCGAACCAGCGCTTCACGATCAGGGTCTGGGCGTCGAAGAAGATGCACGGCGCGAACGGACCCCACTCCCTCGGCAAGGAGCAGGGCAGCGGCACGTACGCCCGTCCCCCTGCCTCGCGCATGGCTTCCGCCGCGCCCCACATGCCCGCGCCGCCGAAATACTCGTAGTAGTCGCCCTCTCCCATGACGAGCACGTGCGGCCAGCGCTCGCGCATCGTCCGCACCAGGCCGGTGAAGTCGTAGCCGCCCGGCGGGTTCTCCCCACGGGCTGAGGCGTTGGTCATCCCGCCGTGCTCGTAGTTGAAGTACGCGAGGTCGATCTCCATGCGGGTCATGCTTGCGCACGCCAGCTGGTCGAAGGTTCAGCGTTGTCGTGGACGCGGTGCTGGCGGATGGTCGCGAGCTCGTGTTCGTCGTGCACGTTTCTCTCCCCGTCTCCCTGCGTTCTGACTGACACGACAGTAGCGGTCTCGTTACGCACCGCCGACCTTCTGCTCCTGTCTTTCCCGCACCGACACTGCCGCAATCGGCGTAGGATGTCGCGGCGGCGGCCGGTGAACAGCCGGGGGTGGCCGGAAACCGTCAGGAGCGCGAAGGCCATGCTTAGGGATATGAGCAGCCGCGATGCTGAACCCGTCGACGATCTCGGCCGCGCCATGCTGGCTCGCCACCCGCGAGGCGCGGAATGGCACCAACTCGATGTGACCGTGGCGGCGCTGACGTTCGACCAGCTGATCCGCATGGCTGCGACCGACACGACTGACAGGTCGCCCGCGCGCCAGCGAGTGATCGCGGCCATCACCGACGACGAGCTCGCCGGTCGCCTCGCCTCGCGGTGGGTGCGGTGGTTCGACACCTTCTCGTTGCCAGCGCCCACCGGCTACGACGACCCGATTGCCTTGCTGCACCAGCCCTATCGACTCGCGAAACTCACCACCGACGACCCGATGGACTGGCACCGCGCCGTCCTGCCGGTGTTCGACGCCGGGCTGGCCATTGCCGCCGCCGGGCACGATCCGGCTGGCCAAGCCGACTACGAGCTGCTGACCGCGCCGTGGCGGGATGCGTGCTTGCCTTCCCGATTCACCGTCGCCAGCGCCTATGGACCGCACACCCAGTCCGCGCTGGCCGTACTGCGGTTTGTCGTCGGCTTGTCCGCGGGCCTGCTGCGAGGACTCATCCGCGAGCGTGCCCGGATCGATCAACACCACTGGGAAGCCGCCGAACACGCGGTCGCCGAAGCGTCCGTCGCGTGCGGATATCCGTTTCGGGCACGCAGCCTGTACTGGGAAGCCGTCCCCGCCGCCGAGGAAGCGGCCGTCGAATCACCCACCGACCGACTCCTGGTAGACGCCCTCTGGGGCGCCGCCGCAACACAAGCGTTCGCCGGGCGCCTGGACCATGAGGTCGCCGCGCTGCTCGCCCGTCCGTGGCGTGCAGCGGGTCTGGTCTTGCCGGGATAACCGGCCACCACCCGGCCGACGGCGACCGGAGAGTCGCTCGATGATCACCCACCTATGCAGGGACGTCCGGACCGGCGCACCGGACCGGCACACGCATTTCCACGTGCGGATCGAGCGTTACCGCTCGTTCAGGAAGGCCGACTTGACCAGCTCGGCGGCATCCACGAGCGAGCCGGCGGGGACAGCCATCTCGCCCTCCGTGGCCAGGTCGCTGCTGTCTTCGGTGAGCACCCAGGTCACGCGCACGGAGGTGGCGTGGGGGTCGCGGACCACGATCACGTAGTCGTCCTGATCGGTACGCCACTCCACGTTCGGCCGTAACGACTCCGGCGTCAGCGTCACCTCGGCGTTCGCGCCGCGCTGATTCCAGTCCACCGGGTAGTCGCGCGGGGTGATCCGCGAGGCCACCGGATCGACCACGCTCCAGTGTGGAGTCTCGCGTCCCTGGACCGGCTCGACCAGCCGCGAAAGGTCAGCATCGTCGCGCTCGCCGAAGTCCACGATCTCGCAATCGTGAAAGGTCAGCACGATCTCCGGTCCGGCGACGAACCGGTCCCGGCTGACCACACGCACTCCCACACCATCCAATGCCACGCCGAACAGGTGCGCACGACCTGCCGCGACGTGCGCCGGGCGTGCCCGCCTCCACGCTTCCAGCCGCGCAGCCCGATCCTCTGCCGTCGGCGTCACCGCGTCGCCGAACAGTCCAGGTGGAACGTAGCCAGGCAGCGGCGGTGCCTTCTCCTTCGATGACGACTCGAGATACCGCTGCTCTTCGTGGTCATATAGCCGGTCGAGAATCTCCGCGATCCGGTCGACCCGGTGGATCGAGCCGAGGAGGCCGATATCGAGCGCGATCGGAGGCCGCATGACAGCGCGGGCACGCTCCACAAGCGCCATGATCTCGCCGGCGTTCGCGGTCCTGGTGTTGCTGTGATCGCGCACGTAGATCGCGCCATCGGCCAACCGTTCCTCTCCGGGCGCGCCCTGGTACTCCTTGTGGCAGGGGTAGATGGGTTGGCCGTCCTCGGGTGGCAGCCCGATGACAAACAGCACCTCCCGATCGCCATCCACGCCGATCCGGCCGAATTCGAAGCCAGGGAACGTCGCACCCAGGTAGGGGCGGAGCCGGTTCGCGAGCTCGTGGGACTCCGCGCCCCGCGCGACGCCGACCGCCTCGCCCTGCTGCGCGCCAATCACCAGCACGGCGTAGCCCTTGAAGTGCCGTGCCGCATCCTCGGGTAGCCGGTTCGCGCAGGCCAGGAGAAACTTGGCCACCTTCACCAGCCCCGGCTTCGACGAGATGTCCCCGGCGCTCTTGACTTCGAGGTAGCTCGTCTCCGCCGCATCACCATTCGCGACTACGTAATCCAGAACGGACCGCAGAATGCGCTCGCCCAACGGCACGACATTCGTATCCACCCACCAACCTCCACACGCCTGCCTTCGCCCGTTCGGTTTACGGTAATGCCAGCCCTCGAATTCGCGCGCGAACGAGGCAAAACCCCAGGTCATCCGTGTTGCCGGGCACCCTTGAGCACAGCAGGAAGAACGGAGACATAACGGAGCCCAGACTGGCCATTAGCAACCGCAAACATGATCTTGAAGTCAATGAAA
>NZ_SWMS01000048.1 GCF_005146945.1 Prauserella endophytica
AAGCCAAAAAGGAAGCCCTCGAAGCCGCAGGCGTCAAGGTCGGCAAAACCCCCACCGAAACCGCCGAGCTGGCCAGGGAGCTGTACAAGGCCTTGTAACGCGGTAGCACAATGACTGTAGGAGCCGGGCACCGCACGGTGCCCGGCTCCTTCGTTTACAAAGACCGGGCAAAAGGGAAACCAACTGCCTGGGTGAAGCGTCTAAGAGCCGGCCGCTTCACCGGTTCGCGGTGCGCTAACGTTCCGTTGCCGCCGCAGCTCCCGCTTCCGGGTCGGCTGCGAGCCCGGGGGCGCGAGTCGAATCGGCCAGGACTGACCGCGGTTGTCAGCGAGAACACGACAGGAGAACAACGGATGACCTTCCCGAGCGGCGCGCCGGGTGGATTTCCCGGCCAAGGCCCCCAGCAGCCACAACAGCACTTTCCCGGGGCGGCGCCGTCAGCAGGCGGCGGACCCAAGTTGGGCTTGCCCCAGATCCTCTACTTGGTCACCGCGGGTCTCGGTGTGCTGAACCTGTTCCTCGGTTTCGCCAACATCGGCGGTGGCAGGAGCTTCTACGAGGCCGGGTACGCGTGGATCCCGGCGTTGCTGTTCGTCAGCGCGCTGACCGCCGTCTTCCTGGTTCTCCCCGGTGACGTCAAGCCCGGCCCGTGGCCTGCCATCTTCGCCATCGGCGCCGCGATCCCGTTCCTCTTCACCGTGTTCGCCGTTCCCTACGACATGCAGGCCGGCGGCATCATGGTCCTGATCTTCGGCCTGCTCCAGATGCTGGCCGCGGTCGCCGCGTACCTGTTCGACGCGGGTGTGCTCAAGCCGCCGGCTCCCCAGCCGCAGTCGCCCTACGGTCAGCAGCCGGCGTACGGCCAGCAGCAGCCGGGCGCGTTCGCCCAGCAGCCGCAGCCGTTCGGCCAGCAGCCCGCTCCGGACCAGTCCGGTGGCATCCCGCAGCCGACGAAGTTCGCGCAGCCGGTCTCGCCGCAGCCGGGGCAGCAGCCCACGACCTACGCCTCGCAGCACGGTCAGTTCTTCCAGCAGCAGTCGCCGGAGGGCGGCCAGCAGAACCCTCCGGGCACCCCGCCGGGCGGCTTCGGCCAGTCCAACAGCTGATCAGAGTCACGGAAAGGCGCTTTCGGCGAACGCCGGAAGCGCCTTTTTGCTTGTCCGGAACTGCCCCGACCGGGTGGGGTGTGGGCGTCGTCATCCGCCTGCGGCGGCGTGGCTCACTCGGACGGCCCAATCGCGATGCGATGGTCAAAGCATGGACCTCCTCACCACGCGCATGCGCTCAGCGGGCTCCGCCGCTGGTGAGGACGTGCCGCGCGGTGGGCGAGTGTGGGCGTTGCTCGCCGCTGCCGTGTGGCCGCTCGTCACCGGCTACGCGGCGGTCGCCGCGTTGTTCGCACTGGTCACGGCCATCGCCACCCGGTCGGAGTTCTCGGCGCTCGGCGTGCTGCTTGCCGCGGGCCCCGGTTGGCTGGGCGCCTACCAGGTGCCCGTGCAGATAGAAGGTGAACCGCTCGGCGTCCTGCCGCTCCTGCCGACCGTCGGCGTGTGCCTGCTCGTCGCGCGGACGGCAGCGAGCGCGGCGCAGCGGCTCGGCCTCACCGAACCGGTGCGGGCGGTGCCGCTCATCAGCGTCATGGCTGGCGCGCACGCCATGCTCGGTCTCGCGATCTCGCTACTGTCCAACGGCGAGCCCCTCAGCGTCGAACCGCTGTCGGCCTTCCTCGTTCCCGGGCTGGTCGCGGCTGTGTCGGCCGCGGTCGGCGTCGCCCGGCACTGCGGCTTCACGGAGACCGTGAGTCGCCATCTCGATCCGCTCGCCGTGCACGGTCTGCGAGCGGGCGCGCTGGGGCTGCTCGCACTGCTGACGGCGGGGTCCTTCGCGTTGCTCGTCGGGATGGCGCTGTCGGTGCCGACTGCGAACAGCCTCTTCGCGAACAACGCGCCGGGTGCGGGCAGCGCGGCAGGCATGCTGCTGCTGTCGCTGGGCTACGTGCCGAACGCGGCGGTGCTGGCGCTCGGGTTCGTGACCGGCCCCGGCTTCTCCATCGGTTCGGTGTCGGTCAGCCCCTACGCCTTCACCGGCGGACCGGTGCCCGGAGTGCCTCTGCTGGCGGCGATGCCGGAGGCGCAGGCGTCGTGGTGGCCGGTGTTCGTGCTGTTGCCTGTCGCGGTGGGGGCGCTGGTCGGCTGGTCGTTGCGCCGGTGCCACGAGAACCCCGTAGCGCGGCTGCGCACGGTCGGCGTGGCCGGTGCGCTGGTCGGATTCGGCACGGTCGTCGTGGGCACGCTCGCGGGCGGCAGGCTCGGCTCCGGCGTGTTCGACCCGGTCGCGATCCCGCTCGGACTCGTCTCGATCGCCGCGTTCGTCTGGATCGCGGTGCCCGGCGGACTCGTCGCATGGTTCGCGGGGCCCCGGCCCGAGCCCGAGCCCGTCGCGGTCGAGGAGCAGGTGGAGGAAGCCGGGGACGAACCGGCTGAAGAGGCCGAGGATTCGGCGGAGACCGAGGCGGAGCGGTCCGACGAAGCCGTCGAGGAGGAGCCGGGTGAGGACGAGGAGCCCGGCGACGCGGAAGAGCCAGAGGACGACGACTTCGACGATCCCGACGAGGCGGCCGAGGTGGACCAGGTGGCCGAGCCTGGACCGGAGTCGGAGCCTGAACCGGAGCCGGGCAAGGACCCTGAACCGGAGTCGGAGCCCGAACCGGAGCCGGACAAGGTGAAGGACCCGGAACCGGAACCGGAGGAAGAACCGGACCCCGGCGACGACGAAGCTTCCGGCAAGCGGCCCTGACACCTCTCCATCAAGATCAACTTCTCGCCGTTTAGGGTGGAGTGTCACCAGGTCAACCGACGTGTGCTCTGGCGCACAGCCCGGCAAGGAGACCGTTCTGGCTAGCAGGTTGGAGCTGCCTACCCCAGCGAGGTTGGTGGTACTCGCGTCAGGTTCGGGGACGCTGCTTCAAGCGGTACTCGACGCGGTAGAGGAGCCCTCGTACCCGGCCACCGTGGTGGCGGTCGGGGCCGACCGGGACGGCATCGAGGCGCTGGCGAGGGCCGAGCGCGCCGGGATCCCGCACTTCTCGATCAAGATGGGTGACCACCCCGACCGCGAGGCTTGGGACAAGGCGCTGACCGACGCGGTCGCCGCGTACCGGCCCGATCTCGTGGTCTCCGCAGGCTTCATGAAGATCCTGGGGTCGCGATTCCTCGGCCACTTCCCGAACCGAGTGATCAACACGCATCCCGCGCTGCTCCCGGCGTTCCCCGGGATCCGTGCGGTCGCCGATGCGCTCGAACTGGGGGTGAAGGTCACCGGGTCGACCGTGCATTTCGTGGATGCGGGGGTCGACACGGGGCCGATCATCGCGCAGGAGGCCGTGGCCGTGGAGGCCGATGACGACGAGGCGAGCCTGCACGAGCGGATCAAAGTGGTCGAACGTCGGCTCCTCGTGGACGTGATCGAGAAGCTTGGCCGTGCGGGGTGCACGGTGGAGGGACGGAAGGTGAGGTTGTCGTGAGCGAGCAGACCCCAGGGGCCGGTCAGCGGCCGGTCCGGCGCGCGTTGATCGGGGTGTCGGACAAGGCGGGCCTGCTCGAGCTCGCGACCGGCCTGCACGCGGCGGGCGTCGAGATCGTGTCGACCGGCGGCACCGCGAAGGTGCTGGCCGACGCCGGTGTCCCGGTGACGCCGGTGGAAGAGGTCACCGGGTTCCCCGAGTCGTTCGACGGGCGCGTGAAGACGCTGCACCCGAGGGTGCACGCCGGCCTGCTCGCCGACGTGAACCGGCCCGACCACGTCGAGCAGCTGAAGTCGCTGGACATCGCGCCGTTCGACCTGCTGGTGGTGAACCTCTACCCGTTCGCCAAGACCGTCGCGTCCGGGGCGAGCCCCGAGGACTGCGTCGAGAACATCGACATCGGCGGGCCTGCGATGGTGCGTGCCTCGGCCAAGAACCACGGTTCGGTGGCGGTGGTGGTCGACCCGGCGAGCTACGACTGGGTGCTCGAAAGGGTCCGCGCCGGCGGTTTCGATCTCGCCGAGCGCAAACGGCTGGCGGCGAAGGCCTTCGCGCACACGGCGGCCTACGACACGGCTGTCGCCTCGTGGTTCGCGAGCGCGTACGCCCCCGCCGACAACTCCGGTTTCCCTGACTTCCTCGGCGCCACCTGGGACCGGGGCGAGGTGCTGCGCTATGGCGAGAACCCGCACCAGGGCGCGGCGGTGTACCGGCACGGTGAGCCCGGGCTGGCTCACGCCGAGCAGCTGCACGGCAAGGCGATGTCCTACAACAACTACGTCGACACCGACGCCGCGCGCCGCGCCGCCCACGACTTCACCGATCCCGCCGTCGCGATCATCAAGCACGCCAACCCGTGCGGGATCGCGGTGGGCGCCGACATCGCCGAAGCGCACCGGAAGGCCCACGCGTGCGACCCGGTGTCGGCCTACGGCGGCGTGATCGCCAGCAACCGGCCGGTGAGCCTGGAGATGGCCGAGCAGATCGCGGACGTTTTCACCGAGGTTGTGCTGGCTCCGGACTTCGACGCCGACGCGCTCGACGTGCTCACCCGCAAGAAGAACGTGCGACTGCTGCGGCTGCCCGAGCCGCTCGGCTCGCCGGTGGAGTTCCGGCCTATCTCGGGGGGTGTGCTCCTGCAGACGGCCGACCGGATCGACGCGCCCGGCGACGACCCGGCGAACTGGACCCTCGCGACGGGCGAGGCGGCAGACGAGAGCACCCTCGCCGACCTCGCCTTCGCGTGGCGGGCCATCAGGGCCGTGAAGTCCAACGCGATCCTGCTCGCGAACGACCTGGCCACGGTCGGTGTCGGCATGGGCCAGGTGAACCGCGTCGACTCGTCGCGGCTGGCGGTGCAGCGGGCCGGCGACCGTGCCAAGGGTTCCGTCGCGGCGTCCGACGCGTTCTTCCCGTTCCCGGACGGCCTGCAGGTGCTGCTCAACGCCGGTGTGCGTGCGGTCGTTCAGCCAGGTGGATCGGTGCGGGACGCCGAGGTGATCGCCGCCGCCGAGGCCGCTGGCGTGACGCTCTATCTCACCGGCACCCGGCACTTCGCCCACTGATTCCCGCGGCCCTCGTGCGGCAACAGGGAGCAAGGGAGCTTTACTACCGAAAAACGGGAGCAAAGCTCCCTTGCTCCCGTTCTGGCCACTGGGATGCCTACCGTGCCAGCCGGGCCGCCCGCTCCTCCAGGTGGGGTCGCTCAGGCATGCTCGTGGTGCGTTTGGCCGCGATCCGGTAGTCCCCCAGCGCCGCGTCGTGTTCGCCCACCAGCTCGACAGTTGTGCCCGCACGGCGGCGAGCCGGTAGCGCTTGGCCATCGGGCTGTCGTGGGCCAGTGACTCCGACAATGCGAGTCGGGCGTGCGGCACCGCCCGCAGTCGCTCGTCGCGTTCTCCTTCCCTCGGCGGGCGGAATCCCACACCCGACGACTTGATCCGCCGCCTTGCGCGGCTGATGCGCTGGCCATCGTCGACTCGGGCACGAGGAACGCGCGGGCGATCTCCTCGGTCGTCAGCCCGCCGAAGGTCCGCATTCATCAGCGTTGGTATAGGCCAAGAGGATGTACCTCATCTCTGTTCTCCCTGCGTCCGTTGCACCACTTCTGGGTGCCTTCGCCGGAGACATCGGAGCTGGCGGCGTGGCTTCGACATCCGCGCAAGCCGATGCTGCCGGAGATTTCGCCGGAACGCGAGAGAAATCGGACGCGAGGGCTCCGTTCGCGTCCGGCCACCTCCGTGGCTTGACAGGGTGAGGTGGGCGGTGTTCACTGAGGGCATCGAACACATGTTCGACAAATAGCCGTCTTCCCCGCGGCGACCGAGTAGAACGCAGAGCTCATGCCATGAGCGTGGTCGTGCTGTCCGCGAGGGGAGGTGGTGCTGATGCCAGGTGGAACGGTGGCGGAGATCCAGGCCACCCGGCCTGGTGAGCCGATGGCTGAGCCGGCAGGGGTGTCCGCGGTCGCGCGGCTGGCCTCCCTGCCCGGAGTCAGCACGGCCAGCGGGGTGGCGGCCTCCGCTGTGCACGCGCAGGCGACCGGGCGGGTCCTCCCGGTGCTGCCCGCGCTCGCCGAACTGTTGCCGTGGGGTGGGCTGCGCAGGGGCAGCACGATCGCGGTGCACGGCTCCACCTCGCTGCTGCTCGCGTTGCTGGCCGAAGCGACCGCGAGCGGGTCGTGGGCGGCGGTGGTGGGGATTCCCCGGCTCGGGCTGGTCGCGGCGCGGGAGCTCGGGGTGGAGGTGAGCAGGCTGGCGCTGGTGCCGCGTCCCGGTGCGGACTTCGCCTCGGCGACAGCGGCCTTGCTCGACGGTGTCGACCTGGTCGCCACCGGCCCTCCCGGGAGGTTCGGCGGGACCCAGACCGCCCGCAGGCTCTCCGCTCGGGCCAGGCATCGCGGAGCGGTGCTGCTGTCCCTCGGCCCGTGGCCGGGTGCCGAGGTGGAGCTGCGCTGCGCCCCGGTGAGCTGGTCCGGGCTCGAAAAGGGCCATGGCTACCTGCGGGAACGCGAGGTCGTCGTGGACGTCGCCGGTCGCGGGGCCGCGGCGCGTCCCCTTCGTACGTCGCTGCTGCTGCCGGGGCCCGGCGGAGTGGTGGCGTCGGCCGGAGCAGCGGCTCGTCCGCCTTGCGCGCCCGCCGAGGAGGTGAAGGTGGGATGAGTACGGCAGGGGTCCTCACCCGGCCGCCGCGGATGCTGGTGCTGTGGTGCCCGGACTGGCCCGTGGTCGCGGCCGGCGCGGCGGCGGGGTTGCCCGCTCACCTGCCCGCCGCGGTGTTCGCGGCCAACCGGGTCGTGGCGTGCTCGGCGATCGCGAGGGCGTCGGGCGTCAGGCGGGACATGCGGCGAAGGGAAGCGCAGTCCCGGTGTCCCGAGCTCGCGGTGTTCGCCGAGGACCAGGACCGGGACGCGCGGTTGTTCGAACCCGTCGTGGCGGCGGTGGAGGAGCTGGTCGTCGGAGTGGAGGCCGTGCGCCCCGGGGTCGTGGCGGTGCCGGTCAGCGGTGCGTCCGGCTACTTCGGAGGGGAGCACCGGCTCGTCGAACTGCTCGTCGACCACGTCTCCGGTCAGACGGGCGTGGAGTGCCAGGTCGGGGTCGCCGACGGGTTGTTCGCGGCGACGCTGGCAGCACACCGCTCCGTACTGGTGGAGGAGGGCACGGCCGCGCGGTTCCTCGCACCGCTGAGCGTCACCGAGCTCGAGCAGCCCGACACCGACAGGGCCGAGCTGGTGGATTTGTTGCGCAGGCTGGGTTTGCGCACGCTCGGCGCGTTCGCGGCACTGTCCGAACGAGACGTGGTCGGACGGTTCGGCAGCGAGGGCTTGCTCGCGCACCGGCTGGCGAACGGGCAGGACGAACGGCCACCGCACCGCCGTCGTCCACCCCCGGAGCTGTTCGTCACCAAGGCGTTCGACCCGCCGCTCGAACGTGTCGACGTGGCGGCGTTCATGGCGAAGACGCTGGCGGGCCGGTTCCACTCCGGACTGTCCTCCCGCGGCCTCGCGTGCACCCGGCTGGGCATCTACGCCACCACCGAACGCGGTGAGGAGCTCAGCAGGATCTGGCGGTGCGCCGAGCCGCTCACCCCCGAGGGCATCGCCGACCGGGTGCGCTGGCAGTTCGAGGGCTGGTTGCGAACCAGAGACGGGCAGCGGCCGACGGCGGGCGTCTCTGAACTCCGGCTGGAACCCGAGGAAACGGTCGAGGGCACGGCGCTGCAACTCGGCCTGTGGCAGGGCGGAGACGGGGGAGAGCACACCCCGGAGGCCGACCGGGCAGCCAGGGCGCTGGTCCACGTGCAGGGGTTACTGGGCCCGGACAGCGTCTTCACCGCCGTTCCCGAAGGAGGACGTGGTCCCGCCGAGCGGGTTCGCCTGGTGCCGTGGGGTGATCAGCGCATGCCGTCCGACGGACACGACGCGTCCTGGCCGGAACAGCTTCCCGGACTGTCCCCCGCCACGGTCTTCGAAGAACCGGTACCCGCCTTCGTCACCGATGCGGAGGGCGTGGAGGTGAGTGTCACCGACCGGTATGCGTTCACCGGCCCACCGCACCAGGTGTCGATCGAGGGCGGGGCCGGCCGCCACGTTCTCGCCTGGGCAGGGCCCTGGCCAGTGCTCGCGCGGTGGTGGGCGCCGGAGGGCAGGCCAACCACCGCCCGTGTGCAGGTGGTGCTGGAAGGAATGAGCGGGGCGCAGTCCGAAGTCGCGCTCCTGCTGAACTGGCAGGCCAAGCGGAATCCGCTGTGGACAGTGGAAGGGATGTACGACTAGTGGACGAGGACCGTTTCTACAGCGGCACGGAGCCGGAGCGGACGGCCGATCCGTGGTACCGGCTCGTCGAACCGCAGGCGCAGCAGCAAGGGTGCCCTGTCATCCCACTGCCGAGAACGTCACCGGAGAACCTCGGGTAGCGCCATGGGCTGGAACAATCCGCCGATCCCGTGGCGGGAACTGGAACGCACCCTCTCCGGCAGGGCCGAGCCGTTCGACAAGGTGGGAGACGGCAACGACAGCCCTGCGTGGGGGCGCAAGCGGGAGCGGTACCTCCGGCCCGCCGATCTGGGCTCGCTGCGCGGTGCCGACGACACCGGGGCGGCCACCCGCGTGCCGTACGCGGAGCTGCACTGCCATTCGAACTTCAGTTTCCTCGACGGGGCAAGCCATCCCGAGGAGCTGGTCGAGGAGGCGGTGCGGCTCGGGCTCGACGCCATCGCGATCACCGACCACGACGGGATGTACGGCGTGGCCCGGTTCGCCGAGGCGGCACGGGAGGTCGGCATGCGCACGGTGTTCGGCACCGAGCTGAGCCTCGGTCTCTCCGGACCGCAGAACGGGATCGCCGATCCCGAGGGCGAGCACCTCTTGCTCCTGGCGAAGGGGGAGCAGGGGTACGCGAGCCTCTGCCGGGCCATCACGGCGGGCCAGCTGAAGGGGCACGACGTGGAGCTGCCCCCGGCGGAACGGGCCGAGAAGGGGCGCCCGGTGTACGACCTCGACACCATCGCCGGGGAGGTGGCGGGCAAGTGCGCCGTCCTCACGGGTTGCCGCAAGGGAGCCGTGCGGCGCGCACTGGTGGAACAGGGCCCCGAGGCGGCCGCGCTGCGGTTGCGTGAGCTGGTCGACCGGTTCGGCGAGGACGACGTGTACGTCGAGCTGATCGACCACGGCAGGCCGCTCGACAGCACGCACAACGACGCGCTCGCAGGGCTCGCCGAGGAGTTCGGCCTGCCCACCGTGGCCACCAACGCGGTGCACTACGCGATCCCGCAGCGGGCCTACCTGGCGCAGGCGGTCTCCGCCATCAGGGCCCGCCGCGGCCTCGACGAGATGGAGGGGTGGCTCGCCGCCGCCGGTACCGCTCACCTGCGTTCCGGCGCGGAGATGCAGGCCCGGTTCGCCCGCTACCCCGGGACCGTGCAGAGGGCCGCGCTGCTCGGCACGCAGATCGCGTTCCCGCTGCACCTGGTCGCGCCGGAACTCCCGCCGTTCGACGTCCCGGATGGCTACACGGAGGCCACCTACCTGCGGTACCTGACCTACGAGGGCGCGAAGAAGCAGTACGGCACCCGGGAGGCTCACCCGAAGGCCTACGAGCAACTTGACCACGAGCTGGACATCATCGAGCGGCTCGGGTTTCCCGGGTACTTCCTGATCGTGTGGGACATCGCGAAGTTCTGCTGGGACAACGACATCCTGTGCCAGGGCCGGGGCTCGGCGGCGAACTCCGCGGTCTGCTACGCGCTGGGCATCACCAAGGTCGACCCGGTGGAGTGGAAGCTGCTCTTCGAGCGGTTCCTCGCGCCGGACCGCGACGGCTACCCGGACATCGACTTCGACATCGAGTCCGACCAGCGTGAGAAGGCGATCCAGTACGTCTACGAGAAGCACGGCAGGCTGCGCACCGCGCAGGTGGCGAACGTGATCACCTACCGGGCCCGTTCGGCGGTGCGCGACGCGGCCAGGGCGCTCGGCCACTCACCGGGACAGCAGGACGCCTGGAGCAAGCAGATCGACCGCTGGGGCCCGCTGCGCCACACCAGAGGCGAGACCGACCACGACATCCCCGCCAACGTGCTGGGACTGGCCGCCGCGCTGGAGGACTTCCCTCGGCACCTCGGCATCCACTCGGGCGGGATGGTGATCTGCAACCGGCCGGTGAGCGAAGTCTGCCCCATCGAGTGGGCGCGCATGGAGAACCGCAGCGTTCTGCAGTGGGAGAAGGACGACTGCGCCTCCGTCGGGCTGGTCAAGTTCGACCTGCTCGGGCTCGGCATGCTCTCCGCGCTGCACTACATGATCGACCTGGTGCGGGAGCACGAGGGCATCGATATCGACCTCAGCAAGATGCCGCTCGAGGACGAGAACGTCTACGACATGCTCAGCCGCGCCGACGCGATCGGTGTGTTCCAGGTGGAGAGCAGGGCGCAGCTGGCCACCCTGCCCCGGCTCGCGCCGAAGAAGTTCTACGACCTCGCCATCGAGGTCGCGCTGATCAGGCCCGGGCCAATCCAGGGCGGCTCCGTGCACCCCTACATCCGGCGCTACACCAAGAAGGAGAAGTGGAAGCACGACCATCCGCTGTTGGAGAACGCGCTGGACAAGACACTGGGCGTGCCGCTGTTCCAGGAACAGATGATGCAGATCGCCCTCGACGTCGCGAACTTCACCGCGGCCGAGGCCGACGAGCTCCGGCACGCCATGGGAGCGAAACGGTCGGGCCGGAAGATGGAGCGGCTGCGGCGGAGGTTCTACGAGGGGGCCGCGCGCAACGGCGTCGACGAGAAGATGGCGGAGCACATCTTCCAGAAGATGCGGGCGTTCTCCAACTTCGGTTTTCCGGAAAGCCACGCGCTGAGCTTCGCGTACCTGGTCTTCGCCAGCGCGTACTTCAAGTACTACCACCCGGAGGCGTTCTGCGCCGGGCTGTTGCGCGCGCAGCCCATGGGCTTCTACTCGCCGCAGTCGCTGGTGGCGGACGCCCGGCGGCACGGTGTCACGGTGCGCGGTCCCGACGTCAACGCCAGCCTGCCCCACGCGACGCTGGAACCGTTGGGAGACGGCGAGTCCGGTCTCGCCGTCCGCATCGGGCTCAGCGCGGTGCGCACGATCGGCGAGCCGCTCGCGAAACGGCTCGTCGCCGAGCGGGACAGCGGCGGCGCCTACCGCGACATGGCCGACGTGGCGCGGCGCGTGCGGCTGACCACGCCGCAGGTCGAGGCACTCGCCACCGCGGGCGCATTCGGCTGCTTCGAGCGCGACCGGCGCAAGGCGCTCTGGGCCGCGGGCGCCGTCGCGGAGGAACGGCCGGAGAAGCTGCCGGGCGGCACGCCCGGTGCCAGTGCGCCCACGCTGCCCGGGATGGACGACCTCGATGTCGCGGTCGCGGACGTGTGGGCAACCGGGCTGTCGCCGGACAGCTTCCCCACGCAGTTCATCAGGGACCGGCTCGACGCGCTCGGGGTGGTCCCCGCCGAACGACTTCAGGAGATGGAGGACGGCAAACGGGTCCTCATCGGCGGCGCGGTCACCCACCGGCAGCGTCCCGGCACTGCCGGCGGGATCACGTTCCTCAACATCGAGGACGAGACAGGCATGGTCAACGTCATCTGTACGGCCGGCCTGTGGCAGCGCTACCACCGCGTCGCCCGCTCCAGCCAGGCGATGCTGGTCCGCGGGGTCGTGGAACGCGCGGACGGTGTGGTTAGCCTGCTCGCCGACCGGCTACAGCACCTGCCCATGCGGATCAGGTCGAAGTCGAGGGACTTCCAATGACCTCACGCGCGCAGTCCGTGCCGGTCCGCCCAGCGGGCTTGGTCGGCGAACCGCGCCATCCTGCACAACTGTGCGCGCACGGGGCCACAGGCGCAGAACCGGCACGACCACCCGGACTTCCGGGCTCACCTGCTCGGCCGCATTCGCCTGGACCGGGTCGACCCATCCCCGGAGGGCCGCGCGGTTGCGCACGCTGTTCGAGCGCATCACGTGGTGACAACACACGATGTGCGATGCTGGCCGGATGGACGAGTCCGAAGTGGACGAGGACTACCGTGACGCGGTGCTGCCCGGTGCGCGGTGGGAAAAGCGGACGTTCGTGCGCTGCGACTTCACCGATGCCGACCTGCGCGGGCTGGTCACGCGCGGCTGCACGTTCGACAGCTGCGACTTCAGCCGGGCCGACCTCGGCGAGTCCCGGCACACGTCCTCGGCGTTCCGGTCGTGCACGTTCAACCGGACCGTGCTCGGCCGCTCGGAGTGGTCCGGGTGCTCGCTGCTGGGCTCGTCCTTTCTGGACTGCGCGCTGCGGCCGATCACGGTGCGGGACTGCGACCTGTCCCTGGCGTCGCTGGGCGGCGCGAAGCTCAAGGGCACGAACCTGTCCGGGCTCCGGCTGCGCGAGGCCAACCTGACCGATGCCGATCTGCGGGAGACCGATCTGCGCGACGCCGACCTGACCGGTGCCCGGTTGCTCGACGCACAGCTCGTCGGCGCCGACCTGCGTGGTGCCCGGATCGACGCCGACGGCCTGCGACAGGCCCGGCTCACCGGCGCGCATGTCGACCTGGACACCGCCGTCGCCTACGCGGCGGCGAACGGTCTCGTCGTCCACTGAGGCAACGGACGACGACTCGTGCCTAGTCGATGGGCGGTTCGCCGGGTTCGAGCTCGATGAGGTCGCCCTCGGCCAGCAGCTCCTCGATGGAAGCCGGCAGCAGGTAGGCGGCACCGCCGCCCGGCTGGTTGAACCACGGGATCGCCACACCGGCGAGCGCCTCCAGCGGCCGCTGCACCCGGTACAGGTGGTACGGCCGGCTGACCCACTCCGGCACCAGCGAGCGCTCCTCGAACGGCGTCCCCGCCGCGTAGGTGAGGTTGCCGTTCGCGCCGCCGAAGCGGTCGAGCTCGCTGCCGACCGGCAGGGTTCGCATCTCCTTGCCGCGGAACAGCGTGAGCGGCGGCTCGCCGGAGAGCGGCTGGATCGGCCACTGCTGCTGGCCGCCACCCGAGGCTCGTGCCTCCGGCTTCTCCGTGGCGGGTCGCGTCTCCCGGCGCGGCGGCGCCGGCGGAGCGTCCCTCGGCGGCAGCCCGCCCGACGCGGCGGGCACCGCGGCACCGCCGAGTGCGCGCCGTCCGCCCGAGGGCTCCTCCCTCGGCGGACCGGGGCGGGGTGCCTCGGCGGGAGGAGCGGTCTCGCGTGCGGGCGGTGGCGGGCGCATGCCCGTCGCCACCTCGGGCGACAGCGTCGCCATCACGGGCCGCGACGGTGGCACCGGCGCCGGGGGCTGTGGTGGCTGGCGCTCCTCGGCCGCGGGAGCGGCCGGAGCAGGTGCGGGCGGTGGCGGCGCTCCCTGCGGCACCTCACCGACGCCCGCGGGGGAAAGCAGCAGCTTGCCCAGCATGAACGCCGTAGCGTCACCCGCATCGCCGAACACGGCGGGGCTCTTCAGCCCGCCGTCGTACCAGCCGACGCGCCAACCCTCGGCGACCTGCTCGATGCTCCAGCCCCGCTCAGTGGGCTCGCCGATGCGGTAGGCACCCTGCGGCACGCCCAGCTCGTCGAGCTTCTCCTGCAGGTCGTCGAGGTGGGGGTCGTCGTGCATCGGCGGCGCCGGTGCGGGGGAGAACTGCGTCGGCGGGCCGCCGTCGTCGTCCAGCTCGGCGCGGCCCGGCAGCGGCTGTTGCTCGGTCGTTTGCTGGGACGGCGGCAGTTCGACCGGCTCCTCCTCGCCGGGCGGTTCCTGCACCGCGTGCTGGGTGACCGGCGGCGGTGCGGGCGAGGTGACGGTGGTCGGCGGCCCGCTCTCGAAGCCCGGCGTGGGCGTGTACGTGGTGCCCTGCTCGGCGTGTGCGTCCTCGGGCTCGGGGTGCTCATCGGCGTAGTCGTCGGCGGCCGCCGTGTACTGGTCGGTGTCGTACTCGTCCGGCTCCCGGCCGTCGACGTGCTGGGGCTCGTCGAACCGCGGCGGCTCGGCCAGCTGCGTGCGCTCGGCGCCGTGCTCGGCGAAGTGCTCCTCGAACGGCGGCTCCGGCTCGTGCGGCACGGGCTCCTCGACGGCCGCCTGCGAGGGGGCAGGTTCCGGCTCCGGTGCCGGCGGAGGGGGCGGCGGCGGGGCCGACGGCCGTTGCTGCAGGTTCTGGCCCCGCGTGATGTGCGCGGCGGCCGCCTGTCGCACGGGGTCGGGGACGTCGGGGATGCCGAACCCGTTCGCCCTCATGTGCTGCAGCAGGTCGGGCTCCGGAGCGACGCCGTACTCCCGCAGGTAGTAGTTGACGGCCGCGGGCCAGATCCAGGAGCCGTCGCTGTGGAACGCGATGGGGACCGTGCTCTCGGGTGTGCTGGCGAGCCGGTCGATGTCGTAACCCCGGCCCGGCACCACCACGGGGGCTCCGTCGAGGTAGTCGAGCACCCGGTCCTGCTCCTCGACGTCGAGCTCAGGCCGGTTGATCACGGGGCCGTTCGGGCCGACGCCGTCGAAGATCCGGGCCATGCGGAACCGGGGCCCTGGACGCTCGGGGCCGAGACCGGCCATGCGCCGCATGAGCCAGTCGGGCACGTTCTCCTCGGAGCGGGGGAACATGCGCAGCTCGTCGGCGTAGGCCTGGGGCGGCGGCGCCAGGTCCCAGTGCGGCTCGTCGCGGTCGTACTCGAGGTTGTAGCTCGACGGGTGGTCCAGTTGGTAGCGCGCGTTGAACCAGGTGCCCCTGCCCTCGCGATACATCCCGGCGCGCAGCCTGCCGAACAGCGTCGCGATGTCGTGGGTCGCCAGCCACTCCTCTGTGGTGCCGTCGGACGTCACGACCTCGCCGGTCAGCTCGTGGTACCTCCCTACGGCGCGGTACTCCGCGGTCACCCGCCGCCAGTCTCGCGGGGCGGCTCGGAGCAAGGAGAGGCCGATCTGCTTGACCAGGGTGTCCTGCTCGGTTGCGTTCAGCTGGGTCGGAAGTGCCACGCCAACATCTTGACTAATTCATGCCGTCAATGCACGGCACATGTGGACATCGAAGCCGTTGTCGCTGATACATCGCGTGTGACGTCAACCCTGGGAAGTGTGGCTCGCCACAGATCACCGGATCGAAGCAACCGAGCCGTAGCCCGAGGACTGACAATGGCACGCGATGGCTACCCCGCGTACCGGTCCGGCGCCCCCTCGTCCTACGAACGAAGCAAGCACGCCCACGTCCCGAGCAAAGCGCCTCGGCGGCGTGGCGTTGGCGCTCGTCACGGGCCTCGCGATGGCCGTGCAGAGCAGGGTCAACGGGCAGCTGGGCACGGAGCTGAACGACTCGGCGCTCGCGGCGGTGATCTCCTTCGGCGGCGGCCTGCTGCTGCTTCTCGCATGGCTCGCGGCCTCACGGTCCATGCGGCGGGGGCTCGGCCGGACCGTGTCGGCGGTGCGAACGGGCACGCTGCGGCCCTGGCAGTGCCTCGGCGGCGTCGCGGGCGCGACGTACGTCCTCGCCCAGTCGCTCACCGTGGCGCTCCTCGGCGTCGCGATGTTCACCGTGGGCGTCGTGGCGGGTCAGACGGTGAGCGGCTTGCTCGTGGACCGCGCGGGGCTCGGCCCGGCGGGCAAACGGCCGTCCTCGTGGCCGAGGGTCCTCGGCGCCCTGCTGACGGTGCTCGCCGTGGCCGGCGCGCTGGTGGGCGATCTCGCGGAGAACGCCGACCTCTCGCGGCTGTGGCTGCTCGTGCTGCCGTGCATCGCCGGTGCCGGGATGGCCGTGCAGCAGGCGTTCAACGGCCACGTCGGCGCCGTGTCCCGTAGCCCGCTCGCGGCCACCCTCGTCAACTTCACCGCCGGAACGGCAGTGCTGGTGCTGGCCTGGTTCGTCTCACTGCTCACGCGTGGTGGCCCGGACGCGTGGCCGGCCAACCCGCTGCTCTACCTCGGCGGACTGGTGGGGATCTTGTTCATCGCGACAGCGTCGTTCGTCGTCACCTGGATCGGGGTGTTGCTGCTCGGGCTCAGCTCCGTCGCCGGGCAGCTGATCGGCTCCGTGCTGCTGGACGCGTTCCTGCCTGCCGGGGTCACGCGGCTCACCGCGTCGACGGTGATCGGCTGTGCGGTGGCGCTCGTCGCCATCGCCGTCGCGGGCCTGGGCGGGCGGCGACGAGGCCGTGCGCCTTTGAAACAATCGGGACCGTGACGGCGACGATTCTCGACGGCAAGGCCACCAAGAACGCCATCTTCGCGGAGCTTGCTCCGAGGGTGGCCGCGCTCGCCGAGCGGGGGATCGTCCCCGGGCTCGCGACCGTGCTGGTCGGTGACGACCCCGGCTCGCACGCCTACGTGAAGATGAAGCACGCCGACAGCGCGAAGGTCGGGGTCAACTCGATCCGCCGGGACCTGCCCGGCGACATCTCGCAGGCCAAGCTCGAAGCCGTGATCGACGAGCTGAACGCCGACCCGGCCTGCACGGGCTACATCGTGCAGCTGCCGTTGCCGAAGCACCTGGACTCCGGCGCGATCCTCGAGCGCATCGACCCCGCCAAGGACGCCGACGGCCTGGCGCCCATCAGCCTCGGCAGGCTCGTGCTGAACCAGCCCGCACCGCTGCCGTGCACGCCCCTCGGCATCGTGGAGCTGCTCCGCCGCTACGAGGTGCCGCTCGACGGCGCGCAGGTGGCCGTGGTCGGCAGGGGCATCACGGTCGGCAGGACGCTCGGCCTGCTGCTGACGCGGCGCAGCGAGAACGCGACGGTCACGCTGTGCCACACCGGTACCCGTGACCTGGCCGCCGAGGTCCGGCGCGCCGACATCGTCGTTGCCGCGGCCGGGTCGCCGGGGCTCATCACGCCGGAGATGGTCAAGCCCGGAGCCGCGGTGCTCGACGTGGGCGTCTCCCGGGTCGACGGCAAGCTGACCGGCGACGTGGCTCCCGGCGTCGCCGAGATCGCCGGGTACGTCGCGCCGAACCCCGGCGGGGTGGGCCCGATGACGCGGGCGATGCTCGTGTCGAACGTGGTCGAGGCCGCCGAGCGGGCCGCGGCGAGGTGACCGTGACGACGCCGAGGCCGGACCGCCGCCGGCTGCTCGCACACCTCCCGTTCGCGGTGGTGATGCTGCTCGTGGTGGTCGCGGCGCTGCGGATCGGGATGTACCACTGGCGGCAGGGGGCTGCCCTGATCGGTGGGGCGCTGCTGGTGGCGGCCGTGCTGCGGGCCGCGCTTTCGGACGAGCAGGCCGGCCTGCTGCAGATCAGGGGCCGGGCGGTCGACGTCCTCAGCTATGCGGGCCTTGGCCTGCTCATCCTCTTCATCGCGCTGACGATCACCGGCGGCCCGCTCGGCTGACCCGCCCGCCCCACTGCAGTGAAGGCCACCTTCACTGCGTGGGATCAACACAGCGGCGCGCAGCGTCTCCGTTTGGGTGGTGGTGGGCGACGGGTGGGCGCAGGCATGGTGGCCTTCACTGCAGCTGGGCCACGAGGTCAGGCGCGGCCCGTTGGGGCGAGTGCGCCCGGCTCCCCGTCCACCAGGGCGGCCGCCTCCTCGGCCAGTGTGACGTTCTCGCGGCGGTCGAGTCCCGCCGACACGGCGGCCAGACCGAGGCCAAGCGCGGCCAGCAGCGCGCCGACCCAGTTCGGCGCCACGAGCCCCATGCCGCCCGCGATCACCAGGCCACCGAGGTACGCCCCGATCGAGTTGGCGATGTTGAACGCGGACTGCACCGCCGCCGACACCAGCGATGGGGAGCCGCCCGCCTTCTCCATCACCCGCGCCTGCAGGATCGGGCCGACCATGAAGGCGGCGACACCGACCAGAAAGATCGTGATAGCGGCGCCGATCTTGCTGTGCGCGGTCACGGTGAACGCCGTGAGCACGGTGCCCAGTCCGAAGAGCGCGCCGCACAGCGCGGGCATCGGAGCCCGGTCGGCGAGCCTGCCGCCGAGGAAGTTGCCCAGCGTCATGCCCAGGCCGGCGAGCGAGAGCAGCAGCGTCACCGTCGCGGGCTGGAAGCCGGCCACGTCGGTCATCATCGGCGTCACGTAGCTCAGGCACGCGAAGCCGCCGCCGAGACCGAACGTGACGATCGCCAGTGCCAGCCACACCTGCGGGCGCCGGAACGCCGCCAGCTCGCCGCGCAGCGACGCCTCGGCGGGCCTGCCCTGGTGCGGCACGAGCTTGGCGATGCTCATCAGCGCGGCGGCGCCGATCAGCGCGACGAGCAGGAAGGTGGCGCGCCAGCCGACCTGCTGGCCGAGGAGCGTGCCGAGCGGGACACCGATCACGTTGGCCAGCGTGAGGCCCATGAACATCATCGAGACGGCCTTGGCCTTCTCTCCCGCGCCGACGAGGCTCGACGCCACCACCGCGCCCGCCCCGAAGAACGCCCCGTGCGGCAGTCCTGCGAGGAAGCGGAAGAACACCCCGAACTCGTGGTTGGGGGCGAGCGCGAACAGGGCGTTGCCCGCTATGAACAGGACCATCATCGACATCAACATGGTCTTGCGGGGCAGCCGTACCGCGAACACGGTCAGCAGTGGAGCGCCCACCACCACGCCGAGCGCGTAGGCGGAGATCAGGTATCCGGCGGCGGGGATCGAGACCCCGAAGTCGGCGGCGGCTTCCGGCAGCACGCCCATCATCACGAACTCAGTGGTTCCGATGCCGAAGGCGCCAATGGCCAGCGCGAGCAGCGCTATGGGCACAGTCTTCCCTCCGAGGTAACAGAGCTGGATCGATAAAGGTCGAGGGCACAAAGAAAGACAGACCAGCGTCTGACCCCTGTGTCGCTGGGCTGTCCTCGGTCCAGTCTCAACGCGAGGGGCCACGATGTCATCCCGGTTGCGGGTGACGATGCCCACGGCGGCGAGAGGTAACGCCGCGCCTGCCGTTTCGCGGCCAGAACTCCGTCGAGCAGTCCGGGAAAGGGCGCGTCGAAGATCCTTGCGGCGCAACCAGTTCAGCCGCGTGGTGCCCTGCGGGCGCCGCCGATCACCTCGGCTTTCTCGCGGGTCCGCAGGTGGTGGGTGAGTGTGGACTTGCTCACGGGCACGTCGAACGCGCCGCACGTGAGCTCGCTGTCGTCCTTCGCCAGCTGTCGCGCCGTCCCCAGCCGCACCGGGTCGGCGAGTTGCCTGCAGCGCGGTCTCGCGATCCGGATCTCGGACTGGTTCGGCGTGCGGTACGCGGCCGCAGGCTCGGCGCTCATGCGGCCGATGCTCGCGCTCGGCGCGCTCGCCGTCGGCGCCAGCGGTTACGTCATCGCGGGCCTCTTGCCCGCGCTCACCCGCGACCTTTCGGTGTCGGAACCGGCGGCCGCCCAGCTCGTCACCGCGTTCGCCATCGCCCACGCCGTGGGCTTGCCCCTGTTCGCCCCTGGCGATCGTCCGCTGCGAACGCCGTCGCCTGCTTGCGGCCACCGAGCTGAACCCGGCGGTCGCCCCGGTGCTCGGCGGGCTGACGCGCGCGATGGTCGCCGGGGTCCCGCTCGGCAGCCTCGTCGGTCGACCCGATCGGCTACCGAGGGGTGTTCGGCCTGGTCGCCGCGTTCTCGATCAGCGCCGCTGTCGCGGTGGGCCTACTGCCGTCCGTGGCAGCGCCGCCCGCGGTCGGGCGGCGCTGCCCGTCCGCTGTCGCGAGGGACCCGCGCGTGCTGGCGTTGCTGTGCGCGATCGTGCTCGGCTACCTCGGGACCTTCAGCGTCTACACCTTCATCACGCCGGTGTTGCCGCTCAGTCGGCGTGACCTTCGACCTCGCAATCGGGGCCCGGGAAAACGAGCCCTTCGTGGCCGTCGGAAAACCGCACCAGATATGGCGGCTGGCCCTGTTCGCCCCGGACCTCGACGATTTCGCCCTGTTGTTCGCCTGCGCCCACTGTGCGCCCGTGTACGCGGATCCGGTCTCCCACGGATGCTTGCATCGTTGACCACCTCCGTTGGGAACAAGGGTAGGAGCAGGTGGAACGGCAGTCGAGTGACCGGGAGTAATGCACACCACGGTTGATCGGACGAAATTCAACTACACTCGGTCGTAACCGAGGAGGTGCTGAGCACCAGTGTGTGGAATAGTTGCCGCGGTCGGCAACATCGATACAGACAAGTGCCAGAGAATGTTGCACCGGATCAAACATCGGGGTCCGGATGACACGGGAGAAATTCGCAGGGGAGACGTCTGGCTCGGCCATCAGCGACTGTCCATCATGGACGTCGCGGGCGGGCACCAGCCGTTGACCGACTCCGGAGCCACCACGTATCTCGTGGCCAACGGGGAGATCTACAACCACCGTCACATCAGGGAAGACCTCGGACACGAGCTGTTCGAGACCGGCTCCGACAGTGAGGCCGCCCTGCACGCGCTGATCGTCGACGGGCCGGTCGGCCTGGCCCGGTTGCGCGGGATGTTCGCGCTGGCGTTCGCCACGGGGGACGGCGACTTCCTCGCCGCCCGTGACCCGCTCGGCGTGAAGCCGCTGTACTGGGCGCGCCGAGACGACGTGATCCTGTTCGCCAGCGAGCTGCGTGCCTTCGACGAGGAGGACCGGCCGCTCGTCGAGAGCTTCCCGCCAGGGCACTGCTGGAGCCCGGCGGGCGGGCTCGTGCGCTTCGCCGACGCCATCCCCGCGCACGTGCGGCCCGCGCGGCGAGCGGACGAGCCGGGCGTGTGGGACCGTGCGCTGGTCAAGGCCGTGCGCGAGTCGATCGTCACCGCCGTCGAGAACCGCATGATGAGCGACGTCGGCGTGGGTGTGTTCCTCTCCGGCGGGCTCGACTCGGCGATCGTCGCCGCCGTGGCCGCCGACTACGCGGCCAAGCACGGGCAGCCGCTGCCGACGTTCGCGGTGGGCTCCGAGGGCAGCTCCGACCTCGCCGCCGCGAGGGTGGTCGCGGAGTACCTCGACGCGAAGCACGGCAACATCGAGCACCACGAGATCCTGATGTCCAAGCAGGACGCGATCGACGCGCTGCCAAGGGCGGTCACGGCGATCGAGCATTACGACCCCTCGCTCGTGCGCAGCGCGGTGCCGAACCTGCTGCTCGCCGAGTACGCCTCGCGGCGGGTGCACGCGGTGCTGACGGGGGAGGGCGCCGACGAGCTGTTCGCCGGGTACTCCTACTACCACGAGGAGCCGTTCACCGATCCGGACGCGTTGCAGGCGGAGCTCGTCCGCACGGTCGGCGAGCTGCACCACCTCAACCTCCAGCGCTGCGACCGCGCGTCGATGGCCTTCGGGCTGGAGGCGCGGGAGCCGTTCCTCGACCGCGACGTGGTGGAGCTGGCGCTGTCGATCCCGCCCGAGCACAAGATGGTCCGGCCGGGGGTGGAGGAGAAGAAGCTGCTGCGTGACGCCTTCGAGGGCTGGCTGCCCGAGTCGATCCTGCGCAGGGGCAAGGAGCAGTTCGGTGACGGCTCCGGGGCCAAGGAGGTGCTGGAGAACGCCGTGCGCGAGTCGCCCGACGTGACGGCCGCCGCCGGCGTCGAGCTGCGCAACCGCGAGGAGGCGGGCTTCTACGCGATCTGGCACCGCGAGCTGGCCGGCATCCGCCCGGACGCCACGCTGGGCCTCTTCGCCACCACGTAGCCCCTAACTGCCCCCCAAGGCCACCTTTGTTGCGTTCAACGCAACAAAGGTGGCCTTGGGGGCGGTTACACGAGCGGGGCGGCGGCTTCGGCCAGCTGCTCCAGGAACGCCGGCTCGTTGTGGTGCGGGAGGTTGAACACCAGGAGGTCCACGCCCGCCTCCCGGTAGCCGTGGGCCTCCTCGACGGCGGGGCCGATGCCCTTGTCGGCGTGCACGCGGACGTTCACCGCGCACGCGATCTCGCTCGGGTCGCGGCCGACGTCGGCACAGTGGGCGAGCAGGATCTCCCTGAGCTCCAGCCACTGCCGCGGTGACTCCGTTCCCGCATGCCACGCCTGCGCCCAGCGTGCCGCGGCCCGCAGGGTGCGCTTCGGGCCGCGCCCGCCGATCGTGATGGGCGGGTGGGGCCGCTGCACCGGTTTCGGCTCGCACCGGGCGTCGGTGAGCCGGACGTGCTTGCCGTGCAGGGTCGTGGTGGGCTGCGTGAGCAGTCCGATGATGGCCTGCACGCCCTCGTCGAAGAGGTCGAACCGGTCCCTCAACGGTGGCAGCTCGATGCCGTAGGCGTCGCACTCCTGCCGGTTCCAGCCCGCGCCGAGGCCGAGCTCCAGCCTGCCGCCGGAGATGATGTCCGTGGTGGCCGCCATGTTCGCGAGCACCGCGGGGTGGCGGTAGATCATGCCCGTGACCTGGCAGCCGATGCGGATACGGCGCGTGGCCTGCGCCAGCGCGGCGAGCATGGTCCAGCCCTCGAGGTTCGGGGCGGTCACGTCGCCGGAGAGCGGGTAGAAGTGGTCCCAGTTCCACGCGGACTCGAACAGCTCGATGTCGTCGGCGGCCCGCCAGACCTCCAGCAGTTCGGCCCACGTGGTGTGCTCGGGCTTGGTCTTGATCCCCAACCGCATCGCTACGCCTCCCCGTCCTCGGGCGAGAACCTACGTCGCAGCAGCGCGCACGCCAGCCCGGCACCGGTGAGCAGCGTGCCGACCGCGAGTACGGCGCCCAGCGAGACCAACGTGAGCGTGCCCACCCCGAGCTCCAGCCAGCGCGGCAGGCCGCCCAGCGCGTCGTAGACGGTGCTGGGCGAGACGATCCCGAGCAGTCCCGGCGCCACGCCCCACAGCAGGCCGCCGGTGAGCGGCGCCGCGGCGGAAACCGCACCGAGCGCGGCGACGACCAGCAGAAGCGCCGCGCCGCCCACGATCAGGGCCGCGGCCGCGCCGTCTCCGCTCTCCGACTCCTCGGCCATCCGCGCGAACTGCCTGCCACCGCCGGACGAGAGCGCCCACAGCCCCACCGGGGTGAGGACCAGCCCGGCGAGCGCTGACAGCAGGTGGGCCGAGGCCCGGCCGCGCCGCCGCGCCGAGCGCGGGCCGGGAGCCGTGTCTTGGGGCATCGTCGACATCTGGTGTTGGCCTCCGTCGTCGCGCCCGTCACGGCCCCATGCGCGGGGCCCTTCGGGCGTCGTAGATTGCGGTGAGCCGAGTCTGACACCAGCGGCAAAGGGTACTGGTGAGTAACCAGGGCCCGCCGACATCGGTCCCGAAATAGCAGTACGCTTGTACCGCTAACACCTGCCTGAAGGACGAACGCGTAGACCCGCGAGAGGAGCCCCGCCGCTCATGGCCAAGATCAAGGTCGAGGGCACCGTCGTCGAACTCGACGGCGATGAGATGACCCGCATTATCTGGCAGTTCATCAAGGACAAGCTGGTCCACCCGTATCTGGACATCAACCTCGAGTACTACGACCTGGGCATTGAGGAGCGGGACCGCACCGACGACCAGATCACGGTCGACGCCGCGAACGCCATCAAGAAGCACGGTGTCGGCGTGAAGTGCGCCACCATCACGCCGGACGAGGCCCGCGTCGAGGAGTTCGGCCTCAAGAAGATGTGGCGGAGCCCGAACGGCACCATCCGCAACATCCTCGGCGGCGTGATCTTCCGCGAGCCGATCGTCATCCAGAACATCCCTCGGCTCGTCCCCGGCTGGACGAAGCCGATCATCGTCGGCCGTCACGCGCACGGTGACCAGTACAAGGCCACCGACTTCAAGGTCCCGGGCCCCGGCACCGTGACGATGACCTACACCCCCGAGGACGGCTCCGAGCCCATCGAGTTCGAGGTCGCGAACTTCCCCGAGGGCGGCGGCGTCGCCATGGGCATGTACAACTACCGGCGCTCGATCGAGGACTTCGCGCGGGCCTCGCTGCAGTACGGCCTCGACCGCGGCTTCCCCGTCTACATGTCGACGAAGAACACGATCCTCAAGGCCTACGACGGCATGTTCAAGGACGTGTTCCAGGAGATCTTCGACGCCGAGTTCAAGGCCGACTTCGACGCCAAGGGCCTCACCTACGAGCACCGGCTGATCGACGACATGGTCGCCGCCTCGCTCAAGTGGGAGGGCGGCTACGTCTGGGCCTGCAAGAACTACGACGGCGACGTGCAGTCCGACACCGTGGCGCAGGGCTTCGGCTCGCTGGGCCTCATGACCTCGGTGCTGCGCACGCCGGACGGCCGCACCGTCGAGGCCGAGGCCGCGCACGGCACGGTGACCCGGCACTACCGCCAGCACCAGCAGGGCAAGCCGACCTCGACCAACCCGATCGCGTCGATCTTCGCGTGGACCCGTGGCCTCGAGCACCGCGGCAAGCTGGACGGCAACTCCGAGCTGGTGGGCTTCGCCAACAAGCTCGAGCAGGTCGTCATCGAGACCGTCGAGAGCGGCAAGATGACCAAGGACCTCGCCCTGCTCGTCGGCAAGGACCAGCCGTACCAGACCACCGAGGAGTTCCTCGCGACGCTGGACGAGAACCTGGCCCGCAAGATCTCGCAGGGCTGAGTCCCCGCGAGCTGACTGCCGCACCACCACAACGGCGCGCGGTCCCCGGACGGGACCGCGCGCCGTTACTATGCGCGCGTGCTGATCCGATCTCGTGCCGTGCTCGCCCTGTTGCTCCTCCTGGTGGTCGCCGGGTGCAGCCAGCAGGTCGGCGGCACCGCCTCCGCGCCGGAGAACGCAGGTTCGAGCCGGAGCGCCGAGCCGAGCGCCGAGCCGACCTCCCAGGAGCCGTCGAGCACGCCCGCGTCCTCGTCGATCGACGTTTCGCAGCTGCCGGGCACCTGGCGGGGCTCGTACTTCTGCGCTCAGGGCGAGACCGGGCTGGAGCTCGAGGTCTCCCCGGCCGAGGGCGACACGGTGCCGGCGGTGTTCTCCTTCTTCCCCGTCGAGGGCGGTCCGCCGACTCCGTCGGGCAGCTTCAAGGTCAACGGCGTCGAGGAGAACGGTCAGTTCGTGTTCCGCCAGGACGCCTGGATCGAGCAGCCCGAGGGCTTCGTGATGGTGGACCTGGGCGTCGCCTCGGTGGAGAACGGCACGATGACGGGCCGCGTCGGCGGCCCCGGCTGCGACGCCTTCTCGCTCACCAAGGAGAACTAGGACCGGATCGTGAGCTCGCGCCTGCGCGGCCGCGGGGCGCTCCGCTGCGATCAAGACCCCTCAATGACGGAGGGTGACTGACCACTAACGGCGATGGCGCACGCGAGTGGATTGCGGGGTCGGGGTCTGTTTCGGGGGCCAGGGTGCCCTTACCCTGCGAGCAGCGCCTGTCGCCGTCGGTAAGGAGTGCGCGTGGTACTCGGGATACCGAAGAAGACGCTGATCATGCTGGGCCTGCTGGTGGGCGTGGTTGTCATCTTCGCGCTCGGTTCGGACCAGCAGTCCTCCGGCGCCGAAGGCGGCTCCTCGGAGTGCCGCGTCACGGTGACCGCGGACATCCTCAACGTGCGCGCCGGGCCCGGCCTCGACGCGGAGATCGTCGGCAAGTACCGGCAGGACGCCGAGGCGGAGGCGTCCACGAAGGTGCAGAACGGCTTCCGGCAGCTGTCCGAGAACCGGTGGGCCGCCGACGACTTCCTCGAGCCGGTCGACGGCGCCAACTGCGGTTAGGGCGGGTCTCCCGACCCCGGCGGTGTCGGAGCCCGCCGGTAGCCTGCCCGGCGTGCTGACTGTCTCGACCGTGAACGTCAACGGCCTGCGGGCCGCCGCCAAGAAGGGCTTCACCGAGTGGTTCGCGGCCACCGGTGCGGACGTCGTCGCCTGCCAGGAGGTGCGCGCCGACGCCGAGAGCCTGTCCGCGCGGCTGCGTGAGCCCGACGGCTGGCACACCGCGCACGCGGCATGTTCGATCAAGGGCCGCAACGGCGTCTGCCTCTACAGCCGCGTGGAGCCGGAGTCGGTGCGCGTCGGCTTCGGTGAGGCGGAGTTCGAGGAGAGCGGGCGCTACGTCGAGATGCACCTGCCTGGCCTGGTGGTGGCGAGCCTGTACCTGCCGAGCGGCGACGTCGGCACCGAGCGGCAGGAGGAGAAGGAACGCTTCATGCGGGCGTTCCTGCCCTACCTCGTCGAGCTGCGCGGCAAGGCCGAGGCGTCGGGGCGGGAGGTGCTGGTGGTGGGCGACTGGAACATCGCGCACGCCGAGATCGACCTCAAGAACTGGAGGGGCAACCGCAACAACTCGGGCTTCCTTCCGGAGGAACGCGAGTGGATGGGCCGCGTGTTCGGGGAGGCCGGCTACGTCGACCTCCAGCGCAAGCTCGACCCGGAGGGCCCCGGCCCGTACACGTGGTGGTCCTACCGCGGCAAGGCGTTCGACAACGACTCGGGCTGGCGGATCGACTACCTCGTGGCGACCCCTGGTCTCGCGCAGCGGTGCACCTCGGTGGTGGTGGAGCGTGCGGAGACCTACGACCAGCGCTGGTCAGACCACGCCCCGGTGACGGCGACCTTCGACTGGGACTGGCCGAGTTAGGAACACGGGGCGTTCAGCCCGAGATCGGTCACCATGTGGCGATGTTCGGCTCGGCGACGGGCGAGTCCTTCGACGTGGCCTGCGGCGACGTGGACGCGGTCATGGAGTTCGTCGCGCAACGGTGCTGAAACCCGTTGCCCCGCCTGCGGCCGGCCTGCCAGGCTCGGCGCCGTGCCGGCTCCTGACGACGGACTCCTCCTCGACGCCAACCCGCTGCCCGACGGCCTGCCCGCCAGGCTGGTGGAGCAGCTGACCTTCCTCGCCGAGGTCGACAGGCTCAAGACCGTGCTGCGGCAGTCGCCGCTCGCCGCCGCGTCGCGGCGCGAGAACGACGCCGAACACTCGTGGCATCTGGCGTTGATGGTCACGGTGCTCGCCGAGTACGCCGACGAGCCGATCGACGTGGGGCACACCGTCGAGCTGGTGGTGGTGCACGATCTCGTGGAGATCTACGCGGGTGACACGCCCCTCTACGACGACGAGGGCCGGCTCACGCAGGAGCAACGCGAACGGGAGGCCGCCGACGCGCTGTTCGGTCTCCTACCCGCCGACCAGGCCCGGCGCTTGCGTGCGTGGTGGGACGAGTTCGAGGCCCGCGTGACGCCGGAGGCCCGTTTCGCGAAGGCGATGGACCGCCTGCAGCCGTTGCTGCTGAACTGGCTCGCGAAGGGCGGCACCTGGCAGTCCCCCGGGGTCACGGCCGACACGGTCCGGAGCCGCAAGGCGTGCATCGGCGAGGCGTCCGCCCAGCTGGGGTCCGTCGCCCGCGCCCTGATTGACGAGGGCGAACACCGCGGGTGGGTCGAGCCGGGTCACCCCAACCCCGACCCCGTCGCGGGTTAGCCCCAGTGGCTCGCTAGTCTCTGCCGACGTGCACGAAGATCGCCAGGGTTGACACTCTCGGTAGTTTTCTTCGCGGCAACACTCACTCTTTAGGGTGAGCGACGCAGGAATGGCAGTCTCGACTCGGGAGGCACTCCGGTGCGCAACCCAGACAGTGAGCCGGCCCGCCCGGCAGCGCGCGTACTCGCCTACGCGGCTGTCCTCACCGGCGTTCCGGCAAGCCTGCTCGTCGCAGGGGCCGGCAGCGCGTCCGCAGCGCAGGCCGAGCCCAACGCGATGACCTTTGGGTTGCTCGGCCCCGTTGGCCTGGTCGCGGTCGTGCTGGGCATCCTGGGCATGACCGCGGGTGTCGTCAGGCAGCGCCGGAAGGCCCGCGCCGCGGCGGTCGTTCCCGTCGATCCCGCCCCCGCTCCCGCCGAGGCCGCGGTTTATTCCCGCGCAGGCGAGTAATCACTCACAGCCGAAGGGCTTAACGATCAGGTCGCGGCACGCCTAGTCTCGGGTTCATGCCTGAACCCGTGTCGATCGCGCCGCCCGAGCCGCCGCCCTCACCCTCCGCGCTGCGTCGCGCGCTCAAGCGTGCCGTGGATGGTGTTGCTCTTGATGTGACCGAGTCGGCGGT
>NZ_SWMS01000049.1 GCF_005146945.1 Prauserella endophytica
TTTCTGGATCGCGTCGGGCAATCCGATCTTGGTCCATCCGCGGCTTACACAGTTGTCATGACACGGCCACCCAGGAAGCCAGCCGGGAAGAGGTCGCCCACGCCGTCTACGAGGCGACCAGCCTGTTCCGGGACGACGACATGCTGACGGCTGCTGATCGTCTTCGCGAGCGTTTCGTCATCACGAGGAGAACCGAGTGCGATCAGAGATGAGCCTTGAGGAGGCGCTCCTCTCCCGTGGTGTACGTGACAGCAACGGTTGTCTCCGATGGACAGGGGCGCACACCAACACCGGATATGGACACATCAGCGTCAATCGCCGGGCGAGGCAGGTTCACCGAGTGGCCTACGAGTTGTGGAAGGGACCTATCCCAGAGGGTTACGACATCGATCACGTGTACGCGAATGGGTGCCGCGCAAGAGACTGCTTCGAGCCGAACCATCTTGAGGCAGTCACTCCCGCGGAGAACCACGCTCGGCGAGCGGCCGTCGTCACTCATTGCCCCAAGGGACACCTGTATCAGGGTCGCAACCTGATCAGGGAGGGCAACCGGCGAGCCTGCCGCGCGTGCCACACGGCAGCAAACGAGCAGTGGAGAGCGAAGAGGAGACAGCGCATGGTGGCTGATGACGATAGGCGAGTCCACATCCGCCTCCGCGACGGCCGCGAGGTCGTTCGCTATGACCGAGCGGGGAAGTGGTTCGTTGAGTTTCCCGAAGGCAGGCGGCACTTGCTGAAGCTCTCAGAGGCCGTGGAGTGGGCATTTGACAAGGGCGCCGAAGTGATCTTTGGGGTTCCTGGTGGCGCCCGCTTCGACGGGCTCGTGAGGCAGAAGTGGGAGTCCACCGGTGAGTGATCCTTCTGGTGTTCTGCGTGAAGCAGCCCAACACCTCCGACAGCTCGCCTTCTCGGCGAGCGAGCTTCATTCGCTGCCGTGGTCGATCAAGCCGGACCCGGAGTTCGATCTGGCGTTCGTGAACGGTGCCGATGGTGACTCGCTGGCGGATGTGTGTCTTGAGGGTGGCGGAACGTTCACCCTTGAGGCTGCTCGGTGGGTAGTGGCGATGTCTCCTGCTGTTGCTGAACCCCTGGCCTCCTGGCTGGAGAAGGAAGCCGACTCGGCAGAACACCACGTCAAGGCGTGGAAGAACCGACACGTACCCGATCCAAAGCTGGGCGGCTATACCGTGTTCGACGAGGGTCGCCCTGGGCCGATCAGTGACGACGAGTTGTCCCGCAACATCGAGCACCACTACGGGCACGCGTTGGCGCTCGCCTCTGCTGTTCTGGGGGCGGACCGGTGAGCAACGAGAGAGACACCCTGGCCCGGCTGCTCGTGGACACCGAGTCCGGCCACGCCGGCAGCTGGCAGCCCGCCGCGGTTCACTTCGAGCAGGCCGACGCCATCCTGTCCGCTGGCTACGTCCGTGTGCAGAGCGGCTCGGAAGCCACGGAGACGCTCGCTCGCGACATGTGGCGAGCCGGCTTCGAGTGCAGCGGGATCAACCTGGGCTCATTCGAGGAGCAGAGAGACGACACGCTTGAGGAGTACCTCAGGTTCGCCTACCTCGCTCTCCGTGCTCTCCGGAAGGACACCAACCAGTGAGCGTCGACCGCACACGCAACATCCTGAACAAGAAGATCCAGGAAGCCACGCCGGAGGAGCAGCACAAGGCGTCCCTGTTCGTGGCTTCTCAAGCCCATGATCGTGAGGACTGTCGGGAGCTGCTGCAGATGCTCGGCCTACTGGATCCGGGGTTCGAGTGGAAGACCACCACCCTTCATGCGGGCATGCAGGGACGGAAGAAGATCACGAAAGGGGACGCGGCATGAACACCCTGGTGGAGTTCCTCCAAGCCCGACTCGCCGAGGACGAGAGGGTACTTCGGGCCGCTGAGGGCGGACACTGGGAGGTGTCCACCATCGATGGGTCGAGCGAGATCCGCGAGACTGTGACGCGCCTTGGTGTGGTTTACAGCTTCTCTGGCGGATGCACAGACCCCGACACGGCGGAGCACATAGTTCGCCACGATCCGGTTCACGTGTTGAGGGACATCGAGTCCAAGAGGCGCATCATCGACGAGCATCCGCTCGACTCCAATGCACTCCATGAGCCGCTGTGCAGGACCTGCGCGAGCGGGACAAACGATGGCGATCTGGAGGGCGAGTGGCCTTGCCCGACGCTGCGCCTGCTCGCACTGCCGTACGCCGACCACCCCGACTACCAGGAGGAATGGCGACCGTGAGCCACTGCCTTCCTCCATGCGGTGGCGCTCTCCCCGTCACTGCGGACACCTCTCACACGGGTGGTGAGGGGTGTGTGTTCGCCCCCGGGGCTAACCCGCTGGTGGCCACGTACTTCCACCGCGCACCGGGGCTGGCTCGGGGTGTGCGCTGGTCAGACATCAAATCTCTCATCGACCAAGACAGGGGCAACTAGTGAACGACACGTGCTCCGCCCCGGACTGCGGCAACCTGCGTCCGCAGCACCAGTTCGTGTGTGTCAACTGCGTCCATCTCCTCAAGCAGGACCTCGACGCCGCCACATGGCTGTTGACTGACCTGGACACCACCATCTCCCGCCAGGACGCGATCGTCCCCCCAGGAGCCCGGGGGCGGTCCGCGGAGACCGCACTCCCGTTCAAGTGGGCAGCCTCTGAGGCCCTGTGGGTGCTGGGGAACGTCGTCACCACTTGGGCCAGGCTCATCGTCGAATCGTCCGGCTACCGCCCCGCCGACGACCACACAGCCCTCGGAGCGGTGAGGTTCCTCCGCGCCCACGCCGACGTGCTGTGCCTCCGAGACGACGCCGGCGACGCCATCGCCGAACTTGAGGCCGCAGTCAAGGACGCCCTCCGGGCCGTGGACCATCCCACCGACGTCCGCATCTACCTCGGCAAGTGCGGCGACATCACTGGCCAGCGAGGCTGCCCGGGCAGGGTGTACGCCCTGCCTGCCAAGGAACACGGCCAGTGCGAACGCTGCGGAGAACAACACCTCACCAGAGAACGACGAGCCCTGATGCTGCGCGCGATGGCGAACCAGCACCTCACCGCGCAGGAGATCTCCACCATGCTCGCCGCGGTCGGGGTGCAGGTTTCCGTGGACCAGATCCAGAACGGCGGGCGAAAGCGCCGCTTCACCGCAGTGGGGAAGGACCCGCACGGCAAACGCTCCTACCGCGTGGGGGATGTGCTCCGCGAGTTCCTCGGGCCTGATTGGCTCGCCGCGTAGGGCGTGTCTCTTTGCAGGTCGCTGGTGTGGCGAGGTATGTTCCGCTTAACTGGGATCACTGTCCTTCAAATCTTGCTCAGCTGACTCACTCTCTGAGTGGACACACCGAGCACCACAGCCACATCGCTCCCCGATAAGCCAGCTGCCTTCAAGTCCTGCACCGCCTTGCGCGCCTTCCTCGCTGCTTCATCCCGGGCTTCCTCAGCCCTCCGAGTGGCTTCCCTCGCTTCCTCGGTCTTGGCCGCCAATATGGGGTCGAGCTTGAGGGTGATGGCCACATCGATGCTGTGCATGTCTTCGTCGGGGATGTCGAGCATGGACGCGATGAACTCCTGGGCCATCTTCTCGGCTGTGGTGAGCGAGCTGGACTGGGTGACTCCCACGCCATCAACGTGGAGTTCCCAGCCGAGTCGCCATCGCTTCGCGGTGACTTGGTAGGTCACTGCAACCACCCTTCCGGTAGGCAGGCCATCTGCTTGATCGTGTCCCGCACGACGCCGGGGGACACGATGCCCTTCTGTGGGGCGATGCTGGCCCGGTGCTTGCCGCACGGGCAACCCCAGATGTGGTGGCTGCCCCGGGTGCGCAGGTACTTGCACCCGTGTTCGGTGAGTGCCCGCTGCACGTCCCGGTATCGCATCGCCTTGACCATGAGGGTAAGTCTAGCCCCCCTAGGAAAGCAATTCAAGGGGGGCTAGGAAAATCGCGGAGGTGCCTATGTCTCCTCGTCGGGCCATCGGCATCTCACTTTCCACGTGGGAAGCGGTAGCTCTCGCTACCGGGCTGGTGCCGCCGCTCACCGCCCTGCTTCGGAAGCACCCGGTGTTCGGTGTGCTGGCGACCGCGTGGGTCGCGCACCACTTGCTCCTCGTGAAGTGACGCTCCGTCGATCAACAAGATCGAACTATCGGAATCCTCGGGGTTTACAACTACCCATCGTGACATCTGGTGGGGAGGTGGCCTGTGAATGTCGACCGTGAAGCAGCCATCCTCGACATCCTCGCCCGCATCGACCTCGCACTAGACCGGCGCGACCGGCGGGCGTTCTTCCACTTCTGCCGCATCCTTCGAGCCCTCAAGAGGAGCCAGTGATGACCCACGCCGTTCACGCCGTGCTGTTGTCCCTCGCGGTGGTCCTCCTCGGCTTGGGCCTGCTCATAAACCACCCCGTCGCCACGAAGGTTCTCGTGGTGGCGGGCACCGTTCTCGGTGGCGTGGTGTTCGTCTACGACCTGTTCCAGCTGTAGGAGACACGATGGCCGACTTCCAGTTCAACGTGGCCAAAGGTCGGATAGCTGAACTGGCTCGCCGCGTTGACGGCGGCGACCCCGCGAACTCCCGTCTCCTGGTGGTCGCTATCAACCGTGGGGCCGCCACCGACGCGACGATGAGGGACTACGACACCCTCGCCGCCCTGCTGGGCGACGCAGCTGTCGCCGAGGTCACGAACACCGGCTACGCCCGGCTGACACGCACAGCGGCCCAAGTTACGGTCACGGTGGACAACTCGGGTGACGTGCAGAACGTGTCCATCGGGACCCTCTCATTCGGCTCCATCTCCGCCGGCACCGCATGGACCGACATCGTGGTGTGCTACATCCCCGACGGTGTCACCCCAGGCGCGGACTCGACCGCGATCCCGCTGACCAACCACACGTTCGCAGTCACCCCTGACGGAACGAGCGTCACCGCAACCGAGAACGCATCAGGGTTCTTCGGAGCCAGCTAACGAGGGGGAATGCATGGCAGGTATCGAGGTCAGCCGGGAGACCATCAACCGCCGAGTCGGCTCCGTGGCGGCTCAACTGTTCAGCTCGTTCGCCGAAGTCAAAAAGATCAAGTCGTGGCTGGATGGGGTGACGGCCGGCGACTTGGAAACGGTCCACGGGTTCACGGCAGAGGACGCTGCCGCAATCAAGTCGGCCTACGCCGATCTCGCGGAACTAGCCGCAGTGTGGGACGGGACACGAACCGTGCCGCTCGTCAAGGACTACCGCACCTTCGCCCGCCGCCTGACGGGAGTTGGCCAGTACTGAAGGCGGGGTGAGCCGTGGCTGTCTCGTTCGTCGCGCAGGCGAACACCGGGGCCGACGCGTTCGCCTCCTCGCGTTCGATCAGCAAACCTGCCGCTGTGGCAGCCAACGACGTGGGCGTGTTCGCCCTACAGCGGTGGCACGACACGAACACCTTCCCCGCTGTCACCGCCCCGGCGGGTGCGGTGCTGCGTGACACGACGGTGTCAGGGTCCGGCGGTGCGTGGATCGAGAAGCGCCTCTACGTGATGTACGTCGATGCGCAGACATCGTTCGCGTTCAGTTGGACAGGGAGCCGCTGGTCCAGCGTCGCGGCACTATTCTTCTCGGGTGTCGCTCAAGGGCTGGATCTGGCGGCGGTCCCTCACCACAGGGTGACCGGGTCAGGAACCCTGGTGCCGGCGACGACCGTGTCGACGGTGGCCGACGCCGGGCTGGCGTGGAACGTATTCCACGACACCAGCGGCACGGCCACGCCACCCCTCAACTTCACCGAGACCCACGACCAGAACGTGTACGCCTCGGCGTATCGGATCTCCCCAGGGAACGGTAGCCAGTCGGCGACGGGCGCGATCATCAGCGCAAGCCAGGCGCAGATCATCGTCAGCTTGGTGGCGCTCGCCCCAGCAGCGACGGGTGGAATCACCCAGTCGTTCGGCCGCGTCACCGAGGTCGGCACCGCCCGCGGGTTCACGGCCGCTAAAACCAGGGCGTTCAACCGCGTAACCGGGGCAGGGTCACCGCGCGCTTTCACGCTGCCCCCACCGTACGGCCGTGTCACCGAGACTGGCGCCCCCCGGGCGTTCACCGCGACCAAGTCGCAGCAGGCCGGCCGCGTCACCGAAACCAGTTCGGTCCGCGCCTTCACCCAACCGATCCTGATCGTCGGCTTCACCGTCGGCGACATCACGGGGGCGAACCGGGTCGAGGTCGATGTGACCGGACCGAAACAGCACAGGACCACCACCGGCCCCTCGCTACGGCGCACCGTCACCGGCCCCCACACGGTCGTGGAGGACATGACCGGCCCAGCCACGGTAGACACCGCCACACCCACCGGCCCGGCCGTCAGGCGCGACCTGGACGGCCCGAACACTGCGCGCACTCTCACCGGACCGGAGGTCTGATGACGCTCACCATCCAGGACCTCTCCACCGAGTACATCTACATCGGTGTCACCGGTGATGTCCCCTCCACTGGCGCTGAGGTCGCGTTCAAGACCGCGGGCACGGACCCGATCGAGGCCGACTGGGAGCCCGCCATCCTGGTCAACAACGCTCACGCCCTGTGGGCTGACGCTGTCGCGTCCGGCGCCACGGGCGACTACTACGTGGCGATCCTCGTGGGTTCGTTCGGTGGCAACACCGTGGCCCCTGCGGTGGGGAGCTACCAGGTGTGGCTACGCCTGACCGACACCACCGAACGCCCGGTGCGGATAGCACCCGAAGCCCTGGTAGTGGCGTGATGGTCAACGTGCTCGATGACATGTTCACAGCAAGCATGAAGTTCGTGGAAGAAGCCCTCTGCACCGGCTGCCCCAAGCTGCGTCCAGAGAACCTCAGGAACTTCGCCGTTGCACAGTGGGACACACCGCACGGAACCACGCTCCGGCTGTGCAAAGCATGCCTTGACGCCTGCCTCGACGCAGCGGACAACTTCCCGCTGGCAGAACCCACCAAGCTGACATTCCTGTGCAAGGTGGCGTGATGGTGCAGTCATGGAAGCCGGGAGATCCTGTGCCGCCTACCGTGCCAGCACCGCCACCGCCACCGCCACCGAAGCGGTGCCACTGCTGCTGTCAGGGGAGGTGCAGGCGATGAGGGTCACCATCCCGTACGACCACAACCCCGCAGACCTGCGGCACATCCACCTCGCCATCACCACCTCCACGCAGCCCAGCAAGGACGGATGGAAGCCAGCACTCCGGGACACCATCGACGGTAGGCGTGTGGTGTGGGCGGAGTTCCCTGCATCAGGGCGGACTGTGAACGTGTGGGTACGGGACAGCAACGGGGATCGCCGGGTCACCCAGATGACGGTGTGACGTGATCGGATACGGCGACGCACTCTGCCACATCGAGGATGATGGCACCGTCGTGGTGGACAGAGCTGACACCTACATCGGCATCGCCACCGATCTACTCGCACACGGAGCAGCAGCACTGCACTTCGACGACGGTCACCTCGTCCTCGACACAGCAGGCCACTACCGCTACCGTCCGATCCTCTTCGACGCTGAAGGTCGCATCGTGGTGTGCGAGCGCATCCAGCCACGCGACTGATGGCCAAGCGACCCTGCATCGTGTGCGGCCGGCTGGCCACTACCTCCCGCTGCCCAGCCCACCAGCGTGGCACCACCACCCAGCGTGGCTACGGTCACACGCATCAGGCAGAACGCCAACGATGGAAGCCAAAGGTCGAGCAAGGCAACGCGACGTGTTGGCGATGCAACCAACCAATCGATCCGAACGAACCTTGGGATCTCGGACACGACGACCGCGACCGCAGCATCTACCGCGGACCAGAACACAGGTCCTGCAACCGCGCCACGAACGGACGCACACCCAACTAGCCAGCGCGGGACGGACAGGCGGGCCGAACCCCCAAGGGGTAGGGGGGAGGGCCAAACACGGTTTTCGATCATGGTCCTCCCTGACCCGCGCCCCCCGAACGCACAGAATCTCAGAATTCGAACTTGCTGATCTTCGGAGGGTTGTGAGCGATCATGCCCGCTGGCCGTCCTCCGAAGCCGATCGAGCAGAAACGGCGAACCGGTAGGTCCCCTGGCCGGGACTCTGGCGGGCGGAAGCTACCCGAGCCTGGAGTCGTGGTCGCGCTGCCCATGGCCGATGGGGTTCCGGATATGCCGGCGGATTTCGGTCTGGACGCGATGCGGCTGTGGGAGCGGGTGTGGCAGGACGGAATCACCTGGGTTTCACCGAAGTCGGACATGGAGGCCGTTGAGCAGGCTTGCCGTCTCGCGGATGACATCGCGGTGGCTCGTCAGAGGTACCGGGCCACGACCGACCCGAAGGACGGGCAAATGGTCGTGAAACTCGATACCGCACTTGCACAGGCGCTGAGCAGGATCGGGTTCGACCCGACGGCGCGATCAAGACTGGGGATCGCCGAGGTGAAGCGTGTCTCGAAGCTCGAAGAACTCCTCGCGCAGCGTCGCGGCAGTTGATGGTTGGCCGCCCCGCTGGCTGACGCCAGTCCCGGTGGACGACCTCGACCGCGGGGATGGTGGGATGTTCGCCGATTTCGGCGAGGCATGCTGCCGGGTCACGAAAGACTCGGTGGCTGCTTCGGCTGGGACGCTGCTGTCGTTTCGGCCGTGGCAGCGCATGTTGCTGCAGCATGTTCTCGCGCGCCGGCCCGATGGTCGGTTGCGTCACCGGCAGGCTCTTGTTGGGGTGGCGAGGAAGAACGGCAAGTCCGCTCTGGGCGCTGTGGTCGGTCTGGGCGGGTTGGTGCTTGGCCCGCAGGGCGGCGAGGTGTACTCGTGCGCAGCGGACAAGGAACAGGCCCGGATCGTGTTCGGAACTGCTCGGCGGATGGTGGAACTCGATCCTGAGCTGTCGGAGCTGCTGAAGCTGTATCGGGACGCGATTGAGTTCCCTAAAACCGGCTCGGTGTATCGGGTGTTGTCAGCGGAGGCGTTCACCAAGGAAGGTCTGAACCCTCATCAGGTGGTGTTCGATGAGGTTCACGCCCAGCCGAACCGCGAACTGTGGGACGTCATGGCGCTGGCGATGGGCGCCCGGCCCGAGCCGCTGATGATTGGCATCACCACGGCCGGGGTGAGGTCGGACTCCACGGGGAACGACTCGCTGTGCTACGGGATGTACCAGTACGGCAAGCGTGTCGCTCAGGGGGAGATCGACGACCCTTCGTTCTTCATGGCGTGGTGGGAGCCGAAAGACTCTGCCGCGGACTTCCGTGATCCTTCGACATGGCGTGAAGCCAACCCCGGCTTCGATGACCTCGTGTCGGCTGAGGACTTCGCGTCGATGGTGCTCCGAACACCTGAGGCGGAGTACCGGACGAAGCGCTGTAACCAGTGGGTGGCGACGGGTGAGGCGTGGCTCCCGACGGGGGCGTGGGAGGACTGTGAGGAGCCTCAGGCCATTCCGGATGGCGCCGAAGTGGTCCTCGGATTCGATGGGTCGTACAACAACGACTCCACTGCGCTCGTGGTCGTCCAGCCCGGCGAAAGGCCACACCTCGACGTCGTGGAGTGCTGGGAGAAGCCAGCCACGGCGGACGACACGTGGAAGGTGTCCATCTTCGACGTGGAGAAGAAAATCCGCGAAGCTTGTCGGCGGTGGCGTGTCCGAGAGATCGCTTGCGACCCGGCGCGGTGGGCTCGGACCATGGAAGCACTCGAACTCGAGGGTCTGCCCGTTGTTGAGTACCCGCAGAGCCCAGAGCGGATGGTTCCAGCCACACAGCGCTTCTATGAGGCTGTGCTCAACAAAACGTTGAGTCACTCAGGTGATTCTCGGCTCGCGCGGCACGTCGGGAACTGCGTTCTGAGAGTGAACCAGCGTGGTGCGCAGCTCTCGAAGGAAACCAAGACTTCCCCACGCAAGATCGACCTCGCTGTCGCGGCCGTGATGGCACTAGACCGGGCGAGCCAGAGGCCAGAAGAAGATCCGATCCCGTTCGCGATTTGGGGGAGATGATGAACAAGGCCGCAGTGTCGCTGCTCGTGTCTTCCCTGCTGCTCATCCCCAGCGGGGTGGGCTGGATCTACCCACCAGCCGGCGTCATCACTGCGGGGCTGCTGATGGGTGTCCTCGGGGTGCTGATGCTCGATACGAAGGTGTCCAAGTGAGGGTCTGGGAGCGGCTTGTCGGCCGCGAGGAGCAGCGCCACGCCAGCCTCAACTTCCAGGACTGGGTGGACCTCTTCAAGTACGGCAACGAGTACTACCCGCTGCTGCAGACCACCATGGGCAGCGTTTCCGAGGAGCAGATCGCCCAGAACGCCACCGCGGCGTACCGGTCGAACGGGATCGTGTTCGCGCTCACCTACGCGCGGATGCAGATCTTCTCCCAGATCCGTTTCCAGTGGACCCGCTACGAATCCGGGGCTCCGAGCGACCTGTTCGGTTCTCCCGAGCTGGGGTTGCTCGAGCGGCCGTGGCCAGGTGGGACCACAGGTGACCTGCTTGCGCGGATGGAACTGGACGCGTCTCTGGCGGGGAACTGCTACATCCGCAGGACCCGCAGGGACCGGTTGAACCGTCTGCGGCCGGACTGGGTGACCATCGTCCTGGGATCGCAGTACGACGCCGAGCACCCGAACGAGGCACCCGATGTTGAAGTGGTCGGATACCTCTACAAGCCTCCAAACGGTAGAGCGATCGCGCTTGACCCTTCCGAGGTGGCCCACTACGCGCCGATCCCTGAGCCTGAGCTGAACTTCCTCGGCATGTCGTGGATCACCCCCGCGATGGGTGATGTGCAAGCCGATGACGCATCGACGGTGCACAAGCGGGCGTTCTTCAAGAACGCCGCCACCCCGAACCTGGCGATCAAGTTCGACCCGTCGGTGAAGAGGGAACAAGTCCTCGAGTTCAAGGAGATCATCGAGGAGAACCACACCGGGGCGTGGAACGCGTACAAGACCCTGTTCCTCGGTGGCGGTGCCGACCCGAAGGTCATCGGCAAGGATTTCCGCGAGTTGGAGTTCGCGGTCACCCAGGGCAAGGGTGAATCCCGTTTGGCCTCGGACGCTGGCGTGCCGCCGTCGTGGGTGGGGTTCTCCGAGGGCCTGCAGGGGTCCGCGCTCAACGCGGGGAACTTCACTGCCGCCCGGCGGCGGTTCGGTGACGGAACGATGCAGCACCTGTGGGGGAACGTGTGCGCATCACTCGAGCCGATCATTCCTGGGCGGCCGCAGGGTGCGAGCCTGTGGTTCTCCACCAAGGGGATCCCGTTCCTGGCGCAGGACTCCAAGGACGCAGCGGAGATCCAGAACAAGGAAGCGCAGACCATCACCGCGCTCGTGCGGGATGGGTTCACGGCCGAATCAGCAATCGAAGCAGTGCGCAACCACGACTGGAGCCTGCTGAAGCACACGGGCCTGGTAAGCGTGCAAATGCAGCTACCCGGCGAAACCATCACGCCCACAGGAGGTGGGGATGAGTAGGACGAAGCCCTCGAGGCTGTGCTATCGAGCGGTGGAGTTCCGCGCCGCTGAGGAGAGCAGCGACGGTCGAACCCTGGAAGGCTATGCCGCGGTGTTCGACACCCCCACGAGGATCGACTCGTGGGAGGGAACCTTCGACGAGGTGGTCGTCAAGGGAGCGTTCCGGAAGTCGCTGCGGGAGCGCACTCCGGTGCTGCAGTTCGACCACGGGCGGGATGTCCGCACCGGTTCGGTTCCGATCGGCTCCATCGAGGAGTTGAGCGAGGACGACACCGGCCTGTTCGTGTCCGCCCGGCTGTACGACAACGACGTGGTGGAACCCATCCGCCAAGCTATCGAGGGTGGGTCCATCGACGGCATGTCGTTCCGCTTCCGGGTCCTGCGGGACGAGTGGCGCGACAAGGACGGCAAACTCGTCAAGGACAGCGAACTTCTCGACCTCCTGTGGAGCCCAGGGGAGCGTGGGCCGCTGCAGCGGTCGATCAAGGAAGTTGAGCTGTTTGAACTCGGCCCGGTGGTGTTTCCGGCCTACGAGGCCACTTCGGTGGGTGTGCGGTCGATGCTGGCGGATCTCGACGAGCGCCAGCGCGAATCTCTCGTCCGCGAGCTGCTGGACGAGCTGCGACCCCGGGTCGCCCCGCCGGACACGCCAGTCGACGAGCCAGCCCCCGAAGAGGAGCCGACGCGCAGCGGCAAGCTTCCCCCGCTGAGCGAATGGCTCACCGAGTACCGCAAGAAGCAGAAGACTTCCTGACCAGCTAGGTCAGGTACACCCGCGCCGCTCTGCAGAGCACCCGGGTCTCACATCAACGGACGCCGCCATCCCTGGCACCTCCGCTCACCCCCGTGATCCAGAAAGAGAGAGTCATGACTGACACCATGACCGTCGAGGAGCGGGCAGCGCGCCAGAGTGAGATCCGTGCGCGGCTCGCCGAGATCGACCACGAACACAACGGCGCTGAGCTTCCCGAGGAGGTTCGTTCCGAGTGGGACGAGCTGAACGAGGAGCACGACCTCCACGAGCGTGCCATCGCCGACGCCCAGGCCCGCCGTGAGCGGCTCCAGGCGATCGCCGACAACCCTGCCGCGACGGAGCGGGTCAACAACCGCCAGGCCGGGCTCGGTGTGTCGCGTAGCGTGCGCCGACCGGAGAACATCTACGACCTGTCGGAGATCCGCAACCAGGCCCGCAGCATCGACGAGCTCCCGCAGCTGTACCGGGACAACGCGATGCGCGCTGTCGAGTCGGCCCGCTTCCCCGGCGCGAAGAACCGCGAGGCCGCGCAGACCCAGGTGGAGCGTCTGCTCGACTCCGTCGACGACGAGCAGGGCACCCTGGCGAGGAAGATCCTCGTCACGGGCTCGCCGACCTACGACCGCGCGTTCGGCAAGGCGATGGTGCAGCTGTCGACCATGGGCCTCACCGCGGAGGAGCAGCGTGCTCTCGCGTTGGGCACCGACTCCGCCGGTGGGTTCGCGGTTCCGTTCCAGCTCGACCCGACGGTGATCCTCACCTCCAACGGTCAGGTCGACCCGATCCGCCAGGTCGCCAGGGTGGAGCAGATCGTCGGCAAGACGTGGCAGGGCATCACCTCGGCGGGCATCACTGTGTCTCGCGCGGCGGAGGCAGGGGAGGCCGGCGACAACTCGCCGACCCTGGCTCAGCCCGAAGTCACGCCCACCAGGGTGCAGGGCTTCGTTCCGTTCTCGGTTGAGATCGACCAGGACTGGGCGGCCATGCGGTCGGAGATCACGACGATGCTCGGGGAGGCCAAGGCTGAGGAGGAGGCGTCGTCGTTCTTCCTCGGCGACGGCACGGGCAACAACCCGTTCGGTGTCGTGACGACGCTGAACTCCTCGAGCCACGTGGACGCCGCCGGTGAGGGTGTCGCCGTAGGCGACATCTACGCCACGGAAGAGGCGCTGCCGCCGCGGTTCCGCTCCCGTGCGGTGTGGATGGCCAACCGGTCGATCTACAACAAGGTCCGCCAGCTCGACACCCAGGGCGGCGCGAACCTGTGGGTGCGTCTCGCCGCTGGGTTGCCGCCGGAGCTCATCGGCTACCCGGCGTACGAGGCGTCGGCGATGGACGGGACCATCAACCCCGCCGTCACCGGCACGAACCTTGTGCTGCTGTTCGGGGACTTCTCGAAGTTCCTGATCGTGGACCGGGTCGGCATGTCGGTGGAGCTGGTGCCGCACCTGTTCGGCGCCAACCGGCGCCCGACCGGCCAGCGGGGCATCTACGCGATCTGGCGGAACAGCTCCAAGATCCTGTCGGACAACGCGTTCCGCCTGCTCAAGGTTTCCACCACCCTCTGATGACCGCATGAACACGGGGAACCCAACCTGGGTTCCCCGTGTTCATCGGGAAGGACTGACATGTCTGCGCAGATCTACGTCGCCAACGAGTCCGCTGTGCTGTACGCCGGCGGGCAGCAGTACGTGGTCCACAAGGGCGTGACCCGAGTGCGCGACGGGCACCCGCTGCTGAAGCGCAACTCCCACATGTTCAAGCCGCTGGACGTGCACTACGACGTGGAGCAGGCCACAGCCGAGCCGGGGGAGAAGCGGGACCTTGACACCCCCAGCACGCGTGCTGTGCGGGAGTGGGCGCAGCAGAACGGGTACAACGTGCCTTCGCGCGGGAAGCTGCCCGCCGAGGTGGTTGAGGCGTACAAGGCGGCTCAGGACACCTGATGGCGATCGTCACTCTCGCCGAGGCCAAAACCCAGGTCGGAATCGCGCCCACCGACACCAGCAAAGACGCCGTGCTGATGAACTACGTGGACGCGATCGCCAGCACAGTCGAGAACTACAAACTGGAGATCGTCGAGGCCCGGGAGTTCACCGAGGAACGGGTACTCAACGGCGGCAGCTTCGTCTTGGCCAACTCCCCGGTGTTGTCGCTGATCTCAGTGGAGACGGTCGACGGCACCACCGTTTGGGATGTGAACAACCTGCATGTGTCTCGCGCGGGCGTGGTTCGGGTGATGTCCGGTGCGTCGGTGTCCGGGACCGTTGCGGTCACCTACCGGGCTGGGTACGAGACGGTGCCCGAGAACTACAAACGGGGGGCGCTGGTGATCCTGCAGCACGTGTGGGAAACACAGCGCGGAGTCGGGCAGGTCGGCACCGGGGTGATCGGGCAGGAAGAGGGCACCTACGGCCAACTGTCGACGTACTCGCTTCCCCGCAAGGCCCTCGAATGGCTTGGCGTGCCCAACCCGGTGGTGATGTGACGTGGCATGGGCATCCACCGCCCCGGACGCCGTCAACGCCCTCGTCGCCTTAACCAAGACTGTCGTCGACCCGCACACAGTCCTCGACGGCCCCACCCCGGGAAACTCGGCCCTTCAGGAGGCCGTAACTATCGGTTTCGAGGACGAGGATGTACCCGCAGTCGTCGAGGCCGACGTAAACCCAGAAGGATTGGCCGGAAACCCCGACCGCGAGCAGTACTCGATCACCTGCAAGGTCGAGGTGGCTCGCGGATCCGGCGACATCGCCAGCGCCCGGGCACGTGCCTACGAGCTGCTGGGAATCGTCGGAGCCGCGGTGAAGGAAAACCGGGGACTCGGCGGGGTCGTCAACCGAGCCTGGGTTGGCTCGCATGTGCTTCGACAAGTCCAGGACCACCGCGGAGCTGTCGCCGAGGTGCGGTTCGCCGTTGAGGTCGCAACCTTCACCAAACGCTAGTGGGGAAGCCATGGCAAACCGGGATGAGATCAACCGCCTCGTAGGAGACCTCAGCAAGCTCCCCCGTGAGTTTCGGCGGGAAGCGCGGAAGAACATCAGGCGAGCAGCGCAACCGATCGCGGCTGACGCGCGACGCCGGGCGTCATGGTCCAAGCGGATCCCGAAGGCGATCAAACTCGGCACGCGCCTATCGAAGAAGGTGCAGGGCGTGTCCATCAGGGTCGACTCCAAGATCGCGCCCCACGCGCGCCCCTACGAGGGGATCGGCACCAGAGGGGACTCCTTCCGGCACCCAGTGTTCGGCACTGGAGACCGACGAGGGGCGCACTCCCAGGACAAGTGGGTATCGCAGAAGAAGCGCCCGTTCCTGGGGCCGGCTGTCGAAAGTAAGGGTGACAGCATCCGCGATGCTGTCGATGAGTCAGTCCGGGACGCCGCTCGCAAAGCTGGCTGGACCCGTTGAAGCTACTGCGGTCCTGGCCGTTCCATGTTCCACAGGGCCGCCCACATGTTGTCGATCAGGTTCCTCACCTGGTGATCCAAGACTTCGACTACCGCAGCCTTGGTCTCGTCGACGACGACGTGGTGATGCTGGAGTGGGACATCGCCGTATCGAAGGAACACCTCGAGCGGTTCATCGAACGCGCCCACAACGACCCGCACCAAGTTCTCGCCGCGCCCTACCTGCTGTACAACCCGGACGGAACAGTGTGGGCGCACCGCAGATACACGGCACCCGGGTCGCGACGCTACGTGCGCGAACATGAACCGTTCTGCCACCTGTTCGGGCTGGGAATGACCTACTTGCCGCGGCGAATCGTCCGAGAGTTCCTCGCCAGCCACCCGGGGCCGTTCTCGGACACCAGCCTGTCGGTGTGGCACTACCACAACGCGCCCACCACCGAGGTTCCGATCGCGTGGGAGTGCCGGCCCATTCACCTCCACTACGACCTACCTGAGGGGGTCTGATGCAGACCGTTCGGCTGTACCACCCGAATCTCGATCGCTGGTGCGAGTTCCCCGAGTCCTCCGTTCCCCAGCACCAGAAGGCCGGCTGGCTGCGCGACGTGCCCGCTCGCCGTGCACCGGTCGAGGTAGAAGCCACCGCCGATCCCGGCGGGGAGGAAACGAAGCCGCGTAGGCGGCGCACCAACACTGAGGAGTCCTGATGGCGACGCCTGCCCTTTCCACCTCCACGAGGTACTTCGACCCCGAGGTCACGAAGTGCTACTTCGTGCCCACCATCGCGAACAAGACCTCGCCCACCCGTGTCGAGATGGACGCTGGCACGGACCTCACCGATGAGATCGCCGACCTGTCCGGTTGGATGGTCGCCGGTGAGGCGATCCCCACCCCCGACCTGGGTTCGCGGTTCACGTCGAACATCCCGGGGCGCACGCAGGCGGAGGATTCGTCGCTGACGTTCTACTCCGACCAGGAGGGTGTGGACGTTCGTGCGGTGCTGCCGCGCGACACGAACGGGTTCGTCGTGTGGCTCGACGGTGGCGACACCCCTGGCAACAAGATGGACGTGTTCCCCGTGCGGGTGCTGTCGAACGGCAAGCAGCGCAACCTGCAGAACGAGGCCGCGAAGATCCAGGTGCAGTTCGCGATCACCTCGCAGCCCGCCGAGAACGTCACGGTCCCGGCGCTGACGTGAGCCTGAGGGAGCGCCTCAAGGCGCGGCCGCGTCCTTCTGCGAAGTTCAACCTCCGCATGGCGGATGACACGCAGCAGAAGGAAGCCCTGGCCAACGCGCACATGTCGCTGGTGTTGGCGAAGGCAGCGCACGCTGAGGGCTCCGACGAGCTCCGGGAGGCAGAGCGCAAGTACGAGGAGGCGAAGCAGCAGGTGGAGGCCTGCTACGAACCTCTGACGCTTGTCGCTCTGCCCCCGGAGGACTACGAAGCCCTCATCGCCGCGCACCCCCCCACAGCGGAGCAGAAGAAGCAGGACCCCGAGGTCACGTGGAACGAGGACACGTTCCGGCCCGCGCTGCTGTCGGTCACCGTCGAAGGTGATGTCACCGAGCAGGACTGGGCCGAAATGTACAAGACCGGGCAGATCAACATCGGTGAGTTCCGTGAACTGGTGTACGCCTGTCTCCTCGTGAACAACAGGGCCACGGATCCGCTACTGGGAAAAGGCTAGACACCGACCCCCAGTTGTCGGTGGAGATGGAGTACTGCGCCCCCTTGGGGATCCCGCACTCCACGTTCCTCCAGTGGGACCAGGACGACCGGGACAAGGCCATCGCCTGGCAGGTGCGGAAGATGTCCGCCTGCCCGAACTGCAAAACACGTGAGGACGAGTGGGAGCACGACCACCACGCCTACGTGGCTGAGAAGAGGCGTTGCCGCGGATGCGAGGTCCGCGAGCTCGCCGAAGCATCCCTGACACAAGAAGACGGCCGAGGTGCCTACGTGACGCTGCGGAAGCGGAGGTGAGTTGTGGCGAACCAGTCTCGTGACCTCACCATCGCCGTAGGGTGGAAAGATGACGCCCTCGACCGGGGCACGAGACGCTCCGCGGCGTCCGTGCGCCAGTTGGGGCGGGAACTGGACCGGTCCCAGCGGCAGATCGAGCTGACCAACAAGCGGATCGCTGACGACGAGAAGAAGCTCCAGCAGGAGATCGTCAATCGTCACAAGAAGCAGCTGGCCGCGATGAACGACGTCGGTCAGACGGTCGCGGGTATCGGTGTGGGCATCCTCGCGGCCTCTGGCGCGGCGGTGAAGGCCGCGATCGACTGGGAGTCGGCGTGGACGGGTGTCACGAAGACCGTTGAGGGCACCCCCGAGCAGATGGCGGCCCTCGAAGGTTCCCTTCGGGATCTGGCGAAAACCCTCCCCGCGTCGCACCAGGAGATCGCCGCTGTGGCAGAGGCCGCAGGCCAGCTGGGCATCAAACGGGACGCGATCGCTGGCTTCACCAAAACCATGATCGACCTGGGGAACACGACGAACCTCACCGCCGAGGAGGCGGCCACGTCGATCGCCCAGATCGCGAACATCATGGGCACCTCGCAGAAGGACGTGGACCGGTTCGGGTCCGCGCTAGTGGCGTTGGGCAACGACGGTGCCTCCACGGAGGCTGAGATCCTCGAGATGACGAAGCGTCTCGCGGGTGCCGGCCAACTGATCGGTGCGAGTGAGACCGATGTGCTGGCGTTGGCGAACGCGATGGCCTCCATCGGTATCTCCGCTGAGGCCGGTGGCGGATCCATGTCCCGGGTCATGCAGAAGATCTACGTTGCCGTTCAAGAGGGCGAAGGCGCGGTCTCGGGGTTCGCGAAGGTCGCCGGCATGTCCGCGTCACAGTTCTCGGAGGCGTTCCGCAAGGACCCGGTGGCGGCGATCAACGCCTTCATCGTCGGGTTGAACAACGTCGAGAAGCAGGGCGGAAATGTTGTTGGTGTCCTGCAACAGTTGGGGATCAGGTCGAGCGAGGACCTACGCACCGTCCTGGGCCTCAAGGGTGCCACGGATCTCCTGTCCGAGTCCCTGAAAACCGGATCTGAGGCGTGGAAGACCAATTCCGCCCTCACCGACGAGGCAAACAAGCGGTACGAGACTGCTGCCGCGCAGATCGAGATGGCCTGGAACAAGATCAAAGACGCGGCCATCACTGTCGGTGGCGCGATCGCACCAGTCATCGCCGGTGTGGCCGATAGCGTCGGGGCCCTCGTCGACTGGTTCTCGAAACTGCCAGCGCCTGTTCAGCAAGCGGTTGGAGTCCTCGGCAGCCTCGTTGGGATCGCATCATTGATCGGTGGGGGAATGCTCCTGCTGATCCCGAGGCTTGTCGAGACCAAAAACGCGCTCGCCGACCTCGGATTCAGCATGGAAGGTGTCGGCCGCCGCACCGGACGGTTCGTATCCGCCATGAGCAAGGCGGGGGCAGCTGCTTCAGCGCTGGCGTTTGCGGCTGCGGGCATGGAGGCACTGTTCGGCCGCGAAATGGGTTACGACATGGAGGCCATGACCCTCGGCCTCGAGCGCTGGGCGAAACAGAACCAGGTATCTGGGGAGGCAGCGCGGTTCCTCGGCGAGAACGCCCGGGATCTCGCTGCCGACCTTGAGCAGGTGTCCTCGTGGAGCAACTTCCTCGCCGGGCCCGCGCAGGACATCATGGGCTTCTTCAGCTTCGGGCAATACGAAGGGTCCATCGACGCGTCCGCCACCCGAATCGCGAAACTCGGTGATGCACTCGGCCAACTCGTCAAGGACGGAAAACCAAAGGTCGCCGCCGACGCCTTCGAGCGGATCGCGAAGATGGCAAATGAGGCGGGGATCTCCACCGATGAACTCCGTGGGATGATGCCCGGCTACAGCGCTGCGGTAGAAGTCGCTGGCGCCAAGACCAAAGAAGCCGGCGACAAGATCGGCCAAGCAGGCGCCCAAGCTCAGCAGACGAACCCCGCGCTGGAGTCCCTGGCCCGGCATTTCGGTCTCGCTGGTGACGAGGCGGAGAAGGCCGCCCAGGACATGCTCGAGGAGTGGGGCCAGGCCTTCGCCGAGTTCGCCCCTCTCGTCGGGGCGTATGAGCAGGCACTCGAGCAGAAGAGGACCGCTGAGGAGGAAGCTGCACAAGCGACGGCCGCTTCTCTCGGTAAGGAAGAGGGGGGCGCCACCAAGAGCTGGAAGGACTTCGTTGGTGAGGTAAAGCTCACCGCCGGCGAGTACATCGCCCAGCTCGAGCAGATGGTGGCGAACCAGGAGCAGTGGGCCTCCAACATGGTCAACCTTGCTGGCCGGATCCCGCCTGCGATGCTGGATGAGCTCGCGCGGATGGGTCCTGAGGGCGCCGACATGGTGGCGTTGCTCAACGAGATGACCGGCCAGGAGCTTCAGCGCACCGTGGAGTTGTGGAGGCAGTCCGGCCGGGCTGCTGGCGACCAGTTCGCGGGGCGGTTGAAGGACGCCGACCCGGTGTTGCGTGCGATCGCCGACAAGCTTGGACAAGGTGTCGCGAACAAGATTCGCGAGGGAATGGCGAAGCGCGGCACCACGGTTTTCGAGGAAGCCCGTCGGCAGGGTATCCGGATCGATCAGGGCGTTGACGTGAACCGGCCCCGGATTGTGCGGGTCCGTGCTGACACGAGTTCGGCGGAGACCACGATCTCCAACGCTGTGCGCAGGATGGACAACCGGCTCCGCGGGCTTGAGGACACCACGGTGAACGTGCGTGCCCAGTTCACCTACGCCGGGTTCCGGATCCCCAAGCACCAGTCCGACACCGGGTACGCCACGGGTGGCCCGATCCGAGGCCCTGGCGGCCCGAAGGACGACCTGGTGCCGATCTGGGCGTCGAACGGCGAGTTCATGCAGCCCACTGACGCGGTGAACTACTACGGCGTCGGGTTCATGGAGGCGATCCGGAGGAAGCAGCTCCCCAGGGGCTGGGATGGTTCCGCGATGCCCGGTTTCGCCGAGGGCGGGCGGATCACCGGCACCCCGACGGTGTTCTACAAGGGCAGCCAGCGGGGCGTCGAAGGCAAGATCAACCTGGCGGCGTTCGGTCCCCTGGTGTGGCGGGACTTCATGAACTCCGGCATGGGTGGCGGCATGAACAGCGGTCCGCCCCCGAGCGGTGGTTGGGGTGGCGGTGTCGAACGCTGGCGCAGTGTCGCCCTGGCCGCGCTCGCGTACACCGGATCGCCCGCGTCGTGGATCGGATCCCTGCTCCGCCGCATGAACCAGGAGTCGGGTGGCAACCAGTTCGCCATCAACAACTGGGACATCAACGCCGCCAGGGGAACCCCGTCGAAAGGCCTGATGCAGACCATCGACCCCACCTTCTACGCCTACGCCCGGGAGTTGGCGCACCGGGGTCCGTACGATCCGTTCGCGAACATCGTCGCGTCCATTCGTTACGCGAACGCCCGCTACGGTTCAGCGCCGGTTGGGTGGAACCGTGCTGGTGGCTACGACGAAGGTGGTATCGCGACTGGGGCAGGGTTGCTGGCAAAGAAGGTCATCGCCCCAGAGCGGGTGCTGTCCCCGCGCCAAACCGAGTCGTTCGAGCAGTTGGTGCGTGTCCTCGACACCAAACGCGGCCTGCCTGCGTCTCCCGCAGCGTCCACGACCCGGGCGACCGGTGAGGCCATCGGTGCGGCGGTGACGCAGGCCGTCGGGAAAGCCTTGGGCGGGCTCCGCGTCAGCGGGGAACTCGTCGAACGCAACGGCTCCATCGTGGGGCTCGTCCGGAACGTGGTCGTCCAGGAGATGGATGACGAACTCGCATTCAGGAGACGGTGACCGGTGCCCACCAACAGCTCGCGGGCCTCTTACGACACCCTCATCTACGAGGCCCAGGCGAACACGAACTACGGCGACTGGAACCTCGTCACCGTGTGCGGGGGTACCGGGCAGCGAAGGTACTCGTTCCTCTACTTCCCCGGTATCCCCCCATCGGGGTCGACCATCACCTCGGCGAAGCTGCGGGTGTGGCTGCAGGGCTCCGGGTGGTCCGGTGGGCCGCACACCATCACTGCCCGCCGGGTTACGGACACGTGGAAAGAGTCCCTGCTGACCTGGAACCGGGCCAACGGGTCCGCTGTGCCGCTGATGGGCTCCACCACCAACCCTGGCTCCGCGAACGTCACAGGCGGCGTGGACAAGCAGCTGGTCGAGATCGACGTCAGCTTGATGCTCGCGGACATCGCCGCCGGGACGAAGTGGTACGGCATCCGCCTCGAGGTGAACACCAACGACACGGTGGCGCGGCGCCTCTACTCGTCGGAGGCGTCGGATCCGTCGTTGCGGCCACAACTGGTGGTCGAGTGGAACCAGAACCCGTTGGCGCCGGTGGACATGGCCCCGTCTGGGGGTAGGTCGGTGTCGGTCGCGAAACCGGTGCTGAAGTGGGTGTTCAAGGACCGGGAGGGCGACCAGCAGGCCGAGTTCCAGGTGCAGATCTCCACCACCTCCACGGTGAACTCTTCGGGCGCGTTTCCCACCCCCGAGTTCGATTCGGGCTGGATCGCGTCGTCGAACTCGCAGCTGGATCTCGCGACCACCGCGTACGCCGGGCTCACCGACGGCGCCACCAGATACTGGATCGTCCGCACCCGTGATGTCCCGGGGCTGGTGTCTCCGTGGTCGGCGGTGCAGTCGTTCCGGCGGGACACCAAGGGAACCCTCACCCTCACCTCCCCCCTCAACGGGGGGACGGTCGACGAAACCACCCCACCGATCACCTCCACGCTGACGGGCAGGACACAAGAGGCCATCTCCTACAGCCTCAGCGAGGTCACCCCGACCGGACAGCTGATCAATGTGTGGAACCTCGGCAGGTTCGCCGCCCCCGCAGCGGACGGGGTCCCGTTCACGTTCAACATTCCCGCCGGGAAGATCACCAAAACTGGGCAGCAGTACCGACTGGCGGTGCAGTCGTGGGACACCATCGACCGAGAGAACATCCCCGGGGACCCGGGAAGCCAAGTGGCCCAGGCGACGTTCACGTTCGTTCGCTCAGCCACACCCGCGCCCGTCACCACGTTGACAGTGACCGATGAAGCCCCAGGGGTGAAGCTCACCTTCAACCGCGCCGCCGGCCAGGGAGCCCCGGACTACTTCTGTCTCGTCGTGGACGGGGTGCGGGTCGCCGACCGTATCGACCCCACCGACTTCAGCCTCGGTGGGAACCCGATCGTCTACTCGATGGTGTGGTACGGGGCGAACGCGAACACCGAACACACGTTCGAAGTCGAGGCGGTTGTTCTCGATGGCGGTGTGTACAAGCACTCCCAGAGCAACGCCACACAAACCCACACGGTGGATCTGACAGAGGTTGGGGGGACGTGGCTCGTGGACGACTTCGACACCCTGCACGTCCCCGCCGATCTGCCCCGCAGGGTCAGGATACGCGGCGCTGAGGTACCCGACCTTGAAGTGGGAGAGTCCTCGGGGACGTTCTACCCCATCGGTCGGCGGGACCCGGTGTACATCGTGGACGCGATCCGTGGCATGGAAGGACCCGTTTCTGGCGTCGTTGAAGCCGAGGACCCCGCAGGTTCTGACTTCATCGAGAACTTCGAGTGGATGAAGCGGGAGGAAAACGTTGGCCGCCGGTACAGGCTGATCTTCGGTGACATCAACATCCCGGTGCAGCTGGGCAAAGCGAAGAACACGCATCTCGATTCGCATCTGCGTCGTCGGCAGGTATCCGTGGATGTCGCGCAGGTCGGCGAGTTCCCCGAATGATCAACCTGGGGTTGAGTTCCGCTGACCAAGCGGCGTACGAGGCGACCTTGAAACAGTCGCATCGCATCCGCACCACGGCGAGGATCCACGACCGCGACGAGAAGGTGATCCACACCTTTCAGGGGTCGATCCTGTCCGGGTCAGTGCAGGTCGACATGTCCAGCACCCCATCCCAGTTGGGGTTCGCTGAGGGCACGACGAGCGGCACCGGGGCGGTACGCAACCTGGACATGACGATCCTGTTGCCGCGCAAGGACCAAGCGTGGCTTCCGGACGCGCCGGGCAGCGAATCCGCGTTCGCAGACAACTTCGTGAGTGCCGAGTATGGGGTGTTCGTCGAAGGACTCTCCGCCGGCCCGGGTTGGGTGGATGTGCCGGTGTTCCACGGCCCCATCACGGGCTTGCAGCAGGATGGGGATCAGGTCACGATCCGCGCATCCGGGAAGGAAGTCCTCGCACTCGACCCAGTGCTGTTGTGGAACACACTCACCGTCCGCAAGGGGACCAAGCGCACGGACGCGATCCGGCAGGTGCTGGCGGCGATGGGGGAGACCAAGTTCGACTTTCCTGCCTTCAACTCCAAGATGATCAACACCTGGTCCTTGGACCGCTACGCCGAGGCGTGGAAGATGGCATCCTCGATCGCCCGGTTCGGGAACTGGCAGTTGTTCTACGACGGTCGTGGACGGGCCAGGCTGAGGGAGTACCCGCAGAATCGAACCTGGCTGTTCAAGTCCGGCGACGACGGCACGCTGTTGTCGAAACCGAGACTCGCCTACGACCTGGCCTCCACGAGGAACGTGGTTGAGGTGGTGGGGTCCCCGCCCACGGGGAACGCGAAGCAGATCCGCACCGAATCACGACCCTCTACCTCGCACCCGCTGTCGCCGTGGTCGCTGCGGCGTAACGGCGTCCGCCGCAACATGGTGCATCGAGAAACCGGCGCGCAGGTCAACAACAGCCGAGAAGCGCAGGACCTCGGGGACCGTCTCCTCAACCAGATGATCACCGCGCAGGTGCAGGTGGAGTTCGACACGTTGGTGATACCGCACTTGGAAGAGGGGGACCGAGTGGCTGTGATGGTCGGCGAAACCTACGCCTCCGGACCCCAGCGGGTCTTGGAGGGCCAGCACATCGAATTCTCTCTGCTGCGGTTCACAATCCCCCTGGTGGCGGGGGAGTCCATGTCCGTGGGTTTGAACCGTCGAGTGAGTTGGCGACGCAGGGGCCAGGCCCCGATCTACCGGTGGACGCGATGAGAACCGGTCGGGTGGAGTCGGTGTGGTTCGACCGCCGAGGGAGCGAAGTCACCGCCGATGCGCCCACTGGCACGCAGGTTGTGTCGGTCGGGTTCACTGGCGACTTCAACGAGGACGGCGGCCAGCTGTATCACGTCCCCACCGGGGATGTGTACGACTACACCGCCGCCGACCCTAACGCGGAAGCCATCACCCTCGCCGCGGCCCTGCCGACCGGGAAAAGCTTCGCCGTTGACGACGCGCTGCGCGTGTACCCGCTCGCTGACGACATGATGGCGAACGTGCGCCTCGACGATGTTGAGACCGACGAGGAACCCATCGAAGCTCGCGTGTCCCAGCCCGTTCGGGCGATGCTCCCCGAAGGGATCCGCGAGCCCGGTCTTGGTGAGGTTGTAGTCGTCGAGAACGCCGGCCTGGAGTGGGTGGTTCGGGATGTCATCGGCACAGGCCCGAACATCGACGGCTCCTACGTGGGGCAGATGGTCCTCAGCGCGGCGAAGATCTACGCACCGACCGACGACCCCGACCAATGGCATTTGGAGATCGGGGACCCGAACAAGCCGATCGCGTGGAAACGCACCGGCCAGGAAGGGTTTTCCCTGTCCCACGATCCTGTGGCGGACAAAGCGTCGGTGTACGTGTCAGGGCGGGTCGATTTCGGGGCCGGTTCCAGCATCGACTCGGACTACCTCGAGTTGCAGGAGCAGCCCGCCGGGTTCCTGACTCCCGGGTTGCGGCAGAACCGGTTCGAAAGCCGCGGCGGGACCCTGGACAGTCTGCTGGGGATCGACTGGCCGTCCACCACGGCGAAGGGCAGCCTGCTGTTGGCGTACGTACACATCGCCGCCGGCACCGGTACCACCGCGCCGACGATCACCCCACCCGCAGGGTGGACGCTCGTCGCCACGGTCACCAGGGCGCAGCAGCGCCTTTCCTTGTACTACATCCAGAACGCCAACTCCCGGAGCGGGAGTGAGAACTTTAGCTTCAGCCAACCGTCCTACCAGGCGGGCGCGCTGTTCGAGTACATCGGGATCGATGCGGTGGCGTTGGACCAGTCCACCACGGCGAACGGATCGTCCACCACCATCTCCACCGGCACGACCACAACGACGACACAGGCGAATGAACTGTGGTTCGCCGTCGGCGGCTACGGTGGTGAACCTGTCACGTTCGGCGACCCGACCGGTGGATTCACCCACCTGGGCACCGCCACAGGCTCCGCGACCGGTAGCCCCTCGGTTGTGCAGAGCAAGGCTGCTGCGTTGAACGCCACAGCCACCGGAGCAGGCGGGTCGACGTGGTCATTGAGTTCCCTCCGCGAGTGGCTCGGTATCACAGCCACGTTCAAAGCGAAGACAGGTGGAGGCTCCCCTGGCATACCTGGCCCTAACCGGGCCAGGGTGTTCACGCGGGACCTAGAAGGCTCCGCGATCCCACACGTCATCACAGACACGGGCCGCCTGTGGAGCCTGGAGCCCCCTCGACCCGGCCAGTTGGCACTACCTGACGCTGCCACCGCACCCGCCGGTGAGGCTTGGGGAAACTGGGGTAGCGCGATCGCGTTCGCCAACCCTGGGACGAGCGTCACGGTACTGGCGTGGGCAAGCGGGAACGGGTTCAACAACACGAACACACCTCAGCGTTATGTCGCTGTGCGCGCGCGGATCAGCCTCGACGGCGGATCCACATGGTCGAACGGCATTGGTCCCAGGGACAACTGTGACACCGGATCGAACTGGGGTACCTCGTCGGCATCCCATTCGGTGACTGGCACACCTACTGGCGAGATCCGGGTTCAAGCGCAAATCCAAACCAACGGTGTTGCCGCCACGTTTCACAACGGATCACTCGTAGCGCTAGTGATTCCCGGCTCCTAATCTTCGGGGGAATTCGTGAAAAGACTGATGCTTGCTGCTGCCCTCTCCCTGCTACTGATCGCACCGCCGGTGCACGCACAGTCCGAAACCTACGGTCAGTACTCGCTGATGTTCCAGCGCGCCGCCGGGCAGGCCTACAACGGCGAAACCCCGGTAAGCCAGTGGGCGTGGGAACCTCAGTCACCCACCGAGTCGCTGATCCGGTGGGGCACCCCGCAGGACTGGGACACAGACACCGACCCGTACAAGGAGAAGTTCGTCCACGACGGGGACTGGGTGTACCTCGAAGGCTGGTACGACAACCAAACGTTCTGGCGGCTCGAAGTCACCCAGTGGATCTCGGACTACGACTGCAAAACGAACCGGCAGAAGCTTCCCCCGGGTCGCCAAGCGTACGTGAAGTGGCAGGTTCCCGCAGCTGGTACGGAAAACGGGTACTGCCTGTTCGCCCAAGGAACGATCGTGGACGACCGCTGGGGCATCCGCGTCATGTACGCACACCAGCAGAAGTGGTCCGCCGGGACCGTGTCCACGAAGTACTTCGGCACCATCCCTGCGTTAAAGCAGAATGAGGTGTGGTGGGACGACCGTGGCAGCGAGTTCCGAGTGAAGCTGCGCCGTGACTGCTACATCGGGAAGGGCAAGGGCATGGCACTGCGTATCGACAACTTCGAGGTGTACAAGCCGTGGGTCACGAAATCCCGATACGACCTGAAGCACACCTGGACGTACTGAGGCGTTGTTGATGCCCGGATCCGCGGGGGGTGTTCGTGGGTGAGGTACGGGACCTGCTCGTCGCGATCGGATCCTTCGTGGGTTCACTGGCCAGCGCGTTCGTTCTGGTGTGGACGACAGTCGTCAAGCCACACAGAGATGCCAAGCAGGCAGCGAAGAAGGCCGCGAAGACTACCGCGGAGAAGCTCCTCGCCGCCGTCGCTGACGGGGAGATCACCCCGGAAGAGGTCAACGACATCCGCAACTCCCTCGAGGAGGAGCAGTGAGTGATCGGGCGCGGGACATCGTCGCCACTGCCACCAAAGAGGCTGTGAAGAGTACGCGGAACGAACGGGCACGAGTGACCGCGTGGACAGCGCTCGTGCTGTTGGTCGTCTCTCTGGCACTGTCATGATTTCCGTGTAAGCCACGGATGATGTGTTTCTTATCTTAGTGGAGTGGTATGCGGTTG
>NZ_SWMS01000005.1 GCF_005146945.1 Prauserella endophytica
TCGGTGGCCTTCCGAGTCAGGAGTGCCGGGATCCCGCCCACACACATCATCACTGTGGCCTTCACTGCAGCTAGGGGGTTACCAGGTGGTGGAGGACATCGCCAGCTTCGCGAGCAGTTCGCGGCCGTTCTCGGCGTTACGCGGCTGGCAGAGCACGTCGTACCGGTTGGCCACGAGCTGGCTGTGGGAGACGAAGTCGCGGCGGCCCTTGGTCGCGGCGTACCCCATCGCGGCGAAGGCCAGGCCGAACGCGACACCGGCGACGAGCCCGATCAGGATCGGCAGCAGCCCGGCTCCCGGCGTGAACAAGCTCAGCAGCAGGCCGACGAACAGACCGAACCAGGCACCGGACATCGCGCCGCTGCCGAGCACCTTGCCCCAGGTCAGCCGCGCGGCGACGCGCTCGACGAGCATCGGCTCGACGCCGACGATCGTGACGTCCTGCACGGGGAAGTTCTGGTCGGCGAGGTGGTCCACGGCACGCTGCGCCTCTTCGTAAGTGCCGTAGGAGCCGATGGGCCAGCCGGTCGGCAGGGTCGGCAGCTGCGGCGCCCGCTGTGCCGTGCGGAACGCGGGCTGCGAGAACGCTGTGGTCATGGTGTGCTCACCTCGTGGGCGATACTGGTTGTTGTCCTTACACCCGTTTCAACGTCACGGCGTTCTCGATCAGTGCCCGGTCCGCGAGATTCACAGGGTGCTCTCAGCCACGCTCAGTGCAGTCCCGGCATTCCGTTCGGTGAGCCTGAGGACAGCCACTGGCCGAAGTAGCGCACGGAGAACAGCTCGTCCAGCACCATGTACGCGGCGCCGACGAGCCCGCCCTCCTCGCCGAGGCGCGCACGTTCGATGCGCAGCTCTCGTGTGGACAGTGGCAGCGAACGCCGGTAGATCGTCTCCCTGATCGTGGCGAGGAACAGATCGCCCGCGCCCGCGACCTTGCCGCCGAGCAGGATGATCGAGGGGTTGTAGAAGTTGACCATGGTGGCGAGCATCGCGCCGATGCGCCTGCCCGCCTGCACGAGGAGCTGCACCGCGTGGTGGTCGCCCGCCCTGGCGGCGGCGGTGACGTCCTCGCCGGTGACGGCGCCGTGGTCGTCCAGCGCGGCGGCGAGCGCGGTACTGGCGCCGGAGCGGGCGAGCGCCTCGCCGTCCCTGGCCAGCGCGGCGCCCCCGGCGAGCGCCTCGAGGCAGCCCGTCTTGCCGCAGCGGCAGACCACCGTGCTGTCGTCTGAGACGGCGGCGTGGCCGATGTCGCCGGCGCAGCCCTGCGCGCCCCGGTGCAGGCGGCCCGAGTTGCTGATGCCTGCGCCGATGCCCGTGCCGATCTTGATGTAGAGCAGGTCGCCCGAGGTCGGCAGGCCCGGCGTGCGCAGCTCGCCGAGGCACAGCAGGTTCACCTCGTTGTCCACCCACACCGGCGCGTCGTAGCGCTTGGAGAGACGGTCGCGAACCGGGTAGTTGTTCCAGCCCGGCATGATCGGCGGCTCCGACGGCCGCGCCGTCGCGAACTCGACGGGACCCGGCAGGCCCAGGCCGACGCCCCACACCTCGCCCGGCTCCACTCCGAGGTCGGCCAGCAGCCCGTCGAGGGTGTCCTCCACCTCGGTGAGCACGGGTTCCGGCCCCTGGGCGATGTCGCAGTCGCGGTGGCACATGGTGAGCACGGTGCCCATCAGGTCCGTCACGCCCGCTGTGAAGCTCGTGGCGCCCAGCTCGGCCGTGAGGATGCGCCCGGCGTCGCGGCGGAAGCGGAGCGTTCTCGCCTGCCTGCCGCCGGTGGAGGGGTTGAGGTCGCCCTCCTCGAGCAGCCCGGCGTCGAGCAGCGTCGTGGTGCGCTGCGTGATGGCGGTACGGCCGAGACCGGTGCGCTCGCTCAGCGCCGGTCTGGTGTCCGCCTGGCCGGTCCTGACCAGGTCGAGGAGTCGCGCGTAGCTCTCCAGCAGCTCGGTGCTCGGCTCCTCCACGGGGACCCCCTTATGTGTGATGCCTCGCATCATATATCGGAAAGTGCAAAACTTCTGTTTGTTACATGCATTAGAGGGAAGATCGAAAGCCTAAGAGTCGCCCCCCAAGGCCACCTTTGTTGCGCTCAACGCAACAAAGGTGGCCTTGGGGGCAGTCTGGGGCTGCCTTACCTGAGCGCGACATCCGGGCGAGTGCGCGCGTGGGCGGGCCCACCGTGCGTCAAGGCGGCGTCAACAGACCTCCCCGCCGCGTCAAGGAGCCGTCAGACCCGGTCCGGACCGCCGGGCGCCGGTCGCAGGCTGACCACCGGTCGGGTTCACCAGAAGGGGTGACCCGCGAGGAGGGGTGCATTCATGGCCGATTTCCTGTTCGCCGTTCTGCTGATCGGCGGATTCGTCGTCCTCGCGCTCGCCGTGCGCGGGCTGGAGAAGCTGTGAGCGCCGCGGGCGCCGTGGCCAACGTGGTCGGCGGGCTGCTGGCGCTGGGACTCATCGTCTACCTGTTCGTCGCACTGATCAGGCCGGAGAAGTTCTAGATGCCCGACTCATGGGCCGGCCTCGTGCAGGTGGCCATCCTGCTCGGCGCGCTCGCACTGGTGTACCGGCCGTTCGGCGACTACCTCGCACGCGTTTACACGAGTGAGCAGCACTGGAAGGCCGAGCGCGCGCTATACCGGCTGTTCCGCGTGAATCCTTCTTCCGAGCAGCGCTGGAGCACCTACGCCGTGTCGGTGCTCGCGTTCTCGTTCGTCTCCATCGTGGTGCTGTACCTGCTGCAACGCCTGCAGCCGGTGCTGCCGTGGAACTTCGGCCGCGGCGCGATCGAGCCCGGCATGGCCTTCAACACCGCCATCAGCTTCGTCACCAACACCAACTGGCAGTCCTACGCCGGCGAGGTGGCGATGGGCCACTTCGTGCAGCTGGCCGGGCTGACGGTGCAGAACTTCCTCTCCGCGGCGGTCGGCATCGCCGTCGCGGTGGTGCTGGTCCGCGGGTTCGTCCGGCGCAGCACCGACCGCCTCGGCAACTTCTGGGTCGATCTCACCAGGGGCACGATCCGTGTGCTGCTGCCGATCTCGGTCGTCGTCGCGGTGGTGCTCGTGGCGCTCGGCGTGGTGCAGAGCCTGCGGTCCGGGGTCACCGTGTCCAATCCGGACGGCTCACAGAGCACGATCGCGCTCGCACCCGCGGCGAGCCAGGAGGCCATCAAGGAGCTCGGCACCAACGGCGGCGGCATCTTCAACGCCAACTCCTCGCATCCGTTCGAGAACCCGAGCTCATGGACGAACCTGCTGGAGATCTTCTTGCTGCTGGTGATCCCGGTGTCGATGACGCGTGCGTTCGGCACGATGGTCGGCAGCCGTAGGCAGGGCTACACGCTGCTGTCGGTGATGGGCGTGCTGTGGGGCGTCATGCTCGCGGTCGCCTGGTGGGCCGAGACGCATCCGAACGGACCCGCCGCGCTGCTCGCGGGCGCGAGCCTGGAAGGCAAGGAGCAGCGCTTCGGCATCGGACAGTCGGTGCTGTTCGCCACGAGCACCACGGGAACGTCCACGGGTGCCGTGAACTCCATGCACGACAGCTTCAGCGGGCTCGGCGGCGGCGTCCCGCTGCTGAACATGCTCCTCGGCGAGGTGACGCCGGGCGGCGTCGGCGCCGGTCTTTACGGGATCCTCGTGCTCGCCGTCATCGCGATGTTCCTGGCCGGGCTGATGGTCGGCCGGACCCCGGAGTACCTGGGCAAGAAGCTCGGCCGCCGCGAGGTCACGTGCGCTGCCGTCGCGATGCTGGCCATGCCGACGGTGGTGCTGCTCGGCACCGGCGCGGCCCTGCTGATGCCCGGCGAGCTGGACACGGCGCTCAACAACACCGGCCCCCACGGCCTGTCCGAGGTGCTCTACGCCTACGCCTCGGCGGGCAACAACAACGGCAGCGCGTTCGCCGGGCTCACCGTCACCAGCGACTGGTTCCAGTCGTCACTTGGTATCGCGATGCTGATCGGCAGGTTCATTCCCATCATCGCCGTGCTCTGCCTGGCCGGTTCCCTTGCCGCACAACGGAAGGTCCCCGAAACTCCCGGCACCCTGCCCACCACGAGCCCGCTGTTCGGCTCGTTGCTCGCGGGCACGGTCGTGCTCGTGGCCGCACTGACGTTCATCCCTGCGCTCGCGCTGGGACCCATCGCGGAGGCACTCGCATGACCATCACCACCCAGGACCATCCCGCGCGGGCGAAGCCCGAGCACGCGGGCCGGGTGAGCGCGGGCGTGTTCAGTCCTCGGCAGCTGCTCGCGTCGTTCCCCGACGCGCTGCGCAAGCTCGGCCCCCGTCACCAGCGGCGCAACCCCGTGCTGTTCGTGGTGTGGGTGGGCTCGGTGCTCGTGACCGTCTTCGCGGTCGCGGAGCCGAGCCTGTTCACGATCCTCATCGCCGCGTGGCTGTGGTTCACCGTCCTGTTCGCCAACCTGGCCGAGGCGGTGGCCGAAGGCAGGGGCAAGGCGCAGGCGGAGTCGTTGCGGCGCACCAAGAAGGGGACCGTCGCCAGGCGCCTGCTCGACGATGGCGGCGAGGAGGAGATGCCCGGGGCGCGGCTGCGCGTGGGCGACCGCGTGGTGGTGGAGGCGGGGCAGACGATCCCCGGCGACGGCGACGTGATCGAGGGCATCGCCACCGTGGACGAGTCGGCGATCACGGGAGAATCCGCGCCCGTGGTGCGCGAGTCCGGCGGCGACCGCAGTGCCGTCACCGGCGGCACCACGGTGCTCTCCGACCGCATCGTCGTGCGGATCACCAGCAAGCCCGGCGAGTCCTTCGTGGACCGGATGATCGCACTCGTCGAGGGGGCGTCCCGGCAGAAGACGCCCAACGAGATCGCGCTGACGATCCTGCTCTCGACGCTCACGATCGTCTTCCTCCTCGCCGTGGTGGCGCTGCAGCCCATGGCGGGCTACTCCGGCAGCACGCAGTCGGTGGTGGTGCTGACGGCGCTGCTCGTGTGCCTCATCCCGACCACGATCGGCGCGCTGCTCTCGGCGATCGGCATCGCGGGCATGGACCGGTTGGTGCAGCGCAACGTGCTCGCCACGTCGGGCCGCGCCGTGGAGGCCGCCGGAGACGTGTCGACACTGCTGCTCGACAAGACCGGCACCATCACCTTCGGCAACCGCAGGGCGACCGAGCTGATCCCGTCCTGGTCGTCCACACCGGACCGGCTCGCCGAGGCCGCGCGGCTGGCCAGCCTAGCCGACGGCACCCCCGAGGGCCGCAGCATCATCGAGCTGATCGAACGCGACCACCCCGAGCTGACCGGAGAGCAGGGCGGTGAGTTCGTTCCGTTCACCGCGCAGACGCGGATGAGCGGGCTCGACGTCGGCGGCAGGCAGGTCCGCAAGGGCGCCACCGACGCAGTGCGCGCGTGGGTCGCAAGGCACGGCGGGACCCTGCCCGCGGAGATCACCCACGTGAGCAGGGAGATCGGCGAGCAGGGCGGCACCCCACTCGTGGTCGCCGAGCTGCGCGACGGCACACCCGTGGCGCACGGCGTGATCCGGCTTTCCGATGTGGTCAAACCGGGCATGCGGGAACGGTTCCGGCGGCTGCGCGAGATGGGCATCCGCACGGTGATGATCACCGGCGACAATCCGCTGACCGCAAAGGCCATCGCGGCCGACGCCGGGGTCGACCACTACCTCGCCGAGGCCAAGCCCGAGGACAAGCTGGCGCTGATCCGCAGGGAACAGGAGGGCGGCAGGCTCGTCGCGATGACCGGCGACGGCACCAACGACGCGCCCGCGCTGGCCGCCTCCGACGTCGGCGTCGCCATGAACACCGGCACGTCGGCCGCCAAGGAGGCCGGCAACATGGTCGACCTCGACTCCGACCCCACCAAGCTCATCGAGATCGTCGAGATCGGCAAGCAGCTGCTGATCACCCGCGGCGCGCTGACCACGTTCAGCATCGCCAACGACCTCGCCAAGTACTTCGCGATCCTGCCCGCGATGTTCCTGGCGATCCACCCGCAGCTCGGCGCGCTCAACATCATGCGCCTCGCCACCCCGGAGTCGGCGATCCTCTCCGCGGTGATCTTCAACGCGCTGGTGATCGTGGCGCTGATCCCGCTCGCGTTGCGGGGTGTCCGCTATACCCCGGCCGGGGCTGCCACGCTGTTGCGGCGCAACCTGCTGATCTACGGCCTCGGCGGCATCGTCACCCCGTTCGCCGGGATCTGGCTCATCGACCAGCTCGTCCGTCTCGTTCCCGGAATCGGGTGACTTTTGATGCTGAAGTCCCTGTTCAGCCAGTGCCGCGCGGCCCTGCGGGTGCTGCTGGTGTTCACTCTGCTGCTCGGCGTGGTGTACCCGCTCGGTGTCTGGGCGGTGTCCCGGCTACCCGGGCTGGAGCACCGGGCCGAGGGCTCGCTCATCGAGCGGAACGGCACGGTGGTGGGCTCGTCCCTGATCGGCATCGACCCGGTGTTCGACGGCCCGCCCACGCGCGACCCGTGGTTCCACACGCGGCCCTCGGCGAGCGCGGAGGGCCCGCTGGGCCCCGGTGACCCGTCGGCATCGGGCGGTTCGAACAAGTCCGCGTTCGACCCCGGGCAGGTGGAGCTGGTGCGGCAGCGCAGGCAGCTCGTCGCCGAGCGGGAGAACGTCCCGCCGAGCGCCGTGCCCGCCGACGCGGTCACGGCCTCGGCCTCCGGCGTCGACCCGGACATCAGTGAGGCCTATGCCGACCTGCAGACCGCCAGGGTCGCCCGCAACACCGGGCTGTCCGAGGCGCGCGTGCGCGACCTCGTCGCCGAGCACACGAGCACGCACGGCATCGGCGTGCGGTCGGTGAACGTGCTCGAGCTCAACCTCGCGGTGCGTGACGCGAGGAGCACACTGGTTCCGTGAGCGTGGAGGAAGGCAGCGGTGCGCCGCGCCGGGGAGAGCTGCGAATCTATCTCGGCGCGGCGCCCGGCGTCGGCAAGACCTACGCGATGCTCGGCGAGGCGCACCGCAGGCTCGAACGGGGCACCGACGTCGTGATCGGCTTCGTGGAGTCCCACGGCAGGGCGAAGACGGCGCAGCTGCTCGACGGGCTCGAAGCGGTGCCGAGGCAGACCTTCGTGCACCGGGGCACCGAGCTGCCCGAGATGGACGTCGACGCGGTGCTCGCGCGCAGGCCAGAGGTGGCGGTGGTGGACGAGCTGGCGCACACCAACGCGCCCGGTGCCCGCAACGAGAAGCGCTGGCAGGACGTCGAGGAGCTGCGGAACGCGGGCATCACCGTACTCACCACGGTGAACGTGCAGCACCTGGAGAGCCTGAACGACGTGGTGGAGCGCATCACCGGCGTCCGGCAGCAGGAGACGGTGCCCGACGAGGTGGTGCGCAGCGCCGAGCAGGTGGAGCTCGTCGACATCACGCCAGAGGCCCTGCGCCGCAGGCTCGCCCACGGCAACGTCTACCCGGCCGAGCGGATCGACGCGGCGCTGGGCAACTACTTCCGCGTCGGCAACCTCACGGCGCTGCGGGAGCTGGCGCTGCTGTGGGTGGCCGACCAGGTGGACGTCGCGCTGCAGCGCTACCGCGCCGAGCAGGACATCACCGACACCTGGGAGGCAAGGGAACGTGTCGTCGTCGCCATCACCGGCGGCCCCGAGAGCGAGACGCTGATCCGTCGGGCGCGCCGCATCGCGACGAGGGCGGGTGCGGAGCTGCTCGTGCTGCACGTGCTGCGCGGCGACGGGCTCACCGGCCTTGGGCCGACCGCGGTGGGCAGGTACCGGAAGGTGGCCGACGACGTCGGCGCCACCTTCCACAACGTCGTCGGCGACGACGTGCCGACCGCGCTGCTGGACTTCGCGCGCGGCGTCAACGCCACCCAGCTCGTGCTCGGCACGTCCAGGCGCTCACGGTTCGCGCGGCTGTTCGACGAGGGGATCGGCGCCACCGTGGTGCAGCGATCCGGCCCGATCGACGTGCACATGGTCACCCACGAGGAGGCAGGTGGGCGGCTCCGCGCCCGCTTCGGCCCGAGCGTGCTGAGCGCCGTGCGACGGCTCGGCGGCTGGGCGCTCGCGGTGCTGCTGCCCGCGCTGGCGACCGGGATCGGGGTGCTGCTGCGGGAGGAACTGGACTTCTCCACCGACGTGGTGATGTTCTTCCTCGCGATCGTGATCGTGGCACTGGTCGGCGGGCTCGGGCCCGCCCTGGTGGCGGGGTTGCTCTCGGCGGGACTGCTGAACTTCTTCTTCACCCAGCCGTACCACTCGCTCAAGGTGTCCTCGCCGCGGATCGTCGTGACGCTCGTCGTGATGCTCGTGGTGGCCGTGCTCGTGGCGCTCGTCGTCGGCTCGGCGGCGCGGCGGGCGAGCCTGGCCGCCCGCGCCCGCACCGAGGCGTCGCTGCTCGGCTCCTACGCACGCACGGTGCTCGCCGACCCGAAGCCGCTGGAGCGCCTGCTGGAGAAGGTTCGGGAGAACTTCGGCCAGGTTTCGGTGGGGCTCATGGAGAAACGGGACGGGACGTGGCGGCGCGTCGCTGAGGCAGGGCCGGAACGCTGTCCCGAGCCCGACAAGGCCGACGTCGACATCCCCGTGACCGCCGACGTGCACCTGACCCTGCGCGGCCGCTCGCTGCCAGCCGCCGACCGGGGAGTGCTGGAGGCCGCCGCCGGGCAGGCGCTGCTCGCGCTGCGTCAGCAGCGGATGGCGGTCGCCGCCGCGGCGGCCGAGCGCAAGGCTCACGCCACCGAGCTGCGCACGGCCCTGCTCTCCGCCGTGGGCCACGATCTGCGCACGCCGCTGACCTCGATCAAGGCCTCGATCGGCAGCCTGCGTGCCCCCGACCTCCAGCTGTCCACTGAGGACACCGCGGAGCTGCTGGAGACCATCGAGGTCTCCGCCGATCGCCTCGCGGGGCTCGTCGACAACCTCCTCGACTCCTCGCGCCTGGCGACCGGAGCGGTGCGCCCGCGGCTGCAACCCGTCGGCTACGACGAGGTCGTGGCGCTCGCGCTGTCCAACCTGGACGACGCGGCGGCGGTGCGCGTCGACGTGTGTGAGGACCTGCCGTGGGTGCTGGCCGATCCCGGTCTGCTGGAACGCGTGGTGGCCAACGTCGTGGACAACGCGCTGCGGCACGGCGGGGGAGGCGAGCCGGTGGCGGTGCGGGCCAGCGCGCACGCCGAACAGGTCGAGCTGCGGATCGTCGACCACGGGCGCGGGCTGCCGAAGGGCGCGGCGGACTCGGCCTTCGCGCCGTTTCAGCGGTTGTCGGACCGTACCCCCGGGATCGGCCTCGGGATGTCCGTCGCGAAAGGATTCACCGAGGCGATGGGTGGCACGATCCGTGCCGAGGACACGCCAGGAGGGGGACTCACCGTGGTGATCTCGCTGCCCGCCTACCGCGGAGTGGAGGAGCATGTCTGACAAGGAGCCGAGCAAGGTGCTGGTCGTCGACGACGATCCGCAGATCGCGCGAGCGCTGCGGATCAACCTCTCGGCGCGCGGCTACCAGGTGGTGACGGCGCACGACGGCACGGCCGCGCTCAAGGCCGTGGCCGAGACGCGGCCGGATGTCGTGGTGCTCGACCTTGGCCTGCCCGACCTGGACGGCGTCGAGGTGATCGAGGGCCTGCGCGGCTGGAACAAGGTGCCCATCATCGTGCTCTCGGCGAGGGACGACTCCACGGACAAGGTGCAGGCGCTCGACGCCGGCGCCGACGACTACGTGACCAAGCCGTTCGGGATGGACGAGCTGCTGGCGCGGCTGCGGGCGGCGGTGCGCCGCTCGGGCCTGTCGGCGGCCGACGCGGACGCACAGGTGGAGACCGCGTCGTTCACGATCGATCTCGCGGCGAAGAAGGTGCGACGCGACGGCGCCGAGGTGCACCTGACCAAGACCGAGTGGCGGCTGATGGAGCTGCTGGTGCGCAACCGCGGCCGGCTGGTCACCCAGAAGCAGCTGCTGCACGAGGTGTGGGGGCCGTCGTACGACACCGAGTCGCACTATCTGCGCGTCTACGTGGCGCAGCTGCGCCGCAAGCTGGAACCCGAGCCCTCCCGGCCCCGCCACCTGCTGACCGAGCCGGGAATGGGCTACCGCTTCGAGCCGTGAGGCTCAGGAGGTGGAGGAGCTGCTCCCCGAGCCGCTCGTGCCGGGCGGGTTCTCCGGGTCCGTCGGCGACGAATCGTCCGGCGGAGTGGTGGAGTCCGGCGGGGGTGTCGTCGAAGGCGGAGGCGTCGTGGCCGGAGGGGTGGTCGGGTCAGGCGGGTTCGTGGTCGGCCTGGTGGTCGGGGGTAGCTCGCTGTCCGAACCGCCCGGGGGCGTGTTGCCCGGCCGGGTGTTGGAGGAGGTGCCCCTGGTCGGGGTGATGACGGTGGTCGTGGTCATGCCGTCGGGGCCGACGCTGACGACCGTGGTCGGGGAGGTGGTCGCGGGCGGCAGTGTGCCCGTCACGGCGACGCCGTCGACCATGATCTGCGTCTGGCCGGGGATGGCCTGGCCGGGGACCAGCTCGGGTCCGCCGTTGCCGCCGGAGCTGCCGGTGCTCTGCGAGGCCGTCCGGTCGACGGCGTCCGTGGAGCCGGGCGTGCCGCCCATGACCTGCGCGACGGCGCCGAACGCGGTGGCCAGCACGAGCCCGCTGGCCGCGAGTGCGATGTAGCCCGTGCGCTGGAGTTTTCCGGTGGATTCGCGGGGTGGAGCAACCTCGGCGCGAGGCCGTGACCCTGGGGACGGGGTCATGCATGACTCCTTCGGAGGTGCTGATTGTTCGCCCGTTTGGCGGACCCGGCGGGCACAGTACCACCGCTGGGTGACGAGCTGCGAACCACTCTGTGCTAAAGGGCTCACGCACAGCGACGGCTGGTCCGTGCGGCACGATGGAGCCGTGGCTGACGAACAGGAGACGGCCCGGCTCACCGCGTGGGTCCACGGGACGGTGCAGGGTGTCGGTTTTCGCTGGTGGACGCGGAGCAAAGCGCTGGAGCTGGGGCTTGTCGGCAGCGCGACCAACCTGAGGGACGGCAGGGTCGAGGTCGTCGCGGAGGGGCCCAAGGACAACTGTGAGCGGCTCCTGGCGGCGCTGCGCTCGGATACCTCACCCGGTCGAGTGGATCATGTCGCGGAGCGCTGGTCGGCTCCCCGAGGCGGCCTCCAGGGCTTCGTCGAACGCTGACCCCGCCACCGCACCCCAGCCCCCAGGAAGAGAGCAAGGGAGCTTTACTCCCGTGAAACGAGAGCAAAGCTCCCTTGCTTCGCACTACTGGGGCACGTGTGACGACTGGGGCCAGTGTGGTCACCGCCGAGAAGGATCACGGGCGCGCCCGGCCCCGCGTCCCACGGCCGCGACGGCGCCTTGGGTAGCATCGGCCGACTGAAGAGGGAGTCTCGCCAGTAGGGGAAGGTCGACAGCGCGTGCACCTGAAAAGCTTGACGCTCAAAGGCTTCAAGTCCTTCGCGTCGGCGACCACCCTGCGCTTCGAGCCCGGCATCACCTGCGTCGTCGGCCCGAACGGCTCCGGCAAGTCGAACGTGCTCGACGCGCTCCGCTGGGTGATGGGCACGCAGGGCGCGAAGGACCTGCGCGGCGGCAAGATGGAGGACGTCATCTTCGCGGGGACGGCGGGCCGCGCCCCGCTCGGCCGCGCCGAGGTGACCCTCACGATCGACAACACCGACGGCGCGCTGCCCATCGAGTACACCGAGGTCTCCATCACGCGCCGGATGTTCCGCGACGGCGCCAGCGAGTACGAGATCAACGGCAAGGGCTGCCGCCTCCTCGACGTGCAGGAGCTGCTCTCCGACTCCGGCATCGGCCGCGAGATGCATGTCATCGTCGGCCAGGGCCAGCTCTCCGAGATCCTCCAGGCCAAGCCCGAGGAGCGGCGCGCCTTCATCGAAGAGGCCGCGGGCGTGCTCAAGCACCGCAAGCGCAAGGAGAAGGCCCTCCGCAAGCTCACCGCCATGCAGGGCAACCTCGACCGCCTCAACGACCTCACCGCCGAGCTGCGCCGCCAGCTCAAGCCGCTCGGCAAGCAGGCGGAGATCGCCCGCCGAGCGCAGGTGGTCCAGTCCGAGCTGCGCGACGCTCGCCTGCGTCTCTACGCCGACGACCTGGTCACCCAGCGCGCCGACATCGCCAAGGAGGAGGCCGACGAGAACGCCGCCCGCGCCCGCCGTGCGGAGGTGGAGCAGGCGCTCGAGGTCGCAACCACCGAGGAGACCGAGCTGGAGAGCTCGCTCGCCGAGGACGCGCCGCGCCTGGCCGCGGCGCAGGACACCTGGTACAAACTCTCCGCGCTGGCCGAGCGGCTCCGGGGCACCGTGCGCCTCGCGGTCGAGCGTCAGCGGCACCTCTCCACGGAGGTCGAGACCGGCGGTTCCGGCCGCGACCCCGAGGAGCTGCTGGCCGAGGCCGAGCGCGCCGCGGAGCGGGAACAGGAGCTGAACGAGGCCGTCGTCGAGGCCAGGGCCATCCTCTCCGACGCCGTCGAGCGCCGCGAGCACCTCGAACGTGCCGTGCAGGCAGCCGAACGCGCTCACATGGCCGCCGTGCGCGCCATCGCCGACCGCCGCGAAGGCATCGCGAAGCTCACCGGCCAGGTCGAGGCGCTGCGCAGCAAGAGCGGCGCCACCGCCGAGGAGATCGAGCGCCTCACCACCGGTATTGAGGAGGCCGCCGCCCGCGCCGAGGCCGCCGCGGAGGACCTGGAGCAGGCCCGCGCCGATGGCGGGGTCGAGGAGTCCGACGACGCCGGGCTCCAGGAACGCCACGACCGCGCCGTCGCCGCCAACGACGCCGCCAAGGCCCGCGTCGAGGAGCTCGTCAAGGCCGAACGCGCCGCCGAGCGCGACATCGCCTCCGAGAAGGCCAGGGTCGACGCCCTGTCGATGGGCCTCAGGCGCAAGGACGGCGCGGGCGCCCTGCTCGGCGCAACCGACGAGCTGCCCGGCCTGCTCGGCTCGGTCGCCGCTCTGCTCACCGTCGAAGCAGGCTACGAGGTCGCGCTCGCCGCGGCGCTCGGCCCCGTCGCCGACGCGGTCGCGGTCGCGGCGGGCAACGACGCGCTGGCCGCGCTGAAGTACCTGAAGGACAACGAGTCCGGGCGCGCGGGACTGCTACTCGGCGGCGCCCGGACCACTGTGGACACCACGGGCTGGCCTGCGCTGCCCTCCGGGGCGCGCTGGGCGCGCGAGGTCGTCGCTTCTCCCGAGCCGTTGCGGCCCGCCGTCGAGCGCGCACTGGAGCGCGTCGCCGTCGTGACTGGACTGGACGAGGCCCGCGACCTCGTCGCCACACACCCCGACGTCACCGCCGTGACCACCGACGGCGACGTCTTCGGCAGCCACTGGGCCGCCGGCGGTTCCGCCCGCGACGAGAGCGTCATCGAGGTGCAGGCCGCCGTCGACGAGGCACAGGACCGGCTCGCCGCCGCCGAACGGGCACTGCAGCGCACCATCGCCGAGCTCGAAGGCGCCCGCGCCGAGCAGCAGGATCGGCGCGCCGAGGTCGGGCAGGCCAAGGAGGCGCTCAACGAGGCCAAGGTTCGGCGCGCCCGCTCCTCGGAGCGGCTCAGCAGCCTCGAGCACGCCGCACGCTCGGCGTCTTCGGAGGTCGACCGCCTGCGCAACCAGCGCGCCAAGGTGGAGCAGAACCGCGAGGAGGTCCTCGCCAAGCTCAGCGAGTTCGAGGAACGACTCGCGGCGGTCGCCGACCAGCCCGTCGACGAGGACCCCGACACCACCGAGCGCGACGAGGCCGCCGAGTCGCTGTCCGAGGTCCGCCAGGAGGAGGTCGACGCGCGCCTGTCGCTGCGCACCGCCGAGGAGCGGGCGCGGGGCATCGCGGGCAAGGCCGACTCGCTGCGCCGGGCCGCCGAGGCCGAACGCCAGGCGCGCGAGCGCGCCGAGAAGGCGCGCATCGCGAGGGCCCGGGGCGCCGAGATCGCCGCGGCCGTGGTCAACGGCGGCGAGGTGGCGCTGGAGCGCATCGAGACCTCGTTGCAGCGGGCCGCCGCCGAGCGCGACGCCGCGCAGGCGCAACGGGAGCAGCGGGAGACCGCGCTCGCACAGGTGCGCAGCCGGGTCAGGGAGCTGACCGGTGAGCTGGAGAAGCTCACCGACGCCGTCCACCGCGACGAGGTGCTGAGGGCCGAGCAGCGGCTGCGGCTGGAACAGCTCGAAACCAAGATCACCGAGGAGTTCGGCATCGGGCTCGACGACCTGATCGCCGAGTACGGCCCCGAGGTGCCCGTGCCGCCCGGCGCGGGCGAGCTGGCGGAGTACGAGGCCGCGAAGGAGCAGGGCGAGACGGTGATGGCGCCGCAGCCCATCCCGTACGACCGCGACACACAGGCCCGGAGGGCCAAGCGCGCGGAGAAGGACCTCGCGCTGCTCGGCAAGGTCAACCCGCTGGCGCTGGAGGAGTTCGCCGCGCTGGAGGAGCGCTACAAGTTCCTGTCCACGCAGCTCGAGGACCTCAAGGCGACCCGCAAGGACCTGCTCACGGTGATCAAGGAGGTCGACGACAAGATCCTCGAGGTCTTCACGTCCGCCTACCACGACGTGGCCCGCGAGTTCGAGACCGTGTTCTCCGTGCTCTTCCCCGGCGGTGAGGGCCGCATGGTGCTCACGGAGCCCGACGACATGCTCGCCACCGGTGTCGACGTCGAGGCCCGCCCGCCCGGCAAGAAGGTCAAGCGGCTCTCGCTGCTGTCCGGCGGGGAGAAGTCGCTGGTCGCGGTGGCAATGCTCGTGGCGATCTTCCGCGCGCGGCCCTCGCCGTTCTACGTGATGGACGAGGTCGAGGCCGCGCTGGACGACACCAACATGCGGCGTCTCATCGGCCTGCTGGAGCAGCTGCGTGCCAGCTCGCAGCTGATCATCATCACGCACCAGAAGCCGACGATGGAGATCGCCGACGCCCTTTACGGCGTGAGCATGCAGGGCGACGGAATCACCAAGGTGATCTCCCAGCGCATGCGCGCGGAACAGATCGAGCAGGACGAACCGGCCCCGACCCCGGCGTAACCGCCGCGAGTCCCCCGCCCAGCCCCGCGAGTTGCCCGCCCAGGCGCGCGAGTCCCCCGCCCAGGCGCGCGAGTTCCCCGCCCAGGCTCACGAGTTGCCCGCCCAGGCTCACGAGTTGCCCATTCAGGCGCTCGAGTTGCCCGCTCGGGTTCGCGAGTTGCCCGCGCTCCCGCGTCCGCCGCGCCGATCAAGAGCGCAGCACTCACCGTCCGGAACGCGACACTCAGCGTCCTGAGTGCAGAACTCGCGGGCGGGAGCGGGGGACTCGCGGGCTGGAGCGGGGGACTCGCGGGCCGGAGCCCGCTTCGTCGGCTCCGTCGCGACTGGACTCCCTGCCTAGGACTGGACCGGCGAGCTACCGTCCCACGTGCAGTCGTCGCCGGTCCGGCGCAGCGTGCTCACGTCCATGTCAGGCCGTCTCCTGTGTGCGCTCCGGCGGCGCCGAGGACTCGGCCGCCCGTGGGTCCGGCGTGGAGTGCCGCAGCGACAACAGGCCGCCGACGACCAGCGTGATCACAACGCCCAGCAGCGTGTACCACGGGAACGCGAGCGCCACGGTGGTTTCGGTCGCCTTCGAGAAGTCGATTCCGACGAGCGAACCGCTGGCCTTGTCGAACTTGATCCCCAGGATCACGAACGCCATCACCACGACGGTGGCCGCGAAGGCGATGATCGCGTCGACCTGCCGCGCCTTCTTGACGATCAGCCCGAGCAGGAACGCGCCGAGCAGAGCGCCGTAGGTGTAGCCGGTGATCGAGAGCCCCTGCACGACGATCGGGTCGCTGCTGGAGGCGAACGAGGCGAAGAAGCCCGCGAACACGATCAGCAGGCCCGCCCAGATGACCGTCCACAAGCGACCCTGGCGGAGCCGGTCCTGAGCGGAGAGCTCGCGGCCGATGATGCGCTCGTACACGTCGGTGACGGTGGAGGACGCGAGCGCCCCGAGCGACGAGCTGAGCGCCGCGGCCAGGATGCCCGCGATGACGAAACCGGAGAGTCCGCTCGGCAGCTCGTTGACGATGTAGTTCGCGAAGAGTTCGTCGTTGTTGTTCAGCCCGAGGCCGTCCACCGGGTCCGCGCCCCGGTAGAACGCCCACAGCAGCACGCCGATGAACAGGAACAGCGCGAACTGCAGGAACACGACCACCCCGCTCGCGATGATCGCCTTCTGGCTGGCGCGAAGGTCGTTGGTCGCCTGCAGGCGCTGCACGATCAGCTGGTCGGAACCGTGCGAGGCCATTGACAGCACGGCGCCACCTATGACCGCCGTGACCACCGCGAACTGCCCCGTGAGCGGATTGGAGCTGAAGTCGAGGAGCTGGAACTTGCCCGCGTCGACGGCGCTGCCGAACCACCCGTCGGGCAGGCTGCCCGCGAGCGCCCAGATGACGACGACGGCGCCGAGGACGTACCAGAGCATCTGGATCGCGTCGACCCACACGACCGCGCGGACGCCGCCGAAGAAGCTGTAGAGCACCATCGCGAGCCCGAGCGCCGCGACGATCGTCCAGTAGCCGACGTCGACGCCGTACGCGGCGAGCACGACCTTGATCGGGATCGCGGTGGCGAACAGCCGCAGGCCGTCGGCGAGCAGCCGGGTCAGCAGGAACGTCACCGAGGCGGTGCCCTGGAGGCCGCCGCCGAATCGCTTGCCGAGGAAGGCGTAGGCGGTGACCAGGTTGCCGGCGACGTAGCGGGGGAGCAGCACGAACGCCACCACCACTCGCCCGCAGATGTAGCCGATCGCCAGCGACAGGTACGTCATCCCGCCGGCCTCGGGCGTCGCGAGGTAGGCGACCGTCGGCACCGAGAGCACCGTGAGCGTGGACGTCTCGGCGGAGACCACCGACAGGCACGCGACCCACCACGAGATGCGGCCCTCACCGACGAAGTAGTCGTTGCCCGACTTCTGTCTGCCGCCGATGAGGATGCCCAGCAGTGGCATCCCCACGAGGAAGATCGCGATGATCACGAGGTCGAGTGCCCGCATCTGAAATCTCCTACCGTGTCTCGGCGGTCTTCGCTACCCGCAAGCGTCTGGGCACCGTTCGCAGTGGCGACGGCAGTTCGAGTGGACCGGAACCGGGTGTGATGCTGCCGAGCAGCCGAGGCCCGCGAGCACCGGTCGCGCTCGGCACGTTCGCCGGGACGCCGTGCCAGGTCAGCCAGCCTAGGAGCGCGGTCAGGTACGCCTCCTTGGCGTCGGCGGGCAGGCCGAGCTCGTCGCTGGGCACGACGGTAAGCCTCGCGGCGAGCGCGCGCAGCAGGACAGGGTTGCGGATGCCGCCACCCGAGGCGACGACGGTGCGCACGCCGTGGCGCTCGCACTCGTGAGCGATGGTGGCCGCGGTCAGCTCGGTGAGCGTCGCCAGCAGGTCCTCGTCGGCGATGGCGGGGAGTCCGGCGACCGCGTCGCGCAGGTAGCCGGTGTGGAAGTGCTCCTTGCCGGTCGACTTCGGTGGCGCGGCCGCGTAGTACGGGTCGGCGAGGAGGCGGTCCAGCAGGTCGGGACGGACGCTGCCGCGCGCGGCGAGCGCTCCGCCGGTGTCGCTGCGTCGCGCCCCGCCGGTGAGCTCGCCGACGGCGGCGTCGAGCAGCGCGTTGCCGGGGCCGGTGTCGTAGGCGAGCACGTCGCCGCCGGGGTGGACGACGGTGAGGTTGGCGATGCCGCCGATGTTGAGCGCGGCGGCGGGTGCGCCCTCGTCCTCGGCGACGCCCCGCAGCCACAGCGCGTCGAGGGTGCCGGCGAGTGGCGCACCGTGGCCGCCCGCGGCGATGTCGCGGACCCGGAGGTCGGCGACCACCGGCAGGCCGGTGCGCTCCGCGATCCAGGCGGGCTGCCCGAGCTGGAGCGTGCCGAGGGCTTGGCCGTCCTCGATCCAGTGGAAGACGGTCTGGCCGAGCGAGGCGACGAGGTCCGCGGGGCCGAAGCGGTCGAGCGCCGTGTGCGCCGCTTGGGCGAACGCCTGCCCGACGCACGTGTCGAGCCTGGTCAGCTGCCCGGCGGTGCACGGTCCCGGAGGCAGCGCGGCGAGCAGCTCGTCCCGCAGCGCGGCGGGGTAGGGAAGCTCGAGTGCGCCGAGCGGGGTCAGTACGAGCCCGCTCTCGTCGGTGCGCAGCTCGGCGACCGCGACGTCGATGCCGTCCATCGACGTGCCGGAGATGAGGCCTACGACACGCATTGGAGTGGTCTAGTCCACGTTGTGAGGGCGGCGCAAGACTTTCGGTGAAACTTTGGCTGAAAATATGCCGCGTGCGTGGAGATCCAACGATTCGTTCAGGGGTGACCGGCTCGCCCGGTCGGCGGATGCGAGGATGACAGAGTGTCGAGCACCACCTTGATCTGGATCATCGTCGTCGCGGCCGTCGTGCTTCTGGTCGCGCTCGTCGCCGGGCTCACGATCGCGCGCAAGAAGCGCAGGATCAGCCTGACCGAGGAGCGCGACGAGACGCCCAAGGGCGGCCGCTACCACGCCGGGGGCGGTATCGCGCTGGCCCCCGGTGGTACCGAGGCTCCCGCGCACCCGGTGGAGGAGCGCACCGAGACCGACGGTGAGCCCGGGGTCGGCGACGACGCCGCGGTCCCGAGGGACGCGCCGCGCCGCGGCATCGTGGACGTCGGCCTCCCCGGCGAGCAGGCCCCCACCGCGCCCGCCGAGGAGCCTCCCGCCGCCGAGGCGCCCACTCCCGAGGCGCCGCCCGCCGTGCCGGAGCCCGCTCCCGCGCCGGAACCGGAGCGTGCGCCAGAGCCCGAGCCCGAGCGCGAGGAGGTGCCCCCGGCCGCGGGCCGTATGGAGCGGTTGCGCGGACGGCTGTCGAAGTCGCGCTCGGCGCTCGGCCAGGGCCTGCTCGGCCTGCTCGGTGCGGGTGACCTCGACGAGGACTCCTGGCAGGACGTCGAGGACACGCTGCTCGTCGCCGACCTCGGGGCCGCCACGACCACGGAGATCGTCGAGCGGCTGCGCACGGAGCTGTCCACGCGCGGCGTCCGCACGCCGGACGCGGCGAGGAGCGTGCTGCGCGAGGTGCTCACCGAGGCCTTGCGGCCGGACGCCGACCGCGCGGTGCGCGCGCTGCCGCACACCGTCGACGGCACCAAGCAGCCCGCGGTCGTGCTGGTCACCGGCGTGAACGGAACCGGTAAGACCACCACCACCGGCAAGCTCGCACGGGTGCTCGTCGCGCAGGGCAGGCAGGTGCTGCTCGGCGCGGCGGACACGTTCCGCGCGGCTGCGGCCGACCAGCTGCAGACGTGGTCCGAGCGCGTCGGCGCGGAGGTCGTGCGCGGCAAGGAGGGCGCCGACCCGGCGTCGGTGGCCTTCGACGCGGTCAAGCGCGGCATCGACGCCGGCGTGGACGCCGTGCTGGTGGACACCGCGGGCAGGCTGCACACCAAGACCGGCCTGATGGACGAGCTGGGCAAGGTCAAGCGCGTGGTCGAGAAGCAGGCCAAGGTCGACGAGGTGCTGCTGGTGCTCGACGCGACGACGGGCCAGAACGGCCTCGCGCAGGCGCGGGTGTTCTCCGAGGTCGTGGACGTGACGGGCATCGTGCTGACCAAGCTCGACGGCACCGCCCGCGGCGGCATCGTGTTCCAGGTGCAGCGGGAGCTGGGCGTCCCGGTGAAGCTCGTCGGCCTCGGCGAGGGCCCCGACGATCTGGCCCCCTTCGAACCGGACGCCTTTGTCGACGCCCTCCTGAGCTGACCTACCTGCCCCCAAGGCCACCTTCGGTGCGTTCAACGCAAAAGGTGGCCTTGGGGGCAGTTCAGGCGCTTCAGGCAGTTCAGGCGCTGAGGTCGCGGGTCGAGAGTTGTTCCGACAGGGCCGCCGCTATGCGCTGCACCACCGGAGCGATGCGGGTGACCGCCTCCTTCGTCAGCCTGCCTTCCGGGCCCGACACCGACACCGCCGCGGGTGTCGGCGCGCCCGCCACCGGCACCGCCAGGCAGCGCACCCCCAGCTCCTGCTCGCTCTCGTCGAGTGCGTAGCCCTGTTTCGCGATCTTGCCGAGGTGCCGGAGGAACTTCTCCACGTCGGTGTGGGTGTGCTCGGTGTAGGACGGCATCCCCGTACGCGCGAGCAGCGCCCGCACCTCGTCGGCGGGCAGCTCCGCCAGGATCGCCTTGCCGACACCCGTGCCGTGCGGCAGCAGCCTGCGGCCGACCTCGGTGAACATCCTCATCGAGTGCTTGGACGGCACCTGGGAGACGTAGACCACCTCGTCGCGCTCCAGCACCGCGAGGTTCGCCGTCTCGCCGACCTCGTCCACCAGTTCCGCGAGCAGCGGCCGCGCCCACGTGCCGAACTGCAGGCTCGCGTTCTCGCCGAGCCGGATCAGCCGCGCGCCCAGCGCGTAGCGGCGGTTGGTGTTCTGCCGGACGTAGCCCAGCGCGACGAGCGTGCGGATGAGCCGGTGGATCGTGGGCATCGGCAGTCCCGACGACGTCGCCAGCTCCGAAAGGCTCGCCTCGCCTCCGGCGTCCGCCAGCCGTTCGAGCAGCTCGAACGCTCGTTGCAGCGACTGCACCCCGCCGTTACCTGACCTCTCGGGGGCCACACCGTCTCCTCTCGCGTTGAGCTTCCGCAATGTAGAAACTATAGTCCGAGATGTAAAACAAGATGATCGTTATCCTGACCAGACTCTGAGGTGTTCGCATGTCTGATGTTCGTGTGCTCGGCGACGCCGTCGAGCGCGGCGACGAGGTGCTGACCGAGGAAGCCCTGCAGTTCCTCGGCGGCCTCCACGACGCCTTCGCGACGACGCGGGACAAGCTTCTCGAGGCTCGCACGCAACGCCGCGAGGAGGCCAAGCGCACCGGAAAGCTGGACTTCCTGCCGGAGACGAAGGAGGTCCGCGAGTCGGAGTGGCAGGTCGCCGAGGCGCCCGCCGCGCTGCGCGACCGCCGGGTCGAGATCACCGGTCCCACCGACCGCAAGATGACGATCAACGCGTTGAACTCCGGCGCGAAGGTGTGGCTCGCCGACTTCGAGGACGCCAACACCCCGCACTGGGTCAACGTCGTCTCCGGGCACGTGAACCTCTCCGACGCGATCAGGGGCACGATCGAGCTCGACTCGAACGGCAAGCACTACCAGCTGCGCGACGACATCGAGCACGCCACGATCGTGGTCCGCCCGCGCGGCTGGCATCTCGACGAACGCAACATCGAGATCAACGGCCGTCCTGCCGTCGGCGCGCTCGTGGACTTCGGCCTGTACTTCTTCCACAACGCGAAGGAGCTGCTCAACCGGGGCCGGGGCCCGTACTTCTACCTGCCGAAGATGGAGAGCCACCTCGAGGCACGGCTGTGGAACGACGTGTTCACCCACGCCGAGAAGACGCTGGGCATCGAGCACGGCACCATCCGCGCCACCGTGCTGATCGAGACGATCCCCGCCGCGTTCGAGATGGAGGAGATCCTCTACGAGCTGCGCGAGCACGCCTCGGGCCTCAACGCGGGCCGCTGGGATTACCTGTTCAGCATCATCAAGTACTTCCGCGACGCGGGCGAGAGGTTCGTGCTGCCCGACCGCAACAGCGTCACGATGACCGCGCCGTTCATGCGGGCCTACACCGAGCTGCTGGTGCGCACGTGCCACAAGCGCGGGGCGTTCGCGATCGGCGGCATGGCCGCGTTCATCCCGAGCAAGGACCCCGAGGTCAACGAGAAGGCGATGGCGAAGGTCCACGACGACAAGGCGCGCGAGGCCGGCGACGGCTTCGACGGCTCGTGGGTGGCCCACCCCGGCATGGTCGAGCTCTGCAAGGAGGAGTTCGACAAGGTCCTCGGCGACAAGCCCAACCAGCTCGACCGGCTGCGTGAGGACGTCTCCGTGACCGCTGACCAGCTGCTCGACATCGCCGCCACCGAGGGCTCGGCGACGATGGGCGGCCTGCGTGGCGCGGTGGACGTCGGCGTCCGCTACATCGCCTCGTGGCTGTCGGGCAACGGCGCCGCAGCCATCCACAACCTCATGGAGGACGCCGCGACGGCGGAGATCTCGCGTTCGCAGGTGTGGCAGTGGGTTCGCAACGGCGTCACGCTCGACTCCGGCGAGACCGTCACCGAGGAGCTGGTGCGTTCGGTGCTGGCCGACGTGCGCGGCGAGCTGGAGGGCGCCATCGACGCCGACACGCTCGCCCAGGCGGTGGAGCTGTTCGAGGAGGTCGCGCTCGCCGAGCAGTTCGCCGACTTCCTGACCCTGCCCGCCTACGAGCGGATCAAGTAATGGCCGCAGGCCGGCTCCCCGGGGAGGTCTACGAGCGGATCGACGCGCGCCTCGCCGAGGCCGACGCGCGCGTCGCGGCCGACTACCCCGGCGAGCCGGCCGGGCGGCAGCCCGTGCACACCGTCTACGTGCCCGCGAACGCCTACCACGCGGGGCTTTCCGCCGAGTGGGGCGAGCGGGCGCTGGCCGTGCTCGCCGAGCACGGGACCACGCTCGGCGTCTCCGCCGACGTGCTCGACCGGGTGCGGGAGAAGCTGCGCACACAGCCGATCGAGGACCTGCGCGTGGACTTCGAGGACGGTTACGGCAACCCCGGTGACGACGCCGAGGACGCCGAGGCCGTGCGGGTGGCGGGGGAACTGGCCGCCGACTCGCCGCCGCCGTTCGTGGGCATCCGGTTCAAGAGCTTCGAGGCGCCGACGCGCAGGCGGGCCATCCGCACGCTGGACCTCTTCCTCGGCGGGCTGGGCGAGCCGCCCCCGGGGTTCGTGCTGACGCTGCCGAAGGTGACCGCCGTCGAGCAGGTCGAGGCGTGTGCCGAGGTGCTGGGCGAGCTGGAGAAGGTGCACGGGCTCGCGGCGGGCTCGCTGCGGTTCGAGGTGCAGATCGAGACGGCGCAGTCGGTGCTCGGCGGAGATGGGACGGTCGCGCTGCCGCGCATCGTGCGTGCCGCGGGCGGCCGGTGCAGCGGGCTGCACTTCGGCACCTACGACTACAGCGCGGGCCTTGGCATCAGCGGCGCCTATCAGAGCATGGACCACCCGGCCGCCGACTTCGCCAAGGAGCTGATGCAGGTGGCCGCCTCCGGCACGGGGGTGCGGCTCTCCGACGGCTCCACCAACCGCCTGCCCGTCGGCGACGCCGAGGCAGTGCACGGCGCGTGGGCCGAGCACCTCCGGCTCGTGCGGCGGTCGCTGGAACGCGGTTTCTACCAGGGCTGGGACCTGCATCCGCACCAGCTGCCGAGCCGGTTCGCCGCGACGTACGCGTTCTTCCGCGAGACCCTGCCGTCGGCCGCGGCGCGCGTGCGGGACTACGTGCGCAAGACCGAGGGCGCGGTGCTCGACGAGCCCGCCACGGCGCAGGCGCTGGCCGCCTACCTCGTGCGGGGGCTCGACTGCGGGGCCGTCACACAGGCCGAGGTGACCGAGCTGACGACCCTGGACCGGGCGGCGCTCGACCGGCTGGTGAGGCGCCTACCCTGACGGCGTGACCGACATGGTGATCGACCTCAACAGTGACCTGGGCGAGGGCTTCGGCGCCTGGCCCCTCACCGACGACGAGGCGCTGCTCGACATCGTGACAAGCGCGAACGTGGCGTGCGGTTTCCACGCCGGGGACCCGTCCGTGCTGCGCAAGGTGACCGAGCTGGCGGCCGAGCGCGGTGTGGTGATCGGGGCGCAGGTCGGTTACCGGGACCTCGCCGGGTTCGGGCGGCGGTTCATCGACATGGACCCGCACGAGCTGGTGAACGACGTCCTCTACCAGATCGGCGCGCTGGAGGGCTTCGCGAAGATCGCGGGCACGCGGGTGCGCTACGTCAAGCCGCACGGCGCGCTCTACAACGCCGTGGTGCACCACGCCGAGCAGGCCGCGGCCGTGGTCGACGCCGTCAGGCGGTACGACCCGAGCCTGCCGATTCTCGGACTGCCCGGCTCCGAGCTGCTGCGGCAGGCCTCGGCCGAGGGGCTGACCGCCGTGGAGGAGGCCTTCGCCGACCGCGCCTACACGCCGGAGGGCAGGCTCGTGTCGCGCCGTCTGCCCGGTGCCGTGGTGCACGAGCCGGAGGAGGTGGTGCGGCGCAGTGTGCGCATGGCCACCGAGGGCACGGTCACCGCCATCGACGGCACCTCCGTTGCCGCGCTGCCGCGGTCCCTGTGCGTGCACGGCGACACGGCCGGTGCGGTTGAGATCGCCCGCCAGGTCCGCAAGGGCCTCCTTGCCGCGGGCGTGGAGGTCCGCCCCTTCGCCTAGCCGGGTGGAGCCAACTGCAGTGAAGGCCACCTTCACTGCGTTGAACGCAGTGAAGGTGGCCTTCACTGCGGACGGTGGGTCAGTTGTCCACTGACAGGGCCAGGTAGACGTCCACCTGCGTGCGGAAGTCCGTGAGGTCGGCGCCGAGCAGCTCGCCCGCGCGCGCGAGCCGGTACCGCAGTGTGTTCACGTGGACGTGCAGGGCCTTCGCCGCCCTGGCGGGCGAGCCGGAGCACTCCAGGTACACGCGAACGGTGCGGAGCAGCTCGGGATGCCCCGCCAGCGGGCCGAGCGTGCGCTCGCGCAGGGCGCGGCGCAGCTCGTCGGGCGCGCCCGCGAGCAGCAGCCGGTGGACGCCGATCTCCTCGCCGGACAGCACGGCCACGCGCTCGGCCCGCCGCGCCGCGGCACCGAGGGCGTGCCTTGCCTCCTCGCTCGCGCCGCGCAGGCCCGGCATCGTGGCCGGCCCGCCGATGCCGATGAGGACGCGACCGCCGCCGAGCCGCTCCAGCGCCCGCGTCGCCGTGGCGGGCCAGTCGGACGGCCAGCCGTCGTCGGCGGGCACGAGCGCGCACGCCTCACCCGCATCGCCGAGCTCACCGATGAACACGGGGCCGCGATGCTCGGCGAGCAGCTCGCCGAGGATGTCGCCCGCGCCGGGAGCGCGGGCCAGCAGCACACGCAGGGGGAGGTCGGCGGGCAGGCCGGTCGCGGCGAACGCCGTGGCCAGCTCGGCCGCACTGCCCGCCGGGTCGGCCAGCAGCGCGAGCAGCGGCGCGGCGACGCGCATGCGGACCCGGCGCACCTCGTCCTCCCGCGCCCTGGCGAGTCCGACGAGGCTCGCCAGCTCCTCGGCGACCTCGGTGAGTCCCGGTCCCAGCTCGGCGCCGACGACGAGCGACCACGGCACGGCGCTGCGCCCACCCACCGGCAGCACCGTGCGTTCCTGCGGAGCGCCGGATGCGCTCGCGGCGACGACGCGGCCGGTCGCAGAGCACACCCAGCAGTCGGCGCCCAGCTCCGTCGCGGCGTGGGTGAGCAGCGTGGGCAGCGAGGCGTCCTCGGCGGCAGCCGACAGCAACCGTTTGCGTGCCCCGCCGGACTCGTCGGCCAGCGCGAGCACCACCCGCTCGGTGACCACGGCGAACGACAGGTCGGCTGGCACCTCCAGCAGCGGCATCCGGTGCCGCTCGCACGCGGCCACCAGCTCGTCGGGGATGCCGCCGGTGTCGGCGCCCGACGCCGCCAGCGCGGCGCACCGGGCGTGAGCGAGCGCGGCGACGAACGGCTCCGCGTCATCCGGCCCACGCCACCAGAGCAGCCCGCTCAGCACGAGTTCGCCCGCCGAGAGGTAGCGGCTCGGATCGGGCAGCTCGGTGCCGTAGATGCGGGTCACCACGCGGTCGAGCAGGTCGCCGCCCGCGCGCAGCCGCATCCGCAGCTCAGGGATCTCCAGCAGGGTTCTCACCAGCGTCATCAGGTTTGTAGGAAAGCACGAAAGCGCCTCGGTGCGCTGCCCCTTCTTTCATGCTCCCGGGCCGTTGCCGCCACCGGCGCCCGGGCGGTGTACTGGGTCACACCCCGATTTCCTGGAGCGTCTCGTGGACTTCCTCCGACCGACCAGCCTCGACGAGGCCCTCGCCATCAAGGCGCAGCGGCCGGACGCGGTGCCGATCGCGGGCGGCACCGACGTCATGGTCGAGCTGAACTTCGACCACCGGCGCCCCGAGGCGCTGCTTGATCTGACCCGTATCGGTGAACTCGCCGAGTGGTCCACTTTGGATGGGACGGTGACCCTCGGCGCTGGCGTGCCGTACGCGCGGGTGATCGACGAACTCGGTGACGCGCTGCCGGGCCTCGCGATGGCGGCGCGCACGGTCGGCTCGCCCCAGATCCGCAACCGGGGCACGGTCGGCGGCAACCTGGGCGCCGCGTCCCCGGCAGGTGACACCCACCCCGTGCTGCTCGCGACCGGCGCGCGCGTGGAGGTCGCCTCCGTGCGCGGGCGGCGGTTCATCGCGGCCGAGGACTTCTACACCGGCGTGAAGCGCAACGCGCTGGAGCCGGACGAGCTGATCACGGCCGTGCGCCTGCCCGCGGCCACGGGAGGGGAGCAGTTCGCGAAGATCGGCACCCGCAACGCGATGGTGATCGCGGTGTGCTCGTTCGCGATCGTGCTCCGGGAGGGACACGTCGGCGCCGCGATCGGCTCGGCGGCGCCCACTCCGCGGCGGGTCGGCGAGGCCGAGAGGTTCCTGCTCGACGAGTTGCCGTGGGACGCGCCCGCGCCGCTGGCCGACTCGCTCAAGCGCCGCTTCGGGGACCTCGTCGCGAGCGCGGCGACCCCGATCGACGACGTGCGCGGCAGCGCCGCCTACCGCACACACGCCCTGTCCGTCCTCGCGCGCAGGACGCTGACGTGGGCCTGGGACGGCTACCGAGGGAGTGTCCTGCAATGCGCCTGAACGTGACGGTCAACGGGGAGCGGCGACAGGCCGACGACGTGTGGGAGGGCGAGAGCCTGCTCTACGTCCTGCGCGAGCGGCTGGGCCTGCCCGGCTCCAAGAACGCCTGCGAGCAGGGCGAGTGCGGCTCGTGCACGGTGTATCTGGACGACGTGCCGGTGTGCTCGTGCCTGGTCGCGGCGGGGCAGGCCGAGGGCCGCGAGGTGCGCACCGTCGAGGGCCTGGCCGAGGGCGACGCGCTCGACCCGGTGCAACAGTCCTTCGTGGACGCGGGCGCCGTGCAGTGCGGCTTCTGCACGCCGGGCCTGGTCGTGGCGGCCCACGACCTGCTCAACCGGGTGCCCGAGCCGAGCGACGAGGAGATCCGCGAGGCACTGGCCGGAAACCTCTGCCGCTGCACGGGATACGAGAAGATCCTCGACGCGGTCCGGCTGGCGGCGGGTGCCCGATGATCGTCATCGACAACGCCGCGATCGCGACGGTCGACGCGGACGGCACGGAGTACCGCAGCGGGCACGTCGTCGTGGACGGCGAGCACATCGTGGCCGTGGGAGAGGGACCCGCGCCCACCACGGATGGCAGGCGCGTGGACGGCAGCGGCTGTCTCGTCACGCCCGGCCTCGTCAACACCCACCACCACCTGTACCAGTGGGCCACGCGCGGGCTCGCCGCCGACTCGACGCTGTTCGAGTGGCTGGTGGAGCTGTACCCGGTCTGGGGCGGGCTCGACGCCGAGATCACGCACGCGGCCGCCACGGCGGGGCTCGCGCGGCTCGCGCTCACCGGCTGCACGACCGTGGCGGACCACCACTACGTGTTCCCCCGCGATGGCGGCGACCAGGTGGAGGCGCTGGTCTCCGCCGTCACGCGGATCGGCGTGCGCGGGCACCTCGTGCGCGGTTCGATGGACCGCGGCGAGTCCGACGGCGGGCTGCCACCCGACCACCTCGTGGAGGACATCGAGTCGGCCCTGCGCGGCACCGAGCACGCCATCGACACCTACCACGATCCCTCGCCGAACGCGCGGATCCGCATCGCGGCCGGTCCGTGCTCGCCGTTCACGGTCACCGAGCGGCTGATGAAGGAGGCCGCGGAACTGGCGCGGCGCAAGGGAGTCCGGCTGCACACGCACCTCGCGGAGACCCTCGACGAGGAGCGCCAGTGCCTCGCCGAGGTGGGCTGCACGCCCGCCGAGTACGCCGACTCGCTCGGCTGGCTCGGCGACGACGTGTGGCTCGCCCATACCGTGCACCTGGCCCCCGGCGCGATCCGCAGGCTCGGTGAGACCGGCACCGGATCGGCGCACTGCCCCACGTCCAACGGCAGGCTCGGCACCGGCATCGCACCCGCGCGCGAGTTGCTCGAGGCCGGTGCGCCAGTCGGTCTCGGGGTCGACGGCGCCGCGTCCAACGAGTCCGGCGGCCTCGGCGAGGAGCTGCACCAGGCGCTGCTGCAGGCCCGCCAGCGCGGCGGGCCGCAGGCGCTGACCGTGCGGCAGGCCCTGTGGATGGGCACGATGGGCGGCGCGCGGTGCCTCGGCAGGCAGGACGAGCTGGGCTCCCTGGAGCCGGGCAAGCTCGCCGACCTCGCCGTGTGGCGGCTCGACGGCCTTCGTCACGCCGGGATCACCGACCCGGTGGCCGCGCTGGTGCTCGGCGCCGTGCCGGACATCGAGCTGCTGCTGGTGGGCGGCGAGACCGTCGTGGAGCGCGGCGAGCTGCGCACCGCCGACGAGTCCGCGATCGCCACCGAACTGCGTACCGCGAGCGGGAGACTGCGATGACCATCTCCACCGAGACCACGGGCGTCACCGAGGCGCAGGGCATCGGCGCGAGCCCCGTGCGCCCCGACGGCACGATGAAGGTGCGCGGCGAGTTCGCCTACTCCTCGGACCTGTGGCACGAGGACATGCTGTGGGGCGCGACCCTGCGCAGCCCGCACCCGCACGCGCGGATCACGGGCGTCGACATCGCCGCCGCGCTCGCGGTGCCCGGCGTGTACGCGGTGCTGACCCACGCCGACGTGCCGGGCGTGAACCGCTACGGCCTCGAACACCCCGACCAGCCCGTGCTGGCCGAGGACGTCGTGCGCTACCAGGGCGAGCCGATCGCGCTCGTCGCAGCCGACCACCCCGAGACCGCGCGCCGCGCGATGAAACGCATCGAGGTCGGCTACGAGGTGCTCGAACCGGTCACCGACTCCGAGGCCGCCGTCGCGGGGCAGGGACCCGCGCTGCACCCCGGTGGCAACGTGGTGCGGCACGTGCCGATCCGGCGCGGCGAACAGAATGTGACCGCCGACGTTGTGGTCACCGGAACCTACGAGGTCGGGATGCAGGACCAGGCGTTCCTCGGCCCGGAGTCGGGGCTCGCCGTGCCCGCCGAGGACGGCGGTGTCGATCTCTACGTCGCGACGCAGTGGCTGCACGTCGATCAGCAGCAGATCGTCGCCGCGCTGGGCCTGCCGCCGGAGAAGGTGAGGCTGACGCTCGCCGGGGTGGGCGGCGCGTTCGGCGGCAGGGAGGACCTGTCGATACAGGTGCACGCGTGCCTGCTGGCGCTGCACACCGGCAAGCCGGTGAAGATGGTCTACAACCGCGAGGAGTCCTTCTACGGCCACGTGCACCGGCACCCGGCGCGGATGTACTACGAGCACGGCGCCGACCGCGACGGCCGCCTCGTGTACGTGAAGGCGAAGATCTACCTCGACGGCGGCGCCTACGCCTCCACCACCGCGGCCGTGGCCGGCAATGCGGCGACGCTCGGCGTCGGACCCTACGACGTGCCCAACGTGACCGTCGACTGCTGGGGCACCTACAGCAACAACCCGCCGTGCGGGGCGATGCGTGGCTTCGGCGCCGTGCAGGCGGCGTTCGGCTACGAGTCGCAAATGGACAGACTCGCCGAGGCGTGCGGGCTCGACCCGGTGGAGGTGCGGCTGCGCAACGCGATGAGCGAGGGCACCGTGATGCCCACCGGCCAGGTGGTCGACTCGGCGGCGCCCGTGGAGGAGTTGCTGACGAGGCTGCGGGCCATGCCGCTGCCCGCCGAGCGCTCCGGCGAGCTCGACCTGCGACGCCTGCCCGGAGGGGTCTCCAACACCACCCACGGCGAGGGCGTCGTGCGCGGCGTCGGCTACGCGGTGGGCATCAAGAACATCTGCTTCTCCGAGGGCTTCGACGACTACTCGACGGCGCGCGTGCGGCTGGAGGCCGTCGGCGGCGAGCCCGCGGCGACCGTCCAGACGGCGGCGTGCGAGGTCGGCCAGGGACTCGTGACGATCCTGCAGCAGATCATCCGCACGGAGCTGGGCGTGGAGCAGGTGACGATCCTGCCGATGGACACCTCGATCGGCAGCGCGGGTTCGTCGTCGGCATCGCGGCAGACCTACATGACCGGGGGCGCGGTACGCGCGGCGGCACTGAAGGTGCGGGCGGCGCTCGTCGCGCACGCCGCCCGCGTGCTCGGCCATGAGCACACCGAGCTGAGCGTCGCGGGCGGCAAGGTGGTCTCTCGGCACGACGGGGTGCTCGCCGACCTCGTGGACGTGCTCGACGGCGAGGCGTTCGACGAGACCGTGGAATGGCGGCACCGGCCCACCGAGGCACTCGACCCCGAGACCGGGCAGGGCAACGCCCACGTGCAGTACGGCTTCGCCGCCCACCGCGCCGTTGTGGACGTGGACACCGAGCTGGGCCTGGTGAAGGTGGTCGCGCTCGACTGCGTGCAGGACGTCGGCAAGGCACTCAACCCGCAGGCGGTCCTCGGCCAGATCCAGGGCGGTTCGGCGCAGGGGCTCGGGCTCGCGGTGATGGAGGAGATCCAGACGCGGGGCGGCGTCATCCGCAACCCGTCGTTCACCGACTACCTCATCCCGACGGTGCTGGACATGCCGCCGATGCGGATCGAGGTGCTGGAGCTGGCCGATCCGCACGCCCCGTACGGCCTGCGGGGAGTCGGGGAACCCCCGACGATCTCGTCGACACCCGCGATCGTGGCCGCAATCCGCGCCGCGACGGGACTGGCGCTCGACCGGGTGCCGGTGCGCCCGGAACACCTCACCGGTACCTGATTTCCGCTTCTGTGCCCCGCGGGTGCCCTCACCGGGCACTCGCGGCGGTGCCGCGCGCCCTCGACCACGTACCCACGACGTAGTGGAGTCCGTCATGACGCAGCTGCGCACTGATCGTCCTCACGGCAAACCGGAACCGCGTCTCGACCGGTTCTTCCGCATCTCCCAGCGGGGCAGCACGATCGGCCGCGAGGTGCGCGGCGGAATCACGACGTTCGTCGCGATGTGCTACATCGTGCTGCTGAACCCGCTCATCCTCGGGGCCTCCGCCGACATCACCGGCGCGCGGCTCACCACCGAGGAGGTCACCACGGCCACCGCGCTCGCGGCCGGGGTGACGACCGTCCTCATGGGACTGATCGGCAACGCGCCGCTCGCGCTGGCCGCGGGGCTGGGAGTGAACGGCATCGTGGCGTTCCAGCTGGCACCGGCGATGACATGGGCGCAGGCGTTCGGGCTCGTGGTGGTGGAGGGGTTCTGCATCGTCCTCATGGCCGTCTCGGGCGTGCGGGAGCGGATCATCAACGCGATCCCGGCCGCGCTCAAGACCGCCATCACCGTGGGCATCGGCCTCTACATCGCTCTGGTGGGCCTGGTCAGCGCCGGGTTCGTCACGCGAACACCGGACGCGGAGAACTCCACCGTGCCCGTGCGCATGGGCACCGACGGCCATCTCGCCGGGTGGCCCGTGGTGATCTTCTGCGCCGGGCTGCTGCTGATGATCGTGCTCGTGAGCCGGGCGGTGCCCGGTGCGGTGCTGCTGAGCATCCTCACCGCGACCGTGCTGGCGATCGTCGTCAACAGCGTGTTCGACGTCGAGGGCTGGGGGCTCGTGGAGCCCACCGTGCCCGACCACGTCGTCGCGTCGCCGGACTTCGGCCTGCTCGGGCGGATCGACCTTCTCGGCGGTTTCGCCTCGGCGGGCGTGGTGACGGCGAGCGTGTTCCTGTTCACCCTCGTGTTGTCGGGTTTCTTCGACGCGATGGGCACGATCACGGGGGTGTCGCAGGAGGCGGGCCTGGTGCGCGACGGCAAGGTGGAGGGAATGGGCCGCATCCTCGTCGCCGACGGCATCGGCGCGGTGGCGGGCGGGCTCACGGGCTCGTCGCCGAACACGGTGTTCCTCGAATCGGCGGCCGGGGTGGGCGAGGGCGCGCGCACCGGCCTGGCGAGCGTGGTCACGGGCGGGCTGTTCACGGCGACGCTGTTCCTCACGCCGCTGGCGGCGGTGGTGCCGGCGCAGGCGGCGGCACCCGCGCTGGTGGTGATCGGCGGCATGATGATGTCGCAGTGCCGCCGGATCCCCTGGCAGGACACCGATGTGGTGATCCCGGTGTTCCTGATCGCGGCCCTGATCCCGTTCACGTACTCGATCACCAACGGCATCGGCGCCGGCCTGGTCGCCTACGTGGTGATCAAGCTCGGCCGGGGCAAGGCGCGGGAGGTCGGCTGGCTGGTGGGCACCCTGGCAGCCGTGTTCCTCGCCTATTTCGCCATGGGCGCCCTCGTCGGCTGACCAACTGCAGTGAAGGCCACCATGCCTGCGTTCAACGCAGTGAAGGTGGCCTTCACTGCATCGGTGAACCGCTCCACAGCTCGCGGGCGAGGGTGGCCACCGTGGTGCCCGCGACCCTCAGGGGTTCCGTGTCGCGCAGGGCCCGGCTCAGCACGAAGGCGCCCTCCAGGCTCGTCACCGCGGCGATGGTGAGGCGGCGGGCGTCCTCGGTGGACAGTCCGAACCGCTCGAAGGTCTCCGTGCCCTTGTCGATCCACGCGGTGAAGACGTCGGCGGTGGCCCTGCGCAGGGTCTCGTTGGTGCTCGCGACCTCCAGCGCGACCGTGGCGATCGGGCAGGCGTCGGCGTAGCCGGTCTCGACGAGCGTGTCGGCCGCCGCCGCGAACGCCGCCTCGACGCCGCTGACCGGGTCCGGCGCGGGGGCGATGAAGATGTCGAACAGCTGGCCGTAGAGCATCCCCGACTCGCGGATCACCTCGTCGCCGAGCTGTTCCTTGCCGCCGGGGAAGAAGTGGTACAGCGAGCCGAACGGCGCCTGCGCCTCGGCGACGATCTGCTTGAGCCCGGTGCCGGTGTAGCCGTTGCGCCGGAACAGGTCGGCGCTCGCCCGCATGATGCGTTCCCTCGTACTCGCCACGAGCCCGATCCTAGGCTACGCTCCCAGTAGAGCGATCTATCAAATCGCAGTGGGGGTGGCCGTGATGCCCGAGGTGGAACTGTCGGCGGGTCCGATCGAGTACACCGACACCGGCGGAGACGGGCCGGTGCTCGTCTTCCTGCACGGCGTCACGATCGACTCCACCGTGTGGCGCAACGTCGTCGCCGAGCTGGGCGATAGCTACCGCTGCGTGCTCCCGACCTGGCCGCTCGGCAGCCACCGCAAACCGATGCGACCCGACGCCGACCTGAGCCTGCGCGGGCTCGGCCTGCTGGTCGGTGAGTTCCTGGAGCGGCTTGACCTGCGCGACGTCACGCTCATGCTGAACGACTGGGGCGGCGGCCAGCTCCTGCTCACCGAGGGCCGCACCGAGCGACTCGCCCGCGTGGTGCTCACCGCGTGCGAGGCGTTCGACAACTACCCGCCGGGCCTGCCGGGACGGATGCTGGCGCTCACCACGAAGGTGCCCGGCGGGCTCAAGGTCCTGTTGTCGCTGCTGCGGTTCCGGTTCGTCCAGCGCGCGCCGGGCGCCTGGGGCTGGATGTCGAAACGGCCGGTGCCCGCCGAGGTGATGCACGGCTGGTTCGAGCCGGCGAGGTCGCGGCCGGAGATCCGCCGCGACCTCGCCCGCTACGGCGCCTCGATGCCGCCGAAGCGCACCCTGCTCGACTGGGCCGAGCGCATGCGCTCGTTCACCGGCCCCGTGCTGGTCGTGTGGGCGACCGAGGACAAGCTCATGCCGCGTGAGCACGGCAGGCGCCTCGCTGAGCTGTTCCCCGACGGCAGGCTCGTGGAGGTCGAGGACAGCTACACGCTCGTCCCCGAGGACCAGCCCGCGCTGCTCGCCGAGACGATCCGGAAGTTCGTGGTGGACACTCCCGTCATGCGGGCTCGCGACTGAGCTCCCGCTCGCGCACGCGTTTCACCCGGTCGCCGAACACGAGGTTCAGCACCACCGCGGCGATGCAGCCCGCGCTGATACCCGAGTCGAGCACGGTGCGCAGGGCCGAGGGGAAGTGGTCGTAGAACTCCGGCGCCGCGATGGGAATCAGGCCGATGCCGAGCGCGGCGGCGGCGATCGTGATGTTGGCAGGCCGCTCGAACGACGCCTTCGCGAGCGTGCGCACCCCCGCCACCGCGACGCTGCCGAAGAGCACCAGGCCGGCGCCGCCGAGCACGGGCTGCGGCACGAGTGCCACGATGCCGCCCGTCACCGGGAACATGCCGAGCAGCACCAGGATCGCGCCGCTTGCCGCCACCACGTAGCGGCTCACCATGCGCGTCAGCGCCACGAGCCCCACGTTCTGGGCGAACGCCGTGCACGCGAAGCCGCCGAACACGGTGGCGAGCGCGGTGGCGAAGCCGTCGGCCCGCAGCCCGTCCGCCAGCGTCCGTTCGCTCGTCGGCCGTTCGACGATCTCGCCGAGCGCGAGCATGTCCGCGGTGCTCTCGGCCATCACCACGAGCATCACGATCGCCATCGAGATGATCGCCGCCGCCTCGAAGTGCGGCGTGCCGAAGTGGAACGGCGTCGCGATGCCGAACGCGGGCGACTCCGTCAATGTCGATGTGTCGACCTCGCCGAGCGGCCACGCGACGAGCGTGCCCACCACCAGGCCCAGCAGCAGCGCGATCCGGCTCCAGAAACCGGAGAGGAACCGGTTGAACGCGAGCACCGCGACGAGCGTGATGCCGGCCAGCAACAGGCCGGTGCCGTTCGCGGATGGCTGCTGGTTCGCGATCCAGCCGACCGCCACCGGCAGCAGCGAGACCCCGATGAGCGTGATGACGGTCCCGGTCACCAGTGGCGGGAAGAACCGCGTGAGCCGGGAGAAGAACGGCGCGGCGAGCACCACGAGCAGCCCACCCACGAGCGTCGCGCCGTAGACGACGCCGAGCGCGTCGCCTGACCCGTGCTGCTCCACGATCGCGAGCACCGGAGCCACGGTCGCGAACGTGACGCCGTTGACGAGCGGCAGCCGGGCGCCGAACCGCCACACGCCGAGCGTCTGCAGCAGCGTCGCGAGCCCCGCGGTGAACAGGCTCGCGCTGATCAGGAGACTGAGCTGGCCCGGCGAGAGACCCACCGCCGCACCGATGATGAGCGGGGGAGCCACCACGCCGGCGTACATGGCGGCGACGTGCTGCAAACCTCCCGCGAGCAGTTGAGGCAGCGGCGGTTTCCGGTCGACGGGGTGCATCTGAGCCTCCCTAGAAGGCGGGCAGCGTGTACCAGGCGAGCTCGGCGTCCTTCGGGTCCTCGTCGTCGCGCAGCACGGTGCCCTCGATGAGCCCGTACGGCCGGTCGGCGGCGTAGAAGACCTCGTTGTCGTTGGTGAGCCCGAACGGGCCCAGATCCACGAGGAAGTGGTGCTTGTTCGGCAGGGAGAGGCGGACCTCGGCGACCTCGTCCCGCGCCTCGAGCACGGCCTCGCCCATGGCGTACAGGGTCTGCTGCAGCGACAGGCTGTGCTTGGTCGCGAACGTCTCGAGCAGTATGCGGCGGATCTCGGTGAACGAGCCGCTCCAGTCGAGCTCCGTCGAGCGGTAGCGCCAGCGCGCGGTGACGGCGGTCGCCAGTATCCGGTCGTCGGTCTCGGCCAGAGTCGTGTACCTGTCGCGCGGGAAGCCGTGGAACTCCGAGCCCGTGGACTTGAGCACCACGAGGTCCGTCAGTCCCGACACCACCCACGCCCGGTCGTTCTGGATCGTCACCGCGGTGGTGCGCTGCTCGCCGGTCGCCCGCGAGAACGCGTGGTCGTGCGGTCTGCCGCCGACGTCGATGCGGTCCCAGCCGTGCTCGGAGATGAGCACCCTGGCGCCGTTGATCTGCTCGAAGGAGCCGACGAAGTGCCTGCCCAGCCGCAGCGCGAAGTCCTCGATCTCGCCGACGCGCTTCTCCTTGGCGAAGGCGTAGACGGTGTTCTTCTGCGTGTCTGTGGCGACGACGTCGGTGTTGTCCCCGGTGAGATGGGTGCGCTCCAGCCTGCCGCGCAGCGACGTCGACACGGTGAGGTCCTTCAGGTGGTGCACGGGGCCCTCGCGCTCCACGGTGACGAGCCGGACCTCTGCCTTGCCGTACTGGTTGGGGCCCAGACTGATGGCCACGCGGATCAGCTCCCTCGGTAGGTGGAGTAGGCGAACGGGCTGAGCAGTACGGGCACGTGGTGGTGTGCGTGCGGGTCGGTGATGCGGAAACACACCGTGATCTCGGGGAAGAACGCCTCGGGGCCCAGGTAGCCCGCGGTGTCGAAGACGAGCCGGTACACGCCCACGGGCAGCGCCTCCGGGCCGAGTTCGCGCACGCGTCCGTCGTCGTCGGTGCGGTCCTGCGCGAGCGTGGTCCACTCGCCGTCGAGCGCCTCCAGTCGCACGGGAATCCCCGCCGCGGGCCGTCCTCTCGCGTTGTCGAGAACGTGTGTGGTCACGAGGCTCATTCGGCCACCGCCTTCTCCAGTCGCAACCGGGCGATCTTGACCAGTTCCTCACCTGCGATCGCCAGTTCGGTTTCCGGGTCGTTGCCGAGACGCTTCCGCAGAATCTCCAGCAGTTCCTCGCCGCTGCGGCCGCTGGCGCACACCAGGAAAACGTGGCCGAAGCGGTCCTCGTACGCCGCGTTGGCCGCGCGGAACCGGCGCGCCGCCTCATCGTCCACACCGGACTGCTCGGTGCGTGACGCTCCACTCGCCGGTTTTTCGCCGATGCGCGGGTGTTCCGCCATCGCGATGTGGATCTCGTCGGGTCGCAGCACCAGGTTCGTGGCGGCGAGCAGGGCCGACCGATCACCGTAGGGGCGGCCCGCGAGCACGTGCTCCACCCACCTCGGCACCGCGAGGCAACTGGTCAGGAGTGGACGGAGCCGATCGGGATCGGCGGAGTTGAACTCGGTCAGCCGGAGTTCGCTCATTCCGGAGAAGCTAAGGCGAGGAGGAGCCGTGAGTCAACAATTTGTTGAAACGATCAGTGCTCGCGGTTCAGATAGTTGTAGACCGTGAAGCGCGTGACGCCGAGCGTTTCCGCCACCGCGGCCACCGATTTCCTGAGCTGGAAGGCGCCCCGCTCCTCGAGCAGCCGCACCGCTCGCTGCTTGCCGGGCCGGTCCAGCTCCCGCAGTGGGGAGCCGAGTTCGGCCTCCACCTCGCGCACCATCCGGTCGAGCACGCTGCCCGGTTCGGACGGCGTCGCGCCGTTTTCGCCGGGCCGCTGGATGCGCAGCGTCAGGCGCGTCGCGCCGCCGTCGAGTGCGGCCCGCACGATCGCGGGCAGCGCGTCGAGCAGCGCGTCCGCATCCCCCCTCGCCGACGTGCCGAGCGGGCCGAAGTCGGTGCTCAGGCCCGCGTGGCCGGCGGCCCGCATGGCCTCGACCGCGTGCGCGGGCGGCTCCCCCTCGCCCCGGAACGGCTCGCTCGTGAACTCCGCTTCCAGCTCCACGCCTGCAACGTATCTCCCGTCCGGACCGTTGACGAGGCCAGGATCACATCGCTACTGTCATAGTACGAAAACTTACTTCCACAATACGAAAAACTAGCGTAAACGGGCAAAGCCAGAAAGCGTGGTCCCATGTCCGAACGAACCGGCGCACGGCACGACCTGCGCTACGACATCAACCTGTCCATGCTGTTCACCGAGCTGCCGCTGCTGCGGCGGCCCGCCGCCGCGCGCGCCGCGGGGTTCACCGCCATCGAGTTCTGGTGGCCGTTCACCGTCGCGGTGCCCGCGGACGCCGAGGTCGACGCGTTCGTGACCGCGGTGAACGACGCCGGGGTCCAGCTCGTCGGGCTGAACTTCTTCGCGGGTGACATGCCAGCGGGCGACCGGGGGCTGGTGTCCTGGGTGGGCAGGGAGTCCGAGTTCCGCGACAGCGCCGACGTGGCGCTGGGCATCGCCGAACGGCTCGGCTGCCGCACCTTCAACGCCCTGTACGGCAACCGGCTCGACGGCGTCGAGCCCGCCGAGCAGGACGAGCTCGCCCTGTCCACCCTGGACCAGCTGGCCACCGCGGCGGCGGGCCAGGACGCGCAGGTGGTGCTGGAGCCGCTCTCCGGCGCGCCTCGCTACCCGCTGCTCACCGCGGCCGACGCGCTCGCGGTGATCGACAAGGTCGGCAGGCCGAACGTCACGCTGCTCGCCGACTTCTACCACCTCGCCGTCAACGGCGATGACGTCGCGGCCGTGATCGCCGAGCACACCGGGCGCATCGGGCACGTGCAGATCGCCGACGCCCCAGGTCGCGGCGAGCCCGGCAGCGGGGAGCTAGACCTCGACGGGCACCTCGCCGCGGTCGAGGCCGCCGGGTACACCGGCTGGGTGGGTATCGAGTACAAGCCGACCAGCGACAGCGAGACGTCCCTTGCCTGGCTGCCGCGCGAGAGGAGGGCAGCGTGAAGATCGCTTTCATCGGCCTCGGCATCATGGGCATGCCGATGGCGAAGCACCTGGTGGCAGCGGGGCACACCGTCAGCGGCTACAACCGTAGCCGGGCCAAGGTGGACGAGTTCGCCGCCGACGGCGGCACCGCCGCGGCCTCGGTCACCGACGCCGTCCAGGGCGCCGACGTCGTGATCACCATGCTGCCCAACCACCCCGAGGTGGAGGAGGTCGTGCTCGGCCAGGGCGGCGTGCTGGAGTCGGCCGAACCGGGCGCGCTGCTCATCGACATGAGCACCATCCGGCCGGAGACGTCCATCGCCATCGCCGAGGCCGCCCGGGACAAGAACGTGCGGGTGCTCGACGCGCCGGTCTCCGGCGGCGAGGCCGGGGCCAAGCAGGCCGCGCTGTCGATCATGGTCGGCGGCGAGGAGGCCGACTTCGCCGCGGCAAGGCCGGTCTTCGAGGCGCTGGGCAAGACGGTCGTGCACGTCGGCCCCCATGGAGCGGGCCAGGTGGTGAAGGCCGCCAACCAGCTCGTGGTCGGCGGCATCTACGGGCTGGTCAGCGAGGCCATCGTGCTCATGGAGGCCTCCGGCGTCGACGCCAAGACCGGCCTCGACGTGCTCGCCGGAGGGCTCGCCGCCAACCGCATCCTCGACCTCAAGCGCGAGTCGATGGTGGCGCGGCAGTTCCAGCCGGGCTTCCGCATCGACCTGCACCACAAGGACATGGGCATCGCCACCGACGCCGCCAGGCAGGCCGACGTGGCACTGCCCATGACCGGGCTCGTCGCCCAGCTGCTCGCCGCCGCGCGGGCCATGGGCCACGGCTCGCTCGACCACTCCGCCCTGCTCAAGGTGGTCGAGCAGCTGTCCGGCCGCGCCTGACGCGGCCCACTTCTCACAGGTCACGGGCGGCCGTACCACGCCGGCAAGCACAGGGACGGCCGCCCGCTCCCCGAAAGGTGTGTACATCATGCCGAAGGTTCCTGTCATGCAGGCCGTCGTCGACGTGCTGATTTCCGAGGGCGTCGACACCGCGTTCGGCTGCCCGGGCGCCGCGATCCTCCCGCTGTACCAGGCGATGCAGGGCAGCGGGATCGAGCACCTCGTGGTCCGCCACGAGGAGGGCGCCACCCACATGGCCGACGGCTGGTCGCGCACCACCGGCAACGTCGGCGTCGCGATCGGCACGTCGGGGCCCGCGGGCACCAACATGATCACCGGCCTCTACACCGCGCAGGCCGACTCGATCCCGATCCTGTGCATCACCGGGCAGGCGGTGTCGACGAAGCTGCACCAGGAGGCGTTCCAGGCGGTCGACATCGTGGAGATCGCCAAGCCCGTGACGAAGTGGGCCGTGCAGGTCAAGGAGGCCGCGCAGGCGCCGTGGATCTTCCGCGAGGCGTTCCGGATCGCGCGCTCGGGCAGGCCCGGTCCGGTACTCATCGATCTGCCGCTCGACGTGCAGAAGCAGGAGATCGAGTGGGACGCCTCGATCGACGCGCCGTTCCCCGTGGTGACTCCCGCCCCATCGCCGGCGCGGGTCGAGCGGGCGCTGGACCTGCTGCTTGCGGCCGAGCGGCCGCTGATCCTCGCGGGCGGCGGAGTCACGCTGGGCGAGGCGAGCGAGCCGCTGCGCGCGGTCGCCGAGCGGCTCGGCGTGCCCGTGGGCGTGACGCTCATGGGCAAGGGCAGCTTCCCCGAGGACCACCCGCTGTTCGCCGGGATGGCGGGGATACAGACGTCGCAGCGGTGGGCCAACGCGGCGTTCCTGGAGGCCGACCTGGTGCTGGCGCTCGGCGCGCGCTTCGGCGACCGGCACACGGGCGCGCTCGACGTCTACCGAGGCGACCGGAAGTTCATCCACGTCGACATCGAGCCGACGCAGATCGGCAAGGTGTTCGGCCCCGACCTCGGTGTGGTGTCCGACAGCAGGGCGTTCCTGGAGGCCCTGCTCGCGGCGGCCGACGAACGGGGCGCGCCGATCGACCCGAGGGTGCCCGTGTGGGTCAACCGGATCGCGGAGCTCAAGCGGGAGCTGCCGAGGCGGGAGGACTTCGACACGGTGCCGATCAAGGCCCCGAGGGTGTTCAAGGAGATCAACGAGCTCTACGGCGAGGACACCTACTTCGTCACCGCGATCGGGCTGTACCAGATCTGGTCGGGCCAGTTCCAGCGCGCGCACAGGCCGAGGCACTACCAGGTGTGCGGGCAGGCGGGCCCGCTCGGCTGGGAGATCCCGGCCGCGATCGGGGTCAAGAAGGCGCGCCCCGACGCCGAGGTGGTGGGCGTGGTCGGCGACTACTCGTTCCAGTTCCTGGTGGAGGAGCTGGCCGTGGCGGCGCAGTACGAAGTGCCGTTCGTGCTGATCATGCTCAACAACGAGTACCTGGGGCTCATCCGGCAGGCCGAGCTCGGCTACGACATGAACTTCCAGGTGGATCTGCACTACGACGAGTACGGCACGGACAACGTGAAGATCATGGAGGCCTACGGCTGCTCTGGCACGCGCGTCGTGGAGCCGTCGGAGATCCGCGGCTCGCTGGAATGGGCGCGCAAGGAGGCGGATCGCACGGGCCGCCCGGTGCTCGTGGAGATCATGATCGAGCGCGAGGCGAATGCCTCGATGGGCACCGCTCTCGACAACGTCAAGGAGTTCGAACCCACGCCGTGACCGGAGCCCTCACCCGTCTGCAGTGAAGGCCACCATGCCTGCGTTCAACGCAGTGAAGGTGGCCTTCACTGCAGTCGTCACGGAAGGTTGACCCACACGGCTACCGCGGGGATGTCGCCTGCGTTGCGGACGCGGTGCGGGGTCGTTGAGGGGAACCGGATCGAGTCGCCGGGGCCCAGTTCGTAGTGGTCGAAGCCGAGGTCGACGGTCAGCGTGCCGGACAGCACGCTGCCCAGCTCGTGCCCGTTGTGCCGCAGGTACTCGCCGTCCTGGCTGGAGGTGGACCCCGGCGGGTAGGTCGACTCGTAGATCTCCACGCCCGGGATGGGCGTCGCGGTGAGCCTGCGGTACTCCACGCCGTGGCCGAGCGAGATCGCGGGCACCTCGCCCGCCCTCGTCACCACCACCTCGTCGGACCCGGCCGCGGGCTCCTCGGGTTCGGGCGCCGCTTCGCCGAACGCCGCCGCCAGCGGCACCTCCAGGATCGACACGATCTGGAACAGCCGCGTCACCGACGGCCGCATCTTGCCCCGTTCCATCTGCGACAGCGCGCTCGGGCTGACGCCGAGCTCGCCTGCGAGCGCGCGCAGCGACATCCCGCGTTCGATGCGGAGTGCCCTGATGCGGGCCCCGAGTTCCTCGTCGTCGGGCGGCGCGCCGGGGAGCATGCGTCGCAGTCTACGCCGGATGAAGGAACTTCTTCACGGGTGTTCAGTTATGGCTTCACACTCGCTACGCTGGTGAGCCATGGACCTGGTGCTGCGAGCGCGAAGGGCGATCACCGCCGACGGCGAGACCGCCTGCGCCGTCGGCGTCCGGGACGGCCGGATCGTCGTCGTCGAGCCCTACGACACCGCGCTCGTCGGTGACCAGCTGGTGGAGCTGGGCGCCGACGAGGTGCTCCTGCCCGGGCTCGTCGACAGCCACGTCCACGTCAACGACCCCGGCCGCAGCGAGTGGGAGGGCTTCGAGACGGCCACGCGCGCGGCGGCCGCGGGCGGGGTAACCACGATCGTCGACATGCCGCTCAACAGCCTTCCGCCGACGGTCGACGTCGCCGCGCTGGAGGTCAAGCGCAAGACCGCGCTCGGCCGCGTGCACGTCGATGTCGGCTTCTGGGGCGGCGCGATCCCCGGCAACGCCGCGCAGCTGCGCCCGCTGCACGACGCGGGCGTGTTCGGCTTCAAGAGCTTCCTGCTGCACTCCGGCGTCGACGAGTTCCCCCCGCTCGACACCGAGGGGCTGGAGGAGGCGATGCGGGTCCTGCGCGAGTTCGACGGGCTGCTGATCGTGCACGCGGAGGACGCCGAAACGATCGACCGCGCGCCCAACCCGCACGGCCCGCACTACAGCGGCTTCCTCGCCTCGCGCCCGCCAGAGGCCGAGCACGCCGCGATCGCCAGGGTGCTCGAACTGGCCAGGCGCACCGGGGCCCGCGTGCACATCCTGCACCTCGCGTCGGCGCGGGCCCTGCCACTGATCGCCGAGGCCAAACGCGACGGCGTGGCGGTCACCGCCGAGACGTGCCCCCACTACCTGAGCTTCACGGCCGAGGAGATCGGTGACGGCGCCACGCAGTTCAAGTGCTGCCCGCCGATCCGCGAGGCCGCCAACCGCGAGCTGCTGTGGCGGGGACTCGCCGAGGGCGTGCTCGACTGCGTCGTCAGCGACCACTCGCCGTGCACGCCCGAGCTGAAGCGCTTCGACAGCGGCGATTTCGGCGAGGCGTGGGGCGGGATCGCGGGCCTGCAGGTGGGGCTGCCAGCCGTGTGGACGGGCGCGCGGCAGCGCGGCTTCGGCCTCGCCGACGTGGTGCGCTGGATGGCGCACGGACCCGCAGCGCAGGCCGGGCTCCCGCGCAAGGGGCACCTCGCGGCGGGCTACGACGCCGACTTCTGCGTGTTCGCCCCCGACGAGGCGTTCGTCGTGGACGCCGCGAAGCTGCGGCACCGCAACGCCGTAAGCGCCTACCACGACCGGCCGCTGGCCGGGGTCGTGCGGAGCACGTGGCTGCGCGGAGCACAGGTGACCGGGCGGTCGCCGCACGGGCGGCTGCTGACGAGGGGAGAGCGGTGAACGACCGTCCGGAGTGGACTCAGCTGACCGACCTGGCCTCCCGCCGCTTCGGGGGCACCGTCATGTGGGCGAGCGACGAGCTGTTCGCCGAGAAGGAGAACCTCGTCAACCCGTGGCGGCCGCGGCACCAGCCGGAGACGTTCGGCCCGAAGGGGCAGCTCTACGACGGCTGGGAGACCCGCAGGCACCGCGAACCCGGCGACGACCAGGCGATCCTGCGCCTCGGGCTGCCCGGCGCGGTTACCGGCGTGGTGGTGGACACCGCGTTCTTCAAGGGCAACTACCCGCCTTTCGTCACGGTCGAGGCGCTCGCCGCGGAGGGCTACCCGAGCGTGGCCGAACTGTCCGGAATGGACTGGGACGTGCTCGTCGACCACGAGCCGGTGGCGGGCGACGCGGAGAACTTCTTCACCGTCGGCTCGCGGAAGCGCTACACCCACACCCGGCTCACCATGCACCCCGACGGCGGGGTCGCGCGGCTGCGCGTGCACGGCGACGTGATCCCCGACCCGCGGCTGCTCGACCCTGGCGCGCTCGATCTCGCCGCGCTGGAGAACGGAGCGGTGTGCACCGGGTGCAGCGACATGTTCTACTCGTCGCCCGCGAACATGCTCGCGCCCGGGCTCGCCGCCAACCAGGCCGAGGGCTGGGAGACCGCGCGCAGGCGTGACGGCGGCAACGACTGGGCGGTGATCCGCCTCGCGGGGGCGGGCAGGGTGCGCTTCGCCGAGTTCGACACCAGCAACCTGCGGGGCAACGCGCCGGGCTGGGTGACACTGAGCGGCTCGGCGGATGGGCACACGTGGTTCGAGCTGTTGCCGAGGACCCGCCTGCAGCCCGACACCCGGCACCGGTTCGCCGTCCCGGAACCGCGCGAGGCCGCCCACGTCCGGCTCGACATCCACCCCGACGGCGGCATGGCGCGCCTGCGGCTGTTCGGTGCGCTGACCGATCAGGGCCTCGCCGACCTGGTGAGCCGCTTCGAGGAGAGCTGACCCCTTCCTGCCCAGTCGACTGCAGTGAAGGCCACCATGCCTGCGCCCACCCGTCTCCCGCCACCACCCAAACGGAGGCGCTCCGCGCCGCTGTGTTCGATTCCACGCAGTGAAGGTGGCCTTCACTGCGGCCGCGGTACCGCCTCAGCCGAGGAGGGCCCGGATGCGTTGTTCTCGGTCGGCGGGCGTCTGGCGGGGGCAGCTCGCGCACTTCTCGCCCCCTGTCGCCTCGTAGATGAGGCAGCACGATGAGCGCCGGACCACCTCGTGCGGTCCGATGTGGACATACCGGGGCGGCGGCATCCGGTGGCCGATCGAGGCGGCGAGCGGGGCCGCGAGGTCGGTCCGCCCCGCCCACAGCAACCTGGTGCCGATCGAGTCGGCGGCGATCGCCCACAGCGAGCGCGTGGTCGCCCCGGACACGTGTGCGATCATCTCCACGATCCGGTCGAGAGCGTCGCCCAGCGCGCCGCCGAGAGCGGTGAGGTCGTCGCCGAGCATGCGCTCGGAGCGCGCGTCAAGGTACCGGCCGTCGGGATGCATCGTGAACGTGACGGCCTCCAGCGCGGGATCGAGCGCGGTGCCCGTGCGCGCGAACGACTCCAGCGACGGGCCGACGAGCACCGACGACGCCGAGTACCACCGGATCGTGCCCAGCACCCGTTCGCTCGCCCGGCCGTACAGGTTCGCCGCGCCCTTCAGGTCCTCGCGCAGCCACGCGGGATCGGCGAGCACCGTCGCCGGCACCTCGACGCTCATGGCAGCCTGCGGTAGGTCGACACGGAGAACGCCGTGGTGACGTCCATGGCCTCGGTGAGCGAGCCGAGCCGGTCGGCGAGCCCGCCGCGGTGCAGGTGGTGGGCGTTCGGGCCCATCAGCACCGCCCTGCGCACGTCGTCGGGGCCGAGCTTCACCGTGCCCCCGCACTGCCTCCTGCCGACGAGCTCGAAACCGTCGGCCAGTGCCGCGTCGAGGCGCTGCTCCTTGTCCTCGCCGATGTCGAGCAGGTCCAGCTTCCGGGACAGCTCGCCCAGATGGCCGCTGCCGGGGGAGGCGACCACCACCGTGCCGCCCGGCCGCAGCACCCGGTGGAACTCTGCGGCGTTGCGCGGCGCGAAGACGTTGAGCACGGTGTCGGCGACGCCGGAGCCCACCGGCCACGGCTCCCAGAGATTCCACACGGCAGCCCCGATCCTCACGTGGGCCTTCGCCGCGCGGCGCAGGGCGGGCGCCGACACGTCGAGCGCCAGGCCCTCCGCGCCGGGCAACGCGTCGAGCACCTTCGCCAGGTAATAACCGGTGCCTGCCCCCGCGTCGACCACGAGGCCGCCCGTCGCCTGCTCGGCGAGGGCCTCCGCCAGCGGCGCGTAGAAACCCGCGGCGAGGAACTCGGCCCGCGCGGCCACCATCTCGGCCGTGTCGGCGGTGCCCGCGGCCACCTTCGCGTGCAGCAGGTTCACGTAGCCCTGCCTCGCGAGGTCGAACGAATGGAGCCGCTCGCATCGCAGCGTGTGACCGGCGAGCTCCACGCCGCCGCCACAGACGGAGCAGCGCAGCGCCGCCAGCACAGCGGACGGTAGCGGTTTCGCAGTCGTTTCAGGCGAGGTCACGCCTGCTATTCGACCACGACGTTTCGCATCCGGACGAATCGGCACAGGTCACGGGAAACGCGTCCGTAACATGACGGCCCGTTTGGTTCACCACGTCGAAACCTGAGAATCCACTCCGTGCAACACGCCTTCCCGATGCTGTGCCGCAATTGCGCGTTCTGCGATCCGGCTCTCGAAGGAGGAGAAGCGTGGAAGGGAATACGGCCTGGTTGCTCACCAGCGCCGCTCTGGTGCTGCTGATGACACCGGGATTGGCGTTCTTCTACGGCGGCATGGTGCGCTCCAAGAGCGTGCTGAACATGCTGATGATGTGCTTCGGGGCCATGGGGCTCATCGGGGTGCTGTGGGTGGTCTACGGCTACTCGATGGCCTTCGGCGACGACGTCGGCGGTGGGCTCCTCGGTGATCCGTTCGAGGCGCTCGGGCTCTCCGGCCTCATGGGCGGTGACGCGCTGAGCACCACGGGCTTCGTGGCGTTCCAGGGCATGTTCGCGATCATCACGGTCGCCCTCATCGCCGGTGCCGTCGCCGACCGCATGCGGTTCGGCGCGTGGCTGCTGTTCGCTGGACTCTGGGCCACGGTCGTGTACTTCCCCGTGGCGCACTGGGTCTTCGCGTTCGACAACGAGGACTCGGGCGTGGTCGGTGGCTGGATCGCCAACGACCTCGGCGCGCTGGACTTCGCCGGTGGCACCGCGGTGCACATCAACGCCGGTGCCGCCGCGCTGGCGCTCGTGCTGGTGCTCGGCAAGCGTCGCGGCTGGCCCAAGGAGCCGATGAAGCCGCACAACCTGCCCTACGTGATGCTCGGCGCCGGCCTGCTGTGGTTCGGCTGGTTCGGGTTCAACGCCGGTTCCGCGCTGGCCGCGAACGAGATCGCCGGCGTCGCCTTCGTCAACACCCTCACCGCGACCTGTGCCGCGATGCTCGGCTGGCTGCTCACCGAGCGCCTTCGCGACGGCAAGGCGACGAGCCTCGGCGCCGCTTCCGGTGTCGTGGCCGGCCTGGTGGCCATCACCCCGGCGTGTGCGTTCGTCGACACCTGGGGCGCGCTGTCCATCGGCGCCATCGCGGGCATCCTCTGCGCGCTGGCGGTGGGCCTCAAGTACCGCTTCGGCTACGACGACTCGCTCGACGTCGTCGGCGTCCACCTCGTCGGTGGTCTCGTCGGCACGCTGCTGATCGGCTTCTTCGGCACCACCAACGTCAACGAGGGCAGCGTCGACGGCCTGTTCTACGGCGGCGGCGCGAGCCAGCTCGGCATCCAGGCGGTCGGCGCGATCGCGGTGCTGCTGTACTCCTTCGTGGTGGCCGCCATCCTGGCGCTCATCATCAAGTACACGATGGGCCTGCGGGTCGCCGCCGAGGACGAGACCACCGGCATCGACGAGGCGGAGCACGCCGAGTCGGCGTACGACTTCGCCGGTGGGCGTGGTGGCCGTGCCGCCTCGGTGGACACCGGGGCCCCGAGCGGTAACGCGAAGAAGCTCGAGGAGAGCAAGTCATGAAACTGATCACGGCGATCGTCAAGCCGTTCACGCTCGACGACATCCGGTCCGCGCTCGAGCAGCTCGGGGTGCTCGGCATGACCGTCAGCGAGGTGCAGGGCTACGGCAGGCAGAAGGGCCACACCGAGGTCTACCGCGGCGCCGAGTACGCCGTCGACTTCGTGGCCAAGCTGAAGATCGAGGTGGTGACCGACGACGCCAACGTCGAGAAGGTCATCGACGCGGTCGTCAGCGCCGCGCACACCGGCAAGATCGGCGACGGGAAGGTGTGGGTGACCCCCGTCGACACGGTCGTCCGCGTCCGCACCGGCGAACGTGGCGCCGATGCTCTCTAAGAGACTGCCGTGGTCGTAGGGGGGCTTGTCGAGGCGGCCAACCGGCTGCTGGAGGGTCGCCACGGAAGGCTCGGCGCGACCGCGCTGCGAGCCGCTCTGGTCGACCTGTACGAGTTCTGGCTGAACAAGGCCGCCGCGGCGGCCGGCATCGACATCACAGGCACCGCGTCCTGCGATGTCGCGCTGGTCGCCGTCGGCGGCCTCGGCCGTCGGGAGCTCGTGCCCTTCTCCGACCTCGACCTGGTGCTGGTGCACAACGGAAACCCGGACATCGGGGAGATCGCGGACGCGCTCTGGTACCCGCTGTGGGACGCCAGGGTCGGTCTCGATCACTCGGTGCGCACGCCGGGGGAGGCGCTCAAGGTCGCCTCCGAGGACCTGCGTACCGCCATGGGACTGCTCGACGCCCGGCACCTCGCCGGTGACGCCGAACTCACCGAGCGGCTGGCCTCCGCCGCGCGCGACCACTGGCGGCGCACTGCCCGCAAACGGTTGCCCGAGCTGGCGGAGGCGACGCGCACGCGCTGGCGGCGCAGCGGGGAGATCGCGCAGTCGGCCGAACCCGATCTGAAGTACGGCCGCGGCGGCCTGCGGGATCTCGGGCTGCTGGACGCGCTCGCGGTCGCCCAGCTCACCGACCGCCCGAACGAGGAGCTGCGCGCGGCCCGCGAGCTGCTGCTCGACGTCCGCACCGAGCTGCGCAGGGAGCTGCGCCGCGACCGCGACGTGCTTGGCGCGGGAGACGCAGAGCTGGTGGCCGCCGAGCTGGAGCTGGGCGACCGGTTCTCACTGGCGCGGAGGCTCTCCGGCGCGGGCAGGGCCGTCGGCTACGCCGTAGACGTCGCCCTGCGGGCCGCGACCGAACCACCGAGGACACGGTTCGGCAGGCGGCCGAGCCGCACCCCCCTCGACGACGGCGTAGTCCTGCACGGCGACGAGGTCGCGCTCGCCCGCGACGCGGTGCCCGCTCGCGACGCAGGGCTGCTGCTGCGGGTCGCCGCGGCGTCGGCCCGCACCGGCAAGCCCATCGCGCACGGCACGCTGCGGACGCTCGCCGACTCCGCGCCTGAGCTGCGCGCGCCGTGGCCGGAACCCGCCCGGCAGGCGCTGACGGAGCTGCTCGGCGCGGGTGAGGGACTCGTCGACGCCGTCGAGGCGCTCGACCGGACGGGCCTGTGGGCGCGGCTCTTCCCGGAATGGGGCGCCGTGCGCGACCTCCCGCCGCGCGAGCCGGTGCACGCGTGGACGGTCGACCGGCACCTGGTGCAGGCGTGCGTCGAGGCGGCGCGGCTCACCACCACGGTCTCGCGGCCCGACCTGCTGCTGCTCGGCGCGCTCCTGCACGACATCGGCAAGGGCCGCGACGCGGACCACTCCGAACTGGGGGCCAAGCTCGCCGCGCAGGTGGCCGTCCGCATCGGACTGTCCGATGAGGACGTCGCCACGGTCGCGGGCATGGTGCGGCACCACCTGCTCCTGCCGCACACGGCCACGCGACGCGACATCAGTGAGCAGGAGACCGTCGAACGGGTCGCCAAGACCGTCGACGGCAGCCCGCTGCTGCTCGACCTCCTGCGGGCGCTCGCGCAGGCCGACTCGCTCGCGACCGGGCCGGGTGTGTGGACGGAGTGGAAGGCGGGACTCATCTCCGAGCTGGTGAGCCGTTGCCGGCATCTGTTGCACGGCAAGGGGTTCTCGGCGCCCGAGCCGATCGACGACACCCAGCGCGCCCTGGTGGCCGAGGCGGTGCGGACCACGCGCGGCGAGGTGCGCGTGACCGCAGCGGGCAAACTCGCCACAGTGGTGCTCGCCGTGCCCGCCAACGCCGATCTGCTCACGCCCGCCGCGGGCGTCCTCGCGCTCAACTCGCTCGAGGTGCACACGGCGATGCTGCACAGCCACGGCGGGGGCCGGGTCGGCGTCTTCACGGCGTCGCCGAGGTTCGGCACGCTGCCCGACGCGGGGCTGTTGCGCGAGCAGTTCGCCAGGGCCGTCGCTGGCGGGCTTCCGTTGAGCCAGAAACTCGCCGAGAAGGAGAAGGCGTACGACACGCCGGTGCCGGTGCCTGCGTCGCCGAAGGTGCTGTGGTTCGACGACGAGACTGCGGCCCCCGGCTCCGTCGTGCTCGAACTGCGGGCGGTGGACCGGATCGGCCTGCTTTACCGGGTCGCCGGTGCGCTGCGCCGGTGTGACGCCGAGGTGCGCTGGGCGAAGGTCTCCACGCTGGGGGCCAGGGTGGTCGACTCCTTCGCCGTGTCGCCGAGGCAGGGCGCGCTCGACCCGGCGTGGCGGCGGCGGGTCGAACAGGCGGTGCTCGCCGCGGCCACCTGAGCCGGCTTCCGCGTGTCGGCGCCGCCCGAGCGCGGGGCGGTCGGGTGACACGCTGATCGAGGCCAGGATCGAGGGCCGGGATGTGGTCCAGCCCATAGCGGCCAGGAGCAGGAGTCCGTGCGCAAGGCGCGACGCGGGGCCTCCGGCAAGGCGCGCTCGGCGCCCAGGTCCGATCACTGAGTACCCCTGGGTAGTTCTACGCAGAACGGATGCGGTGTCTTCACGCTGCCATGACCACCGCGCCTCCGGGCAGGCTGAGACCTGCCCGGGTGAGGTGCCGGGGTCGGCGCGGATCGCCTGGTACTGGGGGTCTGGCGAACACGCCGGCCGCACAGGGCACCCGCTTGGGCAGCCCGCCGCCCGGCCGGACCAGGGGAGGTGACCGGCCGGGCGGTCCCGCGGGATGACGCGGCCAGTACCCTGGGATGTTGTCGGCCCGTGAGCCGGCTGAGTATCCACGACCTGCTGGAGCGTGCACCCCGTGTTCGACACACTCTCCGATCGGCTCACGTCGGTCCTGCAGAACCTCCGCGGCAAGGGCAAGCTCTCCGATGCCGACATCGACGCCACCGCGCGCGAGATCCGTATCGCGCTGCTCGAGGCCGACGTCGCGCTGCCCGTGGTCAGGGAATTCATCGGCCACGTCAAGGAGCGCGCCAAGGGCGCCGAGGTGTCCGAGGCCCTCAACCCCGCGCAGCAGGTCATCAAGATCGTCAACGAGGAGCTCATCGGCATCCTCGGCGGCGAGACCCGGCGGATCAACCTCGCCAAGAACCCGCCGACGGTCATCATGCTCGCCGGTCTGCAGGGTTCCGGTAAGACCACGCTGGCGGGCAAGCTCGCGCTCTGGCTGAAGAAGCAGGGCCACGCGCCGCTGCTCGTGGCGTGTGACCTCCAGCGCCCCAACGCGGTGACGCAGCTGCAGGTCGTCGGCGAGCGCGCCGGGGTGGCCACGTTCGCCCCCGAGCCGGGCAACGGCGTCGGCGACCCGGTGGACGTCGCGCGGCGCAGCATCGAGGAGGCCAGGCACGCTCAGCACGACGTGGTCGTGGTCGACACCGCCGGCCGTCTCGGTGTCGACGAGGAGCTGATGAAGCAGGCCGCGGACATCCGCGACGCCGTGACGCCCGACGAGACGCTGTTCGTGGTCGACGCGATGATCGGCCAGGACGCCGTGACCACGGCCGAGGCGTTCCGGGACGGCGTCGGCTTCTCCGGCGTGGTGCTCACCAAGCTCGACGGCGACGCCCGCGGTGGTGCGGCGCTGTCCGTGCGGCAGGTCACCGGCCAGCCGATTCTCTTCGCGTCCAACGGCGAGAAGCTCGAGGACTTCGACGTCTTCCACCCCGACCGCATGGCCAGCCGGATCCTCGGCATGGGCGACATGCTCACCCTGATCGAGCAGGCCGAGCAGGCCTTCGACCAGGAGAAGGCGGAGAAGGCGGCGGCCAAGCTGGGCAGCGGCGAGCTGACCCTGGAGGACTTCCTCGAGCAGATGCTCGCGGTGCGCAAGATGGGCCCGATCGGCAACCTGCTGGGCATGCTGCCCGGCGCGGGGCAGATGAAGGACCAGCTCGCCAACGTCGACGACAAGCACCTCGACCGGCTGCAGGCGATCATCCGGGGCATGACCCCCGCCGAGCGGGCCAACCCCAAGATGATCAACGCCTCCCGCAGGCAGCGCATCGCGCGCGGATCCGGTGTCGCCGTGCGCGACGTCAACGACCTGGTCAACCGGTTCTTCGAGGCCCGCAAGATGATGCAGCAGATGGCGGGCCGGTTCGGCTTCGGTGGCGGCGGCAGCGCCACGAAGAAGCAGCACGTGCGCAAGGGAAAGAAGGGCAAGAAGGGCAAGAAGGTCCAGCAGAAGGCGCGCGGCGGCTTCCCTGGCGGCATGCCCGGCGGGTTCCCGCCCGCGGCGGGCGGCGGGATGCCCGACCTGTCGCAGCTCGGCGGCGGCCTCAACGACCTGCCCCCCGGATTCGACCCGTCGAAGCTGAACTTCCCGAAGAACAAGTAGCCCATGTACCACCTGCGCGGGGTCGTGCTGCCCGACGGTGACGAGCGCGACGTCTGGATCGGCGACGGCCGGATCTCGTTCGATCCGGTGGACGGCGCCCGTTCGCTCGACGGCGCGTTCCTCGTGCCGGGGCTCGTGGACGCGCACTGCCATCCCGGCATCGGCGTGCACGGCCCGACGACGCTGGAGGAGGCGACCGAGCAGGCGCTGACCGACCGGGACGCGGGGACCCTGCTCATCCGCGACTGCGGCGTGCCGATCGACATCCGGCCGTTGCAGGAGCGCGCCGACCTGCCCCGGATCATCCGGGGCGGGCAGCACCTGGCGCTGCCGAAGCGCTACGTGCCGAAGCTCGGCATCGACCTCGAGCACCCCGACCGGCTGCCCGGAGCCGTCGCCGAGCAGGCCAGGGCCGGAGACGGCTGGGTGAAGATCGTCGGCGACTGGATCGACCGCGCGGTCGGCGACCTCGCGCCGCTCTGGCCGGACGACGTGCTTGCCGAGGCGATCAAGGTCGCCCACGAGGAGGGCGCGCGGGTCACCGCACACGTGTTCGGCGAGGCCGCGATGCCGGGGCTGATCAACGCGGGCATCGACTGCCTCGAACACGGCACCGGGCTGTCGGCCGACCTGCTCGCCGAGATGGCGCGACGGGGCACCGCACTCGTGCCCACGCTGATCAACATCGAGAACTTCCCCGGCATCGCCGACCAGGCGGCCAAGTACCCGGTCTACGCCGCGCACATGCGGGCGCTGCACGCCGGGGTCACCGACATGGTCGGCGCGGCGCTGGACGCCGGTGTCGCGGTTTACGCGGGCACCGACGCGGGTGGCATGGTCGAGCACGGCAGGCTCCCCGACGAGGTCGAGGCGCTGCATCGCGCGGGCATGTCCGAGGAGCAGGCGCTCGCGGCGGCGTCATGGGCGGCCCGCGAGTGGCTGGGCTTCGAGGGGATCGCCGACGGCGCGCCGGCCGACCTCGTGGTGTTCGACGCCGACCCTCGCGAGGACCTCTCCGTGCTGCGCCGTCCCCGGCACGTCATCCTGCGCGGCACCCTGATCAGGTGAGCCCCTTCTGCGCATCGCTGCGCTGCGCCCACGCAACTAAAGTGCCCTTGGGTGCAGATCATCGGTGACGGGGAGGTGCGGTGGATCGCGGTCAGGAGGATCCTCCGCCGATCCGCGCCGGGTTGGTGCTCGGCGCGCACTGGGGCTTCCTCGCGTTCTTCGCGGGCCTCGCGGCGTACTACCTGCTCTCGCTGCTGCTGACCGCGTTCGCGATCGGAGGGGACGGCGAGGTCGGCTCGCTCCGGTTGCCCGAGCTGGGCCCGCTCGTACTGCTCGCCTTCGTACCCAACATCCTGCTCGGCCTCGCACCCGTGCTCGCCGCCCGCCGCTGGGGACAGGGCGTGCTCGCCGAGTTCCGGCTGATCCCCAACGCCAGGGACGTCAAGGTCGGCCTCGCGTGCGGCGGCTTCGCGCTGCTCACCGGCTATCTGCTCAACGTGGTCCTGCTGGAGGTCTACGGCACCGACCGGCTTTCCGACCCGCTCACCGAGGTGTTCGGTGGCATCGCCTCCAACACCGGCTGGCTCGTCGTCGCCGCGCTCATCGTGGTGGTGGCCGCGCCGCTCACCGAGGAGCTGTTCGTCCGCGGCGCGCTGTGGAATGGCCTCGCCCACCATCGGGTACCACCATGGGTGGTCCTCGTGCTGACGGCGCTCGTGTTCGCGCAGTTGCACGGCGAGCCCAGCCGCACGATCGCGTTGCTCGGCCAGGGGATCGCGATCGGAGCAGCCCGGTTGATCACCGACCGGGTGGGTGCGAGCGTCGTGGCGCACGCGACCAACAACCTGCCGCCCGCCCTTCTGCTGTTCGGCGGCTCGTGACCGGGTGTGTGCGCACAGTAGGCTCACCGGGTCGAAGGCGGCGGGTTGATGGAGGATGGGCGTGACGTCACCGAACGCGGGAGATCCGGTGCCCGGCGTCGAACAGTCCACCTCCGGCACGCAGACGGTGACCGCGCCGCCCGCCCATCGCTGGGGCTTCGGCGCGTTCCTGTTCGTCGAGGCCGTGCTGCTGGCCTCGGCCGCGCTGGTGGGCGCGCTGCTGGTCAAGGGCGGCAACGCCGAGTCGCTGCCGGTGCGCGACGTGCTGATCGGCACGATGACGCCCACCGTGATCGCGGCGCTCACTGCGCTGGCGATCACCAAGCTGCGGGGCAACGGGCCGCTGGCCGACCTGCGGCTGTCGTGGCGCTGGGACGACGTGAAGCTCGGGCTCAAGTTCGGCGTGCTCGGCTTGGTCTGCACCAGCGTCGGTGTGTTCGTCTGGACGAAGGTGGTCGGCGAGCAGAACTCCAGTTCCGCGATCAGTGCGCTCGTCGAGGACAAGCCGATGTCGGTGTCCGCCGCGGTGGTGATGTTCCTCTACCTGTGGCTGCTCGGCCCGATCTGTGAGGAGATCATCTACCGCGGCCTGCTGTGGGGCGCGACGGAGCGGCTGCAGTGGAACAACGAGAAGTGGGGCCGGTTCGCCGCGTTCCTGCTCTCCACGGCGGTGTTCGCGATGAGCCACCTCGAACCGCTGCGGACCACGCTGCTGCTGGTGATCGCGGTGCCGATCGGGCTGGCGCGCCTTGTCACGGGGCGCCTGCTCGGCAGCATCGTGGCCCACCAGATGAACAACTTCCTGCCCGCGCTGGCGATCCTGCTCACCGCGCTCGGCGTGGTGAGCTACTGAGTCTTCGCCGCCTGCTCCTGCGCCGCGAGCAGCCGCTCCCTGCTGTTGGTCAGGTGCACGCGCGCGGCTGCGCGGGCGGCCTCCGCGTCCTGCCGCTCGATCGCCGCGTAGACGTTCTCGTGCTCGCCGGCCGTCCGCGCGAACCGCTCGGGGTTCGCCGGCATCCGCTCGCGGTGCATGATGATCATGCCGGGCCCGAAGGACCGGAGCAGGTCGGCGAAGTAGCGGTTGTCCGCGGCGAGGGCGATTCGCAGGTGGAAGGTGAAGTCGGCGCGCACGGCGGCGCTGGGGTTGCCCGCGCTCGCCGCGAACTCGTCGAGCGCCTCCCGCAGGTCGGCCAGCTGCGCCTCGGTGCGCCTGCGGGCCGCGAGGGCGGCGGCCTCGACCTCCAGCGCCGTGCGGAACTCGATGAGTTCCAGCGCGCCCTCGATCGTCAGCTCGCCCGCCTCTTCGACCTCGAACGGGGTGGTGCTCGGCTGGGCCAGCACGAAGCTGCCGCGCCCGTGCCGCGTCTCGACCAGCCCGGCGGCCTGCAGCCGCGAGATCGCCTCGCGCACCACCGTGCGGCTCACGCCGTAGGTCTGCACGAGGCTGCCCTCGGTCGGCAGCCGCTCGCCGGGCTGGATGACGCCTTCCTGGATGCGCGCCGTCAGCCGCGCGACCAGCTCCTGGGTTCTGCTCAAGCGGTCACCGTAACGCTGTCGACCGTCCACGCCCTCGCCTGGTCGCTCACGGTCAGGCCGAGGCCGGGGCGGTCCGGCACCAGCATGCGCCCGTCCTTGATCTCCATGCGCTCGTTGAACAGCGGTTCGAGCCACTCGAAGTGCTCGACCCACGGCTCCTGCGGGTAGGTCGCCGCGAGGTGCAGGTGGATCTCCATCGCGTAGTGCGGGGCGAGCTGGAGCCTGTGGTGCTCGGCGAGCGCGGTGAGCTTGAGGAACTGCGTGATGCCGCCGATGCGTGGCGCGTCGGGCTGGATGATGTCGGCGCCGCCCGCCCGGATCAGCTCGGCGTGCTCGGCGACGCTGGTGAGCATCTCGCCCGTGGCGATCGGGGTGTCGAAACCACGGGCGAGCGCGGCATGCCCCTCGTGGTCGTAGGCGTCGAGCGGCTCCTCGATCCACACGAGGTCCAGCGGTTCGAGCCTGCGGCACATGCGCTGCGCGGCAGGGCGGTCCCACTGCTGGTTGGCGTCGACCATCAGCGGCACGTCGTCGCCGAGGTGCTCGCGGACCTTGGTCACGCGCTCGACGTCGACGCGCCAGTCGGGGTGGCCGACCTTGAGCTTCACACCGCCGATGCCGCGTTCCCGGGAGGCGGTGGTGTTCTCCAGGACCTCCTCGATGGGAATGTGCAGGAAACCGCCCGAGGTGTTGTAGCAGCGCACGGAGTCGCGGTGGGCGCCGATGAGCTTGGCCAGCGGCAGCCCGGCACGCTTGGCCTTGAGGTCCCACAGCGCCACGTCGATGGCGGCGATCGCCTGTGTCGAGAGCCCGCTGCGGCCAACCGACGCGCCTGCCCACACGAGCTTCGTCCACAGGCGGTCGATGTCGCTGGGGTCCTCGCCGATCAGCTCGGGGGCGATCTCGCGGGCGTGTGCGTACTGGCCGGGGCCGCCCGCGCGCTTCGAGTAGCCGAAGCCGAAGCCGTCGTGGCCGGACTCGGTGCCGATCTCGGCGAAGAGCAGAGCGACCTCGGTCATCGGCTTCTGCCGTCCGGTGAGCACCTTCGCGTCGCTGACGGGGGTGCGCAGCGGGAGGGTGACGGACGAGATCCGGACGGAGGTGATGCGATCGGAGGTCATGGCGAGAGATCGTACAACTCGCTCAGAGGTCATACAACGATCAGATCGCGGAGAGCCACAGGTGCACGGCGAGCCCGAACCCGGCCAGCGCGATCACGACCCGCAGCGGACGCTCTGGCAGCCGCCGGACGATCGACGGCCCGATCCAGCTACCGACCAGTGCCCCCGCGCCGAGCGCCGCGGCGGCGAGCCAGTCGACGGGGGCGAGGAACGCGAACGCCACCGCGGCCGTCACGTTGGCCGCACCCGTCGCGACGTTCTTGACCGCGTTGGTGATCGGCAGCGGCTCGGTGACCGACACCGAGAGCACGGCGAGCATCAGCACCCCCGCGCCCGCGCCGAAGTACCCGCCGTAGACGCCGACTGCCAGCACCGCCAGCGCGACGGGGAGCGCCGAGCGCGGGCCGCGGCGGGTGCGTGACCTTCCGTCGGCGGCCTCCCTCAGCCGGTCGCGGAACAGCAGCAACGCCGAACCGAGCGCGATGAGCCACGGCACGATCAGCTCGAACGTCGACGCGGGCGTGGTCAGCAGGAGCACGGCGCCGAGTGAGCCGCCGAGTACCGCCATGAGGCCGAGCCGGAGCAGGCGTGCCCGCTGCCCCCGCAGCTCCCTGCGCGAGCCGCCCGCGGCGCCGACCGTGGTGGAGAACATGGCCACGGTGTTGGTGACGTTGGCGGCGATCGGCGGCAGTCCTGCGGCGAGGAGGGCGGGGTAGCTGAACAGAGAGGCGAGGCCCGCCATCGAGCCAACGAGGCCCGCGGCGACCCCCGCCAGCGCCAGCAGCGCGGCGGCGTCGAGTCCCAAACTCAGTGCCCCGCGGTGAGATCCGCCGTCGCGGCGAGGTCGACCGGCGCCATGCGCTCAATCGCGAGCCGCGTGCGCTGCATCGCGTCGATGATCTCCTCGCGGCGCGCCTCGGTGAGGCCGGAGATCGGCACCGAGCAACTGATCGCGTCGGTCGGCGGCGTGCTGTAGCGCAGTGCGAAGCCGAAGCAGGTCACGCCGGCGTAGTTCTCCTCGTTGTCGATCGCGTACCCGCGCTCACGCGTGAGCTCGAGGTCGGCGATCAGGTCGGCGCGCTCCACCAGTGTGTTGGGGGTGAGCGGCGTGACCTCCTCGGGCACGTGCTCGTCGATGCCGGCCTCGAGGCGCTCGGCGAGCAGCGACTTGCCCATGGAGGTGCTGAACGCGGGCAGCCTGCGGCCGACCCTGCTGAACGGGCGGATGTACTTGCTCGACTCCTTGGTGGCGAGGTAGACGATGTCGCCCCGGTCGAGCCTGCCGTAGTGGATGGTCTCGTCCAGCTCGGCGGAGAGGTCCGTGATCAGTGGCTGGACGATGCGCAGGTACGGGTCGGTGTCGAGGTAGGTCGTGCCGGCGAGCAGCGCGCGGATGCCGATGCTGTACTGGGTGCCGCTGGCGTCGGCCCGCACCCAGCCGTGCTCGACGAGCGTGCGGATCAGGGCGTAGACACTGCTTCGCGGGGCGCCGAGCGCGTCGCTCAGCTCGCGCAGGCGGGCGGGCCGGTTCTGCCGCGACGCCAGCAGTTCCAGCAGTTCCACGGTCCTGGCGGCGGACTTCACACCTCGCACACCGGTCTCTCGCTCAGCTTCCACGGTTGACAGCCTAGCAAGCTCCAAGTAACACTGCTCCGCACATGACAGACGTCTACATATGGAGACACTTTGACTGCCACGTATACAACGGAGGCCGTTGACCGGCTTCGGCGCGGGATGGACACGGCGGTGCTGTCGTTCCCGCTGACGCCGTTCGACGCCGAAGGTGCCGTCGACGTGGACGCCTTCCGCGCGCATGTGCGCAGGCAGCTCGACGCGCGGCCGGGGGCGGTGTTCCCCTGCTGCGGCACGGGCGAGTTCTTCTCCCTCGCCGAGGACGAGTACGAGACCCTCATCCGCGTCGCGGCCGAGGAGTCGGCGGGCGAGATCCCGGTCGTCGCAGGGGCGGGCTACGGCTGGGCGCAGGCGTCGCGCTTCGTCGCGGCCGCGCAGCGGGCGGGCGCCGACGCGGTGCTGCTGATGCCGCCGTACCTGGTGGAGACGCCGCAGGCCGGCCTCGTCGACCACGTGCGCAAGGTCGCAGCCAACACCGAGCTGCCGCTCATCGTCTACCAGCGGGCCCAGGTCAAGATCGCGCTGCCGACCGTGGCCGAGCTGGCGACGATCCCGAACGTCATCGGCATCAAGGACGGGCACTGCGACCTCGACCAGCTGCAGCGGCTCAAGCTCGCCGCGCCGCCGGAGTGGCTCTTCTTCAACGGGGCCGCGACCGCCGAGATGCAGGCCCGCGCCTACCGCGCCATCGGCGTGCCCGCGTACTCCTCGGCCGTGCACGCGTTCGCGCCCGAGATCTCCCAGGCGTTCTTCCGCGCCTTTCACGCCGACGACCACGCCACCGTCGAGCGGCTGCTCAGCGAGTTCTACGTCCCGCTCGTGGAGCTGCGGGACCGGGGCACCGGCTACGCCGTGGCATTGGTCAAGGCCGCCGCGCGGCTCCGGGGAGCCGACGTCGGCCCGGTGCGCGCGCCGTTGCGGGATCTGCCCGCCGACCATCTCGCGGAGCTCGACGCACTCCTGACCAAGGGTCTCGCCCTCGTGGGCGCCGACCGTTGACCGCACTCCCAACCCCCACCCGGTAGCACTCCATCAGGAGGATCAATGAGGATTCTGTCCAGCCGCGGCACGCGGGGCGCGGCCCTGCTCGCCGCCACGGCACTGGCTCTGTCGGCCTGCTCGGTGCAGGGCGGTTCCGGCGGTGAGGGCGGTGGTGACTACCCGGCTCGCGCGGTCGAGTTCACTGTGCCCACCGAGCCCGGCGGCAGCACCGACCTGATCACGAGGGCGCTCACCAAGAGCCTCGAGGAGCCGCTCGGCCAGTCGACGGTCGTCGTCAACAAGCCCGGAGCCAACGGCAAGATCGCGGGCAAGGACGTCTTCAGCGGCAACCCCGACGGCTACCGCGTCGCCGTGATGCCGCAGTCGCTGTTCGCCGTCGGCCCGCTCGTGGTCGAGGACCCGGACGCCATCCAGCTCGACGAGATGACCTTCGTCAAGGGCCTCACCCGCGAGGACTACGTCATGGTCGTGCCGTCGTCGTCGCCCTTCGAGAAGGTCGAGGACGTGCTGGCCGCCGACAACGTCAAGTACGGCACCTCGGGCGCCGGCACCGGCAACCAGCTCGCCCAGGCGCTGCTGTTCGGCTCCGCGAAGGTCAACGCCACCGCCGTGCCGTTCGACGGCGGCGGCCCGCAGCTGACCGCCGTGCTCGGCGGCAAGGTCGACGTCGGCACCGTGCACGTCGCCGAGGCGTACGAGCAGATCCAGGCCGGAGCGCTGCGCCCGCTCGTCGCCTTCTCCGCCGAGCGGCTGGAGGCGCTGCCCGACGTGCCCACCGCCACCGAGAAGGGCTACGACGTGGTGGTCGACCAGCGCCGGTTCGTCGCCGCGCCCGCCGGCCTTCCCGACGACGTGCGCGACAAGCTCGCCACCGCGATCGACGAGGCCGTGTCCTCGGAGGAGTACGCCAAGCTGCTCCAGGACAACTACATCACCCGCTGGGAGGCCGACGGCTCCGAGGTCGGTGACCAGCTCCGCGAGGCCAGCGAGCGCTTCAAGACCATGACCACCGAGCTCGGCGTCAACCTCAAGGGCCAGTCATGACCGCTCCCGATCAGGAACAGGAGACGCGGCCGAGCGCGGCCTACGCGCGCAGGCAGAACGTCATCGCCGCGGCCGTGCTGTGCGCGATCGGTGTGGGGGCCGCGATCCTGTCCTGGCAGCTCGGGATCGGCGACCTCGCCGATCCCGGGCCCGGGCTGTGGCCGCTGATCGTCAGCGTGGCCATGGCGGTCATCGCCGCGGTGCTCGTGGTGCGCTCGGCGCCGACCGGCGAGGAGGAGCGGTTCGGCCGCGAGTCACTCGTCGTCGTGATCGGCGTCGTCTCCCTGCTGGGCTACGTGCTGCTGTTCGAACAGGTCGGGTTCGAGATCCCGACCGTCGCGCTGCTGGTGCTGTGGCTGAAGCTGCTCGGCCGCGAGTCGTGGCGGATGACCGTCATCGTCTCGGTGGTGGCCACCGCGGCGATCTACCTGCTGTTCATCACCGGGCTCGAGGTGTCGCTGCCCCACATCGTGCACTTCTGAGGACTAGCCAATGGATTTCCTGTCTCCGGTGCTCGACGGTTTCGGGGTCGTCTTCCAGCCGGACAACCTGCTCTACTGCCTGCTCGGCGTGACGCTGGGCATGCTGGTCGGCGTGCTGCCCGGCCTCGGCCCCGCGGCGACGATCGCGATCCTGCTGCCGATCACCTACAACATCGAGCCCACGTCGGCGATCATCATGCTCGCCGGCATCTTCTACGGCGCGCAGTACGGCGGCACGATCACGTCGGTGCTGCTGCGCCTGCCCGGCGAGGCCTCCAGCGTCGTCACCGCCATCGACGGTCACGAGATGGCGAGACAGGGGCGAGCGGGCGCCGCGCTCGGCATCGCGGCGATCGGCTCCTTCATCGGCGGCACGATCTCGATCGTCGTGCTGACCTTCGTCGCACCGCTCGTCTCGGGCTTCGCGATCGACTTCGGCCCCGCCGAATACACGATGCTCGCCCTGCTCGGCATCCTGCTCGTCACCACGCTGGGCACCGGCTCGATCCTCAAGAGCCTGGCCATGGCCACCCTCGGCCTGCTGCTCGCCACGATCGGGCAGGATCCGCTGCTCGGCACCGCGCGCCTGACCTTCGGCAGCGACCAGCTGCTCGACGGCATCGACTTCGTGATCGTCGCGATGGGCCTGTTCGGTGTCGGGGAGATCCTCTACAACCTGGAGTCGCTGCGGAGGAAGGCGCCGAAGGCCACCGAGGTCGGCTCGGTCTACCCGACGCGCAAGGACCTCTCCGAATCCAAGGGCGCCATCGCGCGCGGCTCGGCCAGCGGCTTCCTGCTCGGCATCCTGCCCGGTGGCGGCGCGACGATGTCGTCGATGGTCGCCTACGCCGTGGAGAAGAAGGCCACCAAGCGGCCGGAGCGCTTCGGCAAGGGCGCCATCCAGGGCGTCGCCGGCCCGGAGAGTGCGAACAACGCGGCCGCGACGTCGTCGTTCATCCCGCTGCTGTCGCTCGGCATCCCCGCCAACGCGACGATGGCGATCATGTTCGGCGCGCTGATGCTGCAGGGCATCACGCCGGGCCCGCTGCTCGTCGACGAGGAGCCCCAGCTGTTCTGGGGCGTCGTCAACTCGATGTACGTCGGCAACCTGTTGCTGCTCGCCATGAGCCTGCCGCTGATCGGGATCTTCGTGCGCATCCTGAAGGTTCGGGCGGCGATCCTGGCCCCGCTGACGATCCTGATCACGATGATCGGCGTCTACACGGTGCGCAACAACGTGTTCGACATGTTCCTCGTGCTCGCGCTGGGCGTGCTCGGGTACCTGATGAAGAAGGTCGGCTTCGAGCCCGGTCCGCTCGTGTTGGCCTTCGTGCTCGGGGGAATCCTCGAGTCGGCGTTCCGGCGTTCGATGCGGACGTTCGACGGCGAGCTGACGGGCTTCCTCGGCGAGCCGATCGCCGCGACGCTGTTCGGCGCCATCGTGCTCCTCGTCGTGCTATCGGCGCTGCGAGCCCTCCGGACCAGGAAAAAGGCCAAGAAAAACAAGGAGAACGATGTCCCACCTGCAGAGCGTCGACCCGAGGACCGGGGCGAGCAGCGAGACCGGGATCCTGCCGAGCACGTCCGATGAGGTCGACGCCGCCGCGACCCGGGCCCGGGCGGCCTTCGCGGAGCTGACCAGGCGTGACCGCTCGTGGCGGGCCGAGCTGCTGCGGGCCATGGCCGACGAGCTGGAGTCGCGGCGCGAGGCGATCGTCTCGACCGCCGACGGCGAGACCGGTCTCGGCGAGACCCGGCTGAACGGCGAGCTGACCCGCACGTGCTTCCAGCTGCGGCTCTTCGCCGACGTGGTCACCGATGGCGGCTATCTCGAGGCGGCCGTCGACCACGCCGGTGACACCCCGATGGGCCCACGTCCCGACCTGCGCCGGATGCTGCTGCCGCTCGGCCCGGTCGCCGTGTTCGGCGCGAGCAACTTCCCGCTGGCCTTCTCGGTGCCGGGCGGCGACACCGCGTCGGCGCTCGCGGCCGGCTGCCCGGTGGTGGTCAAGGCCCACGAGTCGCACCCGCTCACGTCTCGGCTGTGCGGCGAGGCGCTCGCGGCGGCCGCGGCGAGCCACGGAGCGCCCGAGGGCACGATCGCGGTCGTCTACGGTCGCGAGGCCGGTGCGCGCCTCGTGCAGCACCCCGACATCAAGGCCGTGGGCTTCACCGGCTCGCTCGGCGGCGGTAAGGCGCTGCTGGAGCTCATCAACTCCCGGCCGGACCCGATCCCGTTCTACGGCGAGCTGTCCGGCATCAACCCGCTCGTGGTCACCCCGGCCGCGGCACGGGAGCGCGCCGACGAGATCGGCGCGGGCCTCGCGGGCTCGTTCACACTCGGCTCCGGCCAGTTCTGCACCAAGCCGGGGCTGGCGTTCGTGCCCAGGACCGACGGGGGAGAGGCTCTGCTCGGCGCGCTGGGCAAGGCGGTCGAGGGCACCGGTGCGCAGGTGCTGCTCAACGAGGGCATCCGCGACTCGTTCGCGGCCGGCTCCGGCCGGCTGGCCGACCTGCCGGCCGTGTCGACGATCGCGACCGGCGGGGAGGTCGAGGGGGACGGGTTCACAGCGCAGCCCCGGGTGCTGACCATCGACGCCGCCGACCTCGACGACAGCGTCGCCCGCGAGTGCTTCGGGCCGCTCGTGGTCGTGGTGCGCTACTCCGACGACAAGGAGCTGCTCGACGCGCTGGCGCGGCTGGAGCCCTCGCTGACCGCGACCGTGCACCTCGGCAGCGGCGAGGCCGCGGACCGGACGGAGCTGCTCGACGGCCTGCGCGAGGTCGCGGGCAGGCTCGTCTTCGACGGCTACCCGACCGGTGTCGCGGTGTCGTGGGCCCAGCACCACGGCGGACCGTGGCCGTCCACCAACACCGTTCACACCTCGGTGGGCACCACGTCGATCCGCCGGTTCCTGCGGCCGTTCGCCTGGCAGGGCGCACCGCAGGCCGTGCTGCCCGCCGAGTTGCGCGACGGCCCGGTGGACGTCCCCCGGAGGGTGGACGGCGTGCTCACGCTCCCCGGGAACGGGTGAGCCGGGGCCGTCTGGCAAAATGGTTGCTTGCCCGCTCCGGATCGGACCCTCTCACCGGCCGGGGCGACCACACATACCTGCGGGCACTCGGATCCGGCTCCCCACTCGGATCGTGTCCCGACCCGAGTAGCGAAACGACAGGAGTACCCACACCCGTGGCCGTCAAGATCAAGCTGCAGCGCCTGGGCAAGATCCGTGCGCCGTACTACCGCATCATCGTCGCGGACGCGCGCACCCGGCGGGATGGCAAGGCCATCGAGACGATCGGCAAGTACCACCCCAAGGAGGAGCCGAGCTTCATCGAGGTCGACTCCGACCGCGCCCAGCACTGGCTGAAGGTCGGCGCGCAGCCCACCGAGCCGGTCCAGCGCATCCTCGAGATCACCGGTGACTGGCAGAAGTTCAAGGGCCTGCCCGGCGCCGAGGGCACGCTGAAGCAGCGCGAGGCCAAGCCGTCCAAGCAGGACCTGTTCAACGCCGCGCTCGCGGCGGCGGGCGAGGAGCCCACCGGCGAGGCGACCACGCCCAAGAAGAAGAGCGGCGGCAAGAAGGCCGACGCCGCCGAGGGCGAGACCGAGAAGAAGGCCGACGAGGCGTGAGCTTCCTGGCCGACTCGCTCGAGCACCTGGTGCGCGGCATCGTCGACAACCCGGACGACGTCCGGGTCGAGCTGATCACCACGCGCCGGGGACGCACTCTCGAGGTGCACGTCCACCCGGACGACCTCGGCAAGGTGATCGGCCGGGGTGGCCGCACGGCCACCGCCCTGCGCACCGTGATGGGAGCCATCGGCGGCAGGGGCGTTCGCGTCGACGTCATCGACACCGACCGCTGAGAAACGCACCGTGCAGGTCGTGGTCGGCCGGGTCGCCAAAGCGCACGGCATTCGCGGCGAACTAGCCGTGGACGTGCGCACCGACTCGCCCGAGGAGCGTTTCGCCGAGGGAGCGGTGCTGACCGGTCAGGCTCGTGACGGCAGCACCACACGGCTCACCGTGACAGCCGCCCGCTGGCACAGCGGGCGGCTGCTCATGCGTTTCGCCGAGGTTCCCGATCGCACCGTCGCCGAGGAGCTGCGCGGTGTCCTGCTGCTCGGCGACACCGACGACCTGCCGCCCATCGAGGATCCCGACGAGTTCTACGACCACGAGCTGGAGGGCCTGCGCGCGGAGCTGACCGACGGGACCGTCGTCGGCACCGTGCGCGAGGTCGTCCACTCGCCGGGCGGCGAGCTGCTGTCCGTCGACCGGGACGGCCGCGACCTGCTCGTGCCGTTCGTGCGGGAGATCGTGCCCCAGGTCGACGTCGCGGGCGGCCGCGTCGTGCTCGACCCACCCGAGGGGTTGCTGGACGTCTGATGAGGATCGACGTCGTCACCATCTTTCCCGAGTACCTGCAGCCCCTGCGGGCTGCGCTGCTCGGGCGCGCCATCGAGCGCGGCCTCATCGAGATCGGCGTCCACGACCTGCGGGACTGGACCCACGACGTGCACCGTGCGGTCGACGACTCGCCGTACGGTGGCGGACCCGGCATGGTCATGAAGCCCCAGGTCTGGGGCGACGCGCTCGACTCCGTCTGCGGTGAGCGCACGCGCCTGGTCGTCCCGACGCCCGCGGGCAGGCCGTTCACGCAGGGGCTCGCGCACGCTTATGCGGCCGAGGAACACCTGGTGTTCGCGTGCGGCCGCTACGAGGGCATCGACCAGAGGGTGATCGACGACGCGGCGCGACGCATGCCCGTCGACGAGGTCTCCATCGGTGACTACGTGCTGGTGGGCGGCGAGGCCGCCGTGCTGGTGATCGTCGAGGCCGTCGTGCGCCTGCTGCCGGGCGTGCTCGGCAACCCGGTGTCGGCCGAGCAGGACTCCTTCTCCGATGGACTGCTGGAGGGTCCGAGCTTCACCCGCCCGGAGGTGTGGCGGGAGCTGCCCGTGCCGGAGGTGCTGCGCTCCGGCAACCACGCGCTGATCGATCGCTGGCGCCGCGACCAGGCGCTGGAGCGGACCTTCCGGCGGCGGCCCGACCTGCTGGAACGCCTCCCCGAGGAGAGCCTCGACAAGCACGATCGGGCGTTGCTCGACCGGCTCCGCCAGGAGCCCGGTGACTAGCCCCGGCGGGCTGTCTGCAATACTTGACCGGTTGGCGCGACGTGATCACGCGCCGCCAAGCTCCTGGGCCACCCGCTATCAGGCAGGCGTGCGCCCGGATGTACGCCGAAGCCACACCAAGACGAGGACGGACCACCGATGAACACCCTGGACGCGTTGGACGCTCAGTCGCTGCGTTCTGACATTCCGCACTTCCGCCCGGGCGACACGCTGAAGGTTCACGTCCGCGTTATCGAGGGCAACCGCGAGCGCAACCAGGTCTTCCAGGGCGTCGTCATCCGCCGTCAGGGCGGTGGCATCCGCGAGACCTTCACCGTGCGCAAGGTGTCGTTCGGTGTCGGTGTCGAGCGGACCTTCCCGGTGCACTCGCCCAACATCGCCAAGATCGAGGTCGAGAAGCGCGGTGATGTCCGCAGGGCCAAGCTGTACTACCTGCGTGAGCTGCGGGGCAAGGCCGCCAAGATCAAGGAGCGGCGCGAAGCCCCCTCTGCCTCCTGAGTAGTCAAGCGGTTACCGTAGCCTGGCGACGTGGTCGAGCCTGTGCCTTCAAATGCCGCGGAAGACGAGCCGGAGCGCTCGGAGGACAAGGACCCGAAGGGGCATAAAGCCGAGTCCTCCGAGCCGGGGCCTGACGCCTCGGCCGGCCGGGAACGCAAGCAGAAGAAGCAGCGCTCGTTCTGGAAAGAGCTGCCCATCCTCATCGTGGTGGCGCTCGTTCTGGCTTTCCTGATCCAGCAGTTCCTCGCGCGGGTCTACATGATCCCGTCGGGGTCGATGGAGCAGACGCTGCACGGCTGTGCCGGCTGCACCCCGGACCGGATCCTGGTCGACAAGATCACGTACGACTTCACCGATCCGGAACCGGGCGACGTGGTCGTGTTCCGCGGCCCGCCCGCGTGGATCGAGGGCGACCTGCCGCCCGAGGAATCGGACAACGCGGTCGCCAACTTCTTCCAGAGCATCGGTTCGGTGTTCGGGCTCGCGCCGCCGGACGAGCGCGACTTCGTGAAGCGGATCATCGCGACCGGCGGTCAGACCGTCGAGTGCTGTGACGATCAGAATCGCGTTCTCGTGGACGGCAAGCCGCTCGACGAGCCGTACATCTACTGGCAGGGCGCCCACGAGCAGGCAGAGTTCGACCCGGTGGAGGTGCCGGAGGGCACGGTCTGGGTGATGGGCGACAACCGCAACAACTCGTCCGACTCCCGGTACCAGGGCGATGGCGGAGCGCGGGGCGCCGTCCCGGTCGACAACATCATCGGCAAGGCGCGGTTCATCGTGCTGCCCCCTTCGCGCTGGGGCACGGTGAGTGATCACAACCCGCAGGCCGCCTCCGCCAGCGCCATGAGCGCGCCCGCGTGGCAGCAAGGCGTACCGTTGGGCATCGGTGTGCTGGCCGCATGGCCGACCTTGCTGGTGGGCCGCCGCCTCGGCGCCGCGGTCCGTGGGACGGTCAGACGAGGACGGTAACGGGCGTGAGCGCTGGACCCGTTGGTGTACTGCGCCCTCCGCGAGCCGTGATTCGCGGTGAGACGTCGTGGGCGCTGCAGAGCGCGCTGGACCGGCGCGGTCTCGGTCCGGTCGCCGGTGTCGACGAGGCGGGCCGGGGCGCGTGTGCGGGCCCGCTCGTGGTGGCCGCCTGCATCCTGCGCCCCGGTGACGGCGCGCGACTGACCGAACTCACCGACTCGAAGCTGCTCACCCCGCTCGCGCGTGAGCGCGTGTACGAGCGGGTGGTTCACCGCGCTCTCGACTATTCGATCGTGGTGATCTCACCCGCCGAGGTCGACGCGCTCGGCATCCACGTCACCAACATCGAGGGCATGCGGCGCGCGATCGCGGGCCTGGACACCGCGCCCGGCTACGTGCTCATCGACGGCTTCCGCGTGCCGGGGCTGCCGGCGCCGAGCGTGCCGGTGATCAAGGGCGACCGTGCGGTCGCGTGCGTCGCGGCGGCCTCCGTCCTCGCCAAGGTCACGCGCGACCGCATCATGGCCGGTCTGCACGAGGAGCACCCGGTGTACGGCTTCGACGTGCACAAGGGCTACACGACCGCCGAGCACGGCGAGGCGCTCACCACGCACGGTCCGAGCGCGGTGCACCGCTGGTCCTACACCAACGTCGCCGTCGCGGGCAGGGCGCACGGCATACGCCCTCCGCACAAGGTGATGCTCACCGCGGCCGCGTTGCAGGCGGGTGCCAGGCGGCGCACCACCGCGGACGAGGAGCTGAACCAGTACCTGTTCGACCTGCCGGACACCGACGAGTTCGCCGAGGTGTCCGGGGTCGAGGTCTGAGGTGCTCATGCACAATGGGTGTTTCCGCCGGCAACGGCTTGCGAGGCTTGCGAGGAGGGGCGCGGACTAGATGAGCGCAGAGGATCTCGAGAAGTACGAGACCGAGATGGAGCTGTCGCTGTACCGCGAGTACCGCGACATCGTCGCGCAGTTCTCGTACGTCGTGGAGACCGAGCGGCGGTTCTACCTGGCCAACGCGGTGGACGTCCAGGTCCGCGACAGCGGCGGCGAGGTGTACTTCGAGGTGCGGATGTCGGACGCGTGGGTGTGGGACATGTACCGGCCCGCTCGGTTCGTGAAGAACGTCCGGGTCATCACCTTCAAGGACGTCAACGTCGAGGAGCTCGACAAGCCCGAGCTGCGGCTGCCCGAGGATGGTCCGTTCGGCGGCTGAGCACGGGCGTCGCCCGTAGCAGCAATCTCTGACGGTTTTCGCCGGCGCTGGCGCGCGCGCCGAGAACTGTCCACATCACCCTGTTTGTCCACAGGTCCGGGAATCGGCTCTGGGCTGCCCGTCGGCGCGGTGGAAGCGTCGATGAGGGAGCCGGGAGGGCCGGCTTCGCGGATCCAGGGGGTGATGTTGTCCGTGAGCATCGCGGTGCGTGCGGGGCGCACGAGAAGGCGAAGATCCCATCTCTCGCTCGGCCGCCGGGGCGAGGAGCTGGCCACCGAGTACCTGCGCGGTCTCGGCCTGGTCGTGCTCAGCCGGAACTGGCGGTGCCGGGAAGGCGAACTGGACGTCGTCGCCACAGACCGCACGACGCTCATCGTCTGCGAGGTGAAGACCAGGGCCGGGAGCGGTTTCGGTGAGCCCGCGGAAGCGGTCACCGAGGACAAGCGGGCCCGCATCCGCCGCATCACGAGCCGGTGGCTCGCGGCGTTCAGGGTCGCCTGGTGTCCGGTGCGGTTCGACGTCATCGCGATCCACTTCCCGCCGGCCGGGCCGCCGAGGCTCCGGCATTTCGTGGGAGCGTTCTGATGCCGCTCGCACGCGCGTGGTCGGTCGCGCTGATCGGCATCGAGGGCAGGCTGGTCGAGATCGAGGCCGACATCGGCGCCGGCATGCCGGGTACGAAGCTCGTCGGGCTGCCCGACGCGGGACTGCGCGAGGCCAAGGACCGTGTCAGGGCTGCGGTCCGCAACAGCGGGGAGAAGTGGCCGGACACCCACGTGACGCTCGGGCTGTCCCCGGCCAACCTCCCCAAGGTCGGCTCGGGCTACGACCTGAGCATCGCGGTGGCGGTCCTCGCGGCCTCCGGCTCCGTTCCGGCCGCCAAGCTGCTGGGCACGGTGCTGCTCGGCGAGCTGGCACTCGACGGCAGGGTCCGGCCGGTGCGCGGAGTGCTGCCCGCACTCCTGGCGGCCCGCCGGGGCGGCTACCGGCGGGCGGTCGTGCCAGTCGAGTCGCTGTTCGAGGGCGCACTCGTCGACGGGATCGAGGTGGCCGGTGCCGAGCGGCTGACGGAGGTCGTTGCCTGGCTGCGAGGTGACCGGGAGCTGACCCCGCCCGGTCCGCTCGTGGAGGAGGCCGCGCCCGAGGTCCCCGATCTCGTCGACGTCATCGGTCAGCCGGAGGCCCGCTGGGCACTGGAGGTCGCGGCGGCGGGCGGGCACCACCTGCTGATGACCGGTCCGCCGGGCGTCGGCAAGACCATGCTCGCCAAGCGGCTGCCGGGGCTGTTGCCGCCGTTGTCCGACGAGGAGGCGCTGCAGGTCAGTGCCGTGCACTCGGTCGACGGGACGCTGGAGCCGTCGACGCCGCTGCGCCGTGTGCCGCCGTTCGTCGCGCCGCACCATTCGATCTCGGTGGCGGCGCTCGTCGGCGGCGGTGCCGGGCTCGCATTGCCGGGTGCGATCAGCAAGGCCCACCGAGGGGTGCTCTTCCTCGACGAGGCCGCCGAGTTCGGTGGCGAGCGCCTCGAGTCGTTGCGCACCGTGCTGGAGGAGGGCGAGGTGCGGATCGCCAGGGCCCGCGGAGTGGTCTGCTATCCGGCGAGGTTCCAGTTCGTGCTGGCGACCAACCCGTGCCCGTGCGCTCCGCCGCGCGAAGTCGACTGCTGCTGCACGCCGAACGCCCGGCGCCGGTACCTCAGCCGCCTGTCCGGGCCGCTGCTCGACCGCGTGGATCTGCGGGTCCGCATGCGCCCGATGACGGCGATGAGCGTCCACGAGGGTGGCGTCCCCGAGCCGACCGCGACCGTCCGGGAGCGTGTGCTCCTGGCGAGGGAACGGGCCGCCAAGCGCTGGGCCGAACGAGGCTGGCAGACCAACGCGGAGGTGCCCGGCCCGGCGTTGCGCCGCGACTACGCGCTGCCGGCCGAGGTGACGAGGCTGCTCGACCGCGGCCTCGACCGGGGCGCCATCACCGCCCGAGGCGCGGACCGCTGCCTGCGCATCGCGTGGACCCTGGCCGACCTGGCCGAAGCCGACCGTCCGGATGCGGACCACGTGGCCGCGGCCCTGGAATTCCGTGACCGGAGGGCGGCATGACCCCGAAAGCGACGCCACCTCGGCTCCGCCGCCTGTCTTGGGCTCGCCCCGGCCTCGGTCGAGCCGGGTGCGGCGAAGCGGCGACGGCGCTACGCCGGCCTGGCACCTCGCCTCAGCTGCGAGCGAGGCGGTGTGCGAACCCGGATCGTCGCCGGATCGGAGCGGGGCGGCTCTTCGGAAATGGTGCTCCCCGTTCGGCCGGGTTCGGCTCATGGGGTCGTTTCTGTCGCCGTCGAGCCGTGGGCTTGAGTCCGGGTTGGTTGAGGGTGTGGTCGTCAGGCTGTCGGCTCTGGTTGGAGCCGCTGTGTGTCGGGGGTGCGGTATGAGCGCTGGCGGCTCGTCTCGGTTGGGAGCGAGGCGGTGCGTGAACCTGGTGGTTCGTCTTCGGCTCGGAGCGGGGCGGTTCTGCGGAAATGGTGCTCTTCGTTCGGTCGGATTCGGCTCATGGGGTCGTTTCTGTCGCCGTCGCGCCGTGGGCTTGAGTCCGGGTTGGTTGAGGGTGTGGTCGCCAGGCTGTCGGCCCTGGTTGGAGCCGCTGTGTGTCGGGGGTGCGGCATGAGCGCGGAGCGGCTGGCGCGGGCGTACCTGCTGCGCGTGGCAGAGCCTCCGGCTCCCGCACTGGTTGCCTTCGTCGCCGAGCACGGACCGGTGGAGGCGGCGGCGCTGGTTCGTCGCGGGCACGCGCCGGACGCGGTGATCCAGGAGACGAGTGCGCGCCGGGAGCTGGACCTCGCGCGCCGGGATCTCGACGAGGCCGCGCGGTACGGGGCACGGTTGGTGACCCCCGAGGACGACGAGTGGCCCGCCTGGCCCCTGCTCTCGCTCGAGGTGGCGACCGGCCGGGGTGCTCAGGGTGTCGCGGCTCCGCTCGCGTTGTGGGTCCGTGGCCGCGGCAGGCTGGACGAGGCCGCTCAGGACGCCGTCGCGATCGTCGGCGCACGCGCGGCCACCGACTACGGCGAGCACACCGCCGCCGACCTCGGTTACGCACTGGCCGAACAGGGCGTGCCCGTCTTCTCGGGAGCGGCGTACGGCATCGACGGCGCGGCACATCGCGGGACGCTCACCGGTCATGGCGTCACGGTGGCCGTTCTGGGCTGCGCGCTCGACGCCGGCTACCCCGCGGGGCATGTGGGCCTGCTCAACCGGATCGCCGAGCGCGGCGCGATCGTCAGCGAGTACCCGCCAGGCACCCCGCCCGGCCGGCACCGCTTCCTCGTCCGCAACCGGCTGATCGCCGCGCTCACGGCCGGCACGGTCGTCGTCGAGGCGGGCAGGCGCAGCGGCGCACGCAACACAGCCACCACGGCGGGTGTGCTGGGCAAGGTCGTGATGGCCGTGCCTGGGCCCGTGGGGTCGGCGATGTCGGTCGGCTGCCACGAGCTGATCCGCGATGCTCACGCGACCCTGGTGGCCTCGGTGTCCGATGTCCTCGACACGGTCGGCAGGCTGGGGGTCGGCCGTCCGGACGGAACAGCTCGCCCGCGCCGCCGCACCGATGGGCTCGGCCCGCAGGCGATCCGCGTGCACGAGGCGCTCGGCGCGCGCAGGGGAAAGTCACCGGAGGGCATCGCGACCGAGTCCGGCGTACCCCTCGCGCGGGTGAGGGCGCTGCTGCCGGCGCTGGAACTCGACGGGCTCAGCGAGCGGTGCGAAACCGGCTGGCGGCGGGCGGGCGGCGGCCGGAAGGCGGCGCGTCAGTGAGCCCCGGCACGGCGCGCTCACCTCCGTCCATCCGCCGTTCGGGCCCCCCTGGCGCGGCTGCGGCCCCGTTGCCCACAGTGTGAAACCCGGACGCGGCCCTGACTGAACCGCGGTGAACACCACGGTTGCGGGTTGATCATGCGGGCGTGGCGATGCTTGACCATCGGGCGCGCTTGCCGCAGCGTCGGTGACATGGCGTCATCAGCCGTTCGCGGTACGGGAGCCCGCGCGGCGCGCCCTCGTTCGGGGCGTGCCGCGCTGCTGCGCGTTCGTGCGGAGCTGCCGCCGGAGGCGGCCGCTCTCGTGGACGACTACGAGCGCCATCTGCGGTCCGAGAGGGGCCTCTCGGATCACACGATCAGGGCGTATGTGGGTGACGTGGTGTCGCTGCTGGGTTTCCTGCACGGCGTCGGCAGCGAGGGCGCCGACGCCGCGCCCCCGTCGACGGACGGCCTCGACGGGCTGGACGTCGGCGTGCTGCGGGCCTGGCTCGCGAGCCAACGGTCGGCCGGGCGGAGCCGTACCACGCTCGCGAGGCGCGCGGCGGCGGCCAGGGTTTTCACCGCGTGGGCGCAGCGGCGGGGCGAGCTGGCGTCCGATCCGGGTTCGCGGCTCGTCGCGCCGAGAGCACACCGCAAGCTGCCGGGTGTCCTGCGCCCTGAGCAGGCCGGTGAGGTGATGCGGGCCAGCGGCGCGGGTGCCGCGGAACGCGAACCCGTCGCGCTGCGGGACCACGCGCTACTCGAGCTGCTGTACGCGACCGGCATTCGCGTGTCCGAGCTGTGCGGCCTCGATCTCAACGACGCCGACTTCGAGCGCCGGGTCGTCCGGGTGCTCGGGAAGGGCAACAAGGAGAGGATGGTCCCGTTCGGGCAACCCGCGGAGCGGGCATTGCGTGCGTGGATCGAGGGGGGTCGCTCCGGGCTGGCGACGGAGTCGTCGGGTGCGGCCTTGTTCCTCGGCGTCAGAGGAGGACGTGTTGACCCGAGGACGGTGCGACGAGTGGTGCACGACGCCGTAGAGTCGGTGCCGGGGGCCGCGGACATGGGCCCGCACGGCCTGCGTCATTCGGCGGCGACACACCTGCTCGAGGGTGGGGCGGATCTTCGCAGCGTTCAGGAACTGCTCGGTCACGCTACGCTAGCTACGACGCAGCTCTACACCCACGTGACCGTCGAGCGGCTGAAGGCGATTCATGACCGATCCCACCCCCGTGCCCAATGACGACGGTGGAGCTTCGGCTGATGAGCAGGCGCGCCAACGGGATCACCCTGCCGGAAACGGTGGCCCCGTGACCACCCAGCAGCTCGACACGGGAACCACCGCCGAGACAGCCATCCAGGCGCTCTGGCGCGAGTTCGCAACCTCGCCGAGCCAGCGGGTGCGCGACCGGCTCGTGCTGCACTACGCCCCGCTGGTCAAGTACGTCGCAGGCCGGGTGGGCACCGGCCTGCCCACCCACGTCGACGTCGCCGACCTCATCCAGTCCGGGATCTTCGGCCTCGTGGACGCGATCGAGAAGTTCGACCCCGAGCGTGGCCTGCGGTTCGAGACGTACGCGATGCAGCGCATCCGAGGCGCCATCCTCGACGACCTGCGCTCGCAGGACTGGGTGCCCCGCGTGATCCGGAGCAGGGCCCGCGAGGTCGAGCGTGCGCTCGACCGGCTCGGCGCACGTCTGCGCCGCACGCCGACCGACGCGGAGCTCGCCACCGAGCTGGGCATCACGCTCGAGGAGCTGCGCGACCTCTACGGCCAGCTGCGGCTCACCAGCGTCGTCGCCCTCGAGGACCTGGTCGCCGCGGGCCGAGACAGCGGCTCCCTCGTGGACTCCCTGCCGGACGAGGACGCCGTCGATCCCGCCGCCGTGCTCGTCGACCGGGACAACCGCCGCCAGCTGGCCGAGGCGATAGCCCAGCTCACCGAGCGTGACCGGATCGTGGTCAGCCTGTACTACTTCGAGAGCCTGACGCTCGCCGAGATCGGAAAGGTCCTCGGCGTCACCGAGTCCAGGGTGAGTCAGCTGCACACCCGCGCCGTGCTGCGGCTGCGCGCCAAGCTCGTCGAGCAGGCCGGCGTCTGAGCCGGGCGCACCGTCAGGCGACCACCCCCTCCCATGGTTTCAGGCGCAGCACGGTGTCCGGCACCACGAGACGGAGCGGATTGAGGTACTCCTCGCCGCGCCGGACACCCCAGTGCAGACACGCCGCGGCAGGGCAGCCGGCGTGCCCTGCCGCGACAGTGCCGATGACCTGTCCCTGCGACACCTGGTCGCCCGCCGAGACCCGCGGCTCGACCGGCTCGTAGGTGGTGCGCAGCCCGCCGTCGTGCTCGACCGACACCACGCCGCGTCCGGCGAGGCGTCCCGCGAAGACGACGTACCCGGGCCCGGCCGCGAGCACGTCCTGCCCGGGACTCGCGACCAGGTCGACCCCACGGTGGCCGGGGCCGTAGGCGTGCTCGGGTGCGTCGAACGGCCTGGCCACGGACGGCGCCGGGGACAGCGGCCAGCCGAATCGCGGCTCGACGACGGACTGCGCCCTCGCCGCTGGCGCGGGTACGACGGCGAGGAGCAGGGTCAGCACGGCGAGCACGGGGTACCGGGCTCGCCGTGCCGGACGGAATGCGGTCATGTGCTCAGGGTGAGGGGTGGGGGACGGTTGTGGAGGGGTGTGGCGAAATCTGTGGACAACCGGGGATGATGTGGACAACCCGGCTTGTCAGGTGCCGCCGGTTCGAGCCGGTGTCGGGGGTCGGCGTACACTATTGGGCGCGGTCTGTGTGCGCACAGGCTGACTTCGCGTGCACGTGCGCGCTCCATTCCGAGAAGTCGTGAACGGAGCGGACGGCGCCCGGCGGTCTCAGCGGTAAGAACGTAGCCAACGAGTCCGGACGCCGGCACTGCACCAGGGCGGCTGACCACCCGGCCAGCCGCGACAACCGGTCCGCGCGCCGAGCATCTGCCAGGCGCGCACAACACAGAAGAGGTGCGAATCCGGCCATGGCCGTCGTCACCATGAAGCAGCTGCTCGATTCCGGTGTGCACTTCGGGCACCAGACCCGGCGCTGGAACCCGAAGATGAAGCGCTACATCCTCACCGAGCGCAACGGCATCTACATCATCGACCTGCAGCAGACGCTGTCGTACATCGACCGCGCCTTCGAGTTCGTCAAGGAGACGGTCGCGCACGGCGGCACGATCCTGTTCGTGGGCACGAAGAAGCAGGCGCAGGAGGCCATCGCCAACGAGGCGCTGCGCGTTGGCATGCCCTACGTCAACCAGCGCTGGCTCGGCGGGATGCTGACCAACTTCCAGACGGTGCACAAGCGCCTCCAGCGGCTCAAGGAGCTCGAGGCGCAGGAGCAGACCGGTGGGTTCCAGGGCCTGACCAAGCGCGAGATCCTGACGCTCACCCGCGAGAAGGACAAGCTGGAGAAGACCCTCGGCGGTATCCGCGACATGTCCAAGGTGCCCAGCGCCGTGTGGATCGTGGACACCAAGAAGGAGCACATCGCGGTCGGCGAGGCTCGCAAGCTCAACATCCCGGTCGTCGCGATCCTGGACACCAACTGCGACCCGGACGAGGTCGACTACCCGATCCCGGGCAACGACGACGCGATCCGGTCGGCGGCGCTGCTGACCAAGGTCGTCGCCGAGGCCGCTGCCGCGGGCCTGATGGCGCGTTCCGGCCGTAACGGCGCCGCCCCCGAGGGCGAGGACAAGCCCGTCGCGTCGGGTGAGCCGCTGGCCGAGTGGGAGCAGGAGCTGCTCGCCGGCTCCGAGTCCGCCGAGCAGGCCGAGCAGACCACCGCTTCCTGAACCACTGACCACCCTGCGCATACCGCGACAGAGAACGGATAACGCACGATGGCGAACTACACCGCGGCAGACGTGAAGCGCCTCCGCGAGCTCACCGGCGCCGGCATGATGAACTGCAAGAGGGCGCTGGAGGAGAGCGACGGCGACTTCGACAAGGCCGTTGAGTACCTGCGCATCAAGGGCGCGAAGGACGTCGGCAAGCGTGCCGAGCGCGCCACCGCCGAGGGCCTCGTCGCCGGTGACGGCGGCGTTCTGGTCGAGCTGAACTCCGAGACCGACTTCGTCGCCAAGAACGAGGAGTTCCAGCAGCTGGCCGACAAGGTCGTCGAGGCGGCCAAGCAGCTGCGCACGAGCGACGTCGAGAAGCTCAAGGCGGCCGAGGTCGACGGCAAGACCGTCAACGACCTGATCCAGGAGCTCTCGGCCAAGATCGGCGAGAAGCTCGAGATCCGCAGGGTCGTCGCCTTCGACGGCCAGGTGACCACCTACCTGCACCGCCGTGGCGCCGGCCTGCCCCCGGCCGTCGGCGTGCTCATCGAGTACACCGGTGACGACGCCGAGGCCGCCCGTGGCGCCGCCCTGCAGGTCGCGGCCCTCAAGCCGAAGTACCTGACCCGCGACGAGGTCCCGGCCGACCTGGTGGAGAACGAGCGCCGGATCGCCGAGCAGACCGCTCGCGAGGAGGGCAAGCCGGAGCAGGCGATCTCCAAGATCACCGAGGGCAAGGTCAACGCGTTCTTCAAGGACGTCGTGCTGCTGGAGCAGCCGTCGGTCACCGACAACAAGAAGACCGTCAAGGCCCTGCTCGACGCGGCAGGCGTGACCGTCACCCGGTTCGCTCGCTTCGAGGTCGGCCAGCAGTAGTCCCGGTCGGCACTTGTGCCCCGTCTCCCGCCAGATCTGGAGGCGGGGCACAGTTGTGAGACAACGGTAGAGCAGCACCTGAACGGGCGGAGGCGACATGAACGAGGACGACACCGACAGGGCCACCGACGGTTACCGGCGGGTGCTGCTCAAACTTGGTGGTGAGATGTTCGGCGGTGGGTCCGTCGGCGTCGATCCCGATGTCGTGCACTCGGTCGCCGCGCAGATCGCCGACGTCGTGCGCGCGGGCGTGCAGATGGCCGTCGTCATCGGCGGCGGCAACTACTTCCGTGGTGCCGAGCTGTCCCAGCGCGGCATGGACCGCGACCGCGCCGACTACATGGCGATGCTGGGCACCGTCATGAACTCACTGGCTCTGCAGGACTTCCTGGAGAAGGAAGGCGTCCCGACCCGGGTGCAGACCGCGATCACGATGGGTCAGGTCGCCGAGCCGTACATCCCGCGCCGCGCGGAGCGCCACCTGGAGAAGGGTCGGGTGGTCATCTTCGGCGCGGGCACCGGCATGCCCTACTTCTCGACCGACACCGCCGCCGCCCAGCGTGCGCTGGAGATCGGCTGCGAGGTCGTCCTCATGGCGAAGGCCGTCGACGGGGTCTACACCGCCGACCCGAAGATCGATGCCGGCGCGAAGCTGTTCGACGAGATCAGCCACCGCGAGGTGCTCGAACGGGGGCTCAAGGTCGCGGACGCCACCGCCTTCAGCCTGTGCATGGACAACAACATGCCGATAATCGTCTTCAACCTCCTCACCGAGGGGAACATCGCCCGCGCGGTGAGTGGTGAGAGGATCGGCACACTGGTCAGTACACCCACACACCTGGAGTAGCCGTGATCGACGAGACCCTCTTCGATGCCGAAGAGAAGATGGAAAAGGCGGTGTCCGTCGCCAAGGAGGACCTGTCGTCGGTACGGACCGGTAGGGCCAACCCGTCGATGTTCTCCCGGATCGTGGTGGAGTACTACGGTGCTCCCACCCCGCTGAACCAGCTGGCCAGCGTGAACATCCCGGAAGCGCGCATGGCCATCGTGAAGCCTTACGACAACTCGCAGCTCGGCGCCATCGAGAAGGCGATCCGAGAGTCCGACCTGGGCGTGAACCCGAGCAACGACGGCTCGATCATCCGCATCGTCATTCCTCAGCTGACCGAGGAGCGCCGCAAGGAGATGGTCAAGGTCGCCAAGGCCAAGGGCGAGGACGCCCGGATCTCGATCCGCAGCGTGCGCCGCAAGGCCAAGGAGGAGCTCGACCGCATCGCCAAGGACGGCGAGGCGGGCGAGGACGAGGTCGCCAGGGCGGAGAAGGAGCTCCAGCACCTCACCGACAAGTACGTCCACCAGGTCGAGGAGCTCGTCAAGCACAAGGAAGCCGAGCTGCTCGAGGTCTGATGACGAAGGTGAGCGAACACCAGGAGGAACGCGAGGACGCGGCCGACCCTGGGCAACCACCCGAGCCGGCGAAGAAAGCCTCGCGGGCCGGCCGTGACCTGCGCGCGGCCATCGCCGTTGGCGTGGCACTGGGGGCGACGATCCTGGTGTCGCTGTTCACCGTCCGCTACCTGTTCATCGGCGTCATCGCGGCGGCGATCGCGGTCGGCACGATCGAGCTGGCCACGGCGTTCCGCAAGGCCGCCGACATCAAGGTCGCGCTCGTCCCGGTGCTGGTCGGTGGCCAGGCGATGATCTGGCTCGCGTGGCCGTTCGGCCGTGAGGGCGCTTTGACGGCGTTCGTGCTGACCGTGCTGGTGTGCCTGCTCTGGCGGCTGCGGGGTGGCGCGGACGGCTACCTGCGTGACGTCGGTGCGTCGGTGTTCGCCGCCGCCTACCTTCCGCTGTTCGCGGCCTTCGCCGCCATGCTGGTGCCGCCGGAGGACGGCGTCGGCCGTGTGCTGTCGTTCATGATCGTCGTGGTGGCGTCCGACACCGGCGGCTACGTCGCCGGGGTGCTGCGCGGCAGGCACCCGATGGCGCCGACGATCAGCCCGAAGAAGACCTGGGAGGGCTTCGCGGGCTCGTTGACGGCCGGGATCGGGGCGGGCGCCCTCTGCCTGCAGTTCCTGCTCGAAGGCATGGCGTGGCAGGGCGTCCTCTTCGGCGCCGCGATCGTGCTGACCGCGACTCTCGGCGACCTGATGGAGTCGCTGATCAAGCGGGACCTCGGCATCAAGGACATGGGCAACACCCTGCCGGGGCACGGCGGGCTGATGGACCGGCTCGACTCACTGCTGCCGTCGGCGGTCGTGTCCTGGCTGCTGCTCAGCGCGTTCGTGGCGACGGGCTGAGCGGCTCGCCGCCACGCCGTCAGTCGTCGTAGGGGTCGTCCACCTCGGCCTTACCGACCCCGGTGTCGACCGGCCGCGAGTGGTCGACGATCGAGAACACCGCGCCGCCGGGGTCGGCGAGCACCGCTGTCCTGCCGAACGGCGTGTCGAACGGAGCCGTGACCACGTTGCCGCCGAGCATGAGCGCCTGCCCCGCGATGGCATCGGTGCCGCGTGCGGGGTCGGCCTCGAAGTAGATCATCCAATGTGGTGGGACGGTGGCCTGGTACGACGGGTCCATCGCGTACCGGTACAGCACGGGCTCGTGGTCGAGCCGCCATTCCACGTAGTCGATGCCGCCCTGGCCGATCTGCTGGCTCGTGAACTCGAAAAGCCTGCAGTAGAACTGATCCGCGCTCGGCCCGTCGTGCGTGTTGAGGTCAGCACCGGTGAAGGAGCCGGGCAGCGAGGTGGCGAACGACCAGTCGCCGGGCGGCTGCCAGAACACCACGGGTGCCCCGCTCGGGTCGACCGCGTGCAGGATGCTGCCGCGGTCGGGGATGTCCACCGGTCCCAGCGTGATCGTCCCGCCGAGGTGCTGGACCCACTCCGCCGTGTTCACGGTGTTGCCGACCGCGAGATGCACCATCCAGCCGGTCGGCTGGTCGCTTGCGGCCTGGTACAGGCCACCTGCCTGGAGGTCGTGCAGCACGGCGATGGTGTAGCGCCGGTTCACGGTGGCGGGATCGCGTTTGATGAAGAACTCCCAGCCGAAGAGCTCGCCGTAGAAGTCTCTCGCCGCCTGCTCGTTCGCGGACGCCAGCTCGATCCAGCACGGAACCCCGGCCGGTAGCAGCGATGGGGGAATGGGCATACCGACGGACATACGCAGAACTCTCCCTGGCGATGGGCCCCCCGGCACATACCGCGCCGATGATGTTACGGGGTTCCTCCCGGGGATACGCTGGTTGTCGTGAAAAGGTTCGTGCGCAAGGTGGAAGTCATCCCCAGCCCCAACATCTGGTACCACGCCGACGCGTACGAACTCGAGAACCACGCGCAGGACGTGGACGGGGAGATCTGGCGAGCTCTCGCGGAAGCGGTGTCGTGGCGGGGCCGCAGCGTGCTCGACATCGGGTGTGGTGACGGCTTCCACCTCGCCCGGTTCGCTGAGACCGCGGCGTCGGTCGTCGGCGTGGAGCCCCATCCCCCGCTCGTGCGCCGTGCCGAGCGCAGGGTCGCCGGATGCGAGAACGTCGTGGTGCGAAAGGGAACCGCGCAGCGGATGCCGTTGCGAGACGCGTCGGTGGATGTGGTGCACGCGCGGACTGCGTACTTCTTCGGTCCCGGTTGCGAGCCCGGCCTGTCCGAAGCCGACCGGGTGCTGAAGCCGGGCGGAACGCTCGTGATCGTCGACCTCGACGCCCGGCACTCGCCCTACGGCGACTGGATGCGGGAGGATCTGCCGCATTACGATCCGGACAAAGTGGACGAATTCTTCGCCGCAGCGGGATTCTCCTGCCGCCGGGTGCAGACGCGCTGGCGGTTTCCCGACCGTGCGGCCATGGAAGCGGTGCTGCGGATCGAGTTCAGTCCCAGGGTTGCCGAGCGGGCCGTCGAGGAGACGGCCCGCCGCAACCCGGGCCTCCTGGGACCGCTGGAGCTTCCGGTCGGCTACCGCGTTCTGGTGCGCGGCAAGCCCACCGGGCTCGTTCACTCATCGTCGGCAGGGGCTTCACCGAGGATGCCGTAGAGGGCGCGCCGCGCTTCGTCGATCACCTCGACCGCCCTGGCCTTCTGCTCGCTGGAGGCGACCAGTGAAACCTGGTGCATGGCGCCCATCAGCGCGGCGGATGCCTCCCGCAGCTTGATTTCGTTGGGATCCGCGCCCTCGGCGAAGTGCTCCCACGGTGGGGTGCCCAGCTTCTCCGCGGCGGCGCGGCCCTCCTCGGTCAGTTCGAAGAGGCGCTTGCCGCCGTCCTCGTCGCTGCGCACGAGGCCCTCGTCGGCGAGCAGCTGCAACGTGGGGTAGACCGAGCCGGGGCTCGGGCGCCAGAACCCGCCGCTGCGCTCACCGATCTCGCCGATGATCTCGTAACCGTGGCGAGGCTGCTCGGCCAGCAGAGCCAGGATCGCCGAGCGGACGTCGCCGCGCCGACCTCGCCTGCCGGGACCGCCGGGCCTGGGGTGCGGACGGCCACGCCTGCCCGGGCCGAAGCCGGGAGGGAAGTCGCCGAACGGGCCGCGGCCGCGGGGGCCGAAAGCGGGCCTGCCGTGTTCATGGGTGAACGGTTCGTGTGCGAAGTGGTGTCTCTGGTGTCTCATGAGGTCGATCCTTCCTAGCGAACTTCTCGACATATTCACGATATATCGGAAACAGTCGGAGAGCAAGGACCGGGTTCATGGGACAATGGAGAACGCTATGACTGCCCTCCCCCTTGTTTTCGACGCTCCCCGCCGTGGCCTGCCCAAGCGGCACCTCGCCGACCTGACCGTCGCCGAGCGTGCCGAGGCCGTCGCCGCGCTCGGTGAGAAGCCCTTTCGCGCCAAGCAGCTGTCGAACCACTACTTCTCCCGGCTCACCGTCGATCCGGAGGACATGACCGACATCCCGGCCGCCTCGCGACAGCGGCTGGTCGACGAGCTGATGCCGGCTCTGCTCACGGAGGTCCGCGCGCTGGCGTGCGACGACGGGACGACACGCAAGACGTTGTGGCGGGCACACGACGGCACGCTGCTCGAGAGCGTGCTGATGCGCTATCCGGACCGGGCCACGCTGTGCATCTCCAGCCAGGCCGGGTGCGGGATGGCCTGCCCGTTCTGCGCGACCGGCCAGGGCGGGCTCGACCGCAACCTCTCGACCGCCGAGATCGTCGACCAGGTGCGCGCGGCGGCCGCGGTGATGCGGGACGGGCTGATGCCGGGCGGGCCCGGCCGGCTGTCGAACATCGTGTTCATGGGCATGGGGGAGCCGCTCGCGAACTACAACCGCGTGCTGGCGGCGGTGCGCAGGATCACGGACCCGGCGCCGGCGGGGCTGGGCATCTCGCAGCGTTCGGTGACGGTGTCCACGGTGGGGCTCGCGCCGGCGATCCGTCGGCTCGCGGACGAGAAGATGCAGGTGCGGCTGGCGGTGTCGCTGCACACACCGGACGACGAGCTGCGCGACACACTCGTGCCGGTGAACAACCGGTGGCCCGTATCGGAGGTCCTGGAGGCGGCGCGGTACTACGCGGACTCGACGGGGCGCCGGGTGTCGATCGAGTACGCGCTGATCCGGGACGTCAACGACCAGCCGTGGCGCGCGGATCTGCTGGCGTCGCGGCTGAGGGAGCACCTGGGCCAGCTGGTGCACGTCAACGTGATCCCCTTGAACCCGACGCCGGGCAGCAAATGGGACGCCTCGCCGAAGCCGGTGGAACGGGAGTTCGTGCGCCGGGTCAACGCCGGGGGTGTGGCGTGCACGGTGCGAGACACCCGTGGGCAGGAGATCGCCGCGGCGTGCGGACAGCTCGCGGCGGAGGGCTGAGTTCCTTCCCGTCCGGCAGGGGCTGGTTCGGGCGAACCGGTCACACGACGCTGACCGGCGCCTTTACCTCGCGGAGCCGCTCGGTCAGCGCGCGAACCGGACCGCCGATGCCGCGCGCCTGTCGGCCGTCACGCCGGAGGAGGATGCCACGAGGACCTGTTGCCGCGGCCTGCCGAGAAGCACGGAGACCTGCGCCCCGACGACGCCGGGCAGGTCCTGGTCGCCCGGTCCCGGCCGGGACGTGAGTCAGCGGCGCCAGCTGGTGCGGCGGCGGCGCATGTCGAGCACCAGCCCGAAGGCGACCGAGAGGGCCAGGCCGACCAGCCACACGTTCTCGGTGTTGTTCTCGTGGTTGCCGATCAGCATGACCAGCAGCGCGAACACGGTGAACCAGCCCGCGAACCGCGTGGCCTTCGGGAAGCCGCCGTGCCAGCCCCACTCCGCCGACGGCTCGTCGCGGGGGTCGACCTCGGTGCCGCTGCGCTTCTCGATCGCCTTGCCTGCCACGATCACTCCTCACCTGCCATCACATGCGCTCCGATGATCCCACATGCCTGCCGTCCGGCCGCGAGGGCCGTCCGCGAGAATGGTCACCGATGAACGATCCACGCAGTGTGCTCGTCCTCGGCTCGACGGGTTCGATCGGCACGCAGGCACTCGACGTCGCCGCGCGCAACCCCGGCCTGTTCCGCGTCGCCGGGCTCGCCGCGGGCGGCTCCGACCCGCGGGCGCTGGCCGCCCAGGTGATCGCCCACGAGGTCGATGCGGTGGCCGTGACCAGGCCGACCGCGATGGAGGACCTGCAGCTCGCGCTGTACGCCGAGGCACAGCGGCGCGGCTACGCGCAGGGCGAGTTCCGGCTGCCGAGGATCTTCGCCGGGCGTGACGCGGTTCTCGAGCTGATCGCCGCCGTGCCCGTCGACGTCGTGCTCAACGGCATGCCGGGCTCGCAGGGGCTCGCGCCGACGCTGAAGGCGCTGGAGACCGGCGCGTCCCTGGCGCTCGCCAACAAGGAGTCGCTCATCGCGGGCGGGCCGCTGGTGCTGCGGGCGGCGAAGCCGGGCCAGATCGTGCCCGTCGACTCCGAGCACTCCGCACTGGCGCAGGCGCTGCGCGGCGGCAGCGCCGACGAGGTAGATCGGCTCGTGCTCACCGCGTCCGGGGGGCCCTTCCGTGGCCGGACCCGCGAGCAGCTGGAAGGCGTCACGGTGGAGGACGCCCTCAAACACCCGACGTGGGCCATGGGCCCGCTCGTGACGATCAACTCGGCGACCATGGTCAACAAGGGGCTCGAACTGATCGAGGCGCACCTGCTCTTCGACATCCCGTGTGACCGGATCGACGTCGCCGTGCACCCGCAGTCGCTGGTGCACTCGATGGTCACGTTCGTCGACGGCTCCACGCTGGCGCAGGCCAGCCCACCCGACATGCGGCTGCCCATCGCGCTGGCGCTGAACTGGCCCCGCCGCGTGCCCGGCGCCGCCGCGGCGTGCCGCTGGGACACGGCGACGGCGTGGACGTTCGAGGCGCTCGACGACGAGGCGTTCCCCGCCGTCGAGCTCGCCAGGCACGTCGGCGCGGAGGGCGGCTGCCTGCCCGCGGTGTTCAACGCCGCGAACGAGCAGCTCGTCGAGGGATTCCTGGCGGGGAACACCAGCTTCACGTCCATCGTGGACACTGTCAGCATGGTGGTCGAGGCGGCCGGCGAGTGGGGTCGTGAACCCCGCGACGCCGAGGACGTCTTCGCCGCGGAACGGTGGGCGCGCGAACGCGCTCGGGCAATCAGCACGGGAGGGAAGTAGCGCGTGCTCGTCTACATCCTGGGAGTCGCGCTCTTCGCGCTCGGCATCTGCGTGTCGGTCGCGCTGCACGAGGCAGGGCACATGCTCACCGCGAAGGCCTTCGGCATGAAGGTCCGGCGGTACTTCGTGGGCTTCGGGCCCACGATCTTCTCGTTCCGCAGGGGCGAGACCGAGTACGGCCTCAAGGCCATCCCGCTCGGCGGCTTCTGCGACATCGCGGGCATGACCGCGCTCGACGAGGTCACCCCCGACGAGGCGCCGCGGGCGATGTACCGCTTCAAGACCTGGAAGCGCACCGTGGTGCTGTCCGCGGGGTCGTTCACGCACTTCGTGCTGGGCTTCATCGTGCTGTACCTGATGGCGATCACGATGGGCCTGCCGAACCTGACCAACAAGCCCGTGGTCGACGAGGTCTCCCAGTGCGTGCGGGGCGGCACCACCGCTGAGCAGATCAACAACCCGGTGTGCCAGCCGGGCGACCCTGCGCCCGCGCTGGCGGCGGGCGTGCAGTCCGGCGACGAGATCGTCTCCGTGGGTGGCACGCCGACTCCGCAGTGGAGCGACCTGCTCGTCGCCGTGCAGGGCGCCTCCGGCCCCACCGAGGTCGAGGTGCTGCGCGACGGCGAGACGATGACCCTGACCGTCGACGTGCCGCGGGTCACCAGGCCCGCCGACAACGGCGGCACCGAGCAGGTGGGGGCCATCGGCGTCGCGCCGGCGAGCCTGCTGCCGTACGGGCCGGTCGCCGCGCTCGGCGGCTCACTGAGCTTCACCGGCGACATGCTGGTGGAGACCTGGAACCGGCTGCTGGAGTTCCCCGAGCGCATCCCGGCCGTCGTCGAGGCCATCTTCGGCGGCGAGCGCGACCCGAACACCCCGGTCAGCGTGGTGGGCGCGAGCCGCATCGGCGGCGAGGCCGTGGAGCAGGGTCTGTGGGAGGTCTTCCTGTTCCTGCTCGCGAGCCTCAACTTCTTCGTCGGCATCTTCAACCTGCTGCCGCTGCTGCCGCTCGACGGCGGGCACATCGCGGTGACGTGGTACGAGCGGGTCCGGGACTGGTTCCGCAAGCTGCGTGGCAAGGTGCCCGGTGGTCCGGTCGACTACACCAAGCTCAATGCCGTGACGGCGGTCATCGTCGTCATTGGCGGTGCTGTCGTGTTGCTCACGGTGACCGCCGACATCGTCAATCCGATCCGGCTCTCACCGTGACGGGGCAGGGGTTCGCCCGCCGGTGAACCCCTGCTGTGCTCGCTGCCGCGTTCTCCGTGCTCACCATCACGGTGGACGCTGTTCACCCCATCCCGTAGGCACGCTGACGTATCGTTGGTGCCGACGCGTTCGTAGACCGTTTGCAGAGGATTCGATGACCGTCGATCTTGGCTTGCCAGCCACCCCGCCGCCCGTACTCTCCGAACGCCGCAAGACCCGCCAGCTGCAGGTAGGCACCGTCGGCGTCGGCAGCGACCACCCCATCTCGGTGCAGTCGATGACCACCACCGTCACCGCCGACGTCAACGCCACCCTGCAGCAGATCGCCGAGCTGACCGCCGCGGGCTGCGACATCGTGCGCGTGGCCTGCCCGAGCGCCGACGACGCCGAGGCGCTGCCCGCGATCGCGAAGAAGTCGCAGATCCCGGTGATCGCCGACATCCACTTCCAGCCCAAGTACGTGTTCGCCGCGATCGAGGCCGGCTGCGCCGCGGTGCGCGTGAACCCCGGCAACATCAAGAAGTTCGACGACAAGGTGGCCGAGATCGCCCGCGCCGCCAAGGACCACGGCACCCCGATCCGCATCGGCGTCAACGCCGGTTCGCTGGACAAGCGGCTGATGGAGAAGTACGGCAAGGCCACGCCGGAGGCGCTCGCGGAGTCGGCGCTGTGGGAGGCGTCCCTGTTCGCCGAGCACGACTTCCACGACCTGAAGATCTCGGTCAAGCACAACGACCCCGTGGTCATGGTGCGGGCCTACGAGATCCTCGCCGAGCAGTGCGACTACCCGCTGCACCTGGGCGTCACCGAGGCCGGTCCCGCTTTCCAGGGCACCATCAAGTCGGCCGTCGCGTTCGGCGCGCTGCTGCGGCAGGGCATCGGCGACACGATCCGCGTGTCGCTGTCCGCGCCGCCGGTGGAGGAGGTCAAGGTCGGCACGCAGATCCTGCAGTCGCTGAACCTGCGGCCGCGCAAGCTGGAGATCGTCTCGTGCCCGTCGTGCGGGCGCGCGCAGGTGGACGTCTACAAGCTCGCCGACGAGGTCACCGCGGGACTGGAGGGCATGGAGGTGCCGCTGCGCGTGGCCGTCATGGGCTGCGTCGTCAACGGTCCCGGCGAGGCGCGCGAGGCCGACCTCGGCGTGGCGTCCGGCAACGGCAAGGGCCAGATCTTCGTCAAGGGCGAGGTGATCAAGACGGTGCCCGAGCACCAGATCGTCGAGACGCTCATCGAGGAGGCCATGCGCATCGCCGAGGAGTCGGGCGAGACCGGCGGCGAGCCGGTCGTCACGGTGAGCTGAGGGCCCGTGGCCTTCGAATTGGGGGTCTACTCCTTCGGAGAGATCACCCCGGACCCGGCGACGGGAGCCGTGCCGACGGCGCGGCAGCGCCTGCGCGACTACCTGGAGCAGGCCGCCGTGGCCGACCAGGCCGGGCTGGACGTCTTCGCGATCGGAGAGCACCACCGCGGCGACTTCGCCGTCTCCGCGACGTCCGTGGTGCTCGCGGCCATGGCGGAGCGCACGGAGAGGATCCGGCTCTCCAGCGCGGTCACCGTGCTCAGCTCGGAGGACCCGGTGCGGGTGTTCCAGCAGTACGCCACGCTGGATCTGCTGTCCGACGGGCGCGCGGAGATCATCGCGGGCAGGGGCTCGTACATCGAGTCGTTCCCGCTCTTCGGCTACGACCTCGCCGACTACGACGCGCTGTTCGCCGAGAAGCTCGACCTGCTGCTGGCCCTGCGGGAGCGGAACCCGATCACGTGGTCGGGCCGCTTCCGGGCCCCGTTGAACAGCGCCGACGTCGCACCGCGTCCGTTGCAGGAGAAGCTGCCGATCTGGGTCGCGGTGGGCGGGACACCCGCGTCCGTGGTCCGGGCGGGCAGGCTCGGGCTGCCGCTCGCGCTGGCGATCATAGGCGGGCCGCTGGCGCGGTTCACGCCGTTCGCCCAGCTGTACCGGCAGGCGGCGGAGGAGGCCGGGCACGATCCCGCGACGCTGCCGCTGAGCATCAACTCGCCCGGCTTCGTCGCACCGACGAGCCAGGCCGCGCGCGATCTGTCCTACCCGTACTTCGACCGCGGCATGCTGGAGAACTTCCACGAGCGCGGGCACGGCTTCCACACCCCGCGCGATGCCTACGACGCCCAGTCGTCCAGGGCCGGTGCGCTCGTGGTGGGCAGCCCGCAGGAGATCATCGACAAGATCATGTACCAGCACGAGCTGTTCGGGCACCAGCGGCTGCTGATCCAGCTCGCTTTCGGGGGCGTGCCGCAGAAGGAGACCCTGCGGGCGATCGAGCTGCTCGGAACCGAGGTCGCGCCCGTCGTCCGCCGCGAGATCGGGGGCTAGGGTCGAGGCCATGGGCCGCGACGACTTCGCCGTCCGGGCGCCGCATCCCGCGCTGCGGCCCCTCGTCACGCGCTACATCGGCTACTCCCAGCGGCAGAACACGCTGACCGTCCACCGCGGCCTGCCCAGCAGGCACGTCACGTTGATCATCAGCCTCGCCGAACCCGTCCGCGTCGTCGGGATGCCGAGGCCCGACCAGGCACCCGGCTCCTTCGCCGGGCTCGTCGGCGGCATGCACACCGGTCCCGCGCTGATCGAGCAGGACACCGTGCAGGCCGGGATACACCTGGAGCTCAATCCGCTCGGCACGTACGCCCTGCTCGGCGTGCGGGCGGCCGATCTCTCCGGCTACGTCGTGGACCTCGCCGATCTCGGCTCGCCCGCGATGGCGGCGCTGCCAGGGCGGCTCGCGTCCGCGCCGGAGTGGGAGAGCCGGTTCGATCTGCTCGACGAGGTCCTGCTCGGCCGGCTCGACGACGTGCCAGAGCCCGCGCCGGAGATCAGCTGGGCGTGGCGGCGGATGATCGGCGCGGGCGGCACGCTGCGGGTCGACGCGCTGGCGCGCGAGGTCGGCTGGAGCAGGCGGCACTTCGGCGAGCGGTTCTCCCGCGAGCTGGGCCTTTCGCCGAAGCAGGCGGGGCGCGTGCTGCGGTTCGAGCGCGCGGGCAGGCTCCTGCGGGCGGGCCATCGCGGAGGGCTCGCCGAGCTGGCCGTGCGGTGCGGCTACCACGACCAGGCCCACCTGACCAACGAGTGGCGTGCCCTCGCGGGGTGCCCGCCGGGCACGTGGATCGCCGAGGAGCTCCCATTTCTGCAATACGAGGCGGGGTGGCCCGGCGCAGACTCGGGGGCATGAACAACCCAGGAATCTGGCCGGCACTGCTGTACGACGACGCCGAAGCGGCCCGGCGTTTTCTTGTCGACGTGTTCGGCTTCACCGAGGCGCTCGTGGTCCGTGACGACGACGGCGCGACGATCGTCCACGCCGAACTGCGGTGGCCCGAGGGTGGCGGCGTGATGCTGGGCACGCGCGGGCACGGGCACAAGGGCGTCGAGGAGCCGACCGCGCGGACACAGTGGCTCTACGTGGTGACCGCCGACCCCGACGCCGTGTACCGGCGGGCGCTCGACGCGGGCGCGACGATCACCGAGAAGCCCTACGACACCGACTACGGCTCGCGCAACGTCGGCATCGCCGATCCCGAGGGCAACGGGTGGACCTTCGGTACCTACCAGGGCGCGTGATCGATTCTCCGGGGCCGACCGGGGGTTCTTTTTTCCGTTCGCGCCCGGCATCTGGCAGGCTGGGAGCGTGTTGCGGCTTGCAGGTGCGCGGCTGCTCGACGACAGCGACTACCCGGCGGTCCGGGCCGCGCTCGCCGCGGACCCCGTGGGTAGCTGCATGGTCTCCGCGCGCGTCGAGGTGGCCGGGCTGGATCCATGGCGGCTTGGTGGGGAGCTCTGGGGAGCGGACGGCAGGACCGCCCGCTCCGGTGCGTTGCACGGCCTGTGTTTCTCCGGGCCGAACATGATCCCGTTGCGGGGCAACGCCGCGGCACTGCGGTCGTTCGCCGACCGTGCGCTGCGCAGGCAGCGCACGTGCTCGTCGCTCGTCGGGCCCTCCGAGCAGGTGCTGGGGCTGTGGGACGAGCTGGTGGCCGAATGGGGTCCCGCCCGCGAGGTCCGGCACGACCAGCCGCTGATGGCGCTCGACCGCCTCCCGGCGGTGCCCTTCGACCGCGAGGTGCGGCCGGTGCGGCCCGACGAGCTCGACCGGTACCTGCCTGCGGCGATCGCGATGTTCGTCGAGGAGGTCGGCGTCGACCCGCGCGCCGGCGACGGCGGTGCCAGCTACCGGGCCAGGGTCGCCGAGCTGATCGCCGGCGGCCGGGCGTTCGCCCGCTTCGAGAACGGCGAGGTCGTGTTCAAGGCCGAGATCGGTGCGTTGTCGGAAACGGTGGGCCAGATCCAGGGCGTGTGGGTGCACCCCGACCGCCGCGGTCACGGCCTCGGTTCCGCGGGCACCGCCGCGGTCTCCACCCGGCTCATCCGCGGCATGGGCCGGGTGGCGAGCCTGTACGTCAACTCGTTCAACTCGCCCGCGCTCGCCGCCTACCGCAAGATCGGGTTCCGGCAGGTCGGCCGGTACGCCACTGTGCTGTTCTGAGTGTCGCGGGCGGATCCGCCGGTCCGGTCTGCATACTGATCAGTCGTGCGTGAACGTCACCGGATCGGCGCGGCGCTGGCGTGCGCCGCGCTCGTGGTCAGCGGTTGCAGTGTGTTCGGCGGGCCGGATCCCGGGGACACGGTCGGTGAGTTCCTCGAGGCGTTCGCGGGCGGGGACACCGCCGCGGCCGCCGGGCTGACCGACCGGCCGGAGGCCGCCAAGGCCGTGCTCGACCAGGCGCGTGGGGCGCTCGAACCGAAGTCGATCGGCACGTCCGTCGGCGAGGTCGCCGAGGAGGGCGAGGCCGGGGCGACCGTGGGCTACCGGCTCGAGTGGCAGCTCGGTGAGAAGCGGCGGTGGGCCTACGACGCGAGGGCGCGGCTGCACCAGGCCGACGGCGAGTGGAAGCTGCGGTGGGAGCCTGCGCTGGTGCATCCGGAGCTGGGCGTGCAGCAGGGGCTCGCGCTGCGGACCGAGACCCCGCCGCCGGCGCCGGTGCTCGACCGCGACGGCGCGCCGCTGCTGCAGGCCGACACCGTGATCGGCGTGGTCGTCGACGGCGAGGCGGCGGGGGAGCGGCTGGACGACGTCGCGGGCACGCTCGCGGACCAGCTCGGCAGGCTGGAGCCGAGCATCACCAAGCGGTCGATCCTCGACGGCGTCAGGGGCACCGAGCAGGGCAAGGGCTACCTCGTGGCGAGCCTGCGCTCGGCCGACTACCAGTCGGTCAAGCCGGCCATCTACGACCTGCCGGGCGTGCGTTTCACGAGCGACGAGCGGCTGCTCAGCGCTGAGCGCGGGCTCGGCAGCCAGGTGCTGCCCGCGATCCGGAGCGAGGTAGCCGACCGCGTCGCGGGCCGGGAGGGCTGGCGTGTGGTGACCACCGACCCGACGGGGGCGGAGATCGCGGAGCTGCACGCCGAGCAGGCGCGCCCGGCGGACGCCGTGCCGGCCACGCTCAGCCGTCGCGCACAGGAGGCCGCCGAGGACGCGCTGCGGGACGTCGCCAAGCCCGCGGCCATCGTGGCGTTGCAGGCCTCGACCGGCGAGCTGCTGGCGGTCGCCCAGAACGAGGCAGCCGACGAGCAGGGCGCGATCGCGCTGACCGGCCGGTACCCACCCGGCTCGACGTTCAAGATCGCCACCGCGGCGGCGGCCCTTTCCAATGGCAACGCCGGGCCGGGCACGTTGGTCGACTGCCCACCGACGACGACCATCGAGGGCAGGCGCATCCCCAACGACGACGAGTTCGGCCTCGGCAGGGTGCCCCTGCACACGGCGTTCGCCCGCTCGTGCAACACGACGTTCGCGCGCCTGGCCGTGGACCTGCCCGCGGACGCGCTCACCAAGGCGGCGCGCGACCTGGGCATCGGCGCCGACTTCGTGATCCCCGGCATCACCACGATCACCGGGTCCGTGCCGCCCGCGGAGGAGACCGTGCAGCGCGCGGAGAACGGCTTCGGGCAGGGCAAGACGCTCGCGAGCCCGTTCGGGCTGGCGGTGGCGGCGGGCACGGTCGCGGCGGGCAAGACGCCGGTGCCGAGCCTGCTGAAGGGCGAGCGGACCGAGGCGACCCAGCTCGGCGAGCCGATCGGCGAGGACGTGCTGTCGGCGCTACGGACGATGATGCGCGAGGTGGTGACCGACGGCACGGCCACCGCGCTGGCCGGCCTGCCCGGTGTGCACGGCAAGACGGGAACGGCGCAGTTCGGCGACGGCACCCGCTCGCACGGCTGGTTCGCCGGGTACCAGGGCGACGTCGCGTTCTCGGTGCTGACGGTCGACGCGGGCAGCTCCGCGCCCGCCGTCGAGGCCGCGCAGCGGTTCCTCGGTGGACTCCGATAAGTGCTACTATGTAGCACATGGAGACCATCGGGGTGCGCGAGCTGCGGCAGAGCGCGAGCGTGTACCTGCGGCGGGTGGCGGCGGGAGAGTCGTTCACCGTGACCGACCGGGGCAGGCCGGTCGCCGAGCTGCGGCCGACCTCGGGCGGTGGCGGCATCGACGAGCTGCTCGCCAGGGGCGACATCCTGCCGCCGGAGCGGCCGACCGGTGTGCTCGGCGGCGACCTGCCGGAGCCGCTGGATCTCGGCTTCTCCGGCTCGGACGAGCTGCGGCGGCTCCGGGACGAGGAACGCTGGTGATCTACTTAGACACGTCGGCGCTGGTCAAGCTCGTCGTGAAGGAGGACGAGACCCCCGAGCTGGTGTCGTGGCTGCGGGAGCACGGCGGCACGCGTAAAGGCAGCTCGATGCTCGCGAGGGTCGAGCTGCCCCGCGCCGTGCGCAGGGGCGGCGACGTTGCCTACCTGCGGGCACAGCTCGTGCTCGGCGATCTCCTGCAGCTGCCCATGACCGCCGCGGTGCTGGACGCCGCAGGCTCCCTGCCCGGGCCGCTGCGCTCACTGGACGCCATCCACCTCGCATCGGCGATGCGGGTCCGCGCCGAGCTCCAGCACCTGGTCGCCTACGACCAGCGGCTGCTGGAGACCGCGCGACTGGCCGGTCTCCCCATCGCGTCCCCCGGGGCGTCGTAGGCTGGGGACCATGCCCGTTCGTGCCCCGCTCCAGCCTGGCGTGCAGACGCCGGTCCGTTCCGTCCCCTCCGCCATCGCGCGCCCCGAGTACGTCGGCAAGCCCGCGCCGCAGCGTGACTCCGGCAACGGCGTGCGGACGCCCGAGGTCATCGAGGCCATGCGGGTGGCGAGCAGGATCGCCGCGCAGGCGCTGGAGGAGGGCGGCAAGGCCGTCAAGCCGGGCAACACCACCGACGACATCGACAAGGTCGTGCACGAGTTCCTGCTCGACCACGGCGCCTACCCGTCGACGCTGGGCTACCGCAACTTCCCCAAGTCGTGCTGCACCTCGCTCAACGAGGTCATCTGCCACGGCATCCCCGACTCGACCGTGATCGAGGACGGCGACATCTGCAACATCGACGTCACCGCGTACATCGGCGGCGTGCACGGCGACACCAACGCGACGTTCCTCGCCGGGGACGTCTCCGAGGAGGTGCGGTTACTCGTCGAGCGCACCCACGAGGCGACCATGCGCGCGATCAAGGCCGTGCGTCCCGGCAGGCAGCTGAACGTGATCGGCAGGGTGATCGAGTCCTACGCCAAGCGGTTCGGCTACGGCGTGGTCCGCGACTTCACCGGGCACGGCGTCGGGCCGGCCTTCCACACCGCGCCGACCGTGCTCCACTACGAGGAGCCGTCGGTCACCACGGTGATCGAGCAGAACATGACGTTCACGATCGAGCCGATGATCACCCTCGGCACCATCGACTACGACGTCTGGGACGACGACTGGACGGTCACCACCAAGGACAAGAAGTGGACCGCCCAGTTCGAGCACACGATCCTCGTCACCGAGAGCGGCGCCGAGATCCTCACACTGCCCTGAGGTAGCTCCGTCCCACACAACCCACCCCCGGGTTGTGGCCTGCGCACACATGGTTGACGGGGTGTTCTGCTCGTACCGTCAACTGCCATGACCAGCACCTCCCTGCACGGCAGGACCGCACTCGTCACCGGCGGCGCGAGCGGCATCGGGCGCGCCTGCGTGCAGGCGCTGAGCGAGGCCGGGGCGAAGGTGCACCTCGTCGACGCCGACGCCGACGGAGCCTCGGCGACAGCCGAGGAGACCGGTGCCGTCGCGCACGTGGCCGACCTCACCGACCCCGCCGCCGTCGCCGGGTTGCCCGCCGAGGTCGACGTGCTCGTGAACAACGCCGGCTTCCAGCACATCGCCGCCATCCCGGACTTCCCGCCCGAGAAGTTCTCCGCGATGCAGCAGCTGATGGTCACCACGCCGTTCCTGCTGATGCGGCACTGCCTGCCCGCGATGTACGAGCGCGGCTGGGGCAGGCTGATCAACATCTCCAGCGTCCACGGCGTGCGCGCGAGCCCGAACAAGGCCGCCTACGTCGCCGCCAAGCACGGCCTCGAAGGGCTCAGCAAGGTCGCCGCGCTGGAGGGCGCCGCGCACGGTGTGACCAGCAACTGCGTCGACCCCGGCTACGTGCGCACCGCCCTCGTCGAGGGCCAGGTCGCCGACCAGGCCCGCTCGCGCGGCATTCCCGAACGCGCCGTGGTGGACGAGGTCTTCCTCGGCCGCACGGCCGTCAAGCGCCTGATCGAGCCCGCCGAGGTCGCCGCCGTGGTGCTCTGGCTCTGCGGCGAGCAGGCCGGGTACCTCACCGGCGCGTCCATCCCGCTCGACGGCGGCTGGACCGCCAGCTAGCTCCCGATTTCCCGTTCGCACAACGAAGTGGTGATGCCCCATGCCCGAGGCCAAGTCCATCAAACGCGTCGTCGTCGCCAGCATGATCGGCACGACGATCGAGTGGTACGACTTCTTCCTGTTCGGCTCCGCGGCCGCGCTGGTGTTCAACACGCTGTTCTTCCCCGAAGCCGACCCGCTCACGGGCACCCTGCTGGCGTTCGGCACCTATGCGATCGGGTTCGTCGCCAGGCCGCTCGGCGGGCTCGTCTTCGGGCACTACGGCGACAAGCTCGGTCGCAAGAAGCTCCTCGTGCTGAGCCTGCTCATGATGGGCGGCGCGACGTTCGCGATGGGCCTGCTGCCCACCTATGCGAGCATCGGCATCGCCGCGCCACTGCTGCTGGTCCTGCTGCGCCTGGTCCAGGGGTTCGCGCTCGGCGGTGAATGGGGTGGCGCGGTGCTCATCGTGTCCGAGCACGGCGACGCCAGGCGGCGCGGTTTCTGGGCGTCGTGGCCACAGGCCGGCGCCCCGGGCGGCAACCTGCTCGCCACGGCCGTGCTCGCGGTGCTCGCGGCCGTGCAGAGCGACGCCGCGTTCGAGTCCTGGGGCTGGCGGATCCCGTTCCTGCTCTCCGGGCTGCTCGTGGTGATCGGGCTGTGGATCCGGCTGGCGGTGTCGGAGTCGCCGGTGTTCATGGAGGCCGTCAAGCAGGCCGACGAGGAGCCCGCGCCGGAGAAGGCCCCGATCGTCACCGTGATGCGGCACAGCTGGCGGCAGGTGCTGATCGCGATGGGCGCCCGGTTCGGCGAGAACGTCTCCTACTACGTCCTCACGGCGTTCGTGCTCGTGTACCTCACCAACCAGCTGGACCTGCCGAAGTCGACCGGCCTCAACGCCGTGCTGATCGGTTCGGCCATCCACTTCGCCACGATCCCGCTGTGGGGACTGCTGTCCGACGTCCTCGGGCGCAGGGCGGTGTACGCCTTCGGCGCCGTCGGCATGGGCGTGTGGGCGTTCGTGTTCTTCGCGATGCTCGACACGCGCTCGACGTTCGGGATCATCGCCGCGGTCACCATCGGGCTCGTGCTGCACGGTGCGATGTACGGCCCGCAGGCGGCGTTCTTCTCTGAGCTCTTCGGCACCAAGGTGCGCTACTCGGGCGCGTCGATCGGCTACCAGCTCGCGTCGATCGTGGCAGGCGGGCTCGCCCCGCTCATCGCCACGGCGCTGCTGGACAGCACCGGCGCGAGCCTGCTGATCTCGTGCTACCTCGCCGCCACCTGTGTGCTCACGCTCGTGGCCGTGTATCTGGCGAAGGAAACGCGTGGCACCTCGCTGCTGGACGCCGAGCAGCCGTCCTCGGTGACAGCATGAGTGCGTGACCGAAAGCGAACACCGCCTGCTGGAACTGCTGGCCGCGGGCGCGAGCAGCGACGAGCTGGCTCGCGTCCCCGCGGACGGCGCCGCGGTGCGCCTCGCGATGGACATCAGGCGCACGCTCGATGCCCGCAGCCGCAGAGAGGCCGAGCTCGCGGCGTTGTTCGACACGGCGAGCGACCTCGCGCGGCTGCGGGACCTCGACGCCGTGCTCCGCTCGATCGTCCGTAGGGCGCGGATGCTGCTACGAGTGGACGTCTCGTACCTGAGCCTCAACGACGAGGCCGAGGGCGGCACGTACATGCGGGTCACCGACGGTTCCGCGTCGGCGTTGTTCCAGCAGCTGCGGCTGGGCATGGGGGAGGGGCTTGGCGGACTCGTCGCGCAGACCGCCCGCCCGTACGCGACCGCGAACTACCCCGCCGACGACCGCTTCGAGCACACCGGGCCCATCGACCGCGCGGTGGGCGACGAGGGACTCGTGGCGATCCTCGGCGTACCGCTCTCGCTCGGCGAGCAGGTGATCGGAGTGCTGTACGCCTCGGACCGGCGCCCGCGAGAGTTCTCGCCGGACGAGGTGGCGCTGCTGTCGTCGTTCGCCGACCACGCGGCGATCGCGATCGACAACGCACGCGCGCTGGCCGAGCTGGCCAGCGCGAACGCGACGATCAAGGCCCACCACGAGGCGCTCGCCAGGGCACAGGAGGCGCACGACCGGCTCACGGAGCTGGTGCTCGGCGGCGCCGACGTGCGGCAGGTCGCCGAGGCCGTGGCCGCGGTGCTCGGCGGTGGGATCGTCGTGCACGACGCCGACGGCGCCGAGCTGGGCCGCTCGGGCGGCGGTCCGGCCACGCGCTCGCCGGAGGCGATCGCCGCCTCGCGTGCGGCGGGCAGGGCGGTGCCCGACGGCGACGTGTGGGTGTGCGCCGTGCTGGCGGGTCCCGAGCTCATGGGCAGCATCACGCTGAGCGGCAGGCCCGCGCTGTCGGACGCGGACCGGCGCCTGTTCGAACGCGCGAGTGTGGTGACGGCGCTGTTGTTGCTGCTGCGCCGTTCGGCGGCCGAGGCCGAGGACCGCGTGCGGGGCGAGCTGGTGGCCGACCTGCTGACGGCTCCGGGTCGCGATCCCGCGGCGCTGCTGGACCGGGGGCGCAGGCTCGGCGTCGACCTCGGCGCGCCGCACGTGGTGCTCGCGCTGCACGCCGGGGACGTCTCGCGGGCCCGGCTCGCCTCGGCGGCAGCTCGACGTGGCGTGCTCGCCGGGGTGCACGCGGAGCAGGTCGTGCTGCTCGCGGTCAGCGAGTCGCCGGGTGCCTTCGCGCGCACGGTCGCCACCGACCTGACCGCCGTGCTGGGCTCGCCGGTCACCGTCGGCGCCGCCGGGCCCGCGAGCGGCCCTGCCGAGCTCGCAGCCGCGCACGCGGAGGCGGCGAGGTGCCTGCGCGCGTTGCTCGTGCTGGGCAGGCATGGGCACGGTGCGGCGCCGGCCGAGCTGGGCTTCGTGGGGCTCGTGCTGGGCGACCGGGCGGACGTGCCCGAGTTCGTGCGGGCGACGCTCGGCCCCGTGCTCGACTACGACGAGGCCAAGGGCACCGAGCTGCTGCGCACGCTGCGGGCCTACTTCAGGTGCGGCGGCAACCTCTCGCGGGCCAAGGAGGAGCTGCACGTCCATGTCAACACGGTCGCGCAGCGGCTGGAGCGGATCTCCTCGCTGCTCGGCCCCGGCTGGCAGGAGCCGGACCGCGCACTGGAACTCCAGCTGGCCCTCAGACTGCGAGACCTCGCCGGCTGAGCCCGGAGGGCGACCCCGGATGCAGTGAAGGCCACCATGCCTGCGTTCAACGCAGTGAAGGTGGCCTTCACTGCATTGGCCACCACTGCATCGGCCACCACCCGCACGGGTCACCACTGCCTGTGGCGTTACTGCTCCAGGTCCTCGTCGCTGCGGGCGAGCAGCTCGGTGAGGAAGCCGCTGGCCTCGGCGACGGCGCGGTCGGGGTCCTTGGCTGCGATGGCCTCCAGGAGGCCGTGGTGGCCGATCGGCTCGGCGCTGGAGAGGTGGGTCTGCGAGGTCGCGGCGACGCTCGCGGTGACCACCTCGGTGAGGCCCCGGTACAGCTCGGTGAGCAACGCGTTGTGGCTTGCCTGCACGGTGAGCAGGTGGAACTCCGCGTCGGCGCGGACGAACTCCTCGAAGTGCTGGGCCTGCCAGGCCTGGTCACGCCTGGCGAGCGCGTCGGCGAGCTCGCGCAGCTCCTCGTCGGTTCGTTCCGTGGCGGCCAGCCGTGCGGCCTCGACCTCCAGCGGCCTGCGGACCTGCAGCACCTCGCGCAGCTCCGACCCGGCCAGCCTGCGGATGGCGCCGGAGACCTCGCTGGTGGCCCGGACGTAGGTGCCCGCGCCCTGGCGCACCTCCAGCAGCCCGCTGTGGGCGAGCGCCCGGACCGCCTCACGCACGGTGTTGCGCCCCACTCCGAGGCTGGCGACGAGCTCGGATTCGGTCGGTATGCGCTCGCCGAGCGGCCATTCGCCCTGGCGGATCGCCTCGCGGAGCTGATTGATCACCTGGTCGACCAGTCCGGAGCGTTGCGTGGTCGCGAGAGGCACCCGATCATCCCTTCAGCCGATCATCCTACCTTTTTGTTAGGGTAGCGGACATGGCAACCGACGGCGGAATGTTCGTGCACGACGACACGCGTGCCGATCAGCAGTCCGGTGTCCCGGCGCTCGCCGGTGGCGCGCTGCTGATGGTCGCCGTCGTGCTCGCGGCGCTCAACCTGCGGCCGTCGGTCACTTCCGCGGGGGCCGTGCTCGACGAGATGCGGGAGACGCTCGGCGCGTCGGCCACGTGGGCCGGTGCGCTCACCACCATGCCCGGCCTGTGCTTCGCACTCGCCGGGCTCGCGGCTCCTTACCTCGCCCGCCGGATCGGGCTCAACACGGCCGTCGCCGTCGCGCTCGGCGTGCTGACGGTCGGCCTCGTGCTGCGGGTGCTCAACGGACCCTGGGTCGTGCTCGGCGGCACGCTCGTCGCCAGCGCGGGCATCGCGCTCGCGAACGTGCTGATCCCGGTGGTGGTCAAGTCGTCGTTCGCCGCGCGGATCGGCCTCATGACGGGCATCTACACCGCCGCGCTGCAGGCGGGTGGCGCGCTCGGCTCCGCCGTGACGCCGCCACTCGGCGACGCCTTCGGCGGCTGGCGCGCCGGGCTCGGCAGCTGGGCGGTGCTGGCGGCCCTCGCGCTGGTGCTGTGGTTCGGGGCGACGCGAGGCAGGCCCGACGGCGTCGCGAACACCCCCGAGACGGCGGGCGGAGGGCGCTCGCTGCTGCGCAGCCCGCTCGCCTGGACCGTGACGCTGTTCTTCGGCAGCCAGGCGTGCTTCGCCTACATCATGATGGGCTGGCTGCCGCAGGTGCTGCTCGACGCGGGCGTGAGCCGCACCGCCGCCGGGCTGATGGTGGGCCTGGTGTCCCTGCTCGGCCTGCCGACGAGCCTGCTCGTGGCGCCGCTCGCGACGCGGCGCGGCGGGCAGAGCTGGTGGGTCGTCGGCCTCGGCGTGTTCGGCATCGCAGGCGTCTCGGGGCTGATGCTGGCGCCGTCCGCGGCACCGCTGCTGTGGTCGGTGCTGATCGGCATCGGCATGAGCGTCTTCACCCTCGCCATCGCGACGATCGCGCTGCGGGCCCGCACGAGCGCGGACACGGCGAAGCTGTCGGGCATGGCGCAGGGCCTCGGATACCTGCTCGCCGCGCTGGGGCCGTTCCTGTTCGGCCTGCTGCGCGACGTCACCGGCGGCTGGACCGTGCCGTGCGCGATGCTCCTGTGCGTCCTCGTCGGCCAGCTCGTCTTCGGCTACCTCGCCGGACGGCCCCGGTACGTCTAGTTCTCCAGTGGCAGGTTCAGCAGTGCGTTCTCGATCAGCTCCGGCATCGCGGGGTGGATCCAGTACTGCCCCCGCGCCATCGACCGGGCGTCGAGGCCGAAGCTCATCGCCTGGACGAGCGGCTGGATCAGCGTCGAAGCCTGCGGGCCGATGATGTGCGCCCCGATGAGCTGCCCGGTCGCCGGGTCGGCGAGCAGCTTCGCGAAGCTCGTGGTGTCCTCCATCGCCCAGCCGTAGGCGATGCCGGCGTAGTCCTGCGTCGCCGTCACGTACCGCACGCCCCGCGCGGCGGCGTCCTGCTCGGTGAGCCCCACCGACGCGATCTGCGGCGAGGTGAACACCGCGTGCGGCACGAACCGGTGGTCGGCCGCGATCGGCTCGTCCGGGTGCAGCAGGTTGTGCTGCACGACGCGCGCCTCGTGGTTGGCGACGTGCTTGAGCTCGTGCCAGGACGAGATGTCACCGAGCGCGTAGATGCCGTCGACCTTCGTGCGCTGGTACTCGTCCACCTCGACGTGCCCGGACGGCAGCGTGGTGACCCCGGTCCTCGCCACGTCGAGCACGTCGGAGTTCGGGTGCCGCCCTGTGGCCACCAACAGCAGGTCGCCCTCGACGGTCTCGGCGCCGCCGGGTCCCTCCAGGTCGAGCGCCACGCCTGCCGCGGTCCGGCGCACGCGTGTGGTCTTCCGGTTCAGCCGCACGTCGAAGCGCTGCGCGGCCAGCTCGGTGTAGCGCCTGCTTACGTCGTCGTCCTCCACCCGCAGCAGCGCGCCCGAGCGCGCCACGATCGTCACCTCCACGCCGAACGAGCCGAAGACGTGCGCGAACTCCGCGCCGATGAAGCCGCTGCCCAGGATCACGATGCGCGAGGGCAGCTCGTCGATCCGCATGATCGTGTCCGAGGTGTGGTAGCCGGACTCCGCCAGCCCTGGGATGTCGGGCGCGACGGCCCGCCCGCCCGCGGCCAGCACGAACGCGTCGGCGGTGAGGGTCTCCTGGCCGCCCGGCAGCGCGACCGCCAGCTCCTTGTGCCCGGTGAAGCGGGCCTCGCCCTCGTAGACGGTGACGTTGGCGTTGTCCTCGTGCTCGATCCGGTACTCGCGGCCACCCGCGGCGATCGGGTCGATCCGGCCGAAGATGCGGTCGCGGATCTCCGGCCAGCGCACCCGCTCCAGCCGCGCGTCGACGCCGAGCCTGGCGCCGGCGGCCGGGGTCGCGGCGACGTCGGCGGCGTGCACGAACATCTTGGTCGGGATGCAGCCCACGTTCAGGCACGTGCCCCCGAAGACACCCTTCTCGACAATGGCGACCTTCTTGTCGGCGAAGCGCTGGTCGAGGATCGAGTTCCCCGACCCGGTCCCGATGATCACCAGGTCGTAGTGCGGCACGGCGTTACCCTTCAGACGGTGGTGGGCCTGCGTTGAGCCCAACCCGATCAGTAGTGGAGTTGTTCCTCCGGAAGGTGTGTCCTTGGCCAAACGTCGCGTCCCGGTCGTCATCGTCGCCGGGTTCCTCGGCTCCGGAAAGACCACACTGCTCAACCACCTTCTCAGCAACACGCGCGGCGTGCGGATCGGGGTGGTCGTCAACGACTTCGGCAGCGTCAACGTCGACGCGCTGAGCGTGGCCGGGCAGGTCGACTCGATGCTCTCGCTGGAGAACGGCTGCCTGTGCTGCGCGGTCGACACCGCGGGCATGGACGCCATGCTCACCAAGCTGACCTCTGCCGACCTGGACCTCGTGGTGATCGAGGCCAGCGGGCTCGCCGAACCGCGCTCGCTCGTCCGGCTCGTGCTCGCCAGCACCGACCCGCTCGTCGAGTACGGCGGGCTCATCGAGCTGGTCGACGCCGCCGAGTTCGAGACCACGCGCGCCCGCCATCCCGAGCTCGACGAGCACGTGCGGCTGGCCGACCTCGTGGTGCTGAACAAGGTCGACCGGGTCGCCGATCCCGGCCGGCTCACCGCGCTCGTGCGCGAGCTGGCGGGCCCGACGCCCGTGCTGCCGACCGAGCATGGCCGGATCGACCCCGAGCTGCTGTTCGACCGCGTACGCGGGCCGGAGCCCGTCGCTCGGCAGCTGTCGTTCGAGGACCTGCGTGAGGAGGACGCTGACGCTCATGACCACTGCCACGAGCACGCCCACGCCGCCTACGACACGCTGACGGTGACGGCGGGCGCGCTGCACCCGCGCCGGTTCGCCGCGTTCCTCGAGGGACGCCCCGGCGGGCTCTACCGCATGAAGGGCACCGTCTACTTCGGCGTGCCGGGGCACCGGCAGCGGTTCACGCTGCACACCGTCGGCGCCTACACCCGCCTGGTGCGGTCCACGTGGGCCGCGGGTGAGCAACGGCGCACCGAGCTCGTGCTCATCGGCTCCGGCATCGACCCCCAAGCGCTGCGCGCGGCACTGAAGGCGTGCGAGGAACCCGCGCCGGACGAGGTCGACGAGCAGAGCATGCTGCCGGTCCTGCGTTACGTCGAGTCCTGACCGAGGTCGTGCCCGGCGATCCCGGCGCGCCCGAGCACGGCCCGGTAGGAGGGCTTCCCTCCGCCTTGTGAGGCACGCTGATTCGCGCTCGCACGGCAGCGGATCGTCACACCCGCCCAAGCCGCAGCCGCGGGAGGTCACCCGGCACCCCGCCGGTCATGAGCGCGCGCAGCGCGCCGGTGTCCACAGTGGTCTCGATGGCGTCGGCGAGCCCGTCCAGCATGGCCTCCCTGCGCGCCGCGAACCCGGGCGCCTCGGCGGGTTCCCACGCCACGCCCGCCTGCGCGGCGGCCTCGGCGAGCCACGCCCGGCGGAACCCGTCGTTCTCGAACACGCCGTGCCACATCGTCGCCCACACCGATCCGGAACGTAACCCGTCGAGGAACGGCTCGGCCGCACCGGGCTCCCGCTGTGCGACGCCGTGATGGATCTCGTAGCCGGTGACGTCGTGTCCCCGCCAGCTTCCGGAGGGCCGGGCGAGGCTCTTGTCCGCGCTGAAGCGGACCGTGAACGGCAGCAGGCCGAGTCCGTCGACCGTGCCCGCGCCGGACTCGACGTCGTCGTGGATGGTCCCGGCCAGCATCTGGTATCCGCCGCAGATGCCGAGCACCGGCCTGCCCGCCTTGGCGCGCGCCAGTACCGCGTCGGCGATCCCGCGCCGCCGCAACCAGTTCAGATCCTCCACAGTGGACCTCGTGCCGGGGAGCACGGCGATGTCGGCGGCGGCGATCACGTCGGGATCGGCCGTGACGGTCACCGCGACGCCCGGCTCGGCCGCGAGCGGGTCGAGATCGGTGGCGTTGGAGATCCTCGGGAAGCGCACGGCGGCGACCCGCAGCGTGGTGCCGGCGCCACGCCGGTGCCCGTCCCAGCGCGCGATGGCCAGCGCGTCCTCGGAGTCGAGCCACACGTCGGGCAGCCACGGCAGCACGCCCAGCACGGGGCGCCCGGTCAGCTCGCTCAGCGTGACGAGGCCCGGTTCCAGCAGCGCGGCGTCGCCCCGGAACTTGTTGACCAGGAACGCCGCCAGGTGCGCCTGGTCGGCCTCGTCGAGCAGCGCGACGGTGCCCGCCATCGCGGCCAGCATGCCGCCGCGGTCGATGTCGCCGACGAGCAGCACGGGCAGCCCGGCCGCGCGGGCGAGGCCCATGTTGACGTAGTCGCCCTCGCGCAGGTTGATCTCGGCGGGGCTGCCCGCGCCCTCACAGACCACGACGTCGTAGCGCTCGCGCAGCTCGGCGAGTGCGACGTAGGCGGCCTCGGCCAGCGCACGGCGGCCCTGAGCCCAGTCGCCCGCGACGAGATCGCCCCACGGCTTGCCGCGCAGCACGACGTGACTGCGCCGGTCGCTGCCGGGCTTGAGCAGCACCGGGTTCATCGCCGACTCGGGCTCCGCTCCGGCCGCGACCGCCTGCAGCCACTGCGCCCTGCCGATCTCCGAGCCGTCGGCGCAGACCATCGAGTTGTTCGACATGTTCTGCGCCTTGAACGGCGCCACGCGCACGCCCTGCCGCGCCAGCCACCGGCACACGCCGGCGGCGACCGTCGACTTGCCTGCGTCGGACGTCGTCCCAGCGATGAGCAGCCCACCTCGCACGCCGAAGACCGTAGTCCACCCGATCCGGTGACCCTGTGCCCGGCCGCGTCGCGCCTAGGGTGAACGGGAGTTTTTCGAAGGGGGAAACGCATGTCCAGGACTTTGCGCCGGGTGCTCGTCTCGGCCGTGGCCCTGCTGGCGGGAGCGGTGTTCGTCCCGGCGGCGGGCGCGCAGCAGACGAGCGGCACCCAGCCGTACATCGTCGGCGGGACCGACGCGTCGATCGCCGACCACCCGTACGCCGTCTACCTCGTCGACGAGCGTGAGAACCAGTTCTGCGGGGGCACGCTGGTGGCCGCCGACACGGTGATCACGGCGGCGCACTGCGCGGTCGCGGTGCGCAGCTCGGAACTGGGCGTGGTCGCGGGGCGGCAGGACAAACGCGGCGCCGACGGCATGAGGTTCGATGTCCGGCGCGTGTGGGTCGCTCCCGACTACGAGGACCCGACCACGGGCGACGACATCGCGGTGCTGACGCTCGCGGGCAGCGCGCCCTACCGGCCCGCGCGGGTGGCCGGACCGCAGGACGAGGCGCTGTACGCGCCGGGCACCATGGCCACCGTGCTGGGCTGGGGCAGGCTCTCCGAGGGCGGCGAAAAGTCCGACACCCTGCGAAGCGCGCGGGTGCCGGTGATGGACGACCTGTCCTGTGGGCAGTCCTACGGCACCTACGACCCGCAGACGATGTTGTGCGCCGGCTACCCGGAGGGCGGCGTGGACGCGTGCCAGGGCGACTCCGGCGGCCCGCTGGTCGTGGGAGACACGCTGATCGGCGTGGTGTCGTGGGGCGACGGCTGCGCGCAGGCGGGCAAGCCGGGCGTGTACACCCGGGTGTCCTCCTACGTCGAGGACGTTTCCGGCATCTGATAGTCATGCGGGGTGGCCGACTTTCACTCCCGCAAGGGCACTGACCTGACCGCCGCCGAACTGCACGACCTGCTCCGGCTCCGCGTCGACGTGTTCGTCGTGGAGCAGGAGTGCCCGTATCCCGAGATCGACGGCGAGGACCTGCTGGCCGGCACCCACCACATCTGGGAGCAGGGTGACGGCGGCGTCACCGGCTGTCTGCGGGTGCTCGAGCAGCCCGGCGGGGTCTTGCGCATCGGACGCGTGTGCACGGCGGCCTCCGCGCGGGGCACCGGCCTCGGCGGGCGGCTCATGGCCGCGGCGCTGGAGTACGCGGGCGACGCCGAGTGCGTGCTCGACGCGCAGACGTACGCGCAGGGCTTCTACGCGCGTTTCGGCTTCGCGCCGGAGGGCGAGGAGTTCGACGAGGACGGCATCCCGCACATCCGGATGCGCAGGCCGGCCTCCCAATGAGTTTCGCCCGTCGCCGTGGTCACAACAGCGAGGACCACGACGACGAGGAGCGATCATGACCAGCACCGAGCCGGTGACCGAGCTCGACCCCCGCTTCAGTGACCCCACCGCCACGGCGACCTCCTGGGCGCGGGCGCGCGACGGCCTGGCCGCCGCACCGCTGTACTGGCTGTCCACGGTCCGCCCCGACGGGCGCCCGCACACGACGCCGCTGATCGCGGTGTGGCTGGAGGGCGCGCTGCACTTCTGCACGGGCGCCGACGAGCGCAAGAACCGCAACCTCGAAGGCAACCCGCACTGCACGCTGACCACGGGCAGCAACGAGCTCGACGCCGGCCTTGACCTCGTGGTCGAGGGCGACGCCGTGCGCGTGCGCGACGAGGGACGGCTGCGCCGGATCGCGGAGGCGTACGTGGCGAAGTACGGCGAGGACTGGCGGTTCTCCGTGCGCGACAACGCCTTCCACCACGGCGACGGTGGAACGGCGCTGGTGTACGAGGTGACGCCAAGGACGGCGTTCGGCTTCGCCAAGGGCACCTACGGCCAGACGCGCTGGCGCTTCTAGCCCTCACGCAGAGCCCTTCGCTCCTGGAGCCGGCCGCAGTGAAGGCCACCCTGCCTGCGCCCGCCCGTCTCCCACCACCACCCAACCGGAGGCACTCCGCGCCGCTGCGTTTGATTCCACGCAGTGAGGGTGGCCCTCACTGCGTTCAACGCAAGCGGTTCCGTCGGCTCTAGCCCCGGGCGCCGCGCGGCGCGACCTCGGTGATCACCTTCACCGCACGCTCGACATCGGACTCCGCGAGCGCGGCGTGCGCGGTGAGCCGCAGCCGCGAGACGCCGTCGGGCACCGACGGCGGCCGGAAGCAGCCGACCCGGATGCCGTGCTCGGCGCACGAGGCCGCCCACGTGACGGCCGCGTCCGGGCTCGGCGCGTGCACCGACACCACCGCGCCGTAGGGCGTGCTCACGCGGAAACCCGCCTCGCGCAAGCCGTTCGCGAGCCCCTGTGCGGCGGTGAGGACCTTGCCCGGCAGATCGGGCTCCTCCTTGAGCACGCCGAGTGCCGCGAGCGCCGCCGCCGCGCTGCCCGGCGCGAGGCCCGTGTCGAAGATGAAGCTGCGTGCCGTGTCCACCAGGTGCTTGATGACCCGGCGCGGCCCGAGCACGGCGCCGCCCTGAGCGCCGAGCGCCTTGGACAGCGTGATGGTGGTGACCACGTCCGGCGCGCCGGAAAGGCCGGCCTCATGCACCGCCCCGCGGCCGCCTTCACCGAGCACGCCGAAGCCGTGGGCGTCGTCCACGAGCAACGCGGCTCCGTGAGCGCGGCACGTCTCGGACAGCTCCGGCAGGGGCGCGAGGTCTCCGTCCACGGAGAACACCGAGTCGGTGACCACGAGCGCCCTGCGCTTGCGCCGGGTCGCCAGCGCGTGCGCGATCGCGGCGGGGTCGCCGTGGGCCACGGCGGCGACGTCGGCGCGGCCGAGCCGGCAGCCCTCGATCAGCGAGGCGTGGATGTACTTGTCGGTCACGATCGCCGATTCGGCGCCCGACAGCGCCGTGACCGCGCCGAGGTTGGCCGTGAACCCGGACGAGAACACCAGCGCCGCCTGGGCGCCGCAGAACCTGGCCAGCTCGTGCTCCAGCTCGGCGTGCAGCTCGGTCGACCCGGTGACCAGGCGGGAGCCGGTGGAGCCCGCGCCCCAGCGCAGCGACGCCGCCGCGGCGGCGCCCGCGACCCGCTTGTCCCTGGCCAGCCCCAGGTAGTCGTTCCCCGCGAGGTCGAGTTCGTCGGAGGAAGGCCCGCGTGGCCGGAGCCGCCTGGTGAGGCCTGCTTCGGCGCGCCTGGCGGCCTCGGCGTCGAGCCAGTCGAAGACCTGGTCTGGCTGGGTGGCGGGGAAAGCTGGACCGGGTGCGTTCACGCCTGGCAGTCTCGCACCGGGCAGGAAAGGAGTGGGGAGCGAGGGTGACCGAAGACGCACAGCTGGCACCAATGCCGGAGGACTGGGAGCGCGCACTGGCCGTGGTGGCGCATCCCGACGACCTGGAGTACGGCAGCTCGGGCGCGATCGCGCGGTGGACCGACGAAGGCCGCTCGGTGGCCTATGTGCTGGCCACGCGGGGCGAGGCGGGCATCGACGGGATCACGCCGGAGGAGGCGGGCCCGCTACGGGAGCGCGAGCAGATCGCGAGCGCGCGCGTGGTGGGCGTGGAGACGGTGGAGTTCCTCGACCATGCCGACGGCGTGATCGAGTACGGGCTGCCGCTGCGCCGCGACATCGCCGCCGCGATCCGCAGGCACCGCCCCGAACTGGTGGTGATGACCAACCACCACGAGACGTGGCCGGGCGGGCCGTGGCTCAACATGGCCGACCACCGCAACGTCGGGCTCGCGACCCTCGACGCGGTGCGCGACGCCGCCAACCGCTGGGTGTTCCGTGATCTGCTCGACGAGGGCCTGGAGCCGTGGTCGGGGGTGCGCTGGGTCGCCGTCGCGGCGTCCCCGAAGGCGACGCACGCCGTGGACATCACGGCCACGATGGACCGCGCGGTGGACTCACTGAAGGCCCACCGCGCCTACCTCGACGGCCTCTCCGGGCCGATGGCCGACACCGGGTTCCTGCGCGAGGCCGCCGCCGAGACGGGCAAACGCTTCGGCGGCGTCCTGGCCTGCGCCTTCGAGCTCATCCCAATGCAGTAACGCCAACTTCCCCCAAGGCCACCTTTGCTGCGCTCAACGCAACAAAGGTGGCCTTGGGGGAAGGTTCGCCGAGTGCCTCAGTAACTGTGGGTAGCCGCAGTGAAGGCCACCTTCACTGCGTTGAACGCAGGCATGGTGGCCTTCACTGCAGAGGGGTCAGGCGTGGGTGTGGGTGGGGCGGCGGTTGCCGCGCTGGGGGCGGCCGCCCTTGTTCGCGGGCTCGCGACGGCCGCCGAAGGCGGGCCTGCCGCGGCCGGGGGCGCCACGACGGCCACCCTGATGACGCGGCGCGCGGTGCTGCTCCACCACCGGGACCCCGCTCGGCGTGCGGGCGCCCGTGATGCGCGCCAGCTCCTCGTCACCGGGGCGCACGTTCGCCGACTCCGGCTTCACCCCGGCGCGATCGGTCATCCGGCGCACCGTGCGCCGCTGGTCGCGGGTCACGAGCGTCACGACCGTGCCCGACGCGCCCGCGCGCGCCGTGCGGCCCGCGCGGTGCAGGTAGTCCTTGTGGTCCGCGGCCGGGTCGACGTGCACCACGAGGCTCACGTCGTCGACGTGGATGCCGCGCGCCGCGACGTCGGTCGCCACCAGCACGTGGGTGCGGCCGTCCTTGAAGTCGGCCAGCACGCGGTTGCGCTGGCCCTGGGTCTTGCCTCCGTGCAGCGCGCCCGCGTGGACGCCGCTCGCGCGCAGCCGCGTGGTCAGACGGTCGACGTGGTGCTTGGTGCGCACGAACATGATCGTGCGGCCCTCACGGGCGCCGATCTCGGTGATCACGGCCTGCTTCTCCTCGTGGGAGACCTGCAGGAGGTAGTGGTCCATGGTGGTCACGCTCGCCGTCACCGGAGCCACCGAGTGCGTCACCGGGTTGGTGAGGTAGCGCTTGACCAGCCGTTCGACGTCGCCGTCCAGCGTCGCAGAGAACAGCAGGCGCTGGCCGTCCGTCGGGGTCAGGTCGAGGATCTCCCTCACCTGCGGCAGGAAGCCCATGTCGGCCATCTGGTCGGCCTCGTCGAGCGCCACGTACTGGACGGCGTCGAGCCGGCAGGTGCCCTGGCGGACGTGGTCGGAGAGCCTGCCGGGCGTTGCGATGAGCAGGTCCACGCCGCGCGCGAGCGCGTCGGACTGGCGGGTGAAGGCCATGCCGCCGACGGCCGTGCGGCACCACAGGCCGAGCGACTTGGCCAGCGGGATGAGCGCGTCGGAGACCTGCATCGCCAGCTCACGGGTGGGGACGAGCACGAGCGCACGGGGCTGCTTCGGCTGGGCCTTGCCGCCGTGCAGGCGGGACAGCAGCGCCAGGCCGAACGCGAGGGTCTTGCCGGAGCCTGTCTGCGCGCGGCCGAGCACGTCCCGGCCTGCCAGCGCGTCGGGCAGGGTCGCCGCCTGGATCGGGAACGCCTCCGCCATGCCCGCCTGCTGCAGAGCACGCAGCAGCGGGGCCGGAAGGTTCAGGTCGGCGAACGAAGTGTTTGTCACGCAATGCCTCTCGGACGTGGTACGTCGCAAGGAGGCCCGGTTGCCCGCACAGGGGCAGGTCGCGATGGTGGTGCGATGGGCGTTCACAGGGACGGACCCGGCGCACGATGCTACTGGGCACCACGCGCCAACTGATGGGTGGAGCACCGCGCTGAGCTACTCGGCTTGGCGGTGCCTCACCACTCTACCCCAAGGCGCTCCGGTGCTTCGGCGCAGCCTCGCGACCGGCTCGTGCTCCGCGATTTCGGCGGTGGCCGGACCCCTTGCGGCGAAACACATCGCCATGTTACGTACGTCACGTTCGAGGAACGCCGCGCCGCGCGGGTTGCTCACCACGTTCGGCACCTGTCGCAGGTCGATGAGCGGCAGCCGTCCATCGTGGACGAGCACGTTGTACGGCGAGAGGTCACTCGGGGCGCAGATCTCGCGGCCAGCGGCTCCAGTGCCACGGCGAGCCGGGAAGCGGCCGTTCTCGCCGGAATCGCCGAGGAACTCCAGGAGCAGCTCCGTGCCCGCGAGCTGTACCGGCAGGGGTGCGGGGTGCGCACCGACTGTCCACAAGCGACTCCGCGTGACGGTCTCGGCCGCGGCACCACTGCTCCGCGATGAGGGTTCGGCCGAACGCGCTGCGCTTTGCGCATGGCGCGCGCGTCCCGCGATCCCCGCCGCCGGCCGGGTCGGTCTCTGCAGGTCTACTCGCGGGGCTGGACGGGCCGGTGCGCTCGTCCTCGGCGAGCCGTCCGCCGCGAGCGTGAGCGGGCTCGTCGTCGAAGCGTGGTCTACGCCGCTTGCTGCGGACGGGCCGGTCGTGGAACCGGTCGAAAACGGAAGAACCGTGCGATCGCACCCGTGGAACTCCTCGGGGAAGCCGCCAGGACCGGCGATCAGCGCGGCGGAGCGAAGGGGCGGGCGATGAGAACGGCCCCTGACCTCCCTGGTCTGCGCCGGAACTCGCGCTCCGCGTGCCACTGTCCACGGGGCACCTCCGTGCGCGCGACCGAATTCCGGCAAGCTGGGGATCATGCGGATCGTGGTCATCGGATCGGGGATCGCCGGCGCGGGGGCGGCCTACCACCTCGCCCGGCTCGGTGCGGAGGTCGTGCTCGCCGACGCCGACCTGCCGGGCAGTGCGACCGCCGCCGGCGCCGGGATCGTCTGCCCGTGGACCTCGCGCAAGCTCGACGACGTCGAGCTCGGGTTCGCGGCCCGTGCCGCGGCGTACTACCGCACCTTCACGGAACTGCTCGCCGAGGACGGGCAGCCCGACTCGTCGTTCGAGCTCGTCGGCGGCATGGTGGTGGCCGCCGACGACGCGGAACTGGCCGAGGTGCACGAGCGGGTGAGCGTCAGCGCGAGCCGGTGGCCCGAGGCCGGCGAGGTGAGCCTGCTGGACTCCGCGCGGGCGCGTGAGCTGTTCCCCGCGCTGGCGCCAGGGCTGGGCGCCGTGCACGTCAGCGGCGCCGGGCGGGTGGACGGCCGCAGGCTTCGCGCGGTGATGCTGCGCGCGGCTGTCAGGCGCGGGGCGCGCCTGGTCGAAGGCGCCGCGGAGCTGCACGTCGCGGGTGAGCGCGTCACCGGCGTGCGCGTGGGGCGGGAGCTGGTGGCGGCAGACCGCGTGCTCGTGGCCGCGGGCGCGTGGAGCGCGCGACTGCTCGCCCCGCTCGGCGTACGGATCGAGGTCGAACCGCAACGCGGCCAGATCAGCCACTTCGAGCTGCCCGGCACCGACACCGCGGCGTGGCCCGTGGTGCTGCCCCTGTCGAGCCACTACCTCCTTGCGTTCCCCGGCTCGCGGGTCGTCGCGGGCGCCACGAGGGAGACCGGCTCCGGTTTCGACCACCGGATCACCGCGGCCGGCCAGCAGGAGGTGCTGGACCACGCGCTCGCCGTCGCGCCGGGGCTCGCCGATGCCACGCTCGCCGAGACCCGGATCGGCTTCCGCCCCGCGACCCCGGACGGCAGGCCGCTGCTGGGCGAGCTGACCGCGTACCCCGAGGTGTTCGTGCTCAGCGGCTTCGGGCCGACCGGTCTGACGCTGGGACCCTACGCCGCCAGCCTGACCGCCTCGTTGCTGCTGGCCGAACCGGTGGCCGACGACCTCGGCCCGCTGGCTCCTGAGCGCTTCACGCCCCGGTGACCAGCTCCAGTTCGTGCTCGCCGGTGCGTTCCACGGCGATACCCGCCTTCCCGGCCACGGAAACCAAACCGTCCACTGTGGATGGGGTTGACCGGCTGGTGGCCAGCGCGGCGGCGAGCTTTCCCTTGTACGCCTTGTTGTGGTGGCTCACCGTCTTGCGCCTGCCCGCCGCGTCCTCGGTGACCACGCGCACCGTCACCGCGCCCGGTACGCGGGCGAGCGCCGCGTAGGTGCCGGAACGCAGGTCGACCACCAGCTCGCCGACCTCTCCGAGCGCCGGTTCGAGCACCGGCCGCCACAGCGAGCGCAACGTGCCGAACCCGGGCAACGCGCTGCCGCCCGAGAGCCGGTACGCCGGGATCCGGTCCCCGGCCCGCACCACGCCGAACAGGGCCGACGCCACCGCGAGCCGCCGCTCCGCCCTCGCCAGCTCGGCCTTGCGGAAGCTGCTGGCGTCCAGCGCGTCGTAGAGCACGCCCGTGTAGCGGCGCAAAGCCGGAGTGGTCGGCGCCGTCCACAGTCGCCCGTTGCGGGCCACCTCGCCCTGCTGCCGTTCCGAGAGCCCCAGCGCGGCCAGGCTCGCCGGAACGTCGGCCGACAGGTCCACGAGCGCGTCGATGAGCTTGCGCCGCAACGGGTTCAGCTCGGGGAAGGACAACGCGCCGAGGTCCAGCGGACCACCGTCGCCACCGTCGGCCTTGGTCTCGGAAGGAGGAAGCAGAACGAGCACGCCTGAAAAGTCTAGTGGTCACTCATGGTGGCTCCCCACGCAGAACTCGTTGCCCTCCGGGTCGGCGAGCACCGTCCAGTTCAGCCCCGGCATCTCGTGATCGGCCAGCGCGGTGGCGCCGAGTCCCACCAGCCGGGCCACCTCGCCCTCGCGGTCGTCGGTGCCGAAGTCCACGTGGACTCTGTTCTTGCCCGTGCGCGGCTCCGGCACGCGTTGCATGGCCAGCCGCACCCCTCCCTCCGTCCTGCTCGTCAACATCACGTACTCGCCGTAGTCGTCGGCGATCTCGACGCCGAGCGCCTCGCACCAGAACGCCGCCAGCTTGTGCGGGTCCTCGCAGTCGATCGTCACCATGCCCAGTTGCAGTGTCATGTCCCGACCCTAGGCAGGGGGTACGACAAATACCGGTTGCAGCAGCTCGGGGACGGTTGACTACCCTTCGATGAACGTCTTTGCGCTTCCCGGGAGAACACTGTGAACACCCCGATCACCAGGATGTCGTCGCTTTTCCTGCGCACGCTGCGGGAGGATCCGGCGGACGCCGAGGTACCCAGCCACAAGCTGCTGGTGCGCGCCGGCTACGTCCGCCGCGTCGCCCCGGGCGGTTACTCCTGGTTGCCGCTCGGGCTGCGCGTGCTGCGCAACATCGAGACGGTGGTGCGCGAGGAGATGGACGCCATCGGCGGGCAGGAGATCCAGTTCCCCGCGCTGCTGCCGAGGGAGCCCTACGAGGCGACCGGCCGGTGGTCGGAGTACGGCGACGCCTTGTTCCGGCTCAAGGACCGCAAGGGCGCCGACTATCTCCTTGGTCCTACGCACGAGGAGCTGTTCGCGCTCACCGTGAAGGGCGAGTACAGCTCGTACAAGGACTACCCGGTCATCCTGTACCAGGTGCAGACGAAGTACCGGGACGAGGCGCGGCCCCGCGCCGGCATCCTGCGCGGCCGCGAGTTCGTGATGAAGGACTCCTACTCGTTCGACCTCGACGACGAGGGCCTCGCGCGCTCGTACCAGCTGCACCGCGACGCCTACATCCGGATCTTCGACCGGCTCGGCCTCGAGTACGTCATCGTCAAGGCCACGTCCGGCGCGATGGGCGGCTCGGCGTCGGAGGAGTTCCTCGCGGTCGCCGAGACGGGCGAGGACACCTACGTCCGCAGCACCGAGTCCGGCTACGCCGCCAACGTCGAGGCCGTGGTCACCCCGCCGCCCGCCGAGCAGCCCGTCGAGGGCAGGCCCGAGGCGCAGGTGCACTACACGCCCAACACGCCGACCATCGAGACACTGGTCGACTTCCTCAACAAGGCCGGCCTCGGCCGCACGTTCACCGCCGCGGACACGCTGAAGAACGTGCTCGTGAAGACCCGCCAGCCGGGGGAGAAGAACTGGGAGCTGCTGGCCGTCGGCGTCCCCGGCGACCGGGAAGTGGACCTGAAGCGGCTCGAGGCGTCGCTCGAGCCCGCCGAGGTCGCCCTGCTCGAGGAGACCGACTTCGCCGCCAACCCGTTCCTGGTGAAGGGCTACATCGGTCCAGGGGCGCTCCAGGCCAACGGGGTTCGGTACCTGGTGGACCCGCGCATCGTCCGCGGCACCGCGTGGGTCACCGGCGCGGACAAGGCCGACCACCACGTCGTCGACCTCCTCTGCGGCCGCGACTTCACCCCGGACGGCACGATCGAGGCCGCCGAGGTGCGAGAGGGCGACGCCTCGCCCGACGGGCACGGCACCCTGGTCGCCGCGCGCGGCATCGAGATCGGCCACATCTTCCAGCTCGGCCGCAAGTACACCGACGCGTTCGAGGTCGACGCGCTCGGACCGGACTCCAAGCCGGTGCGCATCACGATGGGTTCCTACGGCGTCGGCGTCTCGCGCCTCGTCGCCGTGCTCGCCGAGCAGCACCACGACGAGCTCGGGCTGGTGTGGCCGCGCGGGATCGGTCCCGCCGACGTGCACGTGGTCGTGGCAGGCAAGGACGAGGCCGTGGCCGAGGGCGGCGAGCGCATCGCGGCGCAGCTCTCCGAGCGCGGCGTACGGGTGCTGCTCGACGACCGCAAGGCCACACCGGGAGTGAAGTTCGCCGATGCCGAGCTGATCGGCGTGCCGACGATCCTCGTCGTCGGCCGCGGGCTGGCGAAGGGCGTCGTCGAGGTGAAGGACCGCGCGACCGGGGAGCGTTCCGAGATCGCCGTCGACGAGGTCGTCGAGCAGTTGGTGGCCCTCAGCGCCCGGTAGAGTCCTCGCCCATGGGGTGGTGGCGTCGTAAGCCGGACGATCTTTCGGCCCGGTACGGCTACGAGGACCGCGCGGCGCTCAAGGGGATCGGCGGGTACGAGCCCGCCGATTCCGCCGACGCGACACCGGACTTCGTCCGGAGAAGCCCGCAGGCGCCGCCTCCTCCCGAACCGCCGAAACCGCGCCCGAAGCGGACGAAGGCTCCGTTGGCGGTGGTGTTGCTGCTGACGCTCCTCGGCGGCGTCATCAGCCTGGCCAGGGGCATCGCCGGCAACCTCGAGGACGACGAAGCCTCCTCGTCCGCGCCGCCCGTCACCGAGGCGGCCCCGTACACCCCGGAACCCGACGTGATCGTGCCTGCCGTGGTCGAGGGCTGGCAGTCCGTCGCGGGTGGCGACGGCGTGTACGCCTACGACGTGCCACCGTCGTGGACGCCCGAACCGAGCGTCGTCCACGGCTGGGAGGCCGACGACGTCCGCCCCGGCATCACGCTCGCGGCCAGCGCGTTCACCGGCGGCGAGGTGTGTGACCACCGGGACCGTGGGGGCGCCGGGGTGACCCCGGTCGAGAGCGCGGACCCGGCGTCGGCCGCGAGGGAGACCGCCGAGAACCTCGCCGGCCACGCTTACACGGAGGAGGGCGGCCCCGCACCCACGCTCGACACCGGTGCTCCCGAGCAGGCGACCGTGTCGTTCGGCGGCGATGCCACGCAGCCCGCGAGCATCACTGTCGTCGAGGTGACCACGGAGGGCGGCGGCTGCCTGCCGGACCGCGCGCTGGTGGCGGCGATCGCGGTGGAACCCGCCGGTGGCTCGGGCCGCATCCCGGTGCTGGTCGCCTACGCCGACCAGGACTACGCGGGCGCGCCGACCCGCGACGAGCTGCTGCGCATTCTGCAGAGCCTGCGGTCGGTGCCTGAGGAGGACCGCACGACGGTCCCGGCCACGCCGACGTCCTGACCGTCCTAACGCAACAGTGCCGCCAGCACGGCGGCAGTGTCGGACAGGTCGCCGAACACGACGTGCGCGCCGCTGGCCCGCAGCTCGTCCTCTCCGTACCAGCCGGTGGCGACGCCGACCGCGATGGCGCCGTGGCGCAGCGCCGACTCGACGTCGTGCGGGGTGTCGCCGACCACCGCGACGGAGCCGGGGACGAACGTCGTGTCGTGCTTGGCCGAGGCCAGCGCGACGGCGCGCTCGACGAGGTCGGGGCGGTGCGCCGAGAGCGAGCCGTAGCCGCCGATCCCGAAGTCGATGTGGGTGTGCAGGCCGAACGCGCTCAGCTTGTGCTCGGCGATCTCCGGCAGGTTGCCCGTGACCAGCGACTGCACCACGCCGTGCCCGGCGAGCGCGGCGAGCGCGTCCTCGGCGCCGGGCAGTGCACGGCCCCGGCCGGTCAGCGTCGGCAGTGACCGCGTCGAGAGGGCCACCAGCTCCCGCCACACGCGCTTGACCAGTTTGTCGTGCGGCTCGATCCCGTGTGCCGTCAGCAGCTCGGTGGTGATGGCGAGTTCGGTGCGGCCCGCGAACCTGGGCATCGCCTCCAGGGCGATGCCTGCGACGGACGCGAGGGCCTCGGTGTACCAGCTGCCGCCGAGCCCGCGCAGGTCGACGAGGGTCAGGTCGATGTCCCAGAGCACGAGGCGGGTCGGCGAAGCGGTCACCCGGTTCACGCTACCGGCAGCCTTTTTCAACGGACGTTGACATCTGGGTCGCGGCGGTCGTACCTTGGTCGTTGAATTCAACGGACGAAGAATTGGGAGGGGATCAGCATGGCTGGTCCGACGTCACGCGGAGGTGGACGGCTCGCGGTGCTGACGGCGCTCGTGGGCGGCCTTGCCGTCGTGGTGCTGGGGTTCCTCACCTTCGGCGCACAGACCACGGCCGAGCCCAAGGACGTGCCGGTGGCGGTCGCGGCACCGGCGAGCGGGCCGCTGCACCAGGCGGCCCAGCGGGTCGCCGGGCAGGGCGGCGAGGTGCTCGACTGGCGCGTCACCACTCCCGCCGAGGGCAGGCAGCTGCTCGAGGACAAGGAGGTCTACGGGGTTCTCGAGCTCACCGCGGCACAGGGCGGCCCCTCGGCGAAGGTCGTGGTCTCCGGTGCGGTGAACCCCACCGGGACGCAGCTCGCGCAGCAGGCGCTGACCGGTGCGGGCCAGGCCGTGACGGCCGCGCTCGCCCAGGGTGGGACGGCGGCTCCCGTCGTGGTGGAGACAGTGCACGAAACCGGGGCGGCGGGCCGGTTCGCCCCGCTCGGCATCAGCGCGCTCGCGTGGGTCGGCGGGCTCGCGGCGGGTGCGGCGCTGACGCTGCTCTCGGAGCGCAGGGACGTGAAGCCGTCGCCGCTCGCCCGGTTCACGCAGGTGCTCGGCACCAGCGTGCTGGTGACCGGTGCGCTCGTCGGTTTCCTCGCGCTGTGGGACTCCTCGCTGCACCTCGGCTGGGAGACGGTCGGCTTCGTGTTCCTGACGGTGACGGCGTTCGCCTCACTGCAGGCCGGGCTGCTGCGTCTGCTCGGGGTGCGGGCGATGGCGATTCTCGGCCCGCTCTACCTGCTCGCCCCGTCGGTGGCGAGCCAGGTGCCGGAGATGCTCAACCCGGCGTACGCGAACCTGCTGTGGTCGTGGACGCCGTTCCGGTTCTCGACCGAGGGCCTGCGAAGCCTGCTCGTGGGCACGTCCGGCGCCCCCGATGTCGCCACGGGCGTCTGGGTGCTCGGCGGGATGCTCGTGGCCGGGCTGCTCGTGGTGCTCTGGCCGCGGCGCGGCTCAGCCGGCGAGGAAGCTGAATCGCAGGCGCCGCACGGAGTTGTCGATGTTGGTGTCGACCAGGCAGATCGACTGCCACGTGCCGAGGGCGAGCACGCCGCCGAGCACGGGCACACTCGCGTACGGCGGTAGGAACGCGGGCAGCACGTGGTCACGACCGTGGCCACGGCTGCCGTGCCGGTGCCGCCAGCGGTCGTCGCGGGGGAGCAGCTCGCCGATCGCGGTCAGCAGGTCGTCGTCGCTGCCGGCGCCGGTCTCCAGGATCGCCAGGCCCGCTGTCGCGTGCGGGACCCAGACGTGCAGGAGGCCGTCGCCCGCGTCGGCCTCGGCGAGAAACCGTTCCGCTTCCTTGGTCAGATCCTGTACCACGGCGTTTGCGCCGGTACGCAGCTCGATCTCGGTGGAGTACATACCACAACCGTATCGCTCACCATAGTGCATACTGTATGCGAAATTGTGGTGATTGCGACACTCGTCACGTGAGCTGGATAACGTTGTCGTCCAGTATGGTCACCACGCCGGACCGCAGGCCCGAGAGGACGCCAAGGTGACCGAGACTGAATCGCCGACTGGATCGACGTTGACGATCGGCGTGGTCAAGGAGACCAAGCCGGGTGAGCGCAGAGTCGCGCTGGTGCCGAAACTCATCGAACGACTGACCAAACGCGGGCTCCGGGTGGTCGTGGAGCAGGGCGCCGGAGCGGGCGCCCAACTCGCCGACGAGGTGTTCACGGAAGCGGGCGCCACCATGGGCGACGCGTGGAGCGCCGACATCGTGCTCACCGTGGTGCCGCCCAGCGTGGCCGACATCGAGCGGCTCAAGCCTGGGACCGTGCTGATCGGTTTCCTCGCCCCGCTCACCAACACCGACGAGGTGGCCGCCATGAAGAAGGCGGGCATCACCGCCTTCGCCGTCGAGTCCATTCCCCGCATCTCCCGGGCGCAGGCCATGGACGCGCTTTCGTCGCAGGCCAACGTCGCGGGGTACCGGGCGGTGCTGCTGGCGGCGCAGCGGCTGCCGAAGTTCTTCCCGATGCTCACCACCGCGGCGGGCACCGTGCCGCCGGCGAAGGCGCTCGTGCTCGGCGTCGGCGTCGCGGGGCTGCAGGCGCTGGCCACCGCGAAACGGCTCGGCGCGCAGGCGACCGGGTACGACGTGCGGCCCGAGGTCGCCGAGCAGGTGCGCTCGGTGGGTGCCCAGTGGCTGGACCTCGGCATCGAGGCCGCGGGAGAGGGCGGCTACGCGCGCGAGCTGACCGAGGAGGAGCGGGCGGAGCAACAACGGCGGCTCACGGAGGCGATCGGTGGCTTCGACGTCGTGATCACCACGGCGCTCGTGCCCGGCCGCAAGGCGCCGACGCTCGTCACCGCGGAGGCCGTGCGCGGTATGAAGGCGGGCAGCGTGATCGTCGACATGGCCGGGGAGACCGGCGGCAACTGCGAGCTCACCGAACCGGGCAAGGACATCGTCGCCCACGACGTGACGATCTGCTCCCCGCTCAACCTGCCCGCGGAGATGCCCGTGCACGCGAGCGAGCTGTACGCGCGCAACCTCACCGAGCTGCTGGAGCTGATCGTCGACACCGACGGCAAGCTCGCGATCGACTTCTCCGACGAGGTGGTGGCGGGCGCATGTGTCGCCGGCCGCGACGAGGAGGTGAACTGATGCTGGTCGAAAGCCTCGCCGTGCTGGTGCTCGCCGGGTTCGTCGGCTTCGCCGTGATCTCCAAGGTGCCCAACACACTCCACACACCACTGATGTCCGGCACCAACGCCATCCACGGCATCGTGCTGCTCGGTGGCCTGATCGTGCTCGGCATGGGCGCCGACGGGGTGCTCAACAAGATCCTGCTCGTGATCGCCATCGCCTTCGGCACGATCAACGTCGTCGGCGGCTTCCTGGTCACCGACCGCATGCTCGGGATGTTCAAGGAGAAACCCAAGGAGCAGCAGGACGCCGCTAAGGAGGCGAAGAAGTGACCACCTTCGTCTCGATTCTCTACATCATCGCGTTCGCGCTCTTCATCTACGGCCTCATGGGTCTCACCGGCCCGCGTACCGCGGTGCGCGGCAACTGGATCGCCGCGGTCGGCATGGCGATCGCCGTCATCGCGACGTTCTTGCTGCCCGGCATGGGCAACTGGTGGCTCATCGCACTCGGCATCGTGCTGGGCACCGTGGTCGGCGTTCCCGCCGCGCGCCAGGTGAAGATGACCGCGATGCCGCAGATGGTGGCGCTGTTCAACGGCGTCGGCGGCGGTGCGGTCGCGCTGATCGCGTGGGTCGAGTTCCGTACCACGGACGGCTTCGCGCACGAGCCCCTGTACGTCGCGATCGCCTCGCTCTTCGCCGCGGTGGTGGGGTCGGTGTCCTTCTGGGGCTCCAACATCGCGTTCGGCAAGCTGCAGGAGCTGATCTCCGGGCGACCCATCAGCATCGGCAGGCTCCAGCAGCCGCTCAACGTGCTCCTCGTGGTGGCCGCGCTCGCGTGTGCCGTCGTGATCGCGGCGGGCGGCGGCTCGGAATGGCTGATCATCGGGGTGCTCGTCGCGTCGGCGGTCCTCGGCGTGATGGTGGTGCTGCCCATCGGCGGCGCCGACATGCCCGTGGTGATCTCCCTGCTCAACGCGTTCACTGGGCTCTCGGCCGCGGCGATGGGTCTCGCGCTCGACAACACCGCGCTCATCGTGGCCGGCATGATCGTCGGCGCGTCCGGTTCGATCCTCACCAACCTCATGGCGAAGGCGATGAACCGGTCGATCCCGGCGATCGTGGCCGGCGGGTTCGGTGGCGGCACGGCGGTCGCGGCGGCGGGCGGCTCTGGTGAGCAGCGGCCGGTGCGCAGCACCAGCGCGGGCGACGCCGCGATCCAGATGGCCTACGCGAGCAAGGTCATGGTGGTGCCCGGCTACGGCATGGCGGTGGCCCAGGCACAGCACGCCGTGCGCGAGATGGCCGATCTGCTGGAGAGCAAGGGCATCGAGGTGCTCTACGCCATCCACCCGGTGGCGGGCCGGATGCCCGGCCACATGAACGTGCTCCTGGCCGAGGCGGACGTTCCGTACGAAAGCCTCAAGGAGATGGACGAGAGCAACTCGCAGTTCCCGCAGACCGACGTGGCGCTGGTGATCGGTGCGAACGACGTGACCAATCCGGCCGCGCAGTCCGATCCGAGCTCGCCGATCTACGGGATGCCGATTCTCAGTGTGAACTCGAGCCGTTCCGTGATCGTGCTGAAGCGGTCGATGAGCTCCGGGTTCGCGGGAATCGACAACGAGCTGTTCTACGACCCGAAGACGGCCATGCTCTTCGGCGACGCCAAATCGTCTGTGGGCGAGATCGTGGAGGAGCTCAAGGCGTTGTGACGCCGCGGCGGCTCACTGGGCCGCCGCCGAGAAGGTGACCTGCGGGACCTTGGCTGCGGCCGAGGTCCCGCGGGCGTTCCTGGCGCCGGTCTTCTTCGCGGCCGACGACTTCGGTGCGGCGGCCTTCGGAGCCTTCTTCGCGGTCACCGCTTTCGCGCTCGTCTTCTTGGCGCTCGTCTTCTTGGCGGTCGTGTTCTTCGCCGGAGCGCTCTTGGCGGTGGTGCGCTTGGCCGGGGCGGTTTTGGCCGTTGTCGCCTTCGCGGCGGTGGCCTTCGCCTTGGTGGTTTTCGCGGCCGCCGTTGTCGTGGTCTTCGCTGCCGCGCTCTTGGTGTTCTTGGCGGTGGTGCCGCGCGTGCTCTTCGCCGTGGTGGTCGAGGCCTTCGCGGTACGGCCGCGCGAGGCGGGCTTCGCGGTGGTGGGAGCCGCGGTCTTCCTCGGGGTGGCAGTCCTCTTCGCGGCGGTCTTGGGGGCGGACTTCGTGGTCGAGGCGGATTTCCTCGCGGTCGTGCCCTCGGTGCTCCGCGCGGTGGTGCTCCTGCGGGTGCCGCGCCGCTTCGCGGTGCCGATGATCCGGGGTGCGCGCTTGCGGCCGCCGGTGCGGCGCCCGCCACGCACGTAACGGTCCAGTGCCTCGCGAAGGCCTTCCGCGTTCTCACCGGAGAGGTCGATGTCGTACTCGACGCCGTCCAACGCGAACCGGACCGTCTCCTCGGCGGGTTCACCGTTGATGTCGTCGAGCAGCTCGACCGCTGTGCTCCTGGCCATGAATGACCTCCCCGTACTGAAACCGTGTGCGCGGCAAGGATAGCGGCAGCGTGCTTTCCCTTGTGGGGCGGCCAGGTTGCGGGACCAGCGCGAGTGGTGTGCGCTCGACGCATGGCTGAGCGGACTTTCGACGTGGTGGTGATCGGCGGCGGAGCGGTTGGCGAGAACGTCGCCGCGCGTGCGGTGCAGGGCGGGCTCACGGCCGCGCTGGTGGAACACGAGCGCTTCGGCGGGGAGTGCTCGTACTGGGCGTGCATGCCGAGCAAAGCTTTGCTGAGACCGGGAAATCTCCTCGCGGCGGTGCGCAGGATGCCGGGCGTCGCGGATGGCGCCCGGCTCGACCCGGCCGAGGTGTTCGCGCGCCGCGACGCGTTCGTGTCGAACTGGGACGACGGCAGTCAGGTGGACTGGGCGCGCGACGCGGACGTCGAGGCGGTGCGCGGTCGCGCCCGGATCACCGGTGAGCGAGAGGTCACGCTCGGCGATGGCTCGGTGCTGAGGGCCAAGCACGGAGTGGTCGTGTGCACGGGAAGTGTGCCCAAGAAGCCGCCGGTGGAAGGGCTCGACGACGTGCGCGTGTGGACCTCCCGCGAGGCGACGTCGGCCTCGGAGGTGCCGGGCACTCTCGCCGTGCTGGGCGCAGGCGTGGTCGGGGTGGAGATGGCACAGGCGTGGGCTCGCCTCGGCGCGCGGGTGGAGCTGATCGCGACGGGTCCACGCCCGTTGCCGCGCTACCCGGACTTTGCCGGCGACGCCGTCGCGGAAGGCCTTCGCGAGGACGGCGTGCGCCTGCACACCGAGACGCGCGCGGAGAGGGTGTCCACAGTGGACGGCAAAGTGCGCGTCGAGCTGTCCGGCGGCACCGCGCTGGACGCCGACGAGCTGCTCGTCGCGACGGGTCGCCGCCCGGCGACCGACGACCTCGGCCTCGACGCGATCGGCCTGAAACCCGGTGAGCCGCTCGAGGTCGACGATACCGGCCTGGTGTCGGGAGTGGACGGTGGGTGGCTGTACGCCGCCGGGGACGTCACCGGCCGGGCTTTGTTGACCCACCAGGGAAAGTACGCGGCCAGGGCAGTGGGCGACGTGCTGGCCGCGAAGGCCGCCGGGCAGCGCGTCGACACCACGCCGTGGAGCCGCTACACGGCGACCGCCGACCACCACGCGGTGCCACAGGTGATCTTCACCGACCCCGAGGTGGCGTCGGTCGGCCTGACCGAGGCGGGCGACGACCGGCACCGGTTGCTCGACCTCGACATCGCGGTGGCCGGTTCGGCGCTGCACGCCGACGGCTACGCGGGCAAGGCGCGCATCGTCGTCGACACCGGACGCGAGGTGCTGCTCGGGGTCACGTTCGTCGGCCAGGACGTGGCGGAGATGCTGCACGCGGCGACGATCGCGGTGGTGGGCGAGGTGCCGCTTCGGCGGCTTTGGCACGCGGTGCCCGCGTTCCCGACCATCAGCGAGGTCTGGCTGCGGTTGCTGGAGGAGTACGGCCTGTAGCCGCTCAGAGCGGCAGTTTCAGTGCCGCCTTGGCGGTGTCGGTGAGGCGGGGGTCGTCCGGCCGCGAGGCACCGTCGAGCAGGCACGTCAGCACGAACCGCACGGTGCTGCCGTCGAGCGCGCCCGCGTAGGCGGCGTTCGCGAACGCGGGGACGTCGCCGGGCCAGCGTTCCGTCTCCGTCGCGAGGTCGGTGATCGTCCCGCTGCCGGGGGTGTCGGCGAGTCGCAGGAACTCCTGCGCGCTCGCCTCGTCGGGGAACGCGAGCGCGGCGACGGACACCGCCACCGTCGCCCCGTCCACGGTGGTGTCGAAGCTGGCCCTGCGCACGCCGGTGCAGCCGGATTCCTCCAGTGCGACCTGGAGGTCGCCCGTCGCGTGTGGGGCGCAGTCGTCGTCGGCGCCCGCGGCGCGCTCGGTGAACTCCACCCCTCCCGCGGTCGTCACGGCCGCCGGTGTGCCCGCCGGAGCCTCGTCCTCGCCTCCCCGCGTGAGCACGATCGCGAGCACCGCGCCGATCACGGCGACGAAAGCCCCCGCCGCGGCGAGCGGCTGCCAGCGCGGGCGCCGGGGCCGCGGCGCGGGGACCGGTGGTGTGGCGGGAGCGGGGGCCGGTGCCGGGAGCGGGCTGGGCAGGGGAGCGGGCCGTGGAGGGCGAGGCCGTTCCGGGTTCACGGCGACGGTGACGGGAACGGGTGTGGCGGCCGGCTTGGTCGGATGCTCGATCGGCACCGTCTCGGGCGCGAGCGCGAGCGGGTTCTCCTCGGTGGTGAACCCCTCGGCCGCGAGCGTCTCGTCGTCCTGCTCCGGCGCCGTCGGCTCCATTGCCCGGACGAGTGCGCGGACCTGCTGCGCCGTGAACGGCCGCTCCGCCGAGGCGAGCGAGACGGCGGCCGCGAGCATGCTCGTCGGCGTCGGGTGGACGACGCGGACGGGGCCTGCGAGGTCGGCGGGCGGCTGCTCGACGGTCTCGACGAACGGGCCGACCGCGATCACCGTGCCCAGCGTGGCGTCCGGTTCGACGGCGCGGACGCGCTCGGCGACCGTGGCGGCGAGCGCGAGTGCCTCGATGCCGGGGTTCACCGCCTCGTCGGTGCTGACCAGCGGCCAGCCGTCGGTCCGCCACTGCCCGTCGAGTGGTGCGTCGAGCCGCATCGCGGGGTCGGGCAGGTCGACACCGACCACGACGAGCACGCCGCCCGGCACGATCAGCACTGCGTCGACCGCCCTGGGCGCGCCCGCGGGCCGCACCCCGGCGAGCGCGACGCCGCCGACGACGTTGCGGCCCCGGCCGAGCGACGCGAGCGCGGCGCGGATGTCCTCGGAGACACGGGTGGGTTGCCGAGGAAACCGGACGAGTCGCACGCGAACCTCCCCTGAAGCCGTGCCTCGCGCTCACACGCTAGCGCGACAAGGTACCTGACCGTGCGCGAGTGCCCGATACGGAAGGTAGTCATTGACAGCGATCACCGTCACCTAGTTGAGTACTTACTCGTTGGTAGGTCACTGTCGATCTCTCCGTTTTGGAGGACGAGATGCGTTCACGGTCCTCGACCCGCTCTCTCCGGCCACTGTGGATCGCCGCGTCCGCCGCGGTGCTCGCGTTGTCGGGTGTCACTCCGGCCCAGGCCGGGCAGCCGCTCGCGCCCGTGTCGGACACCCTTTCCGCACTGCTGTCCTCGGCCTCGGGCACAGCACCGGTGACCGCGCTCGTGCACGGAGCCGACCTCGCCTCGGCGGAGAGCGCGGTGCGCTCGGCCGGGCTCGCCAAGATCACGAGCTTCGAGCGCATCGGCGTGGTCGCCGCGTCCGGCACGGCCGACCAGGTGCGCGCCGTGCGCTCGGCGCAGGGCGTCACGTACGTCGAGAACAACGACCCGGTGCGCATGTACGCCAGCACGGGCACCACGGCGACCCGCGCACTGGAGGCCAGGGAGACGCTGACCGGAGCCGACGGCCGCCCGCTCGACGGCAGCGGCGTGAGCGTGGCGGTGATCGACACCGGCGTGGACCCGACGCATCCCGCGTTCCGGGGGCCCGACGGCGGGAGCCGGGTGGTCGCGAATCTAAAGAGCCTGTGCGTGCAGGGCACGGCGACCGGCTGCATCACGCGGCTGCCGAACACTGTGGACACGGACACGCTCTCACTCGGTGGCCACGGCACGCACGTCACCGGCATCGCGGCTGGTAATGACCTCACCCTGTCGGGTGGCACCCGAGTGGGTGGATCTGCGCCGGGTTCGAAGATCGTGTCGATCTCCACCGGCGCGGCGCTGGTGGTGCTCGGTGCCGACGCGGCACTGAACTGGGTGCTGGAGAACCACCGGGCGCCGTGCGGCGCGGGCGTGTCCGCGCAGGCGTGCCCGCCGATCAAGGTGATCAACAACTCCTACGGGCCCAGCGGCGGCGGGGAGTTCGACCCGCAGTCGGCGACGGTGAAGCTACAGCGGGCGCTGGCCGCCGAGGGCGTGGTGACGGTCTGGGCCAACGGCAACGACGGCGGCGACGGCAGCGAGAACCTGTCCAACCCGGCCGGTCAGGATCCGACGCCGGGCATCGTGTCGGTCGCGTCGTTCAACGACCAGGGCACGGGCACGCGTGACGGCACGGTGTCGGACTACTCGTCGCGGGGCGCGGCGGACGTGCGGCAGAGCTGGCCGGACATCTCGGCGCCGGGCGAGAACATCCTGTCCGCGTGCAGGCCCTACCTGGTCATCTGCTCCACGGGCCTGCAGGCCGTCAACGGCCCTGGCCCTCTCGACCTGGGCACGTACAACGTGATCAGCGGGACGTCGATGGCAGCGCCGCAGATCACGGGCATCGTGGCGCAACTCTTCCAGGCGAAGCCGGGCGCCACGCCGGGCGAGATCGAGCACGCGCTCAAGTCGACGGCGTACAAGTACCGGGACGGGGCTCCGTACCAGCAGGACGGGCCCTACACGTCCAGCTTCGACAAGGGCACCGGGCTCGTCGACGTGGTCGCCGCCGCGACCGCACTCGGCGCCGGACCCGCCTGATTCACCCACCGGTGTGGTCTCCGGGTGAGCAAGGGAGCTTTGCTCTCGTTTGACGGGAGTAAAGCTCCCTTGCTCCCTGAAAATGCTCACTGGCCGGTGTGATTTCTGGTGCTCATGTGGCCAAATGGGTGAGCTGCGTGCAGAATGGCCCATGAAGTGTCACAGCGCTTTCGGATCTTCGTGGTTCGCGAGGTCGTAGGGGAAGACGCCCCTCGTCGAGCAGCGGAGGTCAGCAGTGAGCACTCGTGGCGTGGTGTACGTCCACTCGTCGCCGTCTGCGGTTTGTCCGCACGTCGAGTGGGCGATCTCGGGCACTCTGGGTGTCCGCGTGGAGTTGCAGTGGACGGCGCAGCCTGCCGCCCCGGGACAGCTCCGCGCCGAGTGTGACTGGCGCGCGCCCGCAGGCATGGCAGGCAAACTCGCCGGGGCACTCAAGGCGTGGCCCATGATCCGGTTCGAGGTCACCGAGGAGCCCAGCCCCGGCGTTGACGGGCAGCGCATCTGTTACGCGCCCGGCCTCGGCCTCTGGCACGCGCGCACTAGCGCGAACGGCGACATCGTGGTGGGCGAGGACCAGCTGCGGAGCCTCGTGTCGCGCAGCAGGGCCGGCGAGCAGCTCGCGCACAAGCTCGACGAGTTGCTGGGCGCGAGCTGGGACGAGGCACTCGAGCCGTTCCGCCACGCGGGCGACGGCGCGCCCGTCACCTGGTTGCACCAGGTGGGCTGAACCACCTGGTTACCCTTGCGGCGTGCCCCCAGGTCCGCCTCGCCCGCGCTGGCTCGTGCCAGTGCTCATCGTGGTGGTGTCGCTGACGGTCGGTGGCGGTCTGCTGGCGCGTGAGATCTACCAGCCTCCCGACGACGAGGACGTGGCGGCGAGCCAGCCGACCACGCCATCGCTCGCTCCCGAGCAGCAGCCCGGGCCAGGGACTGTGCAACTCACCGCGGACGCCGCGGCGCACCCCGAGGCGGAGCCCGTGCGTCAGCTGCTGCAGGCCCACTTCGACGCCATCAACGGGGGCGACTACGACCTCTGGTCCACCACCGTGGTCGCCGAACGGGTGCAGGCGCAGCCGCGCCGGGAATGGCTGGCGAACTACCGCAGCACCAAGGACGGCAGCATCCGTGTGCACCGGATCGAGGTGGCGCCGGAGCAGCGGCTCACGGTCCTGGTGGGCTTCACGAGCACACAGGACGTGACCGACGCCCCGCCGGACCTGCCCGAGCCGTGCATCCGGTGGCGCCTCGCCTTCCCGCTGGCGCACGAGGACGGCGAGTGGAAGCTGGACACCGTCCCGGCCGGCACGATCCCCGAACGCGCCGCCTGCTGAGGGCGCCCCAAAGCCCCCCAAGGCCACCTTTGTTGCGTTCAACGCAACAAAGGTGGCCTTGGGGGCAGTCAGGAGGGCCTGCAGTCGTGGGGACTCAGGCGGCTGTGAACAGCAGGGCAGTGTTGTGGCCGCCGAAGCCGAAGGAGTTGCTGATCGCGGCGGTCAGCTCCACCTTGCGGGCCTCGCCGGAGACGACGTCGAGGTCGACCTTCGGGTCCAGGTTCTCCAGGTTCAGCGTGGCCGGCACGAGCCCGTGGTAGATCGACAGGATCGCGATGATGCCCTCCACCGCGCCCGCGCCGCCCACCAGGTGGCCGAGCGCGCTCTTCGGCGCGGTGACCACCGCGTGTTCGCCGATGGCCTTGCGGATGGCCGCCGCCTCTCCCACGTCGCCGACGACCGTGGAGGTCGCGTGCGCGTTGACGTGCCCGACATCGCTCGCCGTCAGTCCCGCCATCCGGATCGCGTGGTGCATCGCCGCGATCTGGCCGATGCCGTCCGGGTGGTTGCCCGTGATGTGGTGGGCGTCCGAGGTGATGCCGAAGCCGCTCAGCCGCGCGTACACCCGCGCGCCGCGGGCCGCGGCCCGGTCGGCGCGCTCCAGCACGACCGCACCGGCACCCTCGCCGAGCACGAAGCCGTCCCGGCCCGTGTCGAACGGGCGCGACGCGTGCGCGGGGTCGTCGTTGCGTGTCGAGACGGTCCGCGCCTGCGCGAAGCCGGCGATGGTGATCGGGGCGATGCAGGCTTCCGCACCGCCCGCGACCACGACGTCGGCCCGGCCGGACTGGATCATCTGGAACCCGGTCGCGATGCCTTCCGCACCGGAAGCACACGCCGAGGCGGGCGAGTGCACTCCAGCGCGGGCCTTGAGGTCGATCCCGACGTGCGCGGCAGGCCCGTTGGGCATCAGCATCGGCACGGTCAGCGGCGACACCTTGCGGATGCCGTGCTCCTCGAGCAGGTCGTCCTGGTCGAGCAGCGTGACCGGGCCGCCGATGCCGGAGCCGATGGACACGCCGAGCCGCTCCGGCTCCACGTCCGTGTGCTCGTCGGTCTGCTCGGCGAACCCGGCGTCCGCCCAGGCCTGCCGTGCCGCGATGAGCGCGACCTGCTCGCACCGGTCCAGCCTGCGAGCCTGAACGCGCGGGATGGTTTCCGTCGGCTCCTCGGCGAGACTCGCGCCGATCTTCACCGGGAGGTCGAAGCGTTCGACCCAGTCCGCCTCGATGGTGCGGACGCCACTGCGGCCCGCGATGAGGCCGTCCCAGGTGGACGTGACGTCCCCGCCGAGCGGCGTGGTGGCGCCGAGTCCGGTGATCACCACGTCGATGTTGCTCATTGCAGTCTCCCCGAGGTAGCCAACCGAGTTGTTACTTGGAGTTCGCCGCGACGTAGTCGACGGCGTCCCCGACGGTCTTGAGGTTCGCGAGCTCGTCGTCCGGGATCTTGACCCCGAACTTGTCCTCGGCCTGCACGGCGATCTCCACCATGGACAGCGAGTCGATGTCGAGGTCGTCCACGAACGACTTCTCCGTGCTCACGTCGTCCTGTGCCACACCGGCGACCTCCTCGACGATCTCGGCGAGGCCGGACAGGATCTCTTCTTTGTCTGCCACTTGGCGGTTTCCTTCCTAATCGAAGCGCTTGCGCTTGCGACGGACCTTAACGCGTCCGCCGCGGGCCGGGAGTATCACGGGCAGATGATGACCTGGCCCGCGTAGGAGAGGCCGGCGCCGAAGCCGACCAGCAGCACCACGTCGCCGGTCTTCACGGTGCCCGCCGCGCGCATGTGGTCCAGGGCGAGCGGGATCGAGGCCGACGAGGTGTTGCCGGAGTAGCGGATGTCGTCGGCGACCACCAGGTCCTCCCTGGCGCCCTTCGCCCGCAGCCGCTTGGCGATCGCCTCGACGATCCGCAGGTTCGCCTGGTGCGGGATGAGCACGTCCACATCGGACAGTTCCAGCCCCGCGAGCTCAACGGCGCGCATCGCGATCGGCGCGATCTGCGTGGTGGCCCAGCGGAAGACCGCCTGACCCTCCTGGTAGAGGTAGCGGTGCTCCCGCATGTAGATCATGTCGACGAGGTCGCCCGCGCTGCCCCACGCCACCGGGCCGATGCCCGGTTCGTCGGAGGGACCGACCAGCGCGGCACCGGCGCCGTCGGCGAAGATGATGGCCGTGGAGCGGTCCTGCGGGTCCACCACGTCGGTGAGCTTCTCGGCGCCGATCACCAGCACCTTGCCCGCAGAACCGGAGCGGATGAGATCGGAGGCCACGCCGAGGCCGTAGCAGAAGCCCGCGCACGCGGCGTTGAGGTCGAACGCGCCGGCCGCCTTGATCCCGATGCGCTCGGCCACCTGACCCGCGGCGTTCGGAATGGGCGAGGGCATCGTGCAGTTGGGCACGATCACGGTGTCTACTTCGGACGGATCGGTGCCCGCGTCGGCGAGCGCCTTCGCTCCTGCGGCGACGGCCATGTCGACCAGCAGCTCGTCCTTCTCGGCGAACCGGCGCTCGACGATGCCGACGCGCTCACGGATCCACTGGTCGTTGGTTTCCATGACCTGCGAGAGGTCGTCGTTGGTGACGATCTTGTCCGGCTGCGTGCTGCCCACGCCGAGAATGCGCGTCGCCGCAGGCCCCTGCCGGAGCTTCATGGCCGGTCGGCCACCCGTCATCGGACATCCTCCAGGTTCGCGGGGGTCTTGAGCGCGACGAGCGTGGTGACGGTGCCCTTGACCTCGCGCTTCACCAGGCCGGTCAGGGTGCCGGCGGGCGGCAGCTCCACGGTGCTCGTGACACCGAGAGCGGCGAGCTCACGCATCGTCAGGTCCCAGCGCACCGGCCGGGTCACCTGCTTCACCAGTCGCTCGAGGTACTCGCCGCCGCTGGTCACCACGGAGCCGTCGGCGTTCGACAGCAGCGGGCGCACCGGGTCGGAGGGGGTGATCTCCGCGGCGAGGGCCCGCAGCGCCTCCTCGGCGGGGGCCATGTACTTGGTGTGGAATGCGCCCGCCACCTTCAGGGGACGCACCTTGGTGCCCTCCAGCGGCTCGGCGACGATCTTCTCGATCTGCGCTGCCGATCCGGAGGCGACGATCTGGCCGGCGCCGTTCTGGTTGGCGGCCTCCAGCCCGTTCTCGTGCAGCCACGCGACCACCCGCTCGGGCTCTCCGAGCATCACCGCGGCCATGCTGGTGGGCTCGATCGCGCACGCCTTGGCCATCTCGGCGCCGCGGACGGCGGCCAGCGCGACGGCGTCGTCGGGCGAGAACACCCCGGCGATGGCGGCGGCGGCGAGCTCACCGACCGAGTGCCCGGCGACGGGGGCGTCCGAGGGCACGCTCTCGGGCAGGTGCTCGGCGGCCAGCAGGGACAGCGCCACGATCAGCGGCTGCGTGATGGCGGTGTCCTGGATCTCCTCGGCGTCGCCCTCGGTGCCGAGGCGCAGCAGGTCGAGGCCGGCGCGATCGGACCACTGCTGTACCCGCTCGCGGGCGCCGTCGAGCTCGAGCCAGGGGGTGAGCATTCCGGGAGCCTGCGACCCCTGTCCGGGGCAGAGAAGTGCCATCACCCCTTCAGGGAACACGTCCGGCCCGGTCGCGGGGGATGCCGACGGGTCACGAAGTCCGTCGCGTGACGTTGTGGGGAGCCTACAAACGCCAGGTGACGTGACCCCTCGCCGACGTGGCCCTATTGTCGGGTTCGAGCAGTTCATTTGTGACTGACGTCACCAAAGGCCGCGCGACCTGGCGAGCCTGCCGACCGTGAGCGCGGTGCGAAGCACGAGCGCGTCCCGCGGGTCGCCCGCGTTGCGGCCGGTGAGCTCGGCGGCCTTGCGCAGCCGGTAGCGCACCGTGTTCGGGTGGACGAAGAGCTGCCGCGCGCACGTCTCCAGCACACCGCCGCTCTCGAGGTAGGTCTCGATGGTCTCCAGCAGCGCGGGGCCCGCGTCCTCCAGCGGCCGCGCGATGCTCTCGATCAGCTGGCGTTCGGCCTCGGCGTCGCCCGCGAGCGCGCGCTCGGGCAGCAGGTCGACCGAGCGGGTCGGCCTCGGCGCCGAGGGCCAGCCGACCACCGCGCGCAACCCGGACAGGGCCTCCACGGCGCTGTGATGCGCCTCGGCGAGGCTGTCCACCGTGGGGCCCGCGACCACGGGTCCCTCGGCGAACGCCGTCGACAGCGTCGGCAGGATCGGGCGGTCCTTCGGGCCGCCGTCGGTCGGCCCGGCCACCACCACGACGAGCCGGGAGCCCTGCACGCCGAGCAGCACCGGACGGCCCGCCCGCGCGGCCCGGCTGCGGACCTCGAACACGACGGTCGGCGGGTCGTCCGACGGCGGGTTGCCCACGAGCACGGTGGCGGCGGCCGCCGGGTCCCAGCCCAGCGCCGCGGCCCTGGACAACACCGACTCCTCGGCGTCGCCACGCACGATGCCGTCCACCACGAGCGCCTCCAGGCGGGCGTCCCACGCGCCCCGTGCCTCGGCGGCCGCGGCGTAGGAGTTGGCCGCGGCGAAGGCGACCTCGCGGCCGTAGCGCAGGATGCCCTCGATGAGCGCGGCCCGCTCCTCCTCGCTGGCGGCGAACTCGGGCAGCTGCTCCTCGAAGACCTCGATGGCCAGCCGCACGAGGCCCACGGTCTGGCGCAGGCTGATCCAGCGCGACAGCTCGCGGGGCGCGGCGCGGAACGCCTCGGTGGTGAGCTTGAGCGCCTCCTTGGAGTCGCGCAGCCACCTGACGAACCCGGCCGCGCCGGTCTGGGTGATCAACAGGACACTGGCTCGCTGGTCCGCGGGCATCCGGCCGAACCACGGCAGACGTTCCTCCATGGCCGCGACGCTTGCCTTCGCAAGGCGGCCGGAGGCTCGTTCGAGTTCGCGCAGGGTCTTGGCGGACAGGCGCTGCCGCTTGGGGGGTGACATCGTGCCTGCGATACTACGTCTCTGGCAGGCCAGGCCCTAAATTACGAGACCGCCCGACGCGCTGCGGTTCTCGCTGCGTCGGGCGGTCTCGTCTCCCCGGTCCCCACCGGTGATTCCACTATGGACCTTGTGGATCACCGGACGGAAGGGTTCTCACCCTTTCGTGGTCCCCTTTCCCCGGGTCAGCGGAGTACGGCATGGCCGGTGTTCAGCGCCCCGACGGTGCGCACGCCCAGCAACTGCATGGTGCGCACGATCTCGCCGCGCAGGATGTCCACGGCCCGCTGCACGCCGCGCTCGCCGCCGGCCATGAGGCCGTACAGGTAGGCCCTGCCGACGAGGCAGAGATCGGCTCCCATCGCGAGCGCGGCGACGATGTCCCCGCCGGAGAGGATGCCCGTGTCGATCCACACCTCGGCGTCTCCGCCCACGGCGTCCAGTGCCGGGGGTAGCAGCTCCAGTGGTGTCGGCGCGCGGTCGAGCTGGCGCCCGCCGTGGTTGGAGAGCACCACGGCCTCCGCGCCCGCCTTCACCACGTCCTTCGCGTCGGCTGGATTCTGTATGCCCTTCACCACGAGCTTGCCGGGCCAGCTTTCCCGCACCCACACGAGATCGTCGTAGCCGAGCGTGGGGTCGAACATCTCGTCGATGAGCTCGGCGGCGGTGCCACCCCAGCTCGTCAGCGAGGCGAACAGCAGCGGCTCGGTGGTGAGCAGGTTGAACCACCACGCCGGGTGCATCGCGCCGTCGACGAAGGTCCGCAGTGTCAGCGCGGGCGGGATCGTGAGCCCGTTTCGCATGTCTCGCAGGCGGGCTCCGCCGACCGGGGTGTCGACGGTGAGCATCAGCGTGTCGTAGCCCGCGTCCCACGCCCTGCGCATGAGCTCGGCGCCGGCGCCGTGATCGCGCCACACGTAGAGCTGGAACCATTTCCGGGCCTCGGGCGCCACGGCGGCGACGTCCTCGATCGAGGTCGTGCCCATGGTCGACAGCGCGTACGGAACACCGTTGCGCTGGGCGACGCGCGCGACCGCGGACTCGCCCTCGTGGTGCATCATCCGCGTGAACCCGGTGGGGGCGAATGCGAACGGCAGCGCCGAGCGCGCGCCCAGCACCTCGACGCTGGTGTCCACATCGGACACGCCGCGCAGCACGTTCGGACGGAACTCGACGCCCCGGAACGCCTGCCGAGCGCGGCGCAGGCTGTCCTCCAGCTCCGCGGCCCCGTCGGTGTAGTCGAAAACGGCCCTCGGCGTGCGCCTGCGCGCGATCGTGCGCAGGTCGGCGATCGTGTGGGCGGCGGCGAGCCGCCGGTCGGTCGGATTGGCCACGAACGGCTTCGGCCGCAGGATCTCGGCGAGCTCGGCGGGCCTCGGCAGCCTGCGCCTGGTCACAATGGGCTCCTTTGCGTTCCACTGACGGGACGACCCGCCGCCGGGCGGGGCCGGCGGCGGGTCGTGAGGTGCCGATACTGACTCAGGCGACGCCCGAGTCCGACGTCTGCGGGCCCGCCGCGGCGACGTCGTGGATCCGGTACTTCTCTGTCGCCTCGACGACCTTCGCCTGGTCGAACTCGCCACGGCGGGCGAGCATCGTCAGCACGCCGACCGTGATCGACTCCGCGTCGACGAGGAAGTGCCGCCGCGCGGCGGGACGGGTGTCGGAGAAGCCGAACCCGTCGGTGCCCAGCGTGAGCATGTCGGTCGGCACCCACGGCCGGATGAGGTCCGGCACCGCGCGCATCCAGTCCGACACGGCCACGACGGGCCCGTTCGCGTCCTTGAGCGCGGAGGTGACGTAGGGCACGCGCGGGGTGTCGCCGGGGTACAGGAAGTTGTCCCGGTCGACCTCGACGGCCTCGCGGCGCAGCTCCGTCCACGACGTCGCCGACCACACCGCGGCACGGACGCCCCACTCCTCCCGGAGCATCTCCTGCGCCTTGAGCGCGTCCGGCATCGTGACGCCCGAGACGAGGATCTGGGCCTCGGGGCCGTCTCCCTCGGGTGCCTCCGCGTAGCGGTAGAGACCCTTGAGCAGGCCGTCGACGTCGAGGTTCTCCGGCTCGGCAGGCTGCTGGTACGGCTCGTTGTAGACGGTCAGGTAGTAGAAGACGTTCTCGCCGTTGCCGTCGGGCCCGGTCTCGCCGTACATGCGGCGCAGGCCGTCCCGCACGATGTGCGCGATCTCGAACGACCACGCCGGGTCGTACGTCACCGCGGCCGGATTGGTGGCCGACAGCAGGATCGAGTGCCCGTCCGCGTGCTGCAGGCCCTCGCCGGTCAGCGTCGTGCGGCCCGCCGTGGCGCCGAGGACGAAGCCGCGGGCCATCTGGTCGGCCGCCGCGTACAGGCCGTCGCCGGTGCGCTGGAACCCGAACATCGAGTAGAAGATGTAGATCGGGATCATCGGCTCGCCGTGCGTGGCGTAGGACGTGCCGACCGCCGTGAACGACGCCGTCGAGCCCGCCTCGTTGATGCCCTCGTGCAGCAGCTGGCCCTGCTCGGACTCCTTGTAGGCCAGCATCAGCTGCGCGTCGACCGAGGTGTAGGTCTGCCCGTGCGGGTTGTAGATCTTGGCCGTCGGGAACATCGAGTCGAGGCCGAACGTGCGCGCCTCGTCCGGGATGATCGGGACGATCCGGTTGCCGATCTCGGCGTCCTTGGCCAGCTCGCGGACCAGGCGGACGAACGCCATCGTGGTGGCGACCTCCTGCTTGCCCGAGCCCTTGCGGATGGCCTCGTACACCTTGTCGCCCGGCAGCACGAGCGGCTTGGCCTTCGTCGCGCGCCGCTCCGGCAGGTAACCGCCGAGCGCCTTGCGGCGGCCCAGCATGTACTGGATCTCCTCGGAGTCCTTGCCGGGGTGGTAGTACGGCGGCAGCTTCGGGTCCTGTTCCAGCTGCTCGTCGCTGACCGGGATGCGCTGGGCGTCGCGGAACAGCTTGAGGTCGTCCAGCGTGAGCTTCTTCATCTGGTGCGTGGCGTTGCGGCCCTCGAACGCCGGGCCGAGCCCGTAGCCCTTGATGGTGTGGGCAAGGATCACGGTCGGCTGGCCGTGGTGCTCCAGCGCGGCCTTGTAGGCGGCGTACACCTTGCGGTAGTCGTGGCCGCCGCGCTTGAGGTTCCAGATGTCCGCGTCGGAGAGGTCCTTGACGAGGTCCTTCGTGCGCGGGTCACGGCCGAAGAAGTGCTCGCGGACGTACGCGCCGTCGTTGGCCTTGTAGGTCTGGAAGTCGCCGTCGGGCGTGGTGTTCATCAGGTTGACCAGCGCGCCGTCGCGGTCCCCGTGCAGCAGCGCGTCCCACTCGCGGCCCCAGATGACCTTGATCACGTTCCAGCCCGCGCCCCTGAAGTAGGCCTCGAGCTCCTGGATGATCTTGCCGTTGCCGCGCACCGGCCCGTCGAGCCGCTGCAGGTTGCAGTTGATGACGAACGTGAGGTTGTCCAGGCCCTCGCCGGAGGCGACGTGGATCAGCCCTCGCGACTCCGGCTCGTCCATCTCGCCATCGCCGAGGAAGGCCCACACGTGCTGGTCGCTCGTGTCCTTGATGCCGCGGGCATGGAGGTACCGGTTGAACCGCGCCTGGTAGACGGCGTTCATCGGGCCGATGCCCATGGAGACCGTGGGGAACTCCCAGAAGTCCTGCATGAGCCTCGGGTGCGGGTACGACGGCAGCCCGCCGCCCTCGCCCGCGTGCGAGTACTCCTGGCGGAAGCCGTCCAGCTGATCAGCGCTGAGCCGTCCTTCCAGGAAGGCGCGCGCGTAGATGCCGGGGGAGGCGTGGCCCTGGATGAAGATCTGGTCGCCGCCGCCGGAGTGGTCCTTGCCGCGGAAGAAGTGGTTGAAGCCGACCTCGTACAGCGCGGCCGACGAGGCGTAGGTGGAGATGTGCCCTCCGACCCCGACGCCGGGACGCTGCGCGCGGTGCACCATGATCGCCGCGTTCCACCGGATGTAGGCGCGGTAGCGCCGCTCGATCTCCTCGTCACCGGGGAACCACGGCTCGTTCTCCGTGGGAATCGTGTTGACGTAGTCCGTCGCGGTGAGTGGCGGCACGCCCACGTTGCGTTCCCGGGCGCGTTCCAGCACCCGCAACATCAGGTACCTCGCGCGCTGCTGGCCACCCCTCGCCAGTGCCGCGTCGAAGGAGTCGAGCCATTCGGCCGTCTCCTCGGGGTCGATGTCCGGTAGGTGCGCCGCCAGTCCGTCACGGATGACGCGGACGCGCGCCGGGGCTCCCTGACCGGGTGCGCCGGTGGTGGCGCCTTGCCCGGCCTTGTCGTTCTGGGGGGCCAAGGGATCTCCTCGCCGTTTGTCGCTTCGTTGTGTGCTTCTTCCAGCCCATCGTCGTCGCATTCGCGGCTTACGTCACCATTACTGCGCGGTAACGTTCGGCATGCGCTCTGCGCGGTGTTTGGCCTGCTGAAGCCCCAGGTGGAGCTTCTCTCCCACCCTAGTTGAGTGCCCTCGGAAGGGGGACGCCGCGGCGGTCCGAACGACCCCGTTTCACCTCGCGTCCGGGCCGTCCTGCCCGTAGCCTGCGGGACACGAGTTGCCTGTGATCCGGTGTGGACGGTTGCGCCGTGCGCCGCGCCAGTGTTCGCTAAGCCCATCCGTGTACGAAGCGTGCGGGTCGTCGGCGAATCCGGGTGACGCCCCGCACCGAGTTGTAGTTGGAGGAGTGAGGTCGTGGTCGCCGCGGGAGACGCTGATCAGCACAGCGTCGCCGAGAGGCTTGGGATCAAGCCGGACATGGTGGTCCAGGAGGTCGGCTGGGACGAGGACGTCGACGAAGACGTCCGGGCGGCCATCGAGGAGCACACCGGTGCTGACCTGCTCGACGAGGACGCCGACGAGGTCATCGACGTGGTGCTGCTGTGGTGGCGCGACGGCGACGGTGACCTCGGCGACGCGCTCGTCGACGCCAGGGCACCGCTCGACGAGAACGGCGTCATCTGGGTCCTGACTCCGAAGACCGGCCAGCCCGGTCACGTGGAACCGAGCGAGATCGCGGAGGCCGTGCCGACCGTGGGGCTGTCGCAGACGTCGAACCTGAGCCTCGGCGAGGCCTGGGCGGCGACGCGCCTGGTGCCGAGGTCGAAATCACGCCGCTAGGCACGAGACTGGCCCATGTGGCGGCCCGTTGCCCGCGATAGGGTTGTCCGGCACACGCGGTTTTCATAGGCCGGACGACCTACGGGAGAGGAAATACTCGGTATGGCGGTCGAGGTCGGTTCGCAAGCCCCGGACTTCACGCTCAACGACTACAACAAGCAGGAAGTCACGCTGTCGTCGTTCCGGGGGGACAAGCCTGTGCTGCTTGTCTTCTACCCGTTCGCGTTCAGCGGTATCTGCCAGGGCGAGCTGTGCCAGCTCAGGGACGAGTTCGCCGAGTACGACAACGAGGGCGTCCAGGTCCTCGGTGTCTCGGTCGACACCCCGTTCTCGCTCAAGGCGTGGGCCGAGCAGCAGGGCTACCAGTTCCCGCTGCTGTCGGACTTCTGGCCGCACGGTGAGGTCGCCAAGGCATACGGCGTCTTCAACGACAAGGCCGGCCTGGCCGTGCGCGGCACCTTCCTGATCGACAAGGAGGGCGTCGTCCGCTTCGCCGAGGTCAACCAGCCCGGCGAGGCGCGCGACCAGCAGGCGTGGAAGAAGGCCGTCGCGGAGCTCGGCTGATCCACCCCGGCGGCACCGCAGGGTGCCGCCACCAGGGCGCATAGCTCAGCGGAAGAGCACCTGCCTTACAAGCAGGGGGTCGCAGGTTCGAACCCTGCTGCGCCCACCCTCAAAGGTTCACCGAGCCTTCGTCACGCGTTCCGCACGAATCGGGCTGAAGTGACGTATTCGCTGGTTAGCGTCCTCCCGTTCCCCAGGACGGGAGGAAATCCGTGACTGACACCGCCCCCACCGGTGGCCTCGACCGGCGAGGCTTCTTCCGCGCGGGCGTGGCCGCGACCGCCACGCTCGCCGCACTCGGTCCCCTCGAAGCGCTCAGTGCCCGCACCGCCGGTGCGGCTCCGCTCACCAAGCGTAACTCCAGTCCCGACTACGGCCCGCTGTCCCCGGTCAGGGACCAGACGACCGGGCTGCCGCTACTGGCCCTGCCCAGGGGCTTCGAGTACCTCAGCTACGGCTGGACCGGCGACGCCATGTCCGACGGCACACCGACGCCCGGCATGCACGACGGGATGGCGGCGTTCCACCGTCGCGACGGCAAGATCGCGCTGGTCCGCAACCACGAGCAGGGCGGCTACACCGGCGCGTTCACCGAACCCGCCTACAACCCCGCCGCCACCGGCGGCACCACCAACCTCGTGTTCGATCCCGAGAAGGGCGAGTTCACGGAGTCGTGGGCCAGCCTGTCCGGCACGATCCGCAACTGCGCGGGCGGCCCCACGCCGTGGGGCACCTGGCTGACGTGCGAGGAGACCACGGAGATCGCGCCGGACGGCACCCGGCACGGCTACGTCTTCGAGGTGCCCTTCGACGGCAAGGCCGACCCGTCCCCGCTGAAGGGCATGGGCCGGTTCAGCCATGAAGCCGTCGCGGTCGACCCCGGCACCGGCATCGTCTACCTCACCGAGGACGCCACCCCGTCGGGCTTCTACCGGTACCTGCCGCGCAAGCGGGGGAAGCTCGATGCGGGCGGCACGCTGCAGATGCTCGTCGTGGAGACCCCGGAGGGCGGCTCGTACTCGACCTACACCGACGGCACGGGCACGCGGTACCGGACGTCGTGGGTCACCGTGCCCAACCCGGACTACGCACCGGGCGAGACCCGGCCCGCCGAGCAGGGCGCCGCACTTGGCGCAGCGGTGTTCCGCAGGCTGGAGGGAGCGTGGTGGGGCAACGACCGCGTCTACATCGTCTCCACCAGCGGCGGGCCGAAGGGTCAGGGCCAGGTCTTCGAGTACGACCCGAGGACCGAGCGGATGCGCGTGCTGTTCGCCTCGCCCGACGCGACGGTGCTGAACAACCCCGACAACATCTGCGTCAGCCCGCGCGGCGGGATCGTGCTGTGCGAGGACGGCAGCGAGGGTGAGTACCTGCACGGTCTCACCACCGATGGCGAGATATTCCCGTTCGCCCTCAACCGCGTCGTGATCCCCGAGGGCGGGGTGCCGGGCAAGAAGGTGGCGCCCGGCGACTACTCGGGTTCGGAGTGGTGCGGCTCGACGTTCGAGCCGAAGCGAGGCAACTGGCTCTTCGTGAACGCGCAGACGCCGGGGATCACCTTCGCGATCACCGGGCCCTGGCGCCGCGGCTCCCTGTAGCGCCGCCGAAGGCGACCGAGATCACGTTACGACAACGTTCCGTGACCTTGGTCGCCTTCTCCGGCGATTATTCTCCTTCCAGGTTGTCGGATACCGAGCAGAGGTCTGTCGTGGGCGTTGCTGGTGACGATTCCGGGCGTCCCACCGAGGATCGCGCCGCACCGCGGCCCTTCATCGAGGACCTGCCGGCATCGATGTGGGACCACCCCGGGCCGGGGGAGGAGCTTCCGAGTGCTCGGCCGCCCCGGTGGCGGCGCCGGGCCCTGCCGGTGGCGGTGTGCGCGCTGCTCGCCGGGGTGCTCGTGTTCGTCATCGCCGGCCTGCACGGTGGCTCCGGCGGCACGGTGCGGGCGGCCGACCAGGCGCCCCGGGCTCCCCGCGACGGCGCCGCGGCCCCGGGGGTGCGCGACAACCCCCTGCTCACCTCCAGGACCGTGCTCGCGCCGGTCGCCTGCGACCTGCCCGTCTTCAGCGGCGACCTTCCGCGGCTGCGGGCGTACTACCACGCCGAGATCCGATGTCTCGCCGCCGCGTGGCGGCCCGTACTCGACAGCGTCGGCGCGAGGTTCTCCCCGGTCACGGTGTCGCTGGCCGACGACCCCGTGACCCGGTGCGGCGCGCTGCCGCCCGCCGCCGAGGCCACCGGCCTCTACTGCGACCTCGACCGGACGATCTACCTGCCGTACGGGCGGGTGCTCGACTCGCTCGGCGTCACCACCGAGGCGCACCTGGCGACGCTGGCACACGAGTACGGGCACCACATTCAGCAGCTGAGCGGCATCCTCGGCATGGCCAACCGCGAGCTCGACGCCTACGCGCCGGGCAGCCCACAGGACCACGAGCTGCACCGCAGGGTCGAGCTGCAGGCGAACTGCTTCGCCGGGCTGTTTCTCGCGAGCGCGGCGGGCCGGGGCTCGATCAGCGCCGCCGACGCCGAGGCGGCGGTCCAGGACTTCCGGAACTGGGTCGACAGCGAGACCCACGGCGACAGCGAGACGCAGCTGCGCTGGGCGCGGGCCGGGTTCGACGGCGGCACCGTCGCCACGTGCGACACGTGGAACGCGCCTCCGGCCGAGGTGCGTTAGACCCTCGCGCGGGGCGGTCCGGCCGAGGATCCTGGCCCCATGGACACGCAGCTCTCCGCCCTCAGCCTTCCCGGCAGGCTCGCCGGCGAGGGCGAACAGATCACGATGGACGAGCTCGCGCTCGCCGCGCGCAACCACGGGATGCCGCTGGAGGCGCTCCACCACGACCTCACCCCGCAGGGCCTGCACTACCTGCTGATCCACTTCGACATCCCGGTGATCGACGCGCGGACGTGGCGGCTGACCGTCAACGGGCATTCCGGCACGCCGCTGTCTCTGTCGCTGGCCGACCTGCGGGCCCGGCCGTCGCGAACGGTGCGGGTGACGATGGAGTGCGCGGGCAACGGCCGCGCTTCGCTGCGGCCACGGCCGATCAGCCAGCCATGGCTGGTCGAAGCCGTCGGCACCGCCGAGTGGACCGGGGTACCACTGCGCGATGTGCTCGCGGAGGCCGGGCTCGGCGAGGTCTCCGTCGACGTTGTCTTCACCGGCGCCGACCACGGGGTGGAGCGCGGTATCGAGCAGGACTACCGGCGCGGACTCGCGCTCGCGGACGCGCTCGGCGAGGACGTGCTGCTCGCCTACGAGATGAACGGGCTTCCCTTGCCGCCGCAGCACGGTTTCCCGCTGCGGCTCGTGGTGCCGGGGTGGTACGGGATGGCCCACGTGAAGTGGCTGACCTCGATCGACGTCACCGAGACACCGTTCACGGGCTACCAGAACACAGTGGCCTACCGCGTCAAGCACGCCGGCGGCGAGGACGGCGAGCCGGTGACGCGCATCGTGCCGAGGTCGCTGCTGGTGCCGCCCGGCTTCCCGGATTTCCAGACCCGGCACCGGATCGTGCGGCCCGGGCCGGTGGAGCTGACGGGCCGCGCGTGGTCGGGACTGGCGCCGTTGGCGCGCGTCGAGGTGAGCACCGACGGCGGCGCGTCGTGGTCGCCCGCGGAGCTGGAACCGCCGACGGGGCACCGGTGGGCGTGGCGGCGGTTCACCGCGACGTGGCACGCGGAGCCGGGCACGTACACGCTCGCGGTGCGGGCCACGGACGCCGACGGCAACACGCAGCCCCACCGGGAGCCGTGGAACCGCGGTGGCTACGCGAACAACGCCGTGCACCGCGTGCCGGTGACCTGTCTGACCTAGCCAGCCTCCGCAGTGAAGGCCACCTTCCCTGCGTTCAACGCAGGGAAGGTGGCCTTCACTGCGGGTGGGCGGGTCGGTGGGGTGGGCCGGTGCTGTCGCTCAGGGCACGTTCCGCAAGGGCCACAGCTCGCCCGTGGCGCTGTCGATCAGCGCGGCTCGCGTGGCGCGCACCGTCAGCGGCAGCACGTCGTAGACCGCCGAGGCGACCTGTGGCAGCCGCTCGGTCTGCGCCCGTGTCGCGAGTGACGAGTGCGGTAGCCACCGGCCGGTCTCGTAGTGCTTGTGCACGAGCGCGCCAGTGGCCCGCGTCGCCTGCACCACGGCCTGCTGGCGCGACACGAGGTCGGCGGGCACGGCCGGAACGAGCGAGACCCGGCCACGCCGGAACGTCGCGACCGCGTCGAAGGAGAGGTCGAACGGGCCGTGATCGGGCAGCGCCTCCACGGCCGCGCGCACGGCGCCGAGGTCCCACGCCAGCAGCACGACGTAGGAAAGGTGCGGGTGGTGGCTGCCGTGCGTGTGCGAGGCGAGGGTGGGGACGCCGAGCTCCTCGATCCGCAGCCAGAGCTTGCGCAGCGCGCGCTCGGACCGGCCGTCGAACAGCACGCACACCGCCAGAGCCACGCGCCCGACGGTAGCCCGAAAGGGGGAGCCCTGTCCGGTTTCGCCGTTCGTACTGGCGGGTACCCACCACGAAGCGTGACGTCCGTCACAGGAATCAGGGAGTCGATCATGGATCCTCGCGCGGATGCCCGGGTCGGGGTAGCCGGTGTCCAGCCGGCGCAGGTGCTGGCCGCGATCGTGGGCCTGGTGTACCTGGCGATCGGGATCATCGGGTTCGTGCTCACCGGCTTCGGCGGGTTCACCCACGCCGAGCACAGCACGCTGTGGTTGTTCTCGATCAACCCGCTGCACAACGTGGTCCACGTCGTCATCGGCGTGCTCGGCCTGCTGATGGCGCTCAACGCGGGGCTGGCGCGCACGTTCGGGTGGCTCTTGTTCATCGGCTACGGCGTGGTGTTCGTCTGGGGCCTCGCGATCACGGGTGTCTTCTCGAGCAACCCCGTGTCGGGCCTCGGCAACCCGCTCGCCCTCAACACCGCCGACAACTGGCTGCACCTCGGCAGCGCGCTGGTCGGTCTGCTGATCGCGATCATGCCCGCCCGCAAGAAGGTCGTGACGTCCGCGGAGCCCGTGGGCTCGCCCGCGGGTGGGCCGGCCGAGGGTGGGTCGACCGCGATGGGCGAGAACCCCGCCGCGACCACGCAGCCGCGGCACCGGCCGCGCCGCCGCCCCTGGCGCCGCGGCGCCCACACCTGACGGGAGCCGGCCGCCCCCGGGGAGCATCAGCAGTCGACGTAGGCCACGACGCACGTGATGTTGTCGGGGCCGCCGCCCTCGTTGGCGATGTCGATGAGCCTGCCGACGGCGTCCTCGGGGGTGGCGGCCGACGACAGCACCTCGTGGATCTCCTCCGGCGTCGTGACGTCGGTGAGCCCGTCCGAGCAGAGCAGGTACCGGTCACCGGGCTCCGCGGTGTGGGTGGAGAGGTCCGGCTCGGCAGGCGAGCCTGCCATGAGCGCCCTGATCAGCACCGAGCGGCCGGGGTGCCGGGCCGCGAGCTCTGGCGGCATCTTGCCCTCGTCGACGAGTGACTGGACCATCGTGTGGTCGCGCGTCAGCTGGCTCAGCTCGCCTGCCCTGAGCAGGTAGCCGCGTGAGTCGCCGATGTGGGCCAGCCCGAACGTGTCGCCGTCCCACAGCATCGCGGTCAGCGTGGTGCCCATGCCTTCCAGCTCGGGGTCGTCCGCCACGCGTTCGTTGAGCCGGGCTGAGGCGTCGGCGACCCCCTCGCCCAGCACCTCCAGGAGGTCGGCGGGCTCGTGCTCGGCCTCCGCCAGCCGGTTGTCGAGGTCGGCCATCGCCTCGATCGCGAGCGCGCTGGCCACCTCACCCGCGGCGTGGCCACCCATCCCGTCCGCGACGGCGAGCAGGCGTGGGGTCGCGTAGGCGGAGTCCTCGTTCGCGCTGCGCCGTTGGCCGACGTCCGAGCCGACGGCGTAGCTGAGCCCGAGCGCCTCGTCACGTGTCATGCGAGCAGTGAACCACTGGCCGCCTCAGTTGATGAAGTCCGATAGGTCGTAACCGGTGGTACCCGGCGCGGTGGTGGATCGCCGGGCTCGGGTCGGGCGACGGCGGGGTGACTCTTGTGGGCGGCCTCGTGGCCGCCGTGTGCGCTACGGTGACGTTGCTGAGCGCTTGCTCACCGGGGAGGGCGAGGAGATCCGGCGTGGACACTGACGACTTCGCGGCGATCCTTGGTGCGGTCAGGGATTTCGTGCGCAAGGAGGTCCTCCCGAGGGAGACCGAGATCGAGGAGCGCGACGAGATCCCCTCCGACCTCAGGGAGAAGGCGGCCGGGCTCGGCCTCTTCGGCTGGGCGCTGCCCGCGGAGTACGGCGGCCTCGGGCTGACGACGAGCGAGGACGTGCGGCTCGCGATCGAGCTCGGCTACACCACGCCCGCCTTCCGGTCGCTCTTCGGCACCAACAACGGCATCGCCGGGCAGGCCATCGTCAACCACGGCACGCCCGCCCAGCGCGCCGAGTGGTTGCCGAGGCTGGCGGCGGGGGAGGCGATCGCGTCGTTCGCGCTCACCGAGTCCGAGGCCGGCTCCGACCCCAGCGGCCTGCGGACCGTCGCCGTGCGCGACGGTGACCAGTACGTGCTCACGGGCACCAAGCGCTTCATCACCAATGCCCCGCTGGCCGACGCGTTCGTCGTGTTCGCCCGAACCGGACCTGAGCGGGAGGGGCGGCGGGGCATCTCGGCGCTGCTCGTGCCGGCCGGGCTGGCCGGACTCACGGTCGGGCAGCGCGACGCGAAGATGGGCCAGTCCGGGGCATGGACGGCGGAGGTCCACCTCGACGACGTGCGCGTGCCGGTCTCGGCCCTGATCGGCGAGGAGGGCCAGGGTTTCCGGATCGCGATGGCCTCGCTGTCCAGGGGCAGGCTGCACATCGCGGGCGTCAGCGTCGGCATGGCCGAGCGGGCGCTGGCGGAGGCGGTGGAGCACGCGCGCGCCACCCGCCAGGGCGGGACCCCGATCGGAGAGCACCAGCTCGTGCAGGCGCTGCTCGCCGAGTCGCACGCCGAGCTGGCCGCGGGCAGGGCGCTCGTGCTCGAAGCCGCCGCGCGCTTCGACACCGGCGAGGACCGCAGGCTCGGCCCGTCCAGCGCGAAGCTGTTCTGCACGGAGATGCTCGGCCGGGTCGCCGACAGAGCCGTACAGGTGCACGGTGGGCTCGGCTACATGAGAGGTGTGCCGGTGGAGCGCATCTACCGAGACGCCCGGCTCCTGCGCATCTACGAGGGCACCAGCGAGATCCAGAAGCTGGTCATCGGCAGGCAGCTGCTCGGGTAGCCACTCGCGAGAGCGTGGCGGTGCGGTCACGGTCGTTTCGCGGTGGAGGTGGCTCCGTCGCGCCCCCCTTTAACCCATGCGATCGGCTGCTCGCGCGGCACGCCTGCCCCGTTCTGTCGGGGGTGCGGTCTAGGGTGGAGCCCTGGAGTTCGCGGCGCGTCTGACGGTCTCGTCAAGGGGAGGTTTTCGCTGGTGTCGAACGATTCCTTCGTCCACCTGCATGTGCACACCGAGTATTCGATGCTCGATGGTGCGGCGAAGATCGCTCCGCTGTTCGCGGAGGCGTCCCGGTTGGAGATGCCGGCGGTGGGGATGACCGACCACGGCAACATGTACGGGGCGGATGAGTTCTACCAGCAGGCGAAGAAGGCCGGGATCAAGCCGATCATCGGGATCGAGGCGTACATCGCGCCGGAGTCGCGGTTTCACAAAAAGCCGGTGTTCTGGGGGCAGTCGAGCCAGCGGGGCGCGGACGAGTTCGGTGAGGGCGGCGACGTCTCCGGTGGTGGTGCGTACACGCACATGACGATGCTGGCGGCCAACGCCACGGGGCTGCGGAATCTGTTCAAGCTGTCGTCGCTGGCCTCGATCCAGGGCTACTACCGCAAGCCGCGGATGGACCGGGAGCTGATCGCGGAGAACGCGGAGGGGATCATCGCCACGACGGGGTGCCCGTCGGGCGAGGTGCAGACGCGGTTGCGGCTGGGGCAGAAGGCCGAGGCGCTGCAGGCGGCGTCGGATTACAAGGACATCTTCGGGGCGGAGAACTTCTTCCTGGAGTTGATGGATCACGGGTTGCCGATCGAGCGGTCGGTGCGGGAGGGGTTGCTGGAGATCGGCAGGCAGCTGAATCTGCGGCCGCTGGCGACCAACGACTCCCACTATGTGACCAAGGATCAGGCGGACTCGCATTCGGCGTTGCTGTGTGTGCAGTCGGGCAAGACGCTCAACGACCCGAACCGGTTCAAGTTCGACGGTGATGGTTACTACCTGAAGTCGGCGCAGGAGATGCGCGAGTACTGGGACAAGGAGGTCCCGGGGGCGGCGGATTCCACCTTGCTGATCGCCGAGCGGGTGGAGTCGTACGAGGACGTCTACACCCACAAGGACCGGATGCCGGTCTTCACGGTGCCCGAGGGCCATGACGAGGCGTCCTGGCTGCGGCACAAGGTCCAGGAGGGCCTGCACTGGCGCTTTCCGGACGGGATCCCCGACGGGTACGAGGAGCGCGCGAAGTACGAGCTCGACGTCATCGTGCAGAAGGGCTTCCCGGCCTACTTCCTGATCGTCGCCGACCTCATCCAGCACGCCCGCGACGTGGGCATCCTGGTGGGGCCCGGCCGGGGGTCGGCCGCGGGCGCGCTCGTGGCCTACGCGCTGGGTATCACCAACCTGGACCCGATCCCGCAGAAGCTGCTGTTCGAGCGGTTCCTCAACCCCGAGCGCACCTCGATGCCGGATATCGACATCGACTTCGACGACCGCCGTCGCGGCGAGATGATCCGCTACGCGACGGAGAAGTACGGCGCCGACAAGGTCGCCCAGGTGATCACCTTCGGCACCATCAAGACCAAGGCCGCCATCAAGGACTCGGCGCGAGTGCACTACGGCCAGCCGGGCTACTCGATCGCCGACAAGATCTCCAAGGCGCTCCCCCCGCCGATCATGGCCAAGGACATCCCGCTGTCCGGGATCGTCGACCCCGAGCACGAGCGCTACGGCGAGGCCGCCGAGGTCCGCACGCTGATCGAGACCGACGAAGAGGTCTCGACGATCTTCAACACCGCGCGCGGCCTGGAGGGCCTGATCCGCAACGCGGGCGTGCACGCCTGCGCGGTCATCATGTCCAGTGAGCCGCTGGCCAACGCGATCCCGTTGTGGCAGCGCGACGACGGCTCGATCATCACGGGCTGGGACTACCCGTCGTGTGAGGCCATCGGCCTGTTGAAGATGGACTTCCTCGGGCTGCGCAACCTCACCGTCATCGGCGACGCGCTCGACAACATCAAGTCCAACCGCGGCGAGGAGATCGACCTCGACCGCCTCGGTCTCGACGACGTCGAGGCGTACAAGCTGCTGGGCCGCGGTGACACGCTCGGCGTGTTCCAGCTCGACGGTGGCGCCATGCGCGACCTGCTGCGCCGCATGCAGCCCACCGGCTTCGAGGACATCGTCGCCGTCCTCGCGCTGTACCGCCCCGGCCCGATGGGCATGAACGCCCACAACGACTACGCCGACCGCAAGAACAACCGGCAGCAGATCAAGCCCATCCATCCGCAACTGGAAGAGCCCCTGAAGGAGATCCTGGCCGAGACCTACGGCCTGATCGTCTATCAGGAGCAGATCATGCAGATCGCGCAGAAGGTCGCCGGCTACTCCATGGGCCGCGCGGACGTGCTGCGCCGCGCGATGGGCAAGAAGAAGAAGGAAGTGCTCGAGAAGGAGTTCGAGGGCTTCCACGCCGGCATGAAGGCCAGCGAGATCGTGCCCGGCGGGTTCTCCGACGAGGCCATCCAGGCGCTGTGGGACACGATCCTCCCCTTCGCCGGTTACGCGTTCAACAAGAGTCACGCCGCCGCCTACGGCCTGATCGCGTACTGGACCGCGTACCTCAAGGCGAACTATCCGGCTGAGTACATGGCGGCGTTGCTGACGTCGGTGGGGGACAACAAGGACAAGTCGGCGGTGTATCTGTCGGAGTGCCGCCGGCTGGGGATCAAGGTGCTGCCGCCGGATGTGAACGAGTCGGGGATGCGGTTCGCCGCGGTCGGCGACGACATCCGGTTCGGTTTGGGCGCGGTGCGCAACGTGGGCGCCAACGTGGTGGAGTCGATCATCAAGACCCGCGAGGAGAAGGGCAAGTACTCCAGCTTCACCGACTTTCTGGACAAGTCGGAGCTGGTGGTGTGCAACAAGCGGGTGCTGGAGTCGCTGATCAAGGCGGGTGGGTTCGACTCGCTGGGCAACACCCGGTTGTCGATGGTGCAGTTGCACGAGGACGCGGTCGAGGCGGTGGTGCCGCTCAAGCGGCAGGAGGCGATGGGCCAGTTCGACCTGTTCGGGGGCGGGGACGACACGGCGCCGGTGGCGGCGTCCTCGCCGTTGGCGCATCTGAAGTTCGACGAGCAGGAGTACCCGCGCAAGCAGCTGCTGGGCTACGAGCGGGAGATGCTGGGCCTGTACGTGTCGGCGCATCCGCTGGACGGGGCGGAGCGGGTGCTGCGCAAGCACGCGAAGCGGCCGATCGCGGCGATACTGGCGGATCCTCCGAAGGAGGGGGAGATCGAGATCGCCGGGTTGATCACCTCGCTGGAGCGGCGGGTGAACAAGAAGGGCGAGCCGTGGGCGATCTGCACGGTGGAGGACATGGACGCCTCGCTGGAGGTGTTGTTCTTCCCGAAGTCCTACGCGCTGTTCGCCGCCGATCTGGTGGAGGACAACGCGGTGGTGGTCAAGGGCCGGGTCAACTGGCGCGAGGACAAGATGTCGGTCTTCGGCGGCGGGCTGATCCCGCTCGACCTCTCCGACATCGGCCCCGGTGACGACGAGCCGCCGCTGATGCTGCTGGCCTCGGCGGAGAAGCTCAACCAGAGCGTGGTCACCGAGCTCAAGCAGACGCTGCAGGCCCACCGCGGCGACACTCCCGTGCGGCTCAAGCTGATGGGCAAGCAGCGCGAGACCGTGTTCGCGCTCTACGACTACCCGGTGAAGGTCAGCTCGATGCTCATGGGCGAGCTCAAGGGCATCCCCGGCATCACGGCGAGCTCCTGACACCGCCTCCGGCTCCCGCGGCCGGGCCGGGGCAATGGTCATAACGTGGCCAGGATGAGTCCAGTCGACAGCCAAGAGCCCGATCCGCGCCGCTGGCGGGCGCTCGCCGTCACCCTCGCCGCGGGGTTCATGTCCCTGCTCGACGTCAGCATCGTCAACGTCGCGCTGCCGTCGATCCAGAGCGGGCTCGGTGCGTCGGTCGCGGGCGTGCAGTGGGTGGTGTCGGGCTACGCGCTCGCGTTCGGCCTGGTGCTCGTCACCGGCGGGCGGCTGGGCGACGCGTTCGGCAGGCGCCGGATGTTCCTCATCGCCCTCTCGGCGTTCATCGCCACGAGCGCGCTCGCGGGCGCGAGCGTCAACGAGGGGATGCTCGTGGTCGCACGGCTGCTACAGGGCGTCGCCGCCGGGATGCTCACGCCGCAGAACAGCGGCCTGATCCAGGAGCTTTTCCACGGCGCCGAGCGGGGCAGGGCGTTCGGCATGTTCGGCGCCACGGTGGGCATCTCGACCGCCGTGGGACCCGTGCTGGGCGGACTGATCATCGCCGCATTCGGGGCGGGGACGGGCTGGCGGTGGGTCTTCTACGTCAACGTGCCGATCGGGCTCGTCGCGCTCGTCCTCGCCGCCCGGTTGCTGCCGAAGGCGCCCCGCGGCGACACGCCCGTACGCTCCCGGCTCGACTTCACCGGCATGGTGCTGCTCGGTCTGGCCGTGCTGGGCGTCCTGCTTCCGCTCGTGCAGTCGGAACAGGGCGGCATCAGCCGCCTGTGGTGGCTGTTCCCGCTCGCCGTCGGGCTCGGGTACCTGTTCGTGCGGTGGGAGAAACGGTTGGTGCGCACGGACCGCGCGCCGCTGCTGGACCCGCGGCTCTACACCGAGACCCCCGGGTACGCGATCGGCGCGGCCATCGGCGCCACGTACTTCTGCGGCTTCGCCGGCATGTGGCTGGTGTTCGCGATGTTCTTCCAGCAGGGCCTCGGCTACTCGCCGCTGGAGTCCGGGCTGCTGGTGACGCCGTTCGCGCTCGGCTCCGCCGTCTCGGCCGCGATCGCGGGCAGGCTCGTGCAGAGGTGGGGCAGGCGCCTCACGGTCACCGGGCTGAGTCTGGTCGCGGCCGGCCTCGGCGTCGTCGCGGTGCTCGTCCCGCTCGTGCCGGAACAGGCGATCGGCTACGCGGTGGCCGCTCCACTGCTCGTCGCGGGCCTGGGCGGGGGCATGGTGATCTCGCCGAACACCACGCTAACGCTCGACCGCGTGCCGACCCGCATGGCGGGTGTCGCGGGCGGCGCGCTGCAGACCGGGCAGCGGCTCGGCACCGCACTCGGCGTCGCCGTGCTCGGTTCGGTCTTCCACACCGGCATCACCGGCGCGGGGGAGAACTACCCTGCCGCGCTCGGCTACGCGATGGCGTGCTCGGTGGCGTTCACGGCCGCCGCGCTCCTGCTCGCGATCGTGGATGCCCGGCGGCATCCTCACCGTCGTCTATCCGAAAAAGCACCCAGTGTGACGAACGCTGGTCCATTGGAGTGACGTTGGCGCGCGCGATCTGGTGTTACGGAGAGCAACCGGGTAGACGTTTACCTGTGCCTTCCGTGAGGGTTTCGGCTACCTAGCGTGGCAAATCGGTGGATGATCCGGGGATGGGACTGTAAACCGAGTAAGAACGCTGGGCCGTTCGAGAATGCGTGACTCGAACACCCAGAGTCACCCTCATCGACCAACGCTGACCGACGGCCGCGGGGGGCCGTTGGCGAGTACGAAGGCACCGCCCGGGTGGGCCCTGGATGGTAGGGGCCGGGCCCGCCCGGGACTGCGCTCGCGCCGTATGGCCAGACGTGCTGGGATGTGGCCGCCGGGATCGTGGCGGCGCTCGTCGCCGCGGTGGTGATCGCGACCCACGGCGAGCGCGAGCCGTCACACCAGGGCGGGTAGCACCTCGCCGAGCGGGCCGCGCAGCACCGCCGCCGCGTGGGCGTCGTAGGGCGTCTCCGAGGCGTTGCACACGATCACCGTCGCCCCCGCGCTCGCCGCGAGCCCGACGAGGCCAGCGGCGGGGTGCACGGTGAGCGACGTGCCCGCCGCGAGCATCAGGTCGCACGACACGGCCTCGACGCGGGCTCGCTCCAGCACGTCGGCGTCCAGCGCCTGACCGAACGAGATCGTGGCCGACTTCAGGATGCCGCCGCAGAGTTCGCACGGCGGATCGGTCTCGCCCGCGCGCACGCGCGCGAGCGTCTCCCGCATGTCACGCCGGTCCGAGCAGCCGAGGCACTCCGTCTCGAACATCGTCCCGTGCAGCTCGATGACCTTGCCGGGCGCGGAGCCCGCCTTCTGGTGCAGCCCGTCGATGTTCTGCGTGATGATCGCGGAAAGGCGTCCCTGGCGTTCGAGGTCGACGAACGCCAGGTGCGCCGCGTTCGGCTTCGCCTCCCAGCCCGGGTGCCGAGTGCGGGCCTGCCAGCTCTGCTCGCGAACCTCCTTGCTGCCCACGTACGACCGCAGGTTCGACAGCTTCTCGGCAGCGGGATCCTTCGTCCACACGCCGTTCGGCCCCCGGAAGTCGGGGATGCCGGAGTCGGTGGAGATGCCGGCGCCGGTCATGGCGACGATGCGGCCGGCGCTCGCCACCAGTTCCCGGGCATGGCGCAGCTCCTCGGCGGTGTCCATGCACCCCATGATGCCCTGAGGAGGGCCCGGTGCAGGGCGGGCCCGGGGTGACCGGGCTGGCGGCCTGCGGGCCTTCGCCGCCGATGGCCACGGTCGCGGGAGTCTGCCGGGGTTTCGGATCCGCTACCGATGAGTAACACTGGTCACATGTGATTGACAGACTCGCGCCGACCCACGAGGAGGGCCGATGGTCGACCAACCGAAGGTGACGGAGAAGGAAGCCAGGGCCGTTGCCGAGGAGGCGAGGGAGAGCGGCTGGCAGAAGCCGTCCTTCGCCAAGGAGCTGTACCTCGGGCGCTTCCGGCTCGACCTCGTGCATCCCCATCCGCGGCCCACCGCCGAGGACTCCGCGAAGGCCGAGAAGTTCCTGACCCGGCTGCGCGACTACTGCCGGACCCTCGACCCCGCCGTGATCGAACGCGAGGCGCGCATACCCGACGAGTACGTGAAGGGGCTGGCCGAGCTCGGCTGCTTCGGCATCAAGATCCCCGAGTCGTACGGCGGGCTCGGGCTCACGCAGGTCGCCTACAACCAGGCCCTCATGCTGGTCGGGTCCGTCCACTCCACACTCAGCGTGCTGCTCTCGGCCCACCAGTCCATCGGCGTGCCCGAACCGCTCAAGCTGGCAGGCACTTCCGAGCAGAAGGAGCGATTCCTGCCGAGGTGCGCGAAGGGCGCGGTGTCGGCGTTCCTGCTCACCGAGCCCGACGTCGGCTCCGACCCGGCGCGGCTGGCGACCTCGGCCGTGCCCACTGAGGACGGCGAGGCGTACCTGCTCGACGGCGTGAAGCTGTGGACCACCAACGGCGTCGTCGCCGAGCTGCTCGTCGTGATGGCGCGCGTGCCCAAGAGCGAGGGCCACCGCGGCGGGGTCACGGCGTTCGTCGTGGAGGCCGACTCGCCGGGCATCACGGTCGAGCGGCGCAACAGGTTCATGGGCCTGCGCGGCATCGAGAACGGCGTGACGCGTTTCCACCAGGTGCGCGTGCCGAAGGAGAACGTGATCGGCGGCGAGGGCAAGGGACTCAAGATCGCACTCGCCACGCTCAACACGGGCAGGCTGTCTGTGCCCGCGTCGTGTGCGGGCGCGGCGAAGTGGGCGCTCAAGATCGCGCGGGAGTGGTCGGCCGAGCGGGTCCAGTGGGGCAAGCCGGTCGGCGAGCACGAGGCGGTGGCCAACAAGATCTCGTTCGTGGCGGCCACGGCGTACGCACTGGAGGCCGTGGTGGAGCTGTCGGCGCACATGGCCGACGAGGGCCGCAACGACATCCGCATCGAGGCCGCGCTCGCGAAGCTGTGGGCCAGCGAGATGTCGTGCGTGGTCGCCGACGAGCTGATGCAGATCCGGGGCGGCCGCGGCTACGAGACGGCCGAGTCGCTCGCCGCGCGGGGCGAGCGGGCCGTGCCGGTGGAGCAGCTGGTCCGCGACCTGCGGATCAACCGCATCTTCGAGGGCTCCTCGGAGATCATGCGCCTGCTCATCGCGCGCGAGGCCGTCGACGCGCACCTGGCCGCGGCCGGTGACCTCGCCGACGCCGAGGCCGATCTCAAGAGCAAGGCGAGCGCCGCGGCGAAGGCGAGCGGCTTCTACGCGAAGTGGCTGCCGCAGCTCGTGACCGGCAAGGGCCAGGTGCCGACGTCGTTCACCGAGTTCGGCAGGCTGGCGGGGCACCTGCGGTTCGTGGAGCGCACGGCAAGGAAGCTGGCCCGATCGACGTTCTACGGCATGGCGCGCTGGCAGGCGGGGCTCGAGCAGCGGCAGGGCTTCCTGGCGCGGATCGTCGACATCGGGGCCGAGCTGTTCGCCATGGCGGCGACGTGCGTGCGTGCGGAGATGCAGCGCGCGGACGACGTCGAGCGGGGCGAGGCGGCCCACGCGCTGGCGGACGTTTTCTGCCGCCAGTCACGGCTGCGCATCGAGCGGCTGTTCCATGCGCTGTGGGCCAACACCGACGCGGCCGACCGGGTGCTGACGAGGTCGGTGCTCGCCGGCGGTTACACGTGGCTGGAAGAGGGCGTTCTCGACCCGAGCGAGGGCACCGGCCCGTGGATCTCCGACTGGCGAGCGGGCGCCTCGACCGCCGAGAACGTGGCCCGCCGCCATCTGCCACCCACGAAGTAGCCCGACCGCGAACGGAGCCCTCACCGCCTGTCCATCCGCCCCCAAGGCCACCTTTGTTGCGTTCAGCGCAACAAAGGTGGCCTTGGGGGACAGTCGGGTTACTTGTCTTCGGCGGGCTCCGGGGTCGCCGGGGCGAGGGCCTTCTTCTTCTTGTAGCGGATCAGGAAGAAGACGCCCACCACCGCGAGCACGCCGACCACGATCATGCCGCCCGTGCTCAGCATCCCCTCGACGCGCTTGGCCGCCTCACCGAGCGCGGCGCCGATGCCGATGTGCAGCGCCGACCAGCAGAGCGCGCCCGACGCCGCGGCTGGCGCGAACTTGCGGTACGGCAGACCCGACGTGCCCGCTGCCGCGGGCGTGAGGGTGCGCACCACCGGCAGGAACCGCGCGAAGAACACCGCCCAGGCGCCCCGCCGCTGGAGGATGCCGGTCGCCTTGTCCCACGCGTCGGTGCCGTAGCGCCGGATGAGCTTGGTGTCACGCAACCGTGGCCCGAACCGCCGCCCGATCGCGTAGCCGATCGAGTCGCCGATCGCCGCGCACACGGTGACCACCGCCCACAGGACCAGGAACCTCGGCACGGTGTTGGCCGTGGTGGCCGCGATCAGCAGCCCTGACTCGCCGGGGGCGATGAACCCGAGTCCGATGGTGCACTCGAGGAGCACGAGCAGGCCGGTCGCGCCCACGAGGGCGGGCTGCGGCAGGCTCTGCAGCCATTCGAGCAGGTCGGTAACCACGTGCGTTCCCCTTGTGTGTCGTCCCCGTCAACCCCTGAGACGACAGTAGCGTCTGTCCGGTCCACCCGGGGTCGGGGATCTCCCCGATTTCCAGGTGACTCAGGACTGGCGAGCGAGGACGCTGCTGGCTTCCTGCGCGGCCGGCTGGGCGGTGGCGAGGTGCTCCAGGTTCGCGGGCAGCTCCTCGCCGCGGTGGGCCTTGGTCTGCGCGTACAGCTTGCCCGCGCGGTACGACGAGCGCACCAGCGGACCGGCCATCACGCCGGCGAACCCGAGCGACTCGGCGACGGCGGTGTGCTCGACGAACTCCTCGGGCTTGACCCAGCGGTCCACCGGGTGGTGCCGGGGCGAGGGCCGCAGGTACTGGGTGATCGTGAGGATCTCGCAGCCCGCCTCGACGAGATCGCGCATCGCGTCCACGACCTCCTCCGGCGTCTCACCCATGCCGAGGATCAGGTTGGACTTGGTGACCAGCCCGGCCTCCCGCGCGCGGGTGATGACCTCCAGCGACCGCTCGTAGCGGAAGCCGGGACGGATGCGCTTGAAGATCCGCGGCACGGTCTCCAGGTTGTGCGCGAGCACCTCGGGCCGAGAGCCGAACACCTCGGCCAGCTGGCCGGGCTCGGCATTGAAGTCGGGAATCAGCAGCTCGACGCCGGTGCCGGGGTTGAGCGCGTGGATCTGACGGACGGTCTCGGCGTAGAGCCACGCGCCGCCGTCCTCGAGGTCGTCTCGGGCGACGCCGGTGACCGTGGAGTAGCGCAGGCCCATCGCCTGCACGCTCTCGGCGACCCTGCGCGGCTCGTCGCGGTCGAACTCGGCGGGCTTGCCGGTGTCGATCTGGCAGAAGTCACACCGCCGGGTGCACTGCTCGCCACCGATCAGGAACGTGGCCTCGCGGTCCTCCCAGCACTCGTAGATGTTGGGACAGCCGGCCTCCTCGCACACGGTGTGCAGGCCCTCGCGGCGGACCAGACCCTTCAGCTCGGTGAACTCCGGGCCCATGCGCGCACGGGTCTTGATCCACGACGGCTTCTTCTCGATCGGCGTCTGGCTGTTGCGAACCTCGAGCCGCAGCAGCTTCCGACCTTCCGGCACAACAGTCACGGCCCCCACACTACGCCCCGGAAACGGGCGATCAACCTAAGCCGGATCAGGGGTGACGCCCGTCAACTTCGCCGTGAGCTCCCACAGTCCCGTGCCCAATGCCGGGTCCAGCGCCGACCGCAGCGGCCGGACCCGCACGGGGTGGCCTCGCAGGCCGCCGGGGCCGCGCGGGCCGAAGTAGTCGCCGCCGTTCACGTCGGGCGCGGTGGCCGCCCGCAGCTGCGGCAGCGCGCCCATGCGCACGTCCTGCGCGATCAGCAGCTCGCCGAGCCGGATGCCGGTGCCGAGTACCCGCCTGACCACGGCGTTGCCCTGTGACCTGGCCATGGTGGAGCCGAGCTCGCTGCGGCTGTAGCCCGGGTGGGCGGCCACGCTCAGCACCGGTTCGCCCGCCGCCCGCAGGCGCCGGTCGAGCTCGAGCGCGAAGACCTGGTTGGCGAGCTTGGCCTGTGAGTAGGCCTTCGCCGGGTTGTAGCGGCGCCGTTCGAAGTTGGGGTCGGCGAGGTCGATCCCGCCGCCGGTGGCCGCGAGGCTCGACACGGTGACCACCCTGGCCGCGTCGGCGCCGCGCAGCGCCGGCATGAGCAGCCAGGTGAGCGCGGTGTGGCCGAGGTGGTTGGTGCCGAACTGGGTTTCGAAGCCGTCGCGCGTGAGCCCTCTGGGGGCGCCCATCAGGCCCGCGTTGTTCACGAGCACGTCGAGCGAGTCGCGGGTGAGCTCCCTGACCGTCGCCGCGGCGTCCCGCACGGAGGCGAGGTCGGCGAGGTCGAGCGAGACGAGCACGGGCTTCGTGGCCGACCGCGCGGCGACGTCCCGCAGCGCTTTCGCGCCACGTTCCGGCGACCGGCACGCCAGCAGCACCTTCGCGCCGTGCTCGGCCAGCACCTGCGCGGTCCGCAGCCCCAGGCCCGAGTTGGCCCCGGTGACCAGCACCGTGCGGCCGGTCTGGTCCCCGATGTCGGCCTCGCTCCACTGCCCAGCCTCGGTAGCCATGGCGACAGCTAACCACCCGTGCTGGCGCGCTGCCAACACGGCTACGCGGTGGGGGCCAGCTTGCGCAGCAGTTGTCCCATCGGGTTGGCGCGCCTGCCCGCCGTGAGGTGGTCGGTGCGCGCTCGCAGCAGCGAGACGAAGGCCTCGCCGACCCGCGTCACCTCGTCGCGCGGCTCGTGCGGCTCCGCCAGCGCGGCCGTGACCGCGAGCATGCGCAGCTCGGCCTCGTACGCCTTGCGCAGCGCCGGATAACGGTCGACGCCCGCGTCGAGCACGGCCCGCAGCGCGGCGTTCTCCCTGGCGGCGGTGCGCCACGCGCGAGCCACGGCGTCGACGTGGTCGGGCTCGCCGCCGGGGACGTCGTAGGCGTCCTCGGGGCCCGCGACCTCGGCGCGCAGCTTGCCCGTGAGCACCTGCGTCCATTTGTACTGCAGGGCGAGCAGCAGCTGTTCCTCGCTGCCGAACGCCTCCCGCGCGCCGGCGATCTCCGCGAACGGCAGCTCGGCCCGAGGGTTGCGCGCCGCCTGCTTCAGCACGGCGTCGATGATGTCGCGCCTGCGATAGAAGTCGTTCCAGCTCATGGCCTGTCCCCTCCCGTGACGCGGGTCATACGACGGTTTGCGGCATACTCCCGGTACGGACCTGACACGCACAACATACCACCGGTATGGGCGCTGGAAACGCGCGTAGAGTTGTGAGGGTGGTGACAACGAGGTCCAGGCGAGAAGACTATTCGGAGTCCACCCGCGGTGCCCTCGTCGACAGCGCCATCGAGCTGTTCACCAAGCGCGGCTACGCAGGCACCTCCCTCGACGAGATCGCCAGGCGGGCCAGGGTGACCAAGGGCGCGCTCTACCACCATTTCAGTGGTAAGCAGGCGGTGTTCGAGGCCGCGTTCGACGCGGTGGAGACCGAGGTGAAGGGCCGCCTGGAGAAGATCATGACCGGCCCGGAACGGCCCTGGGAGCGCGCGCTGAAGGGCCTGCGTGAGTTCATCGCCAGCTGCCTGGACCCCGCGTACCAGCGCATCGCCATCCACGAGGCTCCCGTCGTGATGGGCTGGCAGCGCTGGCGCGAGGCGGAGGACCGCTACAGCTTCGGGCTCATCCGGTCGGCGCTGCAGGACCTCATCGACGCGGGCGAGGTGGTCCAGGTGCCCGTGGAGATCACCTCCCGGCTGCTGTTCGGCGCGCTCTCCAGCGCCGCCACCGAGATCGCGAGCTCGCCGGAGCCCGAGAAGGTCGGCGCCGAAGTGGAACAGGTGATCGTGAGCTTGCTGGAGCAAGTACGCCGTTAGGCTCGTTGGCGTGGAACTGAGGATCTTCACCGAGCCCCAGCAGGGCGCTTCCTACGACGATTTGCTCCGGGTCGCCAAGGCGACCGAGGACGCTGGATTCGATGCCTTCTTCCGGTCCGACCACTACCTCAAGATGGGGTCGGTCTCCGGTCTGCCGGGCCCCACCGACGCGTGGGTCACGCTCGGCGGGCTGGCCAGGGAGACCAGCCGCATCCGGCTCGGCACGCTGGTCACCGCCGCGACCTTCCGGCACCCGTCGGCGCTGGCGATCTCCGTGGCGCAGGTCGACCAGATGTCGGGCGGCCGGGTCGAGTTCGGCCTCGGCTCCGGCTGGTTCGCCGACGAGCACACCGCCTACGGCTTCGAGCTGCCGGACATGAAGACGCGCTTCGACCGCTACGCCGAGCAGCTGGCGATCATCACCGGGCTGTGGGAGACGCCGGAGGGTGAGACGTTCTCCTTCCGCGGCGAGCACTACACCCTCGACGGCGCGCCCGCGCTGCCCAAGCCCGCACAGCGGCCAAGGCCGCCCGTGGTGCTCGGCGGCACCGGCAAGAAGCGCACGCCGGAGCTCGCCGCGCGCTACGCCGACGAGTTCAACATCCCGTTCAACAGCCCCGAGGTCGCGCTCGCCCAGTTCGACCGGGTGGAACAGGCCGCGGCGGCGGAGGGCCGCGATCCCAAGGAGATCGTGCGCTCGGCGGCGCTCGTGGTGGCCGTCGGCCGCGACGACGCCGAGGTGTCACGCCGCGCCGACGCCATCGGCCGCCGGGTTCCCGAGCTGCGCGAGAACGGCGTCGCGGGCACCCCGGCACAGGCCGTGGAGACCATTGGCGCCTGGCGGGAGAAGACCGGCATCACGCGCCTGTACCTGCAGGTTCTGGACCTCTCCGACCTGGACCACCTCGAGCTGATCGCGTCCGAGGTCGCGCGCCAGCTCGACTAGTTCCGCTAGTTCTGGAGCGCGAATGTGACTCCGGGGGCGCTGGGGGTCTGCGGGCGCGGCAGCCAGCGGTCGTCGCTGACGGCCAGCTCGCCCTCCAGCGCCGCGAGCACCGCCTCGCGGGCCAGCGGCAGCGCCTCGGCCACGGTCACGTCGCGGCCCAGCTCCGCCGACAGCGAGGTCGTGCCCGCGTCGCTGATGCCGCAGGGCACGATCTTGTCGAAGGCGCTCATGTCGGCGTTGCAGTTGAGCTCGAAGCCGTGCATGGTGACGCCGCGCTGCACGCGGATGCCGATCGCGGCGATCTTGCGCTCCGGGCCCCGGTCGTCGGCCGGCAGCCACACGCCGCTGCGGCCCTCGACCCGTCCGGTGTGGACACCGAGCCGCTCGCACACGTGGATGAGCGCCTCCTCCAGGCGGCGCACGTACTGCACCACGTCGATCGGGTCGGCGAGCTTGACGATGGGATAGCCGACGAGCTGGCCGGGCCCGTGCCAGGTGATCCGGCCGCCGCGGTCGACGTCGATCACGGGCGTGCCGTCCTTGGGCCGGTCCTCGGGCTGGGTTCGCTTGCCCGCCGTGTAGACCGAGGGGTGCTCCAGCAGCAGCATCGTGTCGGGGCCCTCGCCGTCCGCGCGGGCGTTGACGCACTCCCGCTGCAGGTCCCACGCCTTCAGGTAGTCGATCGTGCCGATCTCGCGGACGTCGACGGGGTCGGTGGTGGCGCGGCAGGACCTGATCGCATTCGCAGTCACGCTGACGAGGCTACGCCGCGCCTCACCGGCGGCAACAGCCGAAGTGCCACGGCCGACAGCAGGCCGACGCCGCTCACCGCGAGCACCGCGCCGACCGTGTCGGTCAGCCAGTGCACGTCCAGCACCACCCTGCTCGCGGCGCACAGCAGCGTCGACACCACCGCCACCCGGGTCACCACGGTGACCAGGTGGGCGGCCAGCAGCGTGCACAGCACCACGGCGGCCACGCCCGTGCTCGCCACCGACACGACGTGCCCGCTCGGGTAGCTGAAGTCGGGGTACACGCGGGGCCGTTCCCGCTCGAAGACCGGCTTCGCGAGCCAGCTCGTCGCCCGGCACAGCACGAGCAGCACCAGCACCCGCAGCACGGTCCCCGCGCTGTCCCTTTCGCCGCGCCGCCACAGCACGAGGGCTCCGATCGCGAGCGCCACCGCGAACAGCACGGGCAGCACCGGGCCGAGCACCGCGCTCACCGCCTCGGCGAGGACTCCCGCGGGCCCGCGCCACCGGTCGTGGAGCAGGTCGCCGAGCAGGGAGTCGAGCCCGCCGGGCGAGCCGCTCACGAACACGCCGAGCGCGACGAAGGCCGCCAGCAGCAGCACGCCGAGGACGAGGGAACGCCGGACCGTCACAGCACCGCCGCGAGCGCCTCGCCGAGGTCGGAGTGCCGGAAGCCGAAGCCCGCGTCGACGAGCTTGCGGGGCACCGCCCTCGGACCGGTCAGGATCATCTCCTCTGCCGCCTCACCGAGCGCGACGCGCAGCGCCGGGCCAGGCACCCACCACGGCGCGGGCCGGTTCACGGCGCGGCCGAGCGCCTTGGTGAACTCCGCGTTGGTCACCACCCCCGGCGCCGCCATGTTGACGGGACCGGCCACGTCGTCGTGCTCCAGCACGAAGCGGATCGCGGCGACCTGATCGGGCAGGGCGATCCACGGGAAGTACTGCCTGCCGTCGCCGAGCCGGGCGCCGAGGCCGAGCCGGAACAACGGCTTCAACGGGCCAAGCAGCCCGCCCTCGCCGGCGAGCACGGGCGCGTTGCGCAGCAGCACCACGCGGGCGCCGGCCTCGACGGCGGGCGCGGTCGCCGCCTCCCAGGCCACGCACAGCTCGGGCAGGAACCCTCGGCCCGCCGGGCGCGACTCGTCGGCCTCGCGCTCGCCGGTGTCGCCGTAGTAGTGGGCTCCTGATGAGTTCACCAGCAGCGGGATCCCGTGCTCGGCGACGGCCTCGGCGAGCACCTCGGTCGGCTCGACCCTGCTGTCGGTGAGCAGCTGCTTGCGGGCCCCGCTCCAGCGGCCGGAGATCAGCGGGGCTCCACACAGGTTCACCACGGCGTCCACGCCGTCGAACGTGCCGGGGTCGATGCGGCCCGCGGGCGGATCCCAGCTGCGCTCGTCGCCGGAGCGGGTGTCGCGGCGCACCAGCCGCAGCACGTCGTGCCCCGCCTCACGCAGGCGCGGCACGAGCGCGCTTCCGATCAGACCGCTGGAACCGGCGACGACGACTCGCATGAACCCACCTTAAAGACACAAAGTGAAGGGGCGCCCACCGAAAGGTGGACGCCCCTCACCTGGGACTCACGTGCTACAGGCCCAGCTCGTCCTCGAAGTTGCCCTCTTCGAGGCGCTGCTTGATCGTCGTGAGGAACCGGCCCGCGTCGGCGCCGTCGATCAGGCGGTGGTCGTAGGTGAGCGGCAGGTAGGCCATCGACCGGATGGCGATGGTGTCGTTGCCGTCCGCGTCGGTGACCACGACCGGGCGCCGCACGACCGCGCCGGTGCCGAGCATGCCGGACTGCGGCTGCACGATGATCGGCGTGTCGAACAGGGCGCCGTTGCTGCCGATGTTGGTGATCGTGAACGTGCCGCCGGTCAGCTCGTCGGGGGTGACCTTGTTGCTGCGCGCCCGCGCCGCCAGGTCGGCGATGCGGTGCGCGAGGCCTGCCAGGCTCAGCTCGCCCGCGTCGTGGATCACCACCGAGAGCAGGCCGCGCTCGGTGTCCACGGCGATCCCGAGGTTGATCGCGCCGTGGTAGGTGATCTCCTTCGTCTCCTCGTTGTAGGAGGCGTTGACGTTCGGGTGCTGCTTGAGCGCCTCGACGGTGGCCTTGGCGAAGAACGGCAGGAACGTGAGGTTCACGCCCTCGCGCTCGCGGAACGCCGCCTTGGCCCGCTGCCGCAGCTTGGCGATCTTGGTGACGTCGACCTCGTGCACCTGCGTGAGCTGCGCCGAGACCTGGAGCGACTCCCTGGTCTTGGTGGCCGTGATCTGCCGGATGCGGCTGGCCTTCTGCACGGTGCCGCGCAGTGCCGCCTTCTCCGAGTCCGACACCGGGGCGGCCGGCTTGGCCGGTGCCTGCGCGGCCGGGGCCGCGGCGGCGGGCTGCGCGGCGGCGGGAGCGGGAGCGGGCTGCTGCCGCTGCTTCTCCTCGACGGCGGCGAGCACGTCCTGCTTGCGGATGCGCCCACCGACGCCGGTGCCCGTGAGGCTGCCCAGGTCGATGTCGTGCTCTGCGGCCAGCTTGCGCACCAGCGGCGTGACGTACGGCGACGCGGCGCCGTCCCGGCTCGGAGCGGTCTCCTGCGCGGGCTGGGCCTGCGGTGCGGGCTGCGCGGCCGGTGCGGGCTGGGCTTGCTGAGCCGGAGCCGGGGTGGGTGCGGGCTGTGCCTGCTGAGCCGGGGCCGGGGTCTCCTGCTTCGGCGGCTCAGGGGCCGCCTGCGGCTCCGGCTGCTTCGGCTCGGCCGGGGCGGACGGGGCGGCGTTCGCGTCACCGATCACGGCGAGCTGACCGCCCACCTCGACGGTCTCGTCCTCGCTCACCGAGATCTCGAGCACGGTGCCCGCGACCGGCGACGGAACCTCGGTGTCGACCTTGTCGGTGGAGATCTCGAGCAGCGGCTCGTCCACCTCGACCGTGTCACCGACCTGCTTGAGCCACCGCGTGACCGTGCCCTCGGTGACGCTCTCGCCCAGCTCGGGCAGGGTCACCGGGGTGCCGGAGGCCGCGCCGCCCGACGAGGCGGGGGCGGACTGCGCGGGCTGGGCCTGCTCCTGGGCCGGCTCGGGCTGGGAAGGCTCCGGCTCGGCCTGTGCCTGCGGCTCCGCCTGTGCCTGCGGCTCGGGCTGCGCTGGCGCCTCCTCGGCCTGCGGCGCGGGCGCCGCGGCACCGCCGCCGGAACCGTCGTCGATCACCGCCAGCTCACCGCCGACCTCGACCGTCTCGTCCTCGCGGGCGACGATCTTCTGCACCGTGCCGGCGACGGGGGAGGGGACCTCGGTGTCGACCTTGTCGGTGGAGATCTCGAGCAGCGGCTCGTCCACCTCGACCGTGTCACCCTCCTGCTTCAACCACCGGGTGACGGTGCCCTCCGTGACGCTTTCACCCAGCTCCGGCAATGTGACGGAGTACGCCATCGTTCGCTGACTCCCTTGACTGTTTCTGGTGTGGTCTGGTTCTGAGGCGACTGACGTCAGCCGTGCGTGTGCAGCGGCTTGCCCGCGAGGGCGAGGTGCGCTTCGCCGAGTGCCTCGGTCTGGGTCGGGTGGGCGTGGATGAGCGGGGCGACGTCCTCGGGGAAAGCCTCCCAGTTGTAGATCAGCTGTGCCTCGCCGATCAGCTCGCCGACGCGGTCGCCGACCAGGTGCAGGCCCACGACGGGGCCGTCCGGGGCCTTGACCAGCTTCACAGCGCCGGAGGTCTTGAGGATCTGGCTCTTGCCGTTGCCGGCCAGGTCGTAGGTCAGCGTCGTGACGTCCGAGCCGTACTTCTCCTTGGCGGTGGCCTCGGTGAGGCCGACGGACGCGACCTCGGGGTGCGAGTAGGTGACGCGGGGGATGCCGGCCTCGTCGATGGGCTTCGGGTCCAGTCCCGCGATGTGCTCGGCGACGAGGATGCCCTGCTGGAAGCCGCGGTGGGCGAGCTGCAGGCCGGGCACGATGTCGCCGACGGCGTAGACGTTCGGCAGGTTGGTACGCAGCAGGTCGTCGGTGAGCACGAAGCCGCGGTCCATCTGGACGCCGGCCTCGTCGTAGCCGTGGCCCGCGGTGTTGGGGCCGCGGCCGACGGCGACCAGCAGCAGGTCCGCCTCCAGCGTCTCGCCGGACTCGAGCGACACGCTCACGCCGTTGTCGTCCTGCTTGGCGCCGGTGAACTTCACGCCGGTCTTGAAGGCGATCTTGCGGCGGCGGAACGCGCGCTCGAGCTGCTTGGAAGCGAACTCGTCCTCGTTCGGCACCAGCCGGGGCAGCGCCTCGACGATGGTCACCTCCGTGCCGAAGGACGCCCACACGCTGGCGAACTCGACGCCGATGACGCCGCCGCCCAGCACCACGGCCTTCTTGGGCACGTGGTCGAGCTTCAGCGCGTCCTCGCTGGCCATGATCCGGCCGCCGAGTTCGAGGCCGGGCAGCGACTTGGAGTACGAACCGGTGGCCAGCACCACGTTCTTGCCCGTGTAGCGGGTACCGTCGACGGTCACCGTGGTGCCGCCGGAGAAGGTGCCCGTGCCCTCCACGTAGTTGATCTTGTGCGCCTTGGCGAGGCCCTGAAGGCCCTTGTACAGGCGGGTGACGACCCCGTCCTTGTACTTGTGGACGCCGGCCATGTCGACGCCCTCGAAGACGGACTTGACACCGAACTGCTCGCCGTCGCGGGCCGAGTCGGCGACCTCGGCGGCGTGCAGCAGCGCCTTGGTCGGGATGCATCCGCGGTGCAGGCAGGTGCCGCCCAGCTTGTCCTTCTCGATCAACGTGACGGAAAGGCCCAGCTCGGCGGCGCGGAACGCCGCGGCGTAGCCACCCGATCCGCCACCCAGGATCACCAGGTCGGCTTCAGCGTCGGTCACTTCTCAAACTCCTCGGCAGGCAGTGTCGATGGGGTACACGGGCGCCGTGGTGCGCTCATCACACCTCATCTTGTCACCTCGCCTGACAGGCTTGCGAGCTAGTGCTGCCCATGCGGCGGACACGTCGTCCCCGTCCCCGGAATAATGATCGTTGGGGACACCGGAAGAGAGGTGGTCGATGTGGGGCTGTTCGACTCACTGCGGAGAAGGAACAAGGGGCCGTCGAAGCCGGGAACGTTGCGAAAGGCCAGCTCGGCCGACACCCGGCACCTGGAGGAATGGGCCGCGTCGCGGCGTGGAGTGGAGGCGTATGTCGAGCCCCGCACCACTGTCACCGACACCACTGTGGTGCTGGTCGCACATGACGGGGAGTGGACGCGGCGCCGGATCGGCAGCCTCGGCGCGGCCCAGGAGTTCGGCCGCAAGCGCTCGATCCCCGTCTACGAGGTCGCCCGCACGGGCTACCCGAAGCGCATGCGCGAGTACACCGAGCGGCAGAAGATCCTCGAGCGCCGCCGAGAGCAACCCTGACCTCGCCGACTGCAGTGAAGGCCACCTTCACTGCGTTCAACGCAGTGAAGGTGGCCTTCACTGCGGTTGAGCACGGTGGCTAGGCCGACGCTTCCAGCAGTCGTAGGTGCTCCTCGAGCAGGGCGCGGATCCCAGGGTGGACGGTGACGCCGAACACCGGGTCCCACTCGACGACCTCTCCGGTGTCCGGGCGCAGAGTGATCCCCTCGGGCTCGCTGATCGTGATCCCCTCGGCGGCCGGAGCCAGCTCGGCGACACCGAGCAGGCGGGGGAACACCACGTCGGCGCGCAGCCCGTCGCACGTCAGCAGGAACTCGCGGTAGCCGGCGGGCAGCGGGCGGCCGAGCCTGCGTTCCACGTCCGCGATCGCCGCCGGGCTCGCAGGCGGCGGCAACGCGCCCGGCTCGCCCCGCAGGCGCATGATCTCGGCGACCAGCTCCCGCCAGCCGCCGCGCTCGCGCTGCGGCCGGTAGCGGACGCCCAGCGCGGCGACGAGCGCCCCCGCGTAGTCCCGTGCCCACTCCTGCGGCACCGTCAGCACGCCGTCGACGAGCAACGGCGCGACGTCGCGGCACGCGGCGAGCGTGGCCACGTCCGGCCGCTTCGTCTCGCCGGCGCGTCCGGCCCACCTGCCCAGCGCCTCGGTGGCGGCCTCGACGTCTCCCCGCTCGGCGGCGGCCTGTGCCTCGGCGGCGAGCGCCCGCAGCGGGTCCCGGCTCTCCTTGGCGAGGTGGGCGCGGTGCGCCTCGGCCTCGGCGTCGAGGTCGAGCGGCGTCAGCTCGGCTGCCCAGTCCGGCGTCTCGCCGCGCGCGGCGAACAGCATCGCCCACGCACGCGCGGCCAGTGGCTCCGCCGCGAGCCTGCTCGCCTCACGGCCGGTCGCGGCCAGCCAGTGCCGCACCAGCCGGTCGGACTCGGCGCTCGCCCCGGCGCAAGCCAGCAGCAGGGCCGCGGTCGAGATCACCGCGTCGACGCCCTCGTCCGACGCCGTGAGCACCTTGCGCACGGCGTCGTCCGCGTAGCCGCCCGCCTCGGTCACCCGTTGTCGGCGATGTCCGCCAGCACCGCGGCGATCGTGCGCACCGGCACGCCCGTGCCACCCTTGCCGGTGTAGCCCCACGGGCCACCCGTGTTGAAGGCCGGGCCCGCGATGTCGATGTGTGCCCACGGCAGGCCCTCGGCGACGAACTCGCGCAGGAAGATCCCGGCGGCGAGCATGCCGCCCCAGCGGGAGCCGGTGACGTTGGCGAGGTCGGCGAGCTTGGAGTCGAGGTCGCCGCGCAGCTCCTCCGGCAGCGGCATCGGCCAGCCGTTCTCGCCCGTGGCCTGCGCGATCGCGGCCACGCGGTCGCGGAACTCGTCGGAGCCCATGATGCCGGGGGTGCGGTTGCCCAGCGCCACCATCTGCGCGCCCGTGAGCGTGGACGTCTCGATCAGGTAGTCCGGCTCGTCCTCGGCCGCCCGCACGATCGCGTCGGCCAGCACGAGCCTGCCCTCGGCGTCGGTGTTGAGCACCTCGACGGTCTTGCCGCCGTACATCGTCAGCACGTCACCGGGCCGGTACGACGTTCCCGACGGCATGTTCTCCGCGAGCGGCAGGTAACCGGTGACCTCGAGCGGGTACTTGAGCTTCGCGGCGAGCACCACGGACGCGAGCACCGCCGCGGCCCCGGACATGTCCGAGGTCATGTGGTCCATGTTCGCGGCGGGCTTGAGCGAGATGCCGCCGGTGTCGAACGTGATGCCCTTGCCGACCAGCGCGACCTTCTTCTTCGCCTTCGGGCCCTTGTAGGAGAGGCGGACCAGGCGCGGCGGGCGCGACGAGCCACCGCCGACGCCAAGGATGCCGCCGTAGCCCTTGCGCTTGAGCTGCTTCTCGTCGAGCACCTCGATGTCGAGGCCGGTCTGCTCGGCGAGCTTCTTCGCGCGGTCGGCGAACGAGCCGGGGAAGAGGTCGTTGGGCGGGGTGTTCACCAGATCGCGCGCGGTGAGCACCGACTCGGCGATGGCGGTTGCGGCCTTGAGCGTGGCGCGATGCTCGCGCGAGGAGCCCTCGGCGGGCGTCGCGACGTCCACCGTGGACACCGGGGCGTCACCGGGCTCGGACTTGTACTCGGTGAAGGTGTACGCGCCGAGGATCGTGCCCTCGACCGCGGCCTGCAGGTCCACAACGGACAGCGTGGTGAGCGCCCGCGCGGTGCCGGCCAGCGCGCGGCCGGAGGCCCCGGCGGCACGCCGCACCTGCTCCTGCGTCGGCTCCGGCCTGCCGAGGCCGACGGCGAGCACGACGCCCGCGGGCAGCTTGCCCAGCGTCGGCACCTTCACCACCTCCTCGGCCTTGCCCGTGGCGCCGAGCGTCCGCAGCACGTCGACGAGGGTGCCGCCGAGCGCGGCGTCCACGGCGTCGGCGCCGGGCGCCAGCTCCAGCCCGTTGGCTCCCTGCACGGTGCCGACCACGACGGCCTCGGCGCGGGTCTTGCCCAGCGCGGCCTCGGTGATCTCGGACAGGGCAAGCTTCGGCACGCTCACGTCAGGCTCCTCGTCGGGTCTCGAATCTTGTCCGCCATGCTATTGACGGCGTCCTGACCGGTGAGAGGTAGGTACGAGCGTGCAGGTCGGTGCTGGCATCCTCGGCGCGCTCGCGGTGGCCGCATCCGCTGCCGGATGGTGGCTGCTCGGCGGGGCCGTGCTCGCGGCGGCACTGGCCTTCTGTGCTCAGTGGACGGTGCCGGAGCCGGAGGGCCGCGGCGCCACGATCCACCGGGGACTGCGCTCGGGCGCCAGGATCGCGAGTGTCGCGTTCTACGCCTCGGTGTTCGCCGCCTATTCGGTGCCCGGCTCGGCATGGCTAGGGGCCTGCGTGTTCGTGCTGCTCGTCGCGGCCGCCGACGCCGCGGGCGTGGGCATCGGCGACTACTGGCGGCGCTGGATCGCCGGGCTGCTCGTGGTCGCCGGCGTCGCGTTCGTGGCGGTGAGCGTCGCGATCGCCCCGGCGGGACCCACCGGCGAGCCGTCGTGGCCCGGCGTGCCCGGGCTGCTGCTCGCCGGTGCCGTGCTGTTCCCGCTGCTCACCGGGCTCGACTCCAGGCGCCTCGCGACCGGCGCCGTGCTGGTCGTCGCGGTCGCCGCGGCGGCGCTCTACCAGCTGGGCCCCGTGCGCCTTGGCCTTTCGGTGAGCTCGCTGCGCGACGCGCTCGCCGCCGCCGACGCCGAGGCGCTGCAACCGCTGCTGGGCGGCGTCGTGGTACTGGCGATCATGCCGGCCGCGCTGCTCGCGCTCACCGAGGCGCGGCAGGACCTGCGGCCGCACCGGCGGCTCGTCGGGACCGCGGCCTGCGGGCTGGCCTCGGCGGTGCTCGCGGTGGTGCTGACGCCCGTGGGTGCCCTGTTCGTGGCCGCCGCGTTCGCGCTGGCGCAGGCGTTCGCGGCGGCGTTGCTCACCCGCGAGCGCACCGCGCCCGTCGTGGCGACCGCGGTGCTCGCCGTGGCCCTGTTCGCCGGGCTGGTGTTCGGCGCGTGACGCCGATGAGATGGGATCCAGGAGAGACGGCGGTGCTGACGTTCCTGCGGCCCGACGCGAGCATCGGTCAGCAGCACCCGCTGCGCGTGCTCTCCGACGACGGCACCCGGCTGCTCGGCTGGCTGCCCTCCGGCACCCGGATAGTCGGCAGCAGGCTCTCCGATGGCAGGCACCAGCGGGACGCGCCGCTGGCCGAGCGGTTCGTCGCCCCGCGCAGGCGCGTCCACGACAGGTGGCACGGCACGTCGACGCTGCGGCTCGTGTGCGAGGACGCGTGGTCGTCGGTGTGGTGGTTCTTCGACGAGGCCGGGGAGTTCACCGGCTGGTACGTCAACCTGGAGATCCCGCGCGGGCGGGACGCGCACGGGCCGAGGCGTATCGACGGCGTGCTCGACGTCGACGTGGCCCCTGACCTGAGCTGGGAGTGGAAGGACGAGGACGAGGCGGAGGCGGCACTGCGGGCAGGGCGGCTCACCGAGCGCGAGCTGGCGTTGCTGCGGGAGGAGGGGCTGCGCGTCGCCGCGCTGGCCGAGGCCGGGGCGTTCCCCTTCGACGGCACGTTCACCGACTTCCGGCCCGACCCGGAGTGGCCGGAGCCCGAGCTGCCGGACGAGCTGTTGCGCGACCTGTGAGCGTCAGGCCATCACGTAGGAGAGCCCGAACAGCGCCGCGGCCGTGACGAGCAGGCCGACCAGGGACTTCGCGGGCAGGTCGCGGGGGAAGACCTTGCCGTGCAGGTTCTTCCACCACACGACGCCGAACACGGCTCCGATGATGCCGAGGAAGCCACCGAAGCCGCCGGCCATGATGTAGCCGATCAGCACGATCATGCCCGCCGCGAAGGTGAGCAGCGCGGCGGCCGCGAGGGTCTTGGCGTCGGATGCGGCGCCCGCGGACACGCTGGTGCCACCATGGGGGCGCTGGGGCTGGATGCTCACGTCCGCCATCGTAGAGGTCGGCGAATCCTCTGACTTCCTACTAACGAGATATGCTCTTCGGCATGACTACGACGATCCCGTTCAGCCGTACCCTCAGCACGTCTCCCGCCTCGGCGGAGCGCGTAGCCGAGGTACTGGCCGCTCCGGGATTCGGCACCCACTTCACCGACCACATGGTGACGGTCGAGTGGGACACCGAGCGTGGCTGGCACGACCCGAGGGTGCGCCCGTACGAGGGGCTCTCGCTCGACCCGGCCACGGCCGTGCTGCACTACGGGCAGGCGATCTTCGAGGGGCTCAAGGCGTACCGGCAGCCGGACGGCACGATCAGCGCGTTCCGGCCCGAGCAGAACGCCGCCCGGTTCCGTCGCTCCGCCGCGCGGCTCGCGATGCCGGAGCTGCCCGACGAGCTGTTCGTCGGCTCGATCCACGAGCTGATCGCCGTCGACGAGCGGTGGGTGCCGACGCGGCAGGGCGACACGCTGTACCTGCGGCCGTTCATGATCGCCACCGAGGCGGGTCTCGGCGTCAACCGGCCGTCGGGCTCCTACCTCTACTCGCTCATCGCCTCGCCCGCGGGCTCCTACTTCGCCGGTGGCGTGAAGCCGGTGAGCGTGTGGCTGTCGACGGAGTACGTGCGGGCGGCCCCCGGCGGCACCGGGTTCGCCAAGTGCGCCGGTAACTACGCGGCGTCCTTCGTGGCGCAGGCGCAGGCCGTGGAGCAGGGCTGCGACCAGGTGGTGTGGCTCGACGCGGTCGAGCGGCGCTGGGTCGAGGAGATGGGCGGGATGAACCTGTTCTTCGTCTTCGGCTCCGGTGAGGACGCCCGGGTGGTGACACCCGAACTGAGCGGTTCGCTGCTGCCCGGCGTCACCCGCGACACCCTGCTGAAGCTGGCCTCCGACTTCGGCCACCGCGTCGAGGAGCGCAAGATCTCCACCGACGAGTGGGAGAAGGCGGCCGCCTCCGGCGAGCTGACCGAGGTGTTCGCGTGCGGCACGGCCGCCGTGATCACGCCGGTGGGCCGCGTCAAGCACGGCGGCGGCGAGTTCACCATCTCGGGCGGCAAGCCCGGTGAGCTGACCATGCGCCTGCGCGAGGAGCTGACCGGCATCCAGGAGGGCACCCGCCCCGACCCGCACGGCTGGATGCACAAGCTCGCCTGACGCCCCGCGAGTCCCCCGTTCCGGCCGGCGAGTCCCCCGTTCCGGCCGGCGAGTTGCCCGTTCCCGACGGCGAGTCGTGCGCTCGCGGCCTACTCGGCCTGCGGCACCTGGTCGAACGTCGCGATCTCCGTCAGCAGCCGCGCCGACGCCGTGAGCAGCGGTAGCACCGCTGTCGCGCCGACGCCGTTGCCGAGCCGGATCCCGAGGTCGACCACGGGCTCCAGGTCGAGGTGGTCGAGCGCGAGCCCCTGCGCGGGCTCGGTGGACCGGTGCGTGGCGAGCCACCACGAGCGCGAGCCGGGCGCGAGCTCCTCGGCGACCATTGCGGCGGCGGCCGACGCGAGTCCGTCGAGCAGCACGGGCGTGCGGCGCACGGCGGCCTGGGCGAGGAAGCCGGCCATCGCGGCGAGGTCCGCGCCACCGGCGGTGCGCAGCAGCTCCATCGGGTCGGACAGGGCGGGCCGGGCGCGCCGCAGGGCGTCGCGCACCGCGACGGCCTTGCGCATCCACCCGTTGTCGTCGATGCCCGAGCCCCTGCCGATCACGGCCACCGGCTCCGTCCCGGTGAGCGCCGCGACGAGCGTGGACGCCGGGGTGGTCACGCCGACGCCGAGGTCGGCGGGCACGAGCAGGTCGGCGCCCGCGTCCACCTCGGCGTCGGCGAGGCGCATGCCCGCCCGCACGGCCGCCTCGGCCTCATCGGCGGTGAGCGCGTCCTCGACGTCGATGGAGCCGGAACCCCTGCGGACCTTGAACTCGCCGTCCTCGGCCGAGTCCACGGCGATGTCCTCCACGCGCAGGCCGGCGCCCGCGACGTCGGCGAGGACGTTCAGCGCGCCGCCACCGGACCGGGCGGCGGCGAGCAGCTGCCGTGTCACCTCCGGTTTGTAGGCGGAGACGCCCTTGGCGGCGATCCCGTGGTCACCCGCCAACACGACGACCCGCGTGCGCTTGAGCGGTCGCGGCGGCGACTGACCCTGGCACGCGGCGATCCACGCGCCGAGGTCCTCGAGCCTGCCGAGCGAGCCCGCCGGTTTGAGCAGCAGGCCGTGACGCCGCAGGGCGTCGGCACGGGCGATCTCGTCGGGATGGGGGACGGTGGCGAACTCGATGGGCACGGGGCCAAGTTACCGCGCGTCGCGCGTGAGCAGGGCCCTGGCCAGGGAGCTGTCGCACACGAGCACGTCGAGCACGCCGGTGCGCAGCGCGCCGAGCACGCCGCCGGCCTTCTCGGGGCCCGCCGCCACGCCCGCGACCGTCGGGATCGCGGCGAGGTCGGCGAGCGACACGGCCAGCACGTGGTCGTCGGAGGGGCCTGCCAGCGGCGTGCCCTCCGCGTCGAAGAACCGGGCGCAGACGTCGCCCACGGGCCGGGCCGCGTCGAAGCGGGCCTGCTCCTCGGCGCTGAGGTTCATGGCCTTCACGAGCGCGGCCGAGGAGCCCTGCCCGACGCTGCCGATGCCGACGATCGCCACCTGAACCCGGCGCGCGGCGTCGAGGGTGGCCTGCACACTCGGCTCGGCGAGCAGCACGTCCCGGCCCGCCTTGGAAGTGAGCAGCGCGGGAGCGTGCAGCCGCTGGTACCGGCCACCGACCCGGCCCGCGAGGTCGCGCACGAGCTCCTCGCCGCTGATCGCCGAGTCCACTGCGGACAGTCCACCCACGAGCGGGAGCACCTCGACGTCGAGCCCGCCCTCGTCGGGGATGTGCTGCACGACGGACTGTAGCCCGTGTCCCCATGAGACGCCGATCTGCTGCCCGGCTTGCAGGTTCTCCAGCAGCCACCGGGCGCCGAGGTCGCCGACCCTCGACAGTGGACGGTCGCCGCTGTGGATCTCGGCGACCCGGCAGTCGCGGAGGCCGAACCGCGCGGTGAGCTCCGCCTCGAGATCCATGTCCCGGCCCGTGGGGTCGTTGATCTGGATCCGGACGATGCCTCGCTCGCGCGCAGCGGTGAGCATGCGCGAGACGCTCGAGCGGCTCACCTGCAGGGTGGTCGCGATCTCGTTCTGGGAACGGCCTTCCTCGTAGTAGAGGCGGGCCGCCTTGACGAGCAGTTGCTGGTCGCGCGGCGGTGGCATGGGTTCACGCGTCCAGATCGGTCACCAGCAGCCGGGACAGCTCGGTGAGCGCGGCGTCGGCGTTCTCGCCGTCGGTGCGCAGCACCACCTCCTCGCCGTGTCCGATCGCGAGGCTCAGCACCGAGAGCATGCTGCGCGCGTCCACGGGCTCCGTGCCGGGCCTGCCGATGAGGACCTCGCCGGAGTGCTTGGCGGCGGCCTTGACGAAAACGCTGGCGGGCCTGGCGTGCAGGCCGACGCTGGAGGCGATCTTCACGCGGATCTCCGGCATGCGTGCTCCTTCGCAATCGGGTCTTGTCGACGCTTGAGCGGCATGTTACACACATCACTGGCAAACGTGAAGAACGTACGCACATAAGTGCAAATGCCGGATTGTGGGGGCCGAGAAGGAGGCCAGGAATGCAAGTGCTTGCTGTAATGGCGCAGCAGCAGCCGGCACAGCCGGAGCCGGAGACGAGCGGCGGTGTGCTCGGCGTCTTCGAATGGCTGGGCACACATTTCATCGGGCTGTTCAACGAGTCGGGCGAGCAGTTCGTGGGGTTGGTGACCGGCATCCTGCCGACCCTGATCGTCCTGCTCACGTTCATGTACGCGCTGACGACCTTCATCGGCGAGCAGCGCGTGACCAGAGCGGTGCAGTGGTCGGCACGGTGGTGGATCACGCGGTACACGATCATGCCGATCATCGCGGTGCTGATGCTCACCAACCCGATGTGCTACTCGTTCGGCCGGTTCCTGCCCGAGCGGCACAAGCCGGCGTTCTACGACTCCGCGGTGTCCTTCGTGCACCCGGTGACCACGTTCTTCCCGTACGCCAACGCCGGTGAGCTGTTCGTCTGGCTCGGCATCGCAAACGGCATCACGCAGCTCGGCGAGTCGACGGTTCCGCTGGCACTGCGGTACTTCCTCGTCGGCATCGTGGTGATCTTCATCCGCGGCATCGTCACCGAGAAGCTCACCGCGTTCATGATCAAGCGGACCGGGCGCACCGAGGTCTTCGCCGACTTCGACCGCGAGTTCGAGGCCGCCAGGGCCGGAGGTGTGAAGGCATGAGCGAGATCGAGACCACCCACACCGCCCGTGCGGTGTTCGTGCGCGCTGGCGCGGGCGGCTGGGGGCCGGGTCTGCTGCTGCGCGCCGAAGGCAAGCGCAACAAGGTGCTCTCGGTGACCGGGGGCGGCATCCACGAGGTGGCCGCGAGGATCGCCGAGCTGACCGGGGCGGAGCCGGTGGACGGCTTCACCACCACCGTGCCCGACGACGAGGTGGTGGCCGCGGTCATCAACTGCGGCGGCACGGCGCGCATCGGGGTGTACCCGCGCAAGGGCATCCCGACCGTCGACGTCTATCCCGGCGCGCCCGGCGGGCCGCTCGCGAAGTTCATCACCGAGGAGCTGTTCGTCTCCGCGGTCGGCGTCGAGCAGGTCCAACCTTCCACAGTGGAGGGTTCGGAGGAGCCGGCAGAGCAACCCGCCGTGCCGCCGCGTTCGGAACGGCCCTCGTCGCGGGAGGTCGCCGCGACCGTGACCGGGGACGGGAAGTTCGGGCAGGCGTTCAACTCGGTCACGGGCGTGTTCGTCAGGTTCGGTTCCGGCGTCGGCTCGTTCGTCAACACGATGCTCGCCGCGGGCAGGCAGACGATCGAGCTGACGCTCAAGACCATCCTGCCGTTCATGGCCTACGTGAGCCTGCTGCTCGGCATCGTCATCTACACCGGTGTCGCGCAGTGGATGGGCCAGGTGCTCTCGCCGATCGCGAGCAACCCCATCGGGCTCGTGGCGATCAGCCTCGTCGTGGCGCTGCCGTTCCTGTCGCCGATTCTCGGGCCCGGTGCGGCGATCGCGCAGGTGATCGGCACGTTGATGGGCAGCCAGATCGCGATCGGCGCGCTGCCGGTGCAGTACGCGCTGCCGACGCTGTTCGCGATCAACGGCCAGGTGGGCTGCGATTTCGTGCCGGTGGGTCTCGCGCTGGGCGAGGCGAAGCCGGAGACCGTGGCGGTCGGGACGCCCGCGGTGCTGATCAGCCGCATGATCACCTCGCCGGTGGCCGTGCTGATCGCGTGGGCCGCGAGCTTCGGCCTGTAGGAGAGTGGAGGAATGAGCGTGTACTACGAGAGCACCGTCCTGCGGGCGGGCGACGAGGCCGGCGACATGGTCGAGGGCGGCGTCGTGATCCTGTACGCCGACCCGATCCCGGACGCGCTGGAGAGCGTGAGCGTCGTGCACGGCCCCGCGAAGGGCCCCGAGCGGGAGATCCGTCCCGGCGACGTGTTCCTGCTCGGTGACGAGCGCGTCGAGCTGGTCGCCGTGGGGGAGCGGGCGCACGAGAACCTGCGCACCCTCGGGCACATCGTCGTCTACCTCAACCCCGACGAGGGCACGTCGCTGTTGCCGGGTGCCGTGCACGGCAAGGGCAGCGTGACGCTGCCGAAGGCCGGCGCCCGGCTCGCACTGAGCGGGGGGACGACGTGACCTGGCAGGCGGTGCTCGTGCTGGTCGGCGGCTTCGTCGCCGCGGGGCTGCTGAGCTACCGCCAGCACCTCGGCTACCAGCGCGCCGTCAACGAACTCGCCACCGACGAGAACCGCAGCGGGATGCTGCTCGTCAGCGGGCGAGCGAAGGGGCGGCTGCGCGGCGCGATCGTGCTGCTGGTGATCGATCGTCGTCGAGGCGAGGTGACCAGGGCACAGGTGATGGAGGGCGTGTCGGTGTTCGCGAAGTTCACCGAACGCCCTGATCTGGCGGGGCCTGTGGAGGGCGCGGAGGAGCGCGCGGGCTCGAAGGCGCTCGCGAAGGCCGTCGCCGAGGCGCTGAAGATGGCGGCCCGCCTCAACGCCGGAACCGTGAGGTCCCAGGCCGCCTGACCCAACTGCAGTGAAGGCCACCATGCCTGCGTTCAACGCAGGCATGGTGGCCTTCACTGCGTTTGCACCTATGTGCAGAGCTGGTGGGCTTGTGTGCTTTTCCATCTGCGTGCTACCAAAGAAGCACCACGGTGCACACGATGTGCACATACGTGCAAATAAGGTGGAGGAGCCTCGGGATGAGTTATGTCGATCGGCTGCGAGTCCGCGAGCGGGAGCTGGGCCGTCCGGTGCGCGTCGGGCTCGTCGGCGCAGGGCAGATGGGCCTCGGCTTCGTGGTGCAGGCGAGCCGGATCGCGGGCATGGAGGTCGCGGCCATCGCCGACATCGCGCCGGAACGCGGGCGGCAGGCGTTCGCGCAGGCCGGTCACGACCGCGTGGTGGCACAGGGGTCCCGCGCCGAGCTGGCCGCCGCGATCGAGGCGGGCACGCCGGTGGTCACCGCGGACGCGACGGCGCTGCCCGGCCTTCCGCTCGACGTGCTCGTCGACGCCAGCGGCGTGCCCGAGGTCGGCGCCCGCATCGCGTTCGCCGGCCTGCTCGCGGGCAAGGACGTCGCCATGCTCAACGTCGAGTGCGACGTGACGGTCGGCCTCCTGCTCGCGCGCCTGGCCGCCGGGCTCGGCCGCGTCTACACCGTGTGCCGCGGCGACGAGCCCGTGGAGTGCAAGGCGCTGGTCGACTACGTGCGCGACATCGGCTTCGAGGTCGTGTGCGCGGGCAAAGGCAAGAACAACCCGCTCGATCCAACGGCGACGCCGGACTCGGTGGCCGACCAGGCCGCCGCGAAGGGTATGAACCCGCACATGCTCGCGAGCTTCGTCGACGGCTCCAAGACCATGATCGAGATGGCTGCCCTCGCCAACGGAGCCGACCTGCGCGTGCCCGCGCGCGGGATGAGCGGCCCGCACTGCACCGTCGAGGCGCTCGCGGAGACGTTCCGGCCCGCCGCCGACGGCGGGGTGCTGCCGGGGCCCGGCGTCGTGGACTACTGCACGGGGCCGGTGGCGCCCGGCGTGTTCGTGATCGGCCGCAGTGAGCACCCCGTGGTCGTCGAGGAGATGGCCTATCTGAGCATGGGCAAGGGCCCGTACTACGCGTTCTACCGGCCCTACCACCTCGCGAGCGTCGAGGCGCCGCTCTCGGTCGCGCAGGCCGTGCTGGACCGCACTCCGAGCCTCGCGCCCACGGCGTGGAACGCCGAGGTGCTCGCCGTCGCCAAGCGTGACCTGCACGAGGGGGAGACGCTCGACGGCATCGGCGGGGAGACCGTCTACGGCGTCACCGACAGCGCCGAGAACGCGCGTGCGGGCGACCATGTGCCGCTCGGTCTGGCGCAGGGCGCGCGGGTGCTGCGGGAGGTCGCCGCCGGGACCGCGCTGACCACCGCCGACGTCGCCGTCGACGAGACCACGACCATCGCCACGCTGCGCAGGCTGCAGGACCGGCTGGCCGACGGCGAGGAGGTGCTGGGCACATGGATCTGACCAAGGACGCCGCCGTGGCGCGGGAAACGCTGCGGACGATGTGGACGATCCGCCGGTTCGAGGAGGCCGTGGACGACCTCTTCGCACGCGGCCTCATGCACGGCACCATGCACCTGTCGATCGGGCAGGAGGCCGTGCCGGCCGGGGCGTGCCTCGCGCTGCGCGAGGGCGACTACATCACCTCCACCCACCGGGGCCACGGGCATTGCATCGCGAGGGGAGCCGAGCTCGACGCGATGATGGCCGAGCTGCTCGCCAAGGAGACCGGCTACTGCCGGGGCCGCGGCGGTTCGATGCACATCGCCGATGTCGCGACCGGGAACCTCGGCGCCAACGGCATCGTCGCGGGCGGCGTGCCGATCGCCGCGGGCGCCGGGCTCGCCGTCAAGCTCCGCCGGGGCGAGCAGGTGGTGGTGAGCTTCTTCGGCGACGGTGCGGTGAACGAGGGCGCGTGGCACGAGGGCGTCAACCTCGCCGCCATCTGGGACCTGCCGGTGGTGTTCGTGTGCGAGAACAACCACTACGGCATGTCGATGTCGGTGGGCAAGGCGTTCAAGGTCCAGCGGCTCGCCGAGCGCGCGGCCGCCTACGGCATCCCGGGCGTGACCGTGGACGGCAACGACCCGCAGGCCGTGCACGACGCCGTCTCCGACGCCGTGCACAGGGCGAGGGCGGGGCAGGGGCCGACGCTGGTCGAGGCCGTCACCTACCGCTGGAAGGGGCATTCGAAGAGCGACAAGAACCTCTACCGCACGCGCGAGGAGATCGAGAGCTGGCGCGAGCAGGACCCCATCGCGCGCTTCGAGCGCGCGGTGGCGGGCACTCTGTCCGAAGTGGACATCGCGGCCTGTCGCGACGAGGCGCGCGAACGCGTGCGCGAAGCCATCCGGACCGCGAATGCCGCACCCGACGCCAGTGCCGACTCACTGACCGACGCCGTCTACGCCAGGAGTGACCGATGACCGCTGTGCTGGACGCGACGAGCACCCGCACGCTGACCTACGCCGAGGCCGTGCGTGAGGCGCTCGGGCAGGCGATGGAGGACGACGAGCGCGTGTTCCTGCTGGGGGAGGACGTCGGCACCTACGGCGGTGCGTTCGGCGTCACCGGCGACCTGGTGCACCGCTTCGGTGAGGAGCGGGTGCGCGACACTCCGATCAGCGAGCTGGGCATAGTCGGCGCGGCGGTGGGGGCCGCGCTGGCCGGGATGCGGCCGATCGTGGAGATCCAGTTCTCCGACTTCACCGCGCAGGCGATGGATCAGATCGTCAACCAGGCCGCGAAGATCCACTTCATGCTGGGCGGCGCGGCGACCGTGCCGATGGTGCTGCGCGCGCCCGGCGGGTCGGGCACCGGTGCGGCCGCCCAGCACTCGCAGAGCCTGGAGGCGTGGTTCGCCCACGTGCCCGGACTCAAGGTCGTGATGCCTGCGACGCCCGCCGACGCGAAGGGGTTGCTGCTCGCGGCGATCGACGACCCGAACCCGGTGATCGTGCTGGAGCACAAGCTGCTCTACAAGCAGAGCGGGCCGGTGCCAGAGGTCCCCGAGCGGGTCCGGCTCGGGGAGACGGCGGTGCGCCGCACCGGTGGGGACCTGACGATCGTGGCCACCGGTGTGATGGTGTCGCGGGCGCTGGAGGCGGCGGAAACGCTGGCGGCGCAGGGCATCCAGGCGAGCGTGCTCGACCCGCGCACGCTCCGGCCGCTCGACGATCGGACCATTGTGGACAGCGTGACGGCGACGGGCCGGGCGTTGCTCGTGCAGGAGGCGCCCAAGACGGGCGGCTTCATGGGCGAGATCGCCGCGCGGATCGTGGAGTCGAGCGCGTTCGGCCACCTGCGTGCGCCGGTGGCGCGGCTGTGCGGGCTCGACGTGCCGATCCCGTATGCGCCCCAGCTGGAGCGGGCCGCCGTGCCGCAGGTGGAGGACATCGTCCGCGAGGCGAGTGAGCTGGTGAAACGGTGGTAGCCAAGGAAGTCGCGCTGGTCATGCCGAAGATGTCCATGACCATGACCGAGGGCGTGCTCGTCGGGTGGCGCAAGGCCGAGGGGGACCAGGTGCGCCAGGGCGAGGTCGTGTGCGAGGTGACCACCGACAAGGTGGACATGGAGGTGGAGTCGAACGTCGACGGCGTGCTCACGCGCCTGGTGGCCGAGCCGGAGGACGTGATCGGGGTCGGGGAGCCCATCGCCTTCGTCGCCTCGGAGGCGGACGACCTGCTGGAGGGCCTCTTCGACGGTCCGCCGGAACCGGCACCGGAGCCATCGCCGGAAGCCGAGCCCCCTGCGGCGGTGGCCGTGGAGACGCGGCCCCGCAACGGTGTCGCGGCGGTACCGGCCGCGCGCCGGCGCGCGGCCGACCTCGGCGTCGACCTCGCCACGGTGCCGCCAACGGGCCCCTGGCACACGATCCGCCTATCCGATGTCGAGCATTTCGGCAGGGAGCAAGGGAGCTTTACTACCGCGAAACGAGAGCAAAGCTCCCTTGCTCCCGTCTCGCGGCGGCGGAAGGGGGCGCGAACGGCGATCGCGCGACGGATGGCGGCGAGCGCTCAGGTGCCCCAGTTCGTGCTGTACCGCGACATCGATCTCCAGCGTGCCGGGGAGAACCGCAGGCATGGCTGGACGGCCGTGTTCACCCACGTACTCGCCGGCGCGCTGCGCGAGCACCCCGAGCTCAACGCGAGCTGGGTCGACGGCGAGGTGCGGGCACACGAGCACGTCGGCGTCGCGCTCGCGGTCGACACCGGGCGCGGGCTGCTCGCACCCGTGCTCACCGATCCGGACCAGCTGAGCCTCGACGCGCTCGCGGCGCGGATCACCGACGTCGTGGATCGGGCGAGGGCGGGCAGGCTCGGCCTCGCCGAGCTCTCCGCACCCGCCACCACCACGGTGTCCAACCTCGGCGGCCTCGGCGTGGGCGCGTTCCAGGCACTGCTCACCCCGCCGCAGGCGACGGCGCTCGCGCTGGGCGCGATCGAGCCGAAGGTGGTGCCCGTGCCCGGCGGCATCGGCGTGAGCCTCCGCTGCACGGTTGGCCTGAGCGTCGACCACCGCGTCGGCGACGGAGCCGACGGCGCCCGTCTGCTCACGACGGTGCAGCGGCTGCTGGACGGGGAGCTCGTATGATCCCGGCGTGGCGGAACGGAAGGCGCGGCGCGCGCGGCGGGTCAGGCGCGTGCCGTACGCGGCGGGCGTCGTGCTCGCCAGCGGCGCAGGCACCCGCGTCGGAGCCGCCATGAACAAGGTCTACCTCCCGCTCGCGGGCCGCCGCCTCGTGTCGTGGTCGCTCGGCGCGTTCGCCCGCGTCCCCGACATCGGCGCGCTGGTGCTGGTCGCCCGCCCACAGGACGGCGAGCTCGTGGACTGGGTGCTCGACCGCGAGGTCGACGGCGCCGAGGTGGAGGTCGTCTACGGCGGCGAGACCCGGCAGGAGTCCGAGCTGCGGGCCCTGCGGCACCTCGCGAGCCGGATCGACGACGGGACCGTCGACACCGTGCTGCTGCACGACGCGGCCCGCCCGCTCGTGAGCCCCGCGCTGATCGCGGGCGTGCTGCACTCGGCGAGGGAGCACGGCGGCGCGATCCCCGGGCTGCCTGCCGAGGACATCGTGGCGGTCGGCGACGACGGCGCCACGCTCGCCGAGCAGACACCCGGCGCGATCATCAGGGCGCAGACCCCGCAGGGCTTCCGCGCGGGCCCGCTGCTGGCCGCCTACGAGCAGGCCGCGCGGGAGGAGTTTCTCGGCACCGACACGGCGTCCTGCATGGAGCGCTTCTCCGGGCTGCCCGTGCACTGGGTGCGCGGAGAACAGCAGAACTTCAAGATCACCTACCCACACGATCTCGTGATCGCCGAGCAGGTACTCGCGGCGGCGGAGTACCAGACATGAGGGTGAGCATCATGGGGACGGTCGAGTACGCCACGCTGACCTGCCACGACTGTGGTCAGGACACCCGCCACGAGCTCGCGTACGCGGGCAGGCTGCTCGTCGTCACCACGTGCACCCGCTGCGGCAACCGCATCGAACGGGACGTGCGCGACCGATACCTCCGGGACCTGCGGCAGCGGATGGTGAGCAAGCCGAGCCGGATGCTGCGGAGGTTCCGCAGGCACCCGGTCGGCTTCGCCAGCTCGCTGCCGCGCACCACGGTGCTCAAGCCGTGGGAACTGCTGGAGGAGATCCGGCTGGTGTGGAGCGCCGCGGCCGACGCCCGGCGCGCCGAGCGCGACTGAGCCGCCGGGCTACGGGCTCTTGGTCAGGGTCGGGTCGGTCTCGACCACGCCCAGCAGCTCGGTGTCGATCGCCCGCAGCAGGTCCGCGTCGAGCTTCACGCCCGCGGCCTTGACGTTCTCGTGCACCTGCTCGGGACGGGAGGCGCCGATGATCGCCGAGGCCACGTTGCCGTTCTGCAGCACCCACGCCACCGCCAGCTGCGCGAGCGAGAGCCCCGCCTGGTCGGCCAGCGGGCGCAGCCGCTGGACCCGCTCCAGCACGTCGTCGTTGAGGAAGCGCTTGACGAAGTTCGCCCCGCCCTTCTCGTCGGTCGCGCGCGAGCCCTCGGGCGGGGCCTGGCCGGGCACGTACTTGCCGGTGAGCACGCCCTGCGCGATGGGCGACCACACGATCTGGCTCATGCCCTCCCGCTCGCAGGCCGGGACGACCTGCTCCTCGATCACGCGCCACAGCATGTTGTACTGCGGCTGGTTGGACACGAACGGCACCTTCAGCTCGCGGGCGAGCGCGGCGCCCCTGGTGATCTGCTCCGCGGTCCACTCCGAGACGCCGACGTAGAGCACCTTGCCCTGCCGCACCAGGTCGGCGAACGCGAGCATGGTCTCCTCGAGCGGGACGGTGCGGTCGAAGCGGTGCGCCTGGTAGACGTCGATGTAGTCGGTGCCGAGGCGCTTCAGCGACGCGTGGGCCGACTCCATGATGTGCTTGCGGCCGAGGCCCTTGTCGTTGGGCCCGCCGGGGCCGGTGGGCCAGAAGACCTTCGTCAGGATCTCCAGGCTCTCGCGGCGCTGGCCGGCGAGACCCCGGCCGAGCACCGACTCCGCGGCCGTGTTCGCGTAGACGTCGGCGGTGTCGAAGGTGGTGATGCCCGCGTCGAGGGCTGCCTTGATGCAGGCCTGTGCCTGCTCCTCCTCGACCTGGGAACCGTGGGTGAGCCAGTTCCCGTACGAGATCTCACTGACCGAAAGGCCGCTACGGCCGAGACGACGAAACTCCATGGCCCGAAGCCTAGCCACGAATGGTTCGCAATGCTAACGACCTGGAGCGGCTCCAGCTCGCCGCCGAGAGGGAGCAAGGGAGCTTTACTCCCGTTTTCCGGTAGTAAAGCTCCCTTGCTCCCGCGTTGTCCCGGATTACGGAATCGGGTCGCCCGGCTTGAGGCGGGGCTTGGGCATGCGCAGCTTGCGGATCTGGCTGGCCCTGACGAACGCGTACCAGCCGAGGGCGGCGCCCTTGACGGTCTCGTTGGGGAACCGCTGCCGCACCAGCTTCGCGATCTTGCGGCCGTTGAGGAAGCCCTCCAGCAGCATGCCCAGCAGCATCACCGTGGTGACCAGCGTCGCGTACTGCTGGATGGCGGGTACCGGTACGAGCAGCGACACGAACACGAGGATCGCCAGCGGCATGAACAACCCGAGCACGTTGCGGCGTGAGTCCACCAGGTCGCGCACGTAGGCCTTGACCGGCCCACGGTCGCGCGGCAGCAGGTACCGCTCGTCGCCGGCCAGCATGCGCTCGCGGCGCTCCTTGGCAGCGGCGCGCCGCTCCTCCTTGCTCACCGGGTTCTGCTTGCGCAGCTCCCGGTTCCGCCGGATCGCCTCGCGCGTGGTGCGCGGTGGCGGGGCCACCGGACCCCGCCGCTTGCCCTCGGCCTCTCGCCGCCTGGGCGTCGCCCGGCCCTTGCCCGGCGTGTAGCCCTTCGGGGCGTGAGATTCGCCGCCGGAGTCGACCTCGACGGCGTCGGCCTCGGCAGCGGCCTCTTCAGTACTGTTACGGCGCAGGAACCTCACCTCACCAGGGTATTGCAGTGCTCACCACGCATGTTCAGCCGGTCGAAAGATGTGTCACCATGGTCAGTGGGGAACAGAACGGGACCCGGGCTTGTTGCACCGGTAACCGCCCCTGCGAACAGACCTTGAGGGAGAGTCATGACGACCGCTGAGCAGAACACCGCCGCCGAGGCCGGCGAGACCACGCACGGCGTCATTCTGACCGACGCCGCGGCCGCCAAGGCGAAGGCGCTGCTCGATCAAGAGGGCCGCGACGACATGCACCTGCGGATCGCCGTCCAGCCTGGTGGCTGCGCCGGTCTGCGCTACCAGCTGTTCTTCGACGAGCGGACGCTGGACGGGGACCTGTTCCGCGACTTCAATGGCCTGCGCGTCGCCGTGGACCGCATGAGCGCGCCGTACGTGCAGGGTGCCGAGATCGACTTCGTCGACACCATCGAGAAGCAGGGCTTCACGATCGACAACCCCAACGCGGGTGGCTCCTGCGCCTGCGGCGACTCGTTCCACTGAGCCGCGTTTCGTGCGTTGGAGGGCGCTGGTCACGCATCGTCGTGACCAGCGCCTTCGTCGTTTCCGGGCCCGAACAGCACACAGGGGCCGCGATCGCCATTGATCGCGGCCCCTGTGCGTACCCGGGCCCGTGGGGACCGGGGGGTCAGACGTACTCGTCGAGGTCGGCGACCCGCGCGTGGCAGGCGTCGTCGACCTTCCACGGGGCGGCGGCGGCCACCTGTTCGTGCCTGGGCACCTCCGGCCTCGGGATCTCCGCGCAGTCTGCGATCAGCTCGGCCAGGGTCTCCGGTTCGGTGGCGGTGCTCACATGAGCAACGTAGGCGCTACGGCCCGTGCGCGACACCCTTACCTCTCGGTAGTCTCGCGTTTCGATCGAACCGTTACCCGACTGGAGGACCGGTGGCAGTGAAGGCGCGGATCGCCGTTTCGGGCAGCATCGCGACGGACCACCTCATGCACTTTCCGGGCCGGTTCGCCGAGCAGCTCGTGCCCGAGCAGCTGCACCGGATCTCGCTGAGCTTCCTCGCCGACGACCTCGTGGTCCGCCGCGGTGGCATCGGCGCCAACATCGCCTTCGGGCTCGGTGTCCTCGGCGTCGAGCCCGTGCTCGTTGGCGCCGTCGGCGACGACTTCGCCGACTACCGTGCGTGGCTGGAACGGCACGGCGTCGACACCTCCGGCGTGCACGTCTCCGAGATCGCCCACACCGCGCGCTTCGTCTGCACCACCGACGAGGACCTCTGCCAGATCGCCACGTTCTACGCGGGAGCGATGGCAGAGGCCCGCAACATCGAGCTGGCGCCCGTCGCCGAGCGCGCGGGCGGGCTGAGCCTGGTGCTGATCAGCCCCGACGACCCCGAGGGAATGCTCCGCCACGCCGCCGAGTGCAGGCAGCGCGGCTACACCTTCGCCGTCGACCCCTCGCAGCAGCTGGCCAGGATGGACGGTGCGCAGGTCCGCTCGTTCGTCGCGGGCGCGAGCTGCCTCTTCAGCAATGACTACGAATGGGAACTGCTGCTGCAGAAGACGGGCTGGACAGAGGAGGACGTGCTCTCCCGCGTCGGTATGCGCGTGACCACCCTCGGCGCGAAGGGCGTCGAGATCGTCGGCGCCGACGGCACGTCGCTGCAGGTGGGCGCCGTGCCCGAGACCGCGAAGGTCGACCCGACGGGCGTCGGCGACGCCTTCCGCGCCGGCTTCCTCGCAGGCAGGCACTTCGACCTCGGCCTCGAACGGTCCGCGCAGCTCGGCTCGCTGGTGGCCGTGCTCGTGCTGGAGACCATCGGCACCCAGGAGTGGCTGTTCGACCGCGAGACGGCGCTCGCCCGCCTCGCCGAAGCCTACGGCGCCGAGGCGGCCGACGAGATCGGCGCCGTGCTGCCCGCCTGACCCGTCCGGCCGGTTTCTTTCTCACCCCATGGGATGACAGTTGTTGTCCCGGTCACCTCCCGCTTAGTGTGCGCATCGCGTCGCGAATTTCGTGCCACATCGTGAGCGGTGTGCCGTGAGGAGGAACAGACAAACATGGGTGACGACGGAGTCGCCACCGCGATCGAGCTACGTGGCGTCACGATGGCCTACCGGGTCAAGGGCGCCGACTACACCGCGGTGTCCGACGTGGATCTCAGCGTCGGGAAGGGCCGCTTCGTCTCCGTGGTCGGACCCACCGGGTGCGGGAAATCCACGGTGCTCAACGCGGTCGCCGGGCTGCTGACCCCGGCGGCGGGCCAGGTGCTCGTTGACGGGGAGCCGCTGCGAGGGCTCAACCGCAAGGCCGGCTACATGTTCCAGCAGGACGGGCTCCTGCCGTGGAAGACCGTGCTGGACAACGTGGCCTTCGGACTCCAGCTGCGCGGCGTGAGCAAGAGCGAGCGCGCCGACCTCGCCAGGGACTGGATCACCAGGGTCGGGCTCGCCGGGTTCGAGGACGCCTACCCGCACCAGCTCTCCGGCGGCATGCGCAAGCGCACCGCCGTGGCGCAGAGCTGGATCGGCGACCCCGAGATGCTGCTGATGGACGAGCCGTTCGGCGCGCTCGACGTCCAGACCCGCCAGGTGATGGAGAACGAGCTGCTGACGCTGTGGACCGGCAGCGAGAAGACCGTCCTGTTCGTCACCCACGACCTCGACGAAGCGGTCTCGCTCTCCGACGAGGTCGTGCTGCTCTCCGCGGGACCCGCCAGCCGCGTCGTCGGCACCTACGCGGTGGACCTGCCGCGCCCGCGCAACCTGCTCGACATCAGGACCAGCCCCGAGTTCACCGAGATCTACCGGGCCATCTGGTCGGACCTGCGAGACGAGGTGATGAAGACCTATGAGCGCACCAGCGAAGGCGACGCCGTCGGCGCCGAGCGCTGACGCCCCGGCGAAGCGCAGACGCGGCCGCAAACGCAGGCCCGCGGTCCTGATCACCCAGATCGCGCTCGCCGTGGTGGTGGTGCTCGGCTGGGAACTGTGCTCCCGCAACGGGATCATCGACGAGTTCTTCTTCTCCAAGCCCAGCGACATCCTGTCCCGCGCTGTCGACTGGTTCGCCACCGGTTCGATCTGGGAGCACCTGCGGGTGACCCTCGTCGAGGCCGCGCTGGCACTGGTGATCGGCGGCGTGCTCGGCCTCGTGATCGGGTTCCTGCTCGCGAGGGTCGAGTTCATCGCGGCCGTGTTCGACCCCTACATCAAGATGCTCAACGCCCTGCCGAGGGTGGTGCTCGCGCCGATCTTCCTGCTGTGGTTCGGCCTCGGCATCTGGTCCAAAGTGGCCTTCGGCGTGACCTTGGTGTTCTTCATCGTCTTCTTCAACACCTACCAGGGCGTGCGCGAGGTCGACCGGGTCGTGGTCGACAACGCGCGGATGCTCGGCGCGAAGGAGGGCCAGCTGGTCCGCCACGTGCTCCTGCCGAGCGCGCTCACCTGGATCTTCTCCAGCCTGCACATCAGCGTCGGCTTCGCGATCGTCGGCGCCGTCGTCGGCGAGTACCTCGGCTCCTCCAAGGGCGTCGGCTACCTGATCTCGCAGGCGGAGGGAACGTTCGACACCACGGGTGTCTTCACCGGCATGGTCGTGCTCTCCGCGGTGGTGCTCGTGGTCGACGTCGCCGTCAACCGCGTCGAGCGCTACCTGCTGCGCTGGAAGCCGGTGCAGGCCAACCACATCGCTGGAGGTCAATGATGATCAAGCGGATCCTCGCCCCGGTGCTCGCGCTCGCGCTGGTGCTCAGCGCGTGCCAGGCCAAACCGGGGGAGCGGGCCGAGGGCGGGCAGGTCACCATCGGCGTCGGCGGCCAGCCGCTCCTGGTGTACCTGCCGACGACGCTGGCGCAGCGGCTCGGCTACTACGAGGCCGAGGGTCTGAAGGTCACCCTGGAGGACCTGCAGGGCGGGTCCAAGGCGCTGCAGGCACTGCAGGGCGGCAGCGTCGACGTGGTCAGCGGCTACTACGACCACACGATCCAGATGGCGGCCAAGGACCGCGAGGTGCGCTCGTTCGTCACGATGCTGCGCTACCCGTCGCTCGTGCTCGCGGTGTCACCGAAGGCGAGCAAGCCGATCAACTCGATCGCCGACCTCGCCGGCGCGAACGTCGGCGTGACCGCGCCCGGCTCGTCGACGGACTTCTTCCTCAAGTACCTGCTGAACAAGGAAGGGCTGCCGTCGGACGCGGCGACCGTGCAGGCGGTGGGTGGTGACTCCAGCGCCGTCGCGGCTATGGAGCAGGGCCGCGTCGACGCCGCGGTGATGCTCGACCCGGCGTTCTCCCTGCTGCAGCAGCGCGCGGGCGTCGACAAGGTCAAGATCCTCACCGACACGCGCACCGCCGAGGGCGTGCAGGAGGACTTCGGCGTCGCCACCTACCCGGCGGCGGTGCTGTACTCCACCGGGCAGTGGCTGGAGAACAACGGCGACAACGCGCGCAAGCTCGCCAAGGCCATCGTGCGCACGCTCGAGTGGATCGACCAGCACTCAGCCGAGGAGATCGCCGCCGAGATGCCCGAGGAGTACGCGCAGGGCAACCGCGAGGTCTACGTCGAGGCGATCGGCAAGGTCAAGGAGGCCTACTCGAAGGACGGCACGATCCAGCCCGACGGCGCCGAGGCCGTGCGCTCCGTGCTGGCCCAGTTCATCCCGGAGATCGAGCGGGCGAACGTCGACGTGTCCGGCACCTATTCCAACGACTACCTCCCGGAGAAGTCAGGCTGATTCTTTTCACCGCGCGTAACGGTCGGCAGGACGGCGCGACTGGCCTCTGATAGACGCTAGGAGGAAGTCATGACCGGTAACCTGCTCGAACCCGCGTCCGTGGACGACCTGCGGGCGCACTTCAGCGGCCGGGTGGTCACACCCAGTGACGGCGACTACGAGGATGTGCGGAGCATCTTCAACGCGATGATCGTCGCGCGGCCCCAGCTGATCGCCCGCTGTGCCGACGCCGACGACGTCAAGGCGGCCCTGGCGTTCGCGCGGAGCAACCGGCTCGATATCGCGGTGCGCAGCGGTGGGCACAGCGTCGCGGGCGCCTGCCTCGTCGACGGCGGGCTGGTGATCGACACGCGGCCGATGAACGACGTCACGGTGGACTCCGAGCGGGCCACCGTGACGGTCGGCGGCGGAACCAGCTGGGGCGAGTTCGACCGGGCGACCCAGCCGTACGGGCTCGCGACGACCGGAGGGCGCGTGTCCACCACCGGCGTCGCGGGCCTGACGCTGGGCGGCGGGTCCGGCTGGATCGAGCGCAAGTACGGCCTCGCCTGCGACAATCTGCTCTCGGTGGACCTCGTGACCGCCGACGGCCGAGAGGTGACCGCGAACGAGCGGGAGAACCCGGACCTGTTCTGGGCGCTGCACGGCGCGGGCGGCAACTTCGGCGTCGCGACGTCGCTGACCTTCCGGCTGCACCGGCTCCCCGAGTTCTCGATCGCGCTGCTGCTGTGGCCCGCAGACCAGGGTCGCTCGATCGCCGGGATCTACCGCGACCTCATGCACAACGCACCGGAGGAAGCAGGCGGAGGGCTGCTGTATCTCACCGGACCGCCTGAGGAGTTCGTGCCGCCGCATCTGGTCGGGCAGCTGTCGTGTGGCGTGCTCGTGACGTACTGCGGAGCCGAGCCCGCCCTGCGGGAGTTCGCCGCGCCACTGCTCGCCGCCGCGCCGCACGGTCAGGTGATCACCGACATCCCGTATGCCGACCTGCAGTGCATGCTCGACGACCCGCCGGGCTTCCGGAACTACTGGACCGACGAGCACCTGCGGGAGCTGCCCGACGAGGCGCTGGAGCGCTTCTGCGAGCGCGCGTACGACATGGTCGTGCCGTCCGCCTCGCAGTACGCGCTGCTGCCGTGGGGCGGCGCGGTGACGCACGGCCGGGACTGGCCGGGCTTCAACCGGGCCACTCCGTGGGCGGTGCACCCGCTTGGCCTGTGGGAGGACCCCGCCGACGACGACCGGGTGATCGCGTGGGCCCGCAACGTGCGCGCCGACATGCGGCCCTGGTCGAGCGGGGACGTCTACCTCAACTTCATCGGGGACGAGGGCGCCGACCGCGTCGTGGCCGGCTACGGCGAGGACAACTACCGGGAGCTCGCCCGCATCAAGGCCGACTTCGACCCGGAGAACGTCTTCAACCGCTGGCACAACGTCCACCCGGCGGCCCGCTGACCCGCGCGCTGAAAGGCCCCCAAGGCCACCTTTGTTGCGTTCAACGCAACAAAGGTGGCCTTGGGGGCCGATACGCGGAGCCTCAGAGCTTCACCGGGTACTGGGGTTCCGGGACCTCTGGCTTGATGCGGTTCTCGATGAAGATGCCGTGCCAGAGCATGAACACCAGTAGCGCCCACAGCCGCCTGCTGTGGTCGAGCGTGCCCGCCTTGTGCTCGTCGAGCATCGCCAGCACTGCGCGCTTGTCGAGCAGCTCGTCGGTCTGGGAGTCGGAGATCACGCCGCGGGCCCAGTCGTACATCTCGTCGCGCAGCCAGACGCGAATCGGCACCGGGAAACCGAGCTTGCGGCGGTTGAGCACGTGTGCGGGCACGATGCCGTCGAGCGCCCTGCGCAGGGCGAACTTCGTGGTCTCCCTGGTGATCTTCTGGTCGAGCGGGATCGACGACGCCACCCGGAACACCTCGGCGTCGAGAAACGGCACCCGCAGCTCCAGCGAGTTGGCCATCGTCACCTTGTCGGCCTTGACGAGGATGTCGCCGCGAAGCCACGTGAAGAGGTCGACGTGCTGCATGCGCGCCACCGGGTCCCAGCCGCGCGAGAGGTCGTACCAGGGCGCCGTGACGTCTCCGTGCCCGACGCCCTCCTGGAACGTCCTCAGCACGCCCCGCAGCTGGTCGTCGCGGAAGATCCGCGCGTTGCCGTAGTAGCGTTCCTCCAGCGTCAGCGCGCCGCGCCGCAGCAGGTCCTTGCCCCGCGTGCCCTCCGGGATCCGGGCCGAGACCTTGCCGAGCAGCTTGCGCACGCCGCCCGGGACCTTCTCGAACGGCGCCAGCGACAGCGGCTCGCGGTAGATCGTGTACCCGCCGAACAGCTCGTCGGAGCCCTCACCGGAGAGCACGACCTTCACGCGCTTGCGCGCCTCGCGCGCGATGAACCACAGCGGCACCAGCGCCGGGTCGGCCACCGGGTCGTCGAGGTACCAGACGATCAGCGGAAGTGTGTCCATCATCTCGTCGGCGGACACGGTCCTGACCACGTGCTCGACACCGATCGCCGCGGCGGACTCGGCCGCGACGTCGACCTCCGAGTAGCCCTCGCGCTCGAACCCGGTGGTGAACGTGATCAGGTCCGGGTTGTGCTCCTTGGCCAGGGCGGCGATCGCCGTGGAGTCGATCCCGCCGGAGAGGAAAGCTCCCACCGTGACGTCGGCACGCATGTGCTTGGCCACCGAGTCGCGCATGACCTCGGCGATCTCCTCGTGCAGCGCCGCGACCGGGGCCGCGCCCGACACCGGCTTGGCGATGAACTCGGGGGAGAAGTACCGCTCGGTCTTCAGCTCGCCGCCCGGCTCGACCGTGAACGACGTGCCCGACTCGATGCGGCGGATGCCGCTGTGCAGCGACTCCGGCTCCGGCACGTACTGCAACACGAGGTAGTGCTGCAGGGCCGTGCGGTCCAGCTCCTCGGCGACGCCGAGCGTGCCGGAGAGCTCCAGCAGGCTCTTCTTCTCGCTGGCGAACGCGACCCCACCGGGGCCCGCCGAGTAGTAGAGAGGCTTGATGCCGAACGGGTCACGGGCGCCGAAGACGACCTTGCGCTCGGAGTCCCAGATCAGAAACGCGAACATCCCGCGCAGCCGGCCCACCGCGGCGGGTCCGAGGTGGTGGTAGGCCGCGACGATGGCCTCCGTGTCGCCCTCTGTGGCGAACTTCGCACCGTGCTCGGCGGCGAGCTCCTCACGCAGCTCGAGGTAGTTGTAGATCTCACCGTTGAAGTTGATCGTGTACCGCTGCGGGTTCTCCGGAGGTCCCCAGGTCAGGGGCTGGTGGGAGTGCTCGACGTCGATGATGGCGAGCCGGTTGAAGCCGTAGACGACCTCGCCGTCGGCCCACGTGTCCGTCTCGTCGGGGCCGCGATGCCGCTGGCAACGCAGGGCCTGGCCGACCGACGGCCTGGCGTTCACCGCGTCGTTCTCGCTGGCACAAACCAGTCCAAGCAGGCCGCACACGTGTCTTCACACACCTTTTTGCTCGTCGCAGCGTTCGAAGTCGCCAGTATGCCGGGGGAGGCGCAGGCCACGGCCGGGCGGGTCGCGGACACCCCTTGGGCGGCGAGCTCGGCTATCTCGGCTAAAGTCCGGTGCGTCAGAGTGATCGGGCGAGGAGGCATCGCGGAGTGGGCGTTCCAGAGCGCACCCGGGGCAAACGACGGGGCAAGGTCGCCAAGGTTGCCGCGCTCGCCGGGCTTGTCGCCATCTTGGCGACCGGGTGTTCCGGCGAAGAGGTACTGCGGTTCGGGTGGCCGGAAGGCGTCACGCCTGAGGCCGACCGCATGCGCACCCTGTGGACGTGGTCCGTCATCGCGGCTCTCGCCGTCGGTGTGATCGTGTGGGGCCTGATCTTCTGGACCGTGGCCTTCCACCGGAAGAAGAAGGGCACCGTCGAGGCGCTGCCCCGGCAGTTCCAGTACAACGTGCCGCTCGAGCTGTTCTGCGTCGTCGTGCCCGTGGTCATGGTCTGCGTGCTGTTCTTCTTCACCGCCACCACCGAGAGCAAGGTGCTGGCGAAGGAGCCGGACCCCGACGTGACCGTCGACGTCATCGCGTTCCAGTGGAACTGGGAGTTCGCCTACCCGGAGGAGCCCGAGACCCAGAACGGCCAGCGCATCTCCACGGTCGGCAGCTCGACCGAGATCCCGCTGCTGGTGCTGCCGACGGACCGGACGATCCAGTACAACCTGCGGTCGACCGACGTCATCCACTCCTTCTGGGTTCCCGAGTTCAACTTCAAGCGGGACGTCATGCCGTACCCGGAGAAGAACAACCAGGACAACGTCTTCCAGAACACCATCGACCGAGAGGGTGCCTTCGTCGGCCGCTGCGCCGAGCTGTGCGGCACCTACCACGCGATGATGAACTTCGAGGTGCGGGCGCTGTCGCCGGACAAGTACGACCGCTACATCGAGCTGCGTACTCAGGTCAACGAGGAGTCCGGCCAGCCGAACACCGCTGCGGAGGCGCTCGCCGTCCTGCAGAGTGAGGGTTGCGGCGAGGTGTGCAGCCCGACCGCGACCACGACCAAGCCGTTCTCCACCGACCGCACGCTGCGGACCGCCACCGGCTGAGCCCGCGAGACGGCAGCAACTCCCGCGAAGTAGTCCCAGCGAACCAGTAAGGACACGGCAATGAAGGTCGAAGCCCGGATTTTCGACATCGTCACGGTCTTCGCTTTCCTCGTAGCGATCGTCTACGCGGTGATGACCGGCTACATGACCAACGACGGCGTGGAGCCGATCGGCACGGTCGCGCTGATCCTCACCGGCGCGCTGGCATTGCTCGTGGGCAGCTACTTCCGCTTCGTGTCGCGGCGCATCGAGCCGAGGCCCGAGGACCGCGAGGAGGCCGAGATCGCCGACGGCGCCGGTGAGCTGGGCTTCTTCAGCCCCGGCAGCTACTGGCCCGTGGCGCTCGCCGCCTGTGCGGCGCTCGGCGGCGTGGCGCTCGCGTTCTTCCAGATCTGGCTGCTGGTCCTGGCGATCATCGCCCTGCTGATCGCCGTCGGCGGCCTGGTCTTCGAGTACCACACCGGCCCGAGCCACCACTGAGGCTCCTCCCGCATTACTGCAGTGAAGGCCACCATGCCTGCGTTGAACGCAGGCATGGTGGCCTTCACTGCGCTTGCCTGTGGATTCAACGCTTCCTGGTGGGTGCCATCGCTGCCACGAGTACGGCCAGCATTCCGGCGCCCTCGGTGACGCTCACGCGGTGGTCGTAGGCGAGCACGTCCACGACCACGGCCACCACGGGGTAGACGTAGGACAGCAGGGCCACGGTCGTGGTCGGCAGCTTGCCGATGCTGCTGTACATCAGCACGTACATCACCGCCGTGTGCACGGCGCCGAGCAGCGCGAGCCACAGCAGGCCCCTCGGATCGGCCGGCAGGGGGGTGAACGCCAGTGCCGGGGCCAGCAGCACCGTGCCGACGCCCAGCTGGATCGCGGCGAGCAGGTGCGGCCGCACGTGGCTGAGCTGCTTGGCGATCAGCGACGCTCCGGCGTAGAGCACCGCGGCGCCCAGCGCGAGCGCGACCCCGCCCGCGTTCACCGGCCGCCCGTCCGTGCCCTGTGCGCCGAGTGAGATCAACACCACACCGCCGAACGCGACGGCGGCCCTCGCGAGGTGGCTGCGGGTGACCTTCTCGCGCAGCAGCACCGCGGCCAGCCCCACCAGCAGCAGTGGCTGGGTGTGGTAGACGACCGTGCTGACCGAGATCGACGACAGCGCGTACGAGGCGAACAGCAGCACCCAGTTGCCCACCAGCAGCACGCCGCCGAGCGCTGCCAGACCGAGGTCCCTTCTGCTCAACGCCGCGGGGCGCAGCCAGCCCCGCGCGGCGCACCAGATCGCGAGCAGCACGCCGCCGACGAGGCAGCGCGCGAAGGCCACCGCGGGCGCCTGCGCGCCGCTCTCCAGCACGACCGCGCCGATCGTGCCGGACAGGGCCATGGCCGTTGTCCACCGAAGCAGGGCCGCCCGGTCGAGGGCATCCGTCGCGGGGGCGGGGGTTGTCGTCGTTGTCATGCCCCCAGCCTCGACCGGCGGCGACGTCACGACGAGTGGCAGAGATGACATGGACCGCAAAACTTGTGACACTGCCTGGATGGGTGTGGAGAAGGTCGCGGTGGTGGTCGCGGGCGAGGTGTCGCCCTTCGAGCTCGGCGTGGCGTGTGAGGTGTTCGGCACCGACCGCTCGGCGTCGGGCATGCCGGGTTGGGACTTCGCGGTCTGCTCGCCTGGTGGCGAACCCGTGCGCAGCTGGTCGGGCTTCGAGCTCGGCGCGCTGTCTCCGCTGGAGCGCGCGGCCGACGCCGACCTGCTGGTGGTGCCCACGTGCGCGCCCCGCACGAGCCCGCCGCCGGACGCCGTGCTCGACGTCCTGCGCGCCGCACCCGAGCGGGGCGCCTGGGTGGCCGGGTTCTGCGCGGGCGTGTTCGCACTGGGCTACGCGGGCCTGCTCGACGACCGGGACTGCACCGTCCACTGGGTCTACGAGCGCGAGTTCACTGAGAGATTCCCCACGGCCAAGATCGACGCGACCGCGCTGTACGCCGAGGACCGGGGCGTGTTCACCAGCGCGGGCACCGTGGCGGCGGTGGACCTGTGCCTGCACCTCGTGCGCAAGGTGCGCGGGCTGGCCGCGGCGACCGCGCTGGCCCGCCGGATGGTCGCCTCGCCGCACCGCCCCGGCGGGCAGGCCCAGTTCGTCGAGGCGCCCGTGCCCGAGGCCAAGGCCTCCGACGACGCGGTGCTCGCCGAGGTGCTCGAATGGATCGAACGCAGGCTGGACCAGCCGGTGACGGTCGCCGAACTGGCCAGGCGCACCGGGCTCGGCCAGCGGTCGTTCCTGCGCCGGTTCGCCGCCGCGACCGGCACCACGCCGCATCGCTGGCTCACCGAGCGCAGGCTCGACCGGGCACAGGGACTGCTGGAGAACGGTGGGCTCTCGGTCGAGGAGATCGCCGTCGCCTGTGGCTACGCCTCGGCGGCGGCGCTGCGGCACCAGTTCACGCGCCTGCGGGGCACGTCGCCGAGCGCCTATCGCAGGGCGTTCAGGGCGCCTTCGACAACTCCACCCAGCGCGTGAGCAGGTTCGCCGCGGCGCCGGAGTCGATCGTCTCCGCGGCCCGGCCGAGGCCGGCCTTCAGATCGGCCGTCAGATCGCCGGATAGGCCCGCGAAAGCGGCGAGGGCGCCGGCCGCGTTGAGCAGCACCGCGTCCCGCACCGGGCCCTGCTTTCCGCCGACCAGCTCGCGTACGACCTCGGCGTTCACGGCCGCATCCCCGCCGCGCAGGTCCTCGGCCGTCGCCTTCGCGATCCCGAGCACGGCCGGGTCGATCGACTCCTGGCGGACGGCGCCCCCCGAGACCACCCACGCCGTGCTCGTGGTCGTGGTGGTGATCTCATCGAGACCATCGTCACCCCGCACCACCAGCACGCTGGCGCCCCGCCGGGCGAACACCTCGGCCAGCACGGGCGCCTTGTCCGCGTAGGCGCAGCCGATGAGCGCGGACGAGGGCTGAGCCGGGTTGGTCAGCGGGCCGAGCAGGTTGAAGATCGTCGGCACGCCCAGCTCCCTGCGCGGCCCGCCCGTGTGGCGGAACGCGGGGTGGAACGCGGGCGCGAAGCAGAACCCGATGCCGAGCGACTCGACCGAGCGCCGGACATCCCCCGGCGTGGACTCGATGCGCACGCCGAGCGCCTCCAGCACGTCGGCGGCCCCGGACTTCGAGGAGGCCGCGCGGTTGCCGTGCTTGACCACCGGCGCGCCGGCGGCCGCGACCACCAGCGAGGTCATGGTGGAGATGTTCACCGAGCCGGAGCGGTCACCGCCGGTGCCGACGATGTCCACCGCCCGGTCGGCCAGCTCGACGCGGTGGGCGTAGGACAGCATCGCGCGCGCCATGCCCGAGATCTCGGCGGCCGTCTCGCCCTTGGCGCGCAGCGCGACGGCGAAGCCGCCGATCTGCGCCGGAGTGGCGGCGCCGGACATGATCTGGTCCATGGCCCACTCGGTGTCGGCCTCGGAGAGGTCCGTCCCGTCGATGAGCCTGCCCAGCACGGAGGGCCAGGTGTGCGTCTCGCCCATGCGGATCAGCCGCGTACGACGGGAACCCGTCGCGAACGCAGCACGTCGGCGACGGTCTCGGCAGCGGTCAGCGGGTCGAGCGGATGCACGAGCACGGCGTCCGCCTGCGACCAGGTGGCGAGCCATCGGTCGTCCTTGCGCCGGACCGCGACCACGATGGGCGGGCAGTCGTCGATCTCGTTCTTGAGCTGGCGGGTCAGGCCGATGCCGCCGGTCGGCTGCGCCTCGCCGTCGAGGATGGCGAGGTCGATCTCGCCCGAGTCCATCTCGGTGAGCACGTCGGCGACGCCGGAGGCCTCCACGTAGCGGACCTTGGCGAGATCGGTGGCGGGCCTGCGGCCCACGGCGTTGATGATCGACTCCCGTACCTCGGGCCGGTGGCTGAAAACCAGGATCCTCAGTGGCTGCGCTGCCTGCTCGGCCATGGTCACGTCCTCCGCGCCTCGATGGTGGATCGGCCCTGATGCTATCGGTCCGGGCCCGTGTCAACCCAGAGGGCCGGAGAGTGTTCCACGACTCTCCGTAGGACCCGCTCTGCGGCGCCGGGCCACGGGGAGACATAATGCGACTCGTGACAACGGCAGCTCCCACCATCAGCCAGCGGGTGCACTCGCTGAACAGGCCGAACATGGTCAGCGTCGGCACCATCGTTTGGCTGTCCAGCGAGCTCATGTTCTTCGCTGGGCTGTTCGCGATGTTCTTCACGGTCAAGGCCCAGAACGACACAGGGCACTGGCCGCCACTCAATCCGGAGACCGGCGAGCCGATCCATCTGGACATCCCGTACGCGCTGCCGTTCACGATCATCCTCGTGGCGTCGTCGTTCACCTGCCAGCTCGGCGTGTTCGCCGCGGAGCGGGGTGACGTCTTCGGCCTGCGCCGCTGGTACCTGATCACGCTGATCATGGGCACGGTGTTCGTGGCAGGCCAGGCCGGTGAGTACGTCACGCTGATCAGCGAGGGCGTGACCATCCCGTCCGGCGCCTACGGCACCGTCTTCTACATGACCACCGGGTTCCACGGACTCCACGTCATCGGCGGTCTGATCGCGTTCGTCTACCTCCTGATCCGGACCCGGCTGAGCAAGTTCACGCCGGCGCAGGCGACCTCGGCGATCGTCGTCTCGTACTACTGGCACTTCGTCGACATCGTGTGGATCGGCCTGTTCGCGGTGATCTACATCATCCCCTGACCACCAGCACAATCGGCCGAACTGACAGCAAGGGTTGCCGCAGAAGATGACCACCAGCAAAGACTCCGCCACCGCCCCGAGGCGGCGTGCGGGGCGCCGCACGAAGTTCCGTCGGCGGATGGCCGGCCTGCTCGCGCTCGGTATCGCGCTGATCGGGGCGGGCGCCCTCTACGCCGTGTTCGCCCCGCAGCCGCAGACGGCGCAGGCGCAGGTCGACCCCGCGCTGCTGCGCAAGGGCGAGCAGATCTACAACAACACCTGCATCTCGTGCCACGGCGCGAACCTCGAGGGTGTCGAGGACAAGGGCCCGAGCCTCATCGGCATCGGCGACGCGGCCGTGTACTTCCAGACGTCCACCGGCCGGATGCCGATGGTCCGTCAGGAGGCGCAGGCCGCCCGCAAGCCCGCCAAGCTGACGCCGGAGGAGATCGACGCGCTCGGCGCCTACATCCAGGCGCACGGCGGCGGCCCCGAGCGGCCCGCGGAGACCGGCGAGGCGCTGCGCGGTTCCGATCCGGCTCGCGGTGGCGAGCTGTTCCGGCTCAACTGCGCGTCCTGCCACAACTTCACCGGCCAGGGCGGCGCGCTCTCGTCAGGCAAGTACGCACCGGAGCTCGCGCCTGCCAACGAGGACCAGATCTACACCGCGATGCTCACCGGTCCGCAGAACATGCCGAAGTTCTCCGACCGGCAGCTGTCGCCGGAGGAGAAGCAGGACATCGTCGCCTACGTCAAGTCGGTCAACGAGGGCAACAGCCCCGGCGGTAACGGCCTGGGCGGTTTCGGACCGGCTTCGGAAGGTGTCATCGCATGGGTCGTGGGCATTGGCGCGCTGATCGGCGCGACCCTGTGGATCGGATCGAGGGCATAGAAGCATGAGTAGCGGCAACGGGCCAGAACCCCGTCCCACCGACGAAGAGCTCTCGGCGATGAGCCGGGAGGAGCTCCTTCGCCTGGGCGGCAAGCTGGACGGCGTCGAGATCGTCAACTACCCGGACCCCTGGCCGGTCAAGGGCACCAAGGCGGAGAAGCGCGCCGAGCGCGCCGTCGCACTGTGGTTCCTGATCTCGGCGCTCGCGGGTGCGGGGTTCTTCGCGGCCCTCATCTGGTGGCCGTGGGAGTTCCAGCCGCCCGCGAACCAGGACGGGTACTTCTGGTACAGCCTGTACACCCCGGTGCTCGGCATCACGCTGGGCGTTTCGGTGCTCGCGCTCGCGATCGGCGTGCTGCTCTACAGCAAGAAGTTCATTCCCGCCGAGCTCGCCGTGCAGCAGCGCAGCGACAACATGGGCGAGGGCTCCGCCGAGATCGACCGCAAGACCTTCGTCGCCCACCTCTCGGACGCGGGGGACCGCAGCACCATCGCGCGGCGCTCGCTCATCAAGCGCAGCGCCGGCCTCGGCGCCGGTGTGCTGGGCCTCGGCACCGTGGCGCTGCCGCTCGCCGGGTTCGTCGAGAACCCGTGGAAGGACGCGAACGGCAAGGACTCGCTGGCCCACACCGGCTGGAAGCCCTCCTTCCCCGGCGAGGTCGTCTACCTGCGCCGCCACACCGGCGACTTCGGCGAGGTCTCCCTGGTGCGCCCGGAGGACCTCGACGCGGGCGCCATCGAGACGGTGTACCCGTTCCGGGAGTCCGAGCGGGACGACCACGACGCGCTCGTCCACGCGCTCAAGCGCGCGGACAACCCCGTGATGCTGATCCGCCTGCGCCCCGACGACGCCGCGAGGGTCGTCAAGCGCAAGGGCCAGGAGGACTTCAACTACGGCGACTACTACGCCTACACCAAGATCTGCAGCCACGTCGGATGCCCGACCTCGCTGTACGAGCAGCGGACCAACCGGATCCTCTGCCCGTGCCACCAGTCGCAGTTCGACGCACTGCAGTACGCCAAGCCCGTCTTCGGTCCGGCTACTCGCGCTCTGGCGCAACTGCCCATCACGGTGCACAGTGATGGGTACCTGATCGCGCGGCACGACTTCATCGAGCCGATCGGACCTGGTTACTGGGAGCGGAAGTCATGAGCTCACTCACCACGCCGACCAAGGGCTCCAGCGCTCTCCAGCGGCACGCCGCGGCCGCCGGCGACAACGCCGACCGGCGTTACGTGGCGGCCAAGGGCCTCCGGCACCAGATGAACAAGGTCTTCCCGACGCACTGGTCGTTCCTGCTCGGGGAGATCGCGCTCTACAGCTTCATCGTCCTGATCCTCTCCGGGGTGTACCTGACGCTGTTCTTCGACCCCTCGATGGAGGAGGTCGTCTACAACGGGCCGTACCAGAACCTGCAGGGCATCGAGATGTCCCGGGCGTTCGAGAGCACGCTCGAGATCTCGTTCGAGGTCAGGGGCGGCCTGTTCATCCGGCAGGTGCACCACTGGGCGGCGCTGATCTTCGTCGCGGCGATGATGGTGCACATGTTCCGGGTGTTCTTCACCGGAGCGTTCCGCCGTCCGCGCGAGGCCAACTGGGTCATCGGCGCGCTGCTGCTCATCCTGGGCATGTTCGAGGGCTTCTTCGGCTACTCGCTCCCGGACGACCTGCTCTCCGGTACCGGTATCCGCGCGACCCTCTCCGGCATCGTGCTCTCGGTTCCCGTCGCGGGGACATGGCTGCACTGGGCGTTGTTCGGCGGGGAGTTCCCCGGCACGGTGATCGTGCCGCGCATGTACGCGCTGCATATTCTGATCATCCCGGGCATCATGCTCGCACTGGTGGCGGTGCACCTCGCGCTGGTCTGGTACCAGAAGCACACGCAGTTCCCCGGTGTCCGCCGCAAGGAGACCAACGTCGTCGGCGTGCGCATCATGCCGGTGTTCGCCGTCAAGGCCGGTGCGTTCTTCGCGGTGGTCACGGGCTTCACCGCGCTCATGTCGGGTCTGTTCCAGATCAACGCCGTGTGGAACCTGGGGCCGTACAACCCGTCACAGGTGTCGGCGGGTTCACAACCCGACTGGTATCTCGCCTGGGCGGACGGCATCCTACGTATCTGGCCAGCGTGGGAGCTCTACATCGGCAACTACACGGTCCCGCCGGTGTTCTTCGCCGGTGCGATCGGTATGGGCATCCTGTTCACGGTGCTGATCGCGTACCCGTTCATCGAACGGAAGCTGTCCAAGGACACCGGTCACCACAACCTGCTGCAGCGTCCGCGTGACGCACCGGTGAGGACGAGCCTCGGCGTCATGGCGATCACGTTCTTCATGGTGCTCGAGATGTCCGGCTTCAACGACATCATCGCGTACACGTTCGACATCTCGCTGAACGCGACGACGTGGGCAGGCCGGATCGGGGTGCTGATCGCACCGCCGCTGGCGTACTACATCACCTACCGGATCTGTCTCGGCCTGCAGCGGTCCGACCGCGAGGTGCTGGAACACGGTGTGGAGACCGGCATCATCAAGCGGCTCCCGCACGGTGAGTTCATCGAGATCCACCAGCCGCTCGGCCCGGTGGACGGCCACGGTCACCCGGTGGAGCTGGAGTACCAGGGCGCGCCGGTGCCGAAGAAGATGAACAAGCTCGGCACCGCGGGTCAGCCGGTCGCGGGCGGCTGGCTCTCGCCGGACCCGGCGGAGGAGACCGCGGCCCTCGAGGCCGCAAGGGCCCACGGGAACGGCCAGACCAGCGACCGCGAGCTGGAGGCCCCGCAGCCCGAAGAGGCCGGCGCGGGCACCCGCGAGCACTAGGTTCGCCAACAGCCCCCAAGGCCACCTTTGTTGCGCTCAACGCAACAAAGGTGGCCTTGGGGGCTTTTTCGCGGGCTCGGGTCAGTCGGCTTCGATGCCGATGTCGAAGGCCGACTCGGTGTCGGCGCGCGAGTACGAGCGGAAGGCGATGTGGGTGTCGGTGTCGAGCACCCCGGAGACCTTGCTGATCTTGGTGGGGATCAGGTCGGCGAGGCCCTCGTGGGTGGGCACGCGGACGATGGCGATGAGGTCGACGTCGCCCGCGCACGAGTACACCTCCGCCACCCCCTCGATGTCCGCGATCGCCTGTGCGGTCTCGGGGATGCTGTCCGCGGCGGCGTGAATCAGGACGATCGCGGTGATCAACGGTGGCCTCCTCGCAAGGGCATGGGCTTCTCCGCCGTGATCGTAGCCCTGAGCGCGGTTCAGGACCTGGAGCGGCGCCGCAACGTCAGCGCGAGGGCCACGACGGTCGCGGCCAGGTACACCGCGGCGAGGACCGGGTGAACGCCGTCCAGGGAGAAGAGGACGTAACCCTCGCCGATGCCTGCCAGCGTGCCGACCACGACGAGCGTGACCAGAGCCCACCGGCTGCCGAGCCGGAACTGCCAGAGCACGCTGCACCACGTGGGCAGCAGGCAGAGGCACAGCGCGGTCGGCAGGGTGTCGTCGGCGTCAAGGGCGGCCCAGTCGGGCCACGTCAGGCCGCCGCTCGGCAGCAAGGCGGAGAACGCGACGAGCAGCTGGCCCGCCGCGGCCGCGATCGCCACGCCCCAGGCGACCACCGCCGAGCGCGAGGCCGCGGGGGCGGTACGCGGTGCCGCGCTGGCGAAGTGGGCGCTCGCTGAATCTGAGTACGACAGCACCGCGGCCGCAACGAGGAAGACGGCTCGCAGCGCCCCGGCCCAGACGAGGACCGTCAGCAGCGGATCGCCCTCGGGCAGCGAGCTCAGCACGATCACGTCGAACACCGTGCTCAGTACGAAGAACCCGGCGAGTCCGCTGAGCGCCGCCCTGGCGAGCGGCCTTCCTGCGGCGAACCGCAGCAGCGCCCAGACCACGAGTGCCAGCAGGATGAGGCTCCCCACCGGGTTCGAGTCGTCCTCGGGCGCACCGAGCCGGCTCAGCAGCACAACCGGCAACGTCAGGACCAGTCCGGTGACCCAGAGCCAGAACGCCACGCGGACCGAACGGGGCTCGCTCACCGGAGCCGCCTGCGGCTGCTGTGTCGTCGTCATGCCGGACAGCGTGGCCCCGGACGCCGACGGTGCTGCCGGCGTTGACCGGTTGCTGTCAACGCTCAGCCCACGTGCTCCAGCGCGTTGGCCGTGGCGGCGCGGTCGAGCCAGGGGCGCCAGCCACCGGCTCCGTGCGCGGGCTCGGCCCATGGTGTCGCCGTGCGCACCAGCCGAACCCCTGGCCGGGTGAGCCAGCGCAGCAGCACGCCCGCCTCCTCGGCCGCGGCGCCGCGGAGCGGTCCCGGCCCCGGCAGCACCGTCTCCGCCGATGCCACGAGCGCCTCGACCACGGGCATCGGCGGCACGCCCCGGCGCGCGACACCGGCCGAGGCGAGCCGCCCGTGCCGCAGCACCGCGAACTCCCAGCCGCCCGAGCCGTCCGGAGCCGCGCCGACCAGCTCGGGGATCGCCGCGAGCGCCGCGAGCCGGTGGCGTCGCTCGACGCCGCGCAGCAGGGTGACCAGCTCGTCGCGCCTGCGCGCAGCCTGTTCGAAGTGCTCGGCCTCGGCGAGCGCGTCGACGTGCTCGCGGGCCGCGTGCAGCGCCGTGTTGTCCGTGCCCTCCACGAGGTCGGTCACGAGCCGCACCGACGGCGCGTACTCGGCGACACTCTGCCTGCCCGCGCACGGAGCCCCGCAGCGGCCCAGTTCGGCCAGCACACACGGCTTGGCGCTCGCCCCGGTCGCGGGGATCCGCTGGGTGCACGTCCGCAGGCGCGTGGCGCTCGCGAGCGCGTCGGCGGCGACCTTCGCGCGCGCCTGCGAGCTGAACGGGCCGAGCGCGCCGTCCCGCACCTGCCGGACCACCGACAACCGGGGGAACGCCTCGTCGGTGAGCACCACCCACCAGGCGTTGCGCGGGTTCTTCGACCTCCGGTTGTAGGCGGGGCGGTGGGCGCCGAGCAGGCGCAGCTCCCGGACCTGCGCCTCCAGCGCGTGCGAGCACTCGATGCCCTCCACGCGCTCGGCGAGCCCGACCATCTCCCTGATCCGCCCCCTGCTGTCGGAGCCGGTGAAGTACTGCCGCACGCGGCGGCGCAGGTTGCCCGCGGTGCCGACGTACAGCACCTCGTCGCTGGGACCGCGGAAGAGGTACACCCCGGGTCGTTCGGGCAGATGTGCGGCCATGCCCCGCTTGCGGCGCTGCGCGGGAGTGACGTCCGGCAGGTAGTCGAGCAGTTCCTCCAGCGAGTGCACGCCGACCGAGCCGACCCGCTCCAGGAGCGCGTGCAGCACGTCAACCGTCGCCCGCGCGTCGTCGAGCGCGCGGTGGGTCGGTTTGGTCCGCGCGCCCACCAGCGTCGCGAGCGCGGAGAGCCGGTAGCTGCGCGTGTCCTGTGGGGAGAGGACCCTGCGCGCGAGCTTCAGCGTGCACACCACCGGCGGGCGCGGCCACGCGTAGCCGTGCCCCTGGCACGCCGCCTTCAGGAACCCGACGTCGAATCCCGAGTTGTGGGCCACGAGCACGGAGCCGGAGGCGAACTCGAGGAAGGCGGGCAGCACGCGTTCGATGCGCGGCGCCGCCTGCACCATCGCCGTGGTGATGCCGGTGAGCGCGACGATCTGCGGCGGGATGGGCGCCCTGGGGTCGACGAGCGTGGCGAACTCGCCGAGCACCTCGCCGCCGCGCACCTTGACGGCCCCGATCTCGGTGATCCCCTCCGGGCCCGGCGGCGCGCCCGTGGTCTCGAGGTCGACGACGACGAACGTGGTGTCTCGCAGGGGAGTTCCGAGCTCGTCGAACGTCAGCTGCATGATCGGCACCCTAGGAAGGACCACCGACAATCTTTCGTCTCCGGTTCACCGTCCCGTCGCCGGGCGTGCGCCCGCGCCCGCGAGGATCGCCCCGACTGACGCGTGGAGGCGAGAATGCGATTGCTGCGGGCATTGCGGCGGGCACTGACGATCGTGCTGGTGACGGGCATGCTGCTGGGGATGGTGAACGGCGCCGCCTCGGCGGGCGGGCAAGGGGCGCGGGTGCTCACCGTGCTCTCGTTCAACATCCACCACGCGCAGGGCACCGACGACGTGCTCGACCTCGAGCGCATCGCGCGGGTGATCAAGAACAGCCGGGCCGACGTCGTGGGCCTGCAGGAGGTCGACCGGCACTACTCGGAGCGCAGCGAGTGGGCAGACCAGGCGGGCGAGCTCGCGGAGCTGCTCGGGTACCACGTGGTCTTCGGTGCCAACATCGACCGTGACCCGCCCGCGGCGGGCCGGCCCCGGATCCAGTACGGCACGGCGATCCTGTCCCGGTACCCGATCACGGACTGGGAGAACACGTACCTCTCGCGCTCGCCGAACCAGGAGCAGCGCGGACTGCTGCACGCGGAGCTGGACGTCCGTGGGGTGCCCGTGCACGTGTACAACACCCACCTCGCCGCGAGTTCGCAGACCGACCGCGCCGCGCAGACCCGCGAGATCGTGGAACTGGCGGGCGGCACGCCGCGTTCGGTGCTGGTGGGCGACCTCAACGCGCTGCCCGGATCGCCGGAGATCCGCACGCTCGACGCTGCGTTCACCGACGCGTGGACGGTGTCCGGGCGCGGCGACGGCGCGACCTACCCTGCCGAGGACCCCGACCGGCGCATCGACTACGTCTACACCGGGGCCGACGTGCGGCCGGTGTGGACGAAGGTGCTGGCCACGGAGCCCGCGGCCTCGGACCACCTGCCGGTGGCGGCTCGCCTGGTGATCCCATAGGGCGCGGTCCGGCGGTCCGGAAATTAAGCTTGATGGATGCTGCCGTCGTCCGCGCACTCCGAACGGCCCGAGGGGGACCTCCCCGGGCCGGCCGCCGGCGTGCCCGGCGAGGCCCCCGTCAGCACTGACGACGAGGGCGAGGAGCTCGACTGGCTCGGCCTGCCCGAGGCCATCCGCGAGCGCATCGCCGAGCTCGCGGCCTCGGCGCTCGGCAGGCTGCCCGCCGACGACGTCCCTCGGCAGCTGCGGCCGGTCGCGCGGTTCGCCCCGGCCAAGCGGGCCAGGGTCGGTGGCACCGCGCTCCTGACCGGCCTGCGCGACTCGAGCCGGTTCCGCACCGCCGTGCTGGAGTGGCTGCGCGAGCACCGCTATGACGCGCTCGATCCGAACGCGGAGGACTCCGTCGCCGCCGCGGCGGCCGCCGTGCTGCTCGGCACGTCCAGTGCGACCTCGCGTATCCGCCTGGTCGCCAAGAACGCCGAGGAGACCGCGTTGCGGGCCGAACGCGACGCGGCACTGGCCAGGGCACGGCGCCTGGAGGCCGAGCTGGAGCGGGTGCGCGGCGAGCTGGAGCAGGCCCGCGCCGCGACCGAGGAGGCGAGGGGCGAGCGAGAGGCCGAGCTGGAGAAGCTGCGCGGCAGGCTCCGTGAACAGGGCGTGGCGCTGCGGCAGGCCAAGGACGCCGCCGAGCTGGCGAGAGCCGAGGCCGAGCGGGCGGGCTCCGGCCGCAGCGCCGAGATCGAGAGCCTCACGGCCCAGCTGGAACGGGAACGGCAGCGCGTCGCGACGGAGCGGGCGCGGGCGGAACGGGCGCTCGCCGAGGCAGAAACCGCGCGGCAGTCGGCGCGCGAGGCGAGGGACGCCGACGAGGTGCGCCTTTCGCTGCTGCTCGACACGCTCGGCGGCGCCGTCGACGGCCTGCGCCGTGAGCTGTCCGTCGGTGAGACCCGCCGCAGGCCGGCCGACACCGTGCGCGGAGCCGGCAGCGGGCGGCGCGACGGCGACCGCGTGCACGACCCCGTGATCCTCGACCGCCTGCTGAGCCTGCCCAAGGTCCACGTGATCGTGGACGGCTACAACGTCACCAAGACCGGCTACCCCGATCTGACACTGGCCGAGCAGCGCAACCGCCTGATCGGCCAGCTCTCCGCGCTGGCGGCCCGCACCGGCGCCGAGCTGACGGTGGTGTTCGACGGCGCCGGGGTGACCTCGATCCCCGCCACCACACCGCGTGGCGTGCGGGTGTTGTTCTCCGATCCCGGCGTGCTCGCCGACGACGTGATCCGCTCGCTCGTCTCCACCGAGCCGAGTGGCAGGCCGATGATCGTCGTGACGTCCGACCAGGCCGTCGTCACGTCGGTGCGCGGGGACGGCGCCCACGCCGTCCCCTCTGCGGTCTTCCTCACCCGGCTCGGCCGCGTCTAGCTCAGCCTCGCGCACGGGCGCGTGACGATCTTGTGCACGGATCGTTGTCACTGCTGAGTCGGTGCGTGCGGAGGTCGCGGAAATGCGGGTGGGTGGGCTGCTGGTCACGATGGTGCTGGCCGGGTCGATGCTGCTCCCGGTACCGGCGGCGGCGCAGGAACCGCCACACCCGCCGACCGATCCCGGTGACCTGCGGGTCGAGGCCGGGATCGCGCCGGGCTCCCCGGTGCCCGACCCGAGGCCGGGGGAGGCCTTCGCCGATCCGGTGGTGGCCGACCTGCAGCGTGCCGCGAGCCAGGTGCAGCGCGAGCTCGGGCAGCTCTCCGGCCAGATCCAGGGTGCACAGCAGAAGGTCGACCAGGCGGCCTCGAGGCTCGCGACGGCCAGGGCGCAACGCGAGCGGGCCGAGGCGGCGCTGGCCGCGCAGCAGCAGGAGATCGACCAGTTCTCGCGCTCGGTGTTCACGGCGATGGGCAGGGCCGACGAGTTCCGGCTGCTCGTGACCGCGGCCAGCCCCGAGGAGCTGCTCGGCGGCACGTCACTGCTGAACCGGCTGAGGGTCGAGCAGGATCAGCGGCTGGTCGGCGCGCTCACGCGGCAGCGTGAGGCCGTCGCCGCCGAGCGGGCCGCCGAGGCCGACGAACGGGCCGCCGCCGAGAGCGTGGCGGAGCTGGAGCGCCGCAGCGGCGACGCGACCAACCGTGCCGACGCCGTCTCGGCCGAGCTGCGTGACCCGATCGACGCGGCGAACGCGGCCGTCGTCGCGCAGCAGCGGGCGCAGCAGCAGCGCAACAGCGAGACCGCGGCGAGCTGGCGCGCCTACCTCGGCAGGCTCGACGCCGCGGGCATCGAGCCGCCACCCGCCGCGACGCTGCGTGACCCGGCGCTGCTGCCGGCCGGGCTGCGGGCGTTGCCGGGCAAGGACGGCAAGCCGCAGGCCGGGGTCGCTCAGATCGGCGTGAACGGCCAGCGGCTGCTCGTCCTGCCCCGGGAGACGATCAACGCCGTTTCGGCCGCCGTGGAGGCACTGGGCAGGCCGTACGTGCCGAGGGAGGGCGGCGAGGGTCCGGTGGCCTACTCGTGCGACGGGCTGGTGCGCTCCGTCTTCACGAAGGCGGGCCTCGCGCTTCCGCCCGCGGCCGCCGAGCAGTTCGCCAGGGGACGGCCGGTGCCCGCCGCCGACGCGCAGCCCGGCGACCTCGTCTTCGTCGGTCCCGCGCGCTACGGCGTGCAGTCGGTGGGCATCGTGCTCGACGAGCGGACCATGCTCGTCGCCGACGCGCGCCTCGCCGGTGTCGTCGTGGCCGACCGGCCGGCCGGAGAAAGCCTGCTGGGCGTGGTGCGGCCCGCGCTCGGGCAGCGCTCGGCCGGGGCCGTCCCCCAACGCGCGGACGGTGAGCTGACCTGGCGCTGCGGTGGCGTGGAGCTGCCGCCGAGGCGGACCGGCGCCGCCGGAGCCGACGAGGCCGCGGGCGCGTGGGGCGGCTACCCCAACGGGCTCATCCCCGGTGCGGCGATGTGTCCCATCGGCGTGGGCTCGCACGTGCTGCGCTGCGACGCCGCGCAGTCGTTCCAGGCGATGTCGCGGGCGTACGCGGCCACGTTCGGCGAGACACTGTGCCTCACCGACTCCTACCGGACGTTCTCCGCGCAGGTGGATCTGTACCGCCGCAAACCGTCGCTCGCGGCCGTTCCCGGGACGAGCAACCACGGCTGGGGCCTCGCTGTCGACCTGTGTGGCGGCGCCGAGTCGTTCGGCACGCCGCAGTACGGCTGGCTCGCGGTGAACGCCCGCGCGTTCGGCTGGGTCAACCCGGGCTGGGCGCGGCAGGGCGGCGGCCGGGAGGAGCCGTGGCACTGGGAGTTCGTCGGCACGCCGTAGCGTGCGGTCCGGAAATTGTCGGTGGTGGTCCCTACCTTCAGCGGCATGGACTACTTCGACGAGAACACGCTGGTCATCGACTGTGACCGTTGCCAGGTCCGTGGGGACGCCTGCTCCGACTGCGTGGTGAGCGTGCTGCTGGGCGCGCCGCCGTCGGTCGAGTGGGACACCGAGGAACAGCGCGCGGTGGACGCGCTCGCGGAGGCCGGGATGGTGCCCCGCCTGCGGCTCGTGCCCGAGGGACCGAGGGGTCACAAGCGACACCGCCGGGCGGGCTGATTACTGGCGCAAACCCGATGCGCTGAGCGGTCCATCCGATCAGGTGAACGGTCGAGGCGAATACAGCGGCGCGTTTGTTGCATCTGTCACACCGAGCGACTAAGCGCTGGTCCGATGGGGGCTGGGCCTCCGGTTGGCGATTTTCGGTACCTCGCCGGTGGACGCGAGCACCGACCTTTCGTAACCTAGCCGAGATCTCGCGCCAGGCAGCCGTTCCACCAGGGTCGGCGACGCGAGGTCGCCGCCGAAGCAGCTTGCAGTCGGGGAAGCTGTGCCGGACCACTGCGCGACATCAGGTGAATGGCGGTACCCGCGGGTACCGCTGTGCCCGATGCGCCGGAGAACGCTGGAGCGTGACGAGGGCCCCCGACCTCACGCGGTCCAGTGCGCCCGGCAGGCGGCCGAGAGCAAAGGAGACACACGCGACGTGCAGTCGCATCCCGTGAAGCGCGTGGTCTCGGGCGCGCTGGCGGCCTCCGCCGTGATCGCGGTCGTCACCTTCACCCAGTCCCCGGCCACCGCAGCCCCAACCCCCGCCCCCCAGAATCCCCCCGTCCTGCAGCAGCCTTCGGGCTCCGACGCGCTCGACAAGTACCGTGAGCTGGCCGCACAGGCCGAGAAGCTCAACGAGGAGTACCTGTCGGCCGAGGAGGACCTCAAGGCCAAGGAAGGCGAGCTCCACCAGGCCAACAAGGAGCTGGAGAACGCCAGGCAGGCTCAGCGTCAGGCCATGGCGGACATCGACCGCTACCGGGTCGACGTCGACAAGTTCGCCGGTGTGTCCTTCACCAGTGGTGCCCAGCTGAACAAGCTGTCCGCGCTGCTGACCGGTGACTCCGCGCAGGACTTCCTCGACCGCTCCTCGGCGCTCGACATCCTCGCCACCGACAAGAACAAGGCGCTCAGCAAGCTGCAGGGTGCCGTCGACGCGGCGAGCTCGGCCGAGAAGCAGGCCGCGGACGCGCAGCGCCGGGCGCAGCAGGCCAAGGACGCCGCCGCCCGCCTCACCGCGGACCTGGAGTCCCGCAAGGAGCGTCTCGACCAGCAGGTCGAGGACCTCGCCGAGCAGGCGGGCCTGCTCAGCGACTCGGACGTGGCCGCGCAACAGGACACCGGCCCCGACGTCGGCCCGATCTCCGCGCCCGGCGCGGCCGCCCAGGCCGCGGTCGACGCCGCGATGAGCGTGCGGGGCAGCCCGTACGGCTGGGGCGACACCGGTCCGAACTCGTTCGACTGCTCGGGCCTCACGCAGTGGGCCTACTCGCAGGCGGGCATCAGCATCCCGCGCACGAGCAGCTCGCAGTCGACGTACGGCCAGGCCGTGTCGCGTGACCAGCTGCAGCCGGGCGACCTGGTGTTCTTCTACTCGCCCGTCTCGCACGTCGGGATGTACATCGGCAACGGCATGATGGTGCACGCGCCCACCGAGGGCGACGTCGTCAAGGTCTCGCCGCTGCAGGACGAGTACAGCGGAGCGCGCAGGGTCGCGTGACGGCTTCCACCGCCGGGGCGGGATAGTCTCCAGCCATGCGCCGCACGCTCTTGGTGACGAACGACTTCCCGCCCCGGCCGGGTGGAATCCAGTCCTATCTGCACGCACTGGCCACCCGGCTGCCCGCCGACGACCTGGTGGTCTACGCGCCGTCGTGGGAGCGCGGTTCCGGCTCGCACCGGGCGTTCGACGCCGAGGCTCCGTTCGAAGTCGTCCGGCATCCCACCTCTCTCATGCTGCCTACGCCGGATGTGTTGCGGCGAGCCAGGAAAACCCTCCGCGCCCGAGGCTGTGAGGCCGTGTGGTTCGGTGCGGCGGCCCCGCTCGCGCTACTCGGTAGTCCACTGAGGACAGCCGGAGCGCAGCGCGTGGTGGCCTGCACTCACGGCCACGAGGTCGGCTGGTCAATGCTTCCGGCCGCACGCCAGGCGTTGCGGCGCATCGGCGACACCGCCGACGTGGTGACCTACGTCAGCGACTACACGCGCCGCCGGTTCGCTGCGGCCTTCGGCCCGCTCGCCGGCCTCGAGCACCTGCCCTCCGGCGTCGACCCCGACCGGTTCCGGCCCGACGACGCGGCGCGCGAGGAGATTCGCAAACGTCACGACCTCGGCGACCGGCCCGTCATGGTGTGCGTGTCCCGGCTCGTGCCCCGCAAGGGGCAGGACATGCTCGTGCGCGCACTGCCCGAGCTGCGCAGGCGGGTTCCGGACGCGGCGCTGCTGCTCGTCGGCGGGGGCCCCTACCGCAAGCGGCTCACCGAGCTGGCCCGCGAGAACGGCGTCGAGCAGCACGTGGTGCTCACGGGCTCGGTGCCGTGGGAGGAGCTGCCCGCGCACTACGCGGCGGGTGACGTCTTCGCGATGCCGGCGAGGACGCGGGGCAAGGGGCTCGACGTGGAGGGCCTCGGCATCGTCTACCTGGAGGCGTCGGCGACGGGGCTGCCCGTGGTGGCGGGCAACTCGGGCGGTGCGCCGGAGACCGTGCTCGACGAGGTGACCGGGCACGTCGTTGACGGGCGCAGGCTTGATCAGCTCGTGGACACCGTCGCCCCGCTGCTCGCGGATCCGGTGCGCGCGCGGCGCATGGGCGAGGCAGGCCGCGCTTGGGTCAGCGAGCACTGGCGGTGGGACATCCTGGCGAGCCGGCTCGCGGCGATGCTCGACGGAACCCCGGTCACGCAGGCGGGCTGATCCGCATCGCCGGGTTGCGCGGATGGTCCATCCGCACCACGACGTCCGCCGTCTCGTCGGGCCGCACCTCCCGGTCGTAGCGCGTGTACGCGGGCAGTGCCCATGCCTCGTCGCGGGGCAGCGTCCGCTCGCGTGCGGCGGGGGAGAGCCACAGGTGGACGGCGAGTTCGACCGCGAGGCCCCGGCCCAGCAGCAGCTCGCCGTCGAGCAGCAGCACGGCCCCGTTCGGCAGCCGCGTGCGGCGCAGGCGGTGGGCGCGGTCGCGGTCGCGGTCCCACAGCGCGGGCAGCACCTCGCCGCTGCCGTCCGGCGCGAGCGGGTCGAGCACCTCGCGCCGCAGCGCGGAGACGTCGAGCCAGTCCTCGTAGCGGACGTCCGGGTCGTGACGGCCCCGTTCGAGCCGCAGTGACGCCGGGCGCAGGAAGTCCCACGCCGACACACGCAGCACCTCGCGGCCGAGCACGCGCAGCGGGTCGACGAGTGCGTCGGCCAGCCGAGCCGGTTCCGGGCCCGCTCCGTCGACGACGACCCTGGTCCACGGACGCGCGGGCAGGTCCGCGATGCGGTCGGTGAGCTCGTCGACGAGCCGTTCCGGCGAGATGGGCCGGTAGCTCACGGTGTCACCCCCGTGAGCACCGTGTCGACCAGCTCGCGCACGGCCGCCTTGCGCGGGCTCTCGCCCCGGCCCAGCACGCGCAGCCAGAGCGCCCCGGCGAGCAGATCCATGATCAGCTTCGGGTCGGCGTCGGCGCGCAGCTCGCCGCGTTCGACGGCGCGCTCGAACACCACCCGCTCCCTGCGCAGCCGGTCGGCGAAGAATGCGCGGGCGAACGCGGCGAGCTCGGGCCGGTGGGTCGCGGCGCCCAGCACCGCGGTGACCACGGCCCCCGTCGCCCTGCCCGTGAGCAGCCGCAGGATCTGCTCGACCAGCGCGCACAGGTCCTCGCGGAGGGTCCCGGTGTCGGGCACGTTCAGCTCGAGCAGATTCGCGTCGGTGAGCGCCGCGCCCAGCAGTGCGTCCTTCGACGGCCACCAGCGGTAGATCGTCGTCTTGTTCACGCCCGAACGGGCCGCGACGCCCTCGATGGTGAGGCCGTCGTAGCCGCGTTCGGTGAGGAGCGCGAGCGTGGCGGCGTACACGTCCTCCGCTCGGCGCGGTCCGCTGGCCGGCATCGGCCTATACTACAACGCAACGGTGCGTTGCGTTGTGAGGAGTCGTGCGATGGCAGGAAAAGACGTGGTGCCGAAGTCGGTCACGTGGGGGCTGTTCGTCGCCTGGGCGGTGCACGACGCCGAGGAGCTGGTGACGATGCCAGGCTGGGTGGGCCGGTCCCGGCAGCGACTGACCACACGGCTGCCGTGGGTGCCCGCACGGGTGTGGGACCGGCTCGACGTGTCGCGAACGCACGCCACGGTCGCGATCGGGCTCATGGGCGGGGTGCTGGCCGCCGCGTCGTTCGCCGGGGCCCGCACGGGCGGCCGCAGCGGTCTCTACCAGGCGGTGCTGACCGGCTTCGGCTGGCACTCGCTGACCCACGTCGCGCAGGCCGTCGCCACCGGTGGGTATGCGCCGGGCGTGGTGACCGCGCCGACGGTGGTGGCGCCCTTTTCGTTGTGGGCCCGGCGAAAGCTGCGTGCGGCCGGGATCGACCGCGACGGCGGCGCGTGGTCGCTCGTCCTGCTGCCCGTGGTGCTCGCCGCCGTGCACGGCGCCGCGAGCCGGATAGAGGGGCACTCGCGCGCGGGCTGAACCGTTGAACGGGTGCGGACGAACCGAAGCGGGGAGGCAGGCGTGGACTTCGGGACCAGGCTCGGTGACGACTTCGTGCAGGACCCGCACCGGATCGGGCGGCTGCTGCGGGAGGAGGGGCCGGTGCGCCAGGTGACTCTGCGCCGCGGCCTGCCCGCGTGGCTCGTCACCTCCTACGCCGAGGCCAGGTCGCTGCTCGCGGACCCGAGGCTCGCGAAGGACGCGAGCAAACGCCCGCAGCTGTTCCCGCGCGCGGCGACCGGGGATGAGCCCTCGCCGTTCTCCCGCATGATCGCGGCGCACCTGCTCAACAGCGACCCGCCCGACCACACTCGCCTGCGCAGGCTCGTCGCCAAGGCGTTCACCGGCAGGACCGTCGCGCGCCTGCGCCCGCGCATCGAGCAGATCGCCGACGAGCTGCTCGACGACCTCGCCGGCTCGGCAGAGGTGGACCTGGTGGAGTCCTATGCGTTTCCCTTGCCCATCACGGTGATCTGCGAGCTGCTCGGCGTGCCGAGCGAGGACCGGGATCGCTTCCGCGCGTGGTCGGCGACGCTGATCTCGCCTGCCGACGCGGACGAGCTCGGCCGCGCCTCCCACGAGCTGGCCGCCTACCTGATCACGTTGCTTGACCGCAAACGCGAGGCACCGGCGGACGACCTGCTGTCGGACCTCGTGCACACCTCCGACGAGGGCGACCAGCTGTCGCAGGCCGAGCTGGTGTCCATGGCCTTCCTGTTGCTGGTGGCCGGCCACGAGACGACCGTGAGCCTGATCGCGAACGGGGTGCTCGCGCTGCTGCGCGAGCCGGATCAGCTCGCGGCCCTGCGGGCCGATCCGTCGCTGTTGCCCGGCGCCGTCGAGGAGTTCCTCCGCTTCGACGGGCCCATCAATCTCGCGACGCTGCGCTACACCACCGAGCCGGTGCGCGTCGGTGACGTGGAGCTACCCGAGAACGCGTTCGTGCTGGTCTCGCTGCTGGCCGCCAACCGCGACGAGGCGCGGTTTCCCGATCCGGACCGGCTCGACATCACGCGGTCCGCGAACGGGCATCTCGCGTTCGGTCACGGTATCCACTACTGCGTCGGCGCGCCGCTGGCGCGGCTGGAAGGCGAGATCGCGATCGGCAGGCTGCTCCACCGGTTCGGTGACCTACGGCTCGCCGGGGCCGAGGACGGCCTGCGCTGGCGCGACAGCACGCTCGTGCACGCGCTGGAGTCGCTTCGCGTGCGGCTGAGCTGAGGCGGGGCGGCGCACATCACGTCCTCGCACCGGCGGCCGCGCCTACAGTGCTGCCATGCGTCAGGACGAGCTGCTCGCACTCGATGCCGAGCACGTGTGGCACCCGTACGGCCCGATGCCGGCGACGGTGCCTCCGCTGCTGGTCAGCGAGGCCGAGGGCGTTCGGATCCGCCTCGCCGACGGGCGCGAGCTGATCGACGGCATGTCGTCGTGGTGGGCCGCGATCCACGGCTACCGGCACCCGGTCCTCGACGCGGCACTCACCGAACAGGCGGGGCGCATGAGCCACGTGATGTTCGGCGGGCTGACCCACGAGCCCGCGATCCGGCTCGCCACCACGCTCGTCGACCTCGCGCCCGACGGCCTGCGGCACGTCTTCCTGTGCGACTCGGGATCGGTCTCGGTGGAGGTCGCCGTCAAGATGTGCCTGCAGTACCAGCGCTCCCTGGGCAGGCCGGGCAAGCGCAGGCTGCTGACCTGGCGCGGCGGCTACCACGGGGACACGTTCCACCCGATGAGCGTGTGCGACCCCGAGGGCGGCATGCACGCGCTGTGGCGTGGGGTGCTGCCGGAGCAGGTGTTCGTGCCCGCGCCGCCCCCTGGCTTCGCGGCCGGACTCGATCAGTCCTATGTGGACGAGCTGGTCCGTGCGGTAGAGCGGAACGCGGACGAGCTGGCCGCTGTGATCGTCGAACCGGTCGTCCAGGGCGCGGGCGGGATGCGGTTCCACAGCCCGGAGTACCTGCGCGTGCTGCGCGAGGTCACCGAGGCGAACGACGTGCTGCTGGTGTTCGACGAGATCGCCACGGGCTTCGGGCGCACCGGCCGGATGTTCGCCGCCGAGCACGCCGGCGTGACGCCGGACGTGCTGTGTGTCGGCAAGGCGCTGACCGGCGGCTACCTCACCATGGCCGCCGCGCTGTGCACGCCGGAGCTGGCCGCCGGGATCTCGCGTGGCGAGCTGCCCGTGCTCGCGCACGGCCCGACGTTCATGGGGAATCCGCTGTCCTGCGCCGTCGCGAACGCGTCTCTCGGCCTGCTCGCCAAGGGCACGTGGCGCGACGACGTTCGCCGCATCGAAAGCCTGCTGCGTGCCGGACTGGCCCCGGCGGCCGACGTGCCCGGGGTGGTGGACGTCCGCGTGCTCGGAGCGATCGGCGTGGTGCAGCTCGACCGCCAGGTGGATCTGGCGAGGGCGACGGCGGCCCTCGTCGAGCGGGGCGTCTGGCTGCGCCCGTTCCGCGATCTCCTCTACACCATGCCGCCGTACGTCGCAGCTGACGACGACGTTGCGCGGGTTGCTGACGCCATGGTCCAGACCGCGCGAGCGGTGTGATTGCTTCAAGATCACCTTTTCGGGTCGAGCCGCGCGGAAGGCCTGATCGTCGATCACTTCCTGCTGCCTGATTTCCGTGTGCTGTCAATGGATCGAGTGAGATCTAGACCACTTCTCGTGGGTGTTGTTCACAGGCAGGTGTCCTCTTTGTAGTGACGCACTGGTGAGGAGAACATGAGAGGGTCTTTCGATAGCGGACAAATCGCACACTCTTCGGTTATCTAGTGGTGAGTCCATCGAGCGCGCACCGCGCTTCGCGGTCGCCGGGGACCGCGGACGACTTCACCGAATGCGAAGCCCCTTCGCAACCGCTACCTAGGAGAGTGATGCATGACGCGGAACGTTGATCACGACAACAAGGGGAGTGAGGCCGAACGCGCCCGCCCCCGGCTGCCGCTGAGCACCGTCCTGCGCCACGACGTCCCGGCTTCCCTCGTCGTCTTCCTGGTGGCGGTGCCGCTGTCACTGGGCATCGCGCTCGCCTCCGGAGCGCCGATCGTGGCCGGACTGATCGCCGCCATCGTCGGCGGTGTCGTCGCGGGCGCGCTCGGCGGCGCGCCACTGCAGGTGAGCGGGCCCGCCGCGGGGCTGACGGTGGTCATGGCCGAGACGATCAACCAGTTCGGCTGGGTCGTCACGTGCGCCATCACCGTCGCCGCCGGTGCTCTCCAGGTCCTTTTCGGACTGAGTCGCGTCGCGCGTGCGGCGCTCGCCATCTCCCCTGCCATCGTGCACGGCATGCTCGCCGGCATCGGCGTGACGATCGTGCTGGGGCAGCTGCACATCGTGCTCGGCGGCGAGGCGCAGAGCTCCGCCATCGACAACGTGCTCGAGCTGCCGGGCCAGATCATCGACCTCCACGACACGGCCGCGCTGCTGGGCCTGCTGACCATCGCCCTGCTGCTGTTGTGGAGCAGGCTGCCCGCGGTCGTGCGGAAGGTGCCCGCGCCGCTGGCCGCCATCACGCTGGTCACCGTCCTCGCGATGGTCACGGGCGCGTCGGCCGAGCGCGTCGACCTGCCCAGCGAGGTGATGGAGCTCAGCTTCGTGCCGATCTTCCCGGACGGCGGCTGGTTCGACTTCGGTGTCGCGGTGCTGACGATCGCGCTCATCGCGAGCGTGGAGACGCTGCTCTCCGCCGTGGCCGTGGACAAGATGCACACGGGGCCGAGGGCGAACCTGAACCGGGAGCTCGTGGGTCAGGGCTTCGGCAACATGGCCTCCGGTTCGCTCGGCGGCCTGCCGATCGCCGGCGTCATCGTGCGCAGCTCCACCAACGTCGCCGCGGGCGCGCGCACGCGGCTCTCGACCATCCTGCACGGGCTGTGGATCGTGCTGTTCGTCGTCGCGCTCGCCGGGGTGGTCGAGAGCATCCCGCTGGCCGCGCTCGCCGGACTGCTGGTGCACGTCGGGGCGAAGCTCGTGAACATGGCTCACATCCGGCAGGTGCTCAAGCACGGCGACCTGCCCCTGTACCTCGTGACGCTGCTCGGCGTCGTGGTGATCGACCTGCTCACCGGTGTTCTCATCGGAATCGCGTTCTCACTGCTGCTGATGCTGCGCCGCACGATGTGGTCGGGCATCCACGCCGAAGGCAAGGGCAACCACCGGCGGATCGTCGTCGAGGGCGTGCTCACCTTCCTCTCCGTGCCCCGGCTGTCCACTGTGCTCAACTCGATCCCCGAGGGCAGCCACGTCACGCTGGAGCTCGTGGTCGACTACCTCGATCACGCGTCGTTCGAGTGCCTTTCCAACTGGCTGGACGCCCACGAGCGCGCCGGCGGCACCGTGGTGGTCGACGAGATCGGGCACCCGTGGTTCGCCAACGGCAAGTCCGACTCCCCCACCGTGCGCAGGGACGCCGTCGAGCCGTCGGCACCGCGCTGGCTGGCCCCGTGGTCGGAGTGGATGGCCAAGGACGCCGACGTGGAGATCCCCGACCAGCGCACCGAGCCGCTGCGCAGGGGCACGTCGGAGTTCCAGGCCCGCACAGCGCCGCTCGTGCAGGAGACGCTGAGCAGGCTGGCGAGCGGACAGCAGCCGCACACGCTGTTCATCACGTGTGCCGACGCCCGGATCGTGCCGAACGTGATCACCACGAGCGGCCCCGGTGACCTGTTCACCGTGCGCAACGTGGGCAACTTCGTGCCGGAGCCCGGCGACGAGACCGCGGCCGACGACGCGTCGGTGGGCGCCTCCATCGAGTACGCCGTGAGCGTGCTGAGGGTCCGCGAGATCGTGGTGTGCGGGCACTCCTCGTGCGGCGCCATGAAGGCGCTCGTCGGGGATGTTCCCGACGGCATGCCGTCACTGGAGCGCTGGCTCCGGCACGGCGAGCCGAGCAGACGGCGGTACGCCACGGCCGGCACGGTGACACTCGACGGGCAGGTGCCGGACCTCCCCGGCGACCGGCTCGCGCTGCACAACGTGCTCCAGCAGCTCGACCACCTGCGCCGGTACCCGATCATCGCCGAGGCCGAGAGCAGGGGCGAGCTGCGGCTCACCGGCATGTACTTCGACGTCGGAAACGCGCAGGTCCACCTGCTCGACGCCGACTCGTCGGGGTTCGAGCCCGCCGGGACGGAGCGCCCGGTACGGACCGGCTGATCGAGTCCGTACCACTCGGTATTAGTGTCGTGAGCCGTGACCGTGCTGGTGATCTCTGGAACGGGGACCGGCGTCGGCAAGACCGTGGTGACCGCGGCGATCGCCGCGCTCGCCAGGGACCGCGGCGACGGCGTGGCCGTGCTCAAGCCCGCGCAGACCGGCGTGGCCCCGGACCAACCGGGTGACCTCGCCGATGTGCGGCGTCTGGCTGGCGACGTCGAGACCCGGGAACTGCGCCGTTATCCGGACGCGCTGTCCCCGGAAGCCGCGGCGAGGCGTAGCGGCCTGCAGCCGGTCACCCCGGCGCAGGCCGCTCGTGCCGCGGGTGAGCTGCACGAGCGGCACGACCTGGTCCTCGTGGAGGGTGCGGGCGGGCTGCTCGTGCGGTTCGACCCGGTCGGCGGGACGCTCGCCGACGTCGCGTGGTCGGTGGGCGCCGCCGTGCTGATCGTGGCCGAGGCCGGGCTCGGCACGCTCAACGCCACCGCGCTCACGGCCGAGGTCGCCACGCGAAGGGGGCTCGACGTGGCCGGCGTGATCATCGGTTCCTGGCCCTCGGTTCCGGATCTGGCGGCGCGCAGCAACGTCGCCGACCTGCCCGTCGCGGCCGGTGCGCCACTGCTCGGCGTCCTCCCCGAGGGGCTCGGCTCCGCCACCAGGGAGGAGTTTCTCGAGGAGGCGCGCCGCGGGCTGTCGCCGTGGTTCGGCGGCGAGTTCGACCCTGACTGCTTCGCCGGAAGCGTCTCCGCCCAGACGTGACGCAGGTCGCTCCGCCGGCGGGGCCGGGCTGCGGGACACTCTGCTCGCACGTGACCTCGCCCGCGAAGGAGCTGCCGTGACGGCCGCGACAACCACGCCGCGCATCCTCTCGATCGCCCGTGAGCAGGTGCTCGAAGGAGGCAGGGGACTCTCCCAGCCGCAGCTGCTCGAGGTGCTGCGCCTGCCCGACGAGCATCTGTCCGGTCTGCTCGCGCTCGCGCACGAGGTGCGGATGCGGTGGTGTGGTCCCGAGGTGGAGGTCGAGGGAATCGTCAGCCTCAAGACCGGGGGCTGTCCCGAGGACTGCCACTTCTGCTCGCAGTCGGGCCGCTTCCCGACGCCGGTGCGCTCGGCGTGGCTCGACATCCCCGGCCTCGTCAAGGCGGCGGAGGAGACGGCGGCCACCGGGGCCACCGAGTTCTGCATCGTCGCCGCCGTCCGCGGCCCGGACGCGCGGCTGCTCGCCCAGGTGCGCGACGGGATCCGGGCGATCCGGGAGTCCGGCAACGACATCCAGATCGCGTGTTCGCTGGGAATGCTGACGCAGGAGCAGGTGGACGAGCTCGTCGCCATGGGCGTGCACCGGTACAACCACAACCTCGAGACCGCGCGCTCGCATTTCCCCGAGGTGGTCACCACGCACACGTGGGAGGAGCGCTGGGAGACCCTGCGGATGGTCCGCGACGCGGGCATGGAGGTGTGCAGCGGCGGCATCATCGGCATGGGGGAGAGCGACGAGCAGCGTGCTGAGTTCGCGGCGCAGCTCGCCGAGCTCGAACCCGACGAGGTGCCGATGAACTTCCTCATCCCGCAGCCCGGCACGCCGTACGAGGCCTACCCGGTGGTCGAGGGCAGGGACGCGCTGCGCGTCGTCGCGGCGTTCCGGCTCGCGATGCCGCGCACGATGCTGCGCTTCGCGGGCGGACGGGAGCTCACGCTGGGCGACCTCGGCGCCGAGCGGGGCATGCTCGGCGGCATCAACGCGATCATCGTCGGCAACTACCTGACCAACCTCGGCAGGCCCGCGCAGCAGGACCTCGACATGCTGAGCGAGCTGAGAATGCCGATCAAGGCGCTCAGCGAAACCCTGTGAACGAGTTCTGCGTGCACTGCGGGCAACCCGAGAGCAGGGACCACACGGCCTGCCGCACACCCCGCGCCTCGCTCGAACCGCCGCGCTACTGCGGGCGGTGTGCCCGAAGGATGATCGTGCAGGTGACGCCGTCGGGTTGGTCGGCGCGGTGCAGCAGGCACGGCGACACCACGTCGGCGACGGCGACCGGTTAGGGTGAGTCACCCCGAGTAAGGATCCGTCGTGGCGCGCGAAGGAGGCCGCGAGTGCCCGAGCAGCAGGCCCAGGCCACCTGGTTCGCGCAAGCGTTCGCCGGGGTGCGGCAGGAGCCGCCGAAGGTGATCGTCAAGGCGGACCTGCTGCCCGCCGTCAGCGTGCTGTCGATGGTGGGCCTGCTGGGCATCCCGCTCGGCTGGATCTGGTCACTGCTGGCGCCGCCGCTGCGCATGCGGGTGCTGAGCGCCGACGCCGATCCGGTGCCCCTGCAGCTGGAGAGCTGGCACCGGTTCGACGACCTGGCGATCTTCGTGCTGATGGGCCTGGTCACCGGGCTGATCGTGGGCGTGGCGGTGTGGTTCCTGCGGGAGCGCAGGGGGCCGGTGGTGCTCTTCGCCGCGGTGGCGGGGTCGTTGCTCGCCGCGTGGCTTGGCGCGCGCATGGGCGTCGCCTTCGCCGAGGGCCGCTACGCGCTGCCGAACCCGCCCGCGGTCGGCGACATCATCGAGAAGGCGCCCGTGCTCGAGAGCGGCTGGACGCTGCTCGCGCAGCCGTTGACCACGGCCTTGGCCTACGGCCTGCTCGCGACGTGGAACAGCCGGGACGACCTCGGCCGTCGCCTGGCGTAGGGACGGGTGCGGGCTAGTTCAGGCTTGGTTTCGAGGCGTTGTCGACTTCCGTGAACGGGGCGGGCACCGCGCGCAGCTCCGACAGGAACCCGGCCTCCCTGGTGAGCAGCTTGCACACCGTGCGCAGCCTGCGCAGCGGGTTGCGCTCCTCCAGCAGTGCCTGCCGGTCGGCCAGCGGCAGCAGGCAGTCGGACGCGAGCAGGTAGGCCAGCTCCTCCGGGCTCGTTTCCGGCGGGGGAGCATCCCAGCCGTCACGCTCCCAGGCCGACGCGCAGTAGCGGTGGTGGGCCGCCCTGGCCAGGTCGCCGAGCCGCGCGGCCACCTCCTCACTGCCGGAGGGCAGCGGGTGGTCGTCGACCCATTCGACGGTGCCGACGAGGTAGGGCGCGGAGCGCGCGTCCATGTCCACCAGCCGGAACCGTCGCGCGCCGGTGGTGACGATGTCGAACCGTCCGTCGGGCAGGCGCTTGGCCTGCCGCAGCCGGGCCGCGCAGCCGACCACGTGCACGTGCTCGAGCTCCTCGACCTCCCTCACCAGCGCGGTCTTGATCGCGACGATGCCGAAGAGGCGGTCGGGAACGGTCTCGGTGACGAGGTCGATGGTCAGCTGACGGTAGCGCGGCTCGAAGATGTGCAACGGCAGATGCGCCCCCGGGAGCAACACGGTCTGCAACGGGAACAGGGGCAGCGTCGTAGTCGTCGTCGGTCTGCCTTCCGGTCTCGAGTCGGCCACGCGTTCACGTTACGGCGTCGGAGCGGGCCGCGCGCGTTCGAGAACGCTTGTCCGGCTTGGGAGATGGCGGTTTGAAGACCGCGAACGGGTCGGTGACCTGCATGTCGTCGTGCGCGAACGAGTACAGCGCCGCGGGCCTGCCACCGGCCTTTCCGGACGGGGCGGTGCAACCGGTCGGGACGAGCAGCCCGCGTCGCGACAGCACGCGCTGGAGGTTGGTCGCCGACACCCGGTAGCCGAGCGCGGCCGAGTACAACCCGCTGAGCGCGGAGATCGTGAACTCCTTGGGCGCCAGCGCGAACCCGAGGTTGGTGTAGCTCAGCTTCGCGCGCAGCCGGTCGCGGGCCCGCAGCACGATCGCCTGGTGGTCGAAGGCGGTGCGGGGCAGCGAGTCCACGGGGTGCCACGCGGTGTCCTCGGGCACCTCGGGGTCTACGCCCCACGGCACGAGGCCGAGGAACGCCGTCGCGACCACGCGCGGTCCCGGAACGCGGTACGGGTCGCTGAACACCGCCAGCTGCTCGACGTGCGTCAGCTGTTGGATGTCGACCTTCTCCGCGAGCTGGCGGCGGATCGAGGCCTCCACGTCCTCGTCCGGCCGGAGCCTGCCGCCCGGCAGCGACCAGCGCCCGACGTGCGGATCGAGCGCGCGCCGCCACAGCAGCACCCGCAGTGTGTCGTAACGCACTTGCAATACCGCCGCAAGAACCTCGTGTGCCAGGGGGTTGTTGCTGTTAATATGAGACCGCACGGTTTTCGATTATAAGGCGAAAACTACGGCAGGCAACCGGAGGATCGACATGACGGTTCAGGCGGAGGCGTTCGTTCCCTACGGGGGTGTGGAGGCCGATGCGGCCTGGGTCGACGAGGTGCGCAGGCTCGCGAAAGAGCGCGACGCGGTGCTGCTCGCGCACAATTACCAGCTTCCCGAGATCCAGGAGATCGCCGATCACACGGGGGACTCCCTCGCGCTGAGCAGGATCGCGGCGGCCAGCGACGCCTCGACCATCGTTTTCTGCGGCGTGCACTTCATGGCGGAGACCGCGAAGATCCTGGCCCCGGAGAAGACGGTGCTGATCCCGGACGCGCGGGCGGGCTGCTCGCTCGCCGACTCGATCACCGGGGAGCAGCTGCGCGCCTGGAAGGCGGAGCACCCCGGCGCCGTAGTGGTCTCGTACGTGAACACCACCGCCGAGGTCAAGGCCGAGACCGACATCTGCTGCACGTCGTCCAACGCCGTCGACGTCGTCGCCTCGATTCCCGAGGACCGCGAGGTGCTGTTCTGCCCCGACCAGTTCCTGGGCGCGCACGTCAAGCGCGTGACGGGGCGGGAGAACCTGCACATCTGGGCGGGCGAATGCCACGTGCACGCGGGCATCAACGGCCCCGAGCTGGCCGAGCGTGCCGCGGCGTCGCCGGAGGCCGATCTGTTCATCCACCCCGAGTGCGGGTGCGCCACCTCGGCGCTCTATCTCGCGGGTGAGGGCGCCGTGGCGCCCGACCGCGTCAAGATCCTCTCCACCGGCGACATGCTGCACGCCGCGCGCGAGACGAACGCGTCGTCGGTGCTCGTCGCCACCGAGGTCGGCATGCTGCACCAGCTGCGCAAGGCCGCGCCCGAGATCGACTTCCGCGCGGTGAACGACCGCGCGTCGTGCCGCTACATGAAGATGATCACCCCCGCCGCGCTGCTGCGTTCGCTGCGCGAGGGTGCCGACGAGGTGCACGTCGACCCGGAGACGGCCGCGAGGGCCAGCGCCTCGGTCCAGCGGATGATCGAGATCGGCAAGCCTGGCGGCGGGGAATGAGCGACCCGGTTATCGACGCGGAAGCGAAAACCGGACAGAACCTCCAGTGGGAGGCGGCCGCCGACCTGGTGGTGCTCGGCAGCGGTGTGGCCGGCCTGACCGCCGCGCTGCGGGCCAGGGAGCTCGGCCTGCGGGTGCTGGTGGTCACCAAGGCGGCCGTCGCCGACGGCAACACCCGCTGGGCGCAGGGCGGCGTGGCCGTGGTCCTCGACGGCGAGCACGGTGAACCCGACCAGGGCGACACGGTGGCCGCGCACGCGGCCGACACCGTCACCGCGGGCGCGGGGCTGTGCGACGACGACGCCGTCGGCACGATCATCGGCGCGGGCCCCGCCGCGGTCGCGCGACTGCGGGGCAGGGGCGCCGAGTTCGACGCCGGTTCCTCCGGCCTCGCCAGGACCAGGGAGGGCGGCCACAGCGCGTTCCGCGTGATCCACGCCGGGGGCGACGCGACCGGCGCCGAGGTGGAGCGCGCGCTCGTCGCCGCGGCGGGCGAGCACGGGATCCCCGTGCTGGAGCGGCACCTCGCGGTCGACGCGCTGCGCACGGCGGCGGGCGCGGTGGCGGGGGTGACGGTGCTCGACCCGGCAGGCGTGCCCGGCGTGCTGCGCGCGCCCGCCGTGCTGCTGGCCACGGGCGGCTTCGGCCAGCTCTACCAGGCCACGTCCAACCCGGAGATCGCGACCGGCGACGGCCTCGCGCTCGCGCTGCGGGCCGGTGCGCTCATCGCCGACATCGAGTTCGTGCAGTTCCACCCGACCGTGCTCTACACGCCGGGCGCGCGGGGCCGCTGCCCGCTCGTCACCGAGGCGGTGCGCGGCGAAGGCGCGGTGCTGCTCGACGGAGCGGGCGAGCGCGTGATGACCGGCGTGCACCCGCTGGCCGACCTCGCACCGCGCGACGTCGTCTCGGCGGCGATCACGCGCCGGATGGCGCAGGCCCCCGGCGGGGTCGACGACCACGTCTTTCTCGACGCCACGGGCATCTCCGGCTTCGCGCGGCGGTTCCCGACCGTCCACGCGGCGTGCCTCGCCGCGGGCACCGACCCGCTGCGTGAGCCGATCCCGGTGACGCCGGCCGCGCACTTCGCGTGCGGCGGCGTGGTGACCGGAACCGATGGCCGCACGGGCGTGACCGGGCTGTACGCGGCGGGCGAGGTGGCCCGCACCGGGCTGCACGGCGCCAACCGGCTCGCCTCCAACAGCCTGCTCGAAGGGCTCGTCGTGGGGGAGCGGGCGGCCGAGGCCGTGGCCGCCGACCTGGCGGCGGGCGTGCTGGCCAAGCCGCGGCACGGGCTGACTCCCGGGGCCGCGTGCGTGCCGGTGGCCGACCGCGACGCGGTGCAGCGCGTGATGAGCCGCTACGCGGCGATCGGGCGCGACGCCGACGGTCTCGCCGCCGCGGGCTCGGTGCTCGACCTGTCGGCCGTGGACTGTCCGCTGTGGACACACGAGGCAGTGGAGGACGCGGCGCTCACGATGCTGGCGCAGGCGTTGCTGGCGGCCGCGGCGCGGCGCACCGAGTCGCGCGGCTGCCACGTGCGCACGGACGCCCCGGAGCGAGACGACGCGACGTGGCGGCGCAGCCAGCTGATCAGGCTCAGCCCGTCCGGCCAGCCCGTGCTGGCGGACCCGGTACTGGAGGGAGCGGCGTGAGGCCACCCGACCTCGACGACCTGCGGCGCGTGGTCGCCACCGCGCTGGAGGAGGACCTGCGCTACGGCCCCGACGCCACCACGGCCGCGACCGTGCCCGAGACGGCCGTGGCCACCGCGGAGCTGACCCCGCGCGTGCCCGGTGTGCTTTCGGGGGTGCCCGCCGCGCTCGCGGTGTTCGACGCCGTGCTCGGCGACGGCTACGAGGTGCTCGCCAAGCGTGAGGACGGCGGTCGCCTCGTCGCGGGGGAGCCCGCGCTCGTGGTGCGGGGGCCCGTGCGCGGCCTGCTTACCGCCGAGCGCACGGCGCTCAACCTGCTGTGCCATCTCTCGGGCATCGCGACCGCGACGGCGGGGTGGGTGTCGGCGGTGGAGGGCACCGGCTGCGCGATCCGCGACTCGCGCAAGACGTTGCCGGGCCTGCGGTTGCTGGAGAAGTACGCCGTGCGCTGCGGCGGCGGCGTGAACCACCGGCTGGGCCTCGGCGACGCCGTGCTGATCAAGGACAACCACGTGGTGGCGGCGGGCTCCGTCGCCGAGGCGCTGCGGCTGGCCCGTGAGCACGCGGCTGGGCTGGCGTGCGAGGTGGAGGTGGACGACCTCGCCCAGCTCGCCGAGGCGCTCGACGCGGGCGCCGACGAGGTGTTGCTCGACAACTTCACGCCCGAGGACTGCGCGAGGGCGGTTCGCCTGCGCGACGAGACGTCGCCGAAGACGCGGCTCGAGTCCTCCGGCGGGCTGCGGCTGGAGAACGCGCGCGCCTATGCCGAGTCCGGTGTGGACTACCTCGCTGTCGGCGCCCTCACCCATTCGGCGCAGGCGCTCGACCTCGGTATGGACCTGAAGTAGAGCGCGGGCCGCCGTCACGGATGCGGCGGCGCGCGCGATTTCCTGTTGGCAGCGCACGGGGTCCGATACCCTGCTCGGGCGCGCGAGGGTGGGGGTGATGCACATGGCGGAACCCGTCGTGGTCGGCGTGATCGAGGATCACCCGCTGTACCGGGAGGCGCTGGCGCGGGTGCTGTACGAGGCCGACGGCGTGGAGCTGGGGGCCGTGGCCGAGTCGGTCGGGCATTTCGCGGCGCACGAGCAGGCTCCTGGCACCGTGGTGGTGCTGGACCTCAAGCTGCGCGGTCTCGCCGACGCGGCGGCGGTGCGGCAGGTGGTGGCCATGGGCTACCACGTGCTCGTGATCTCGGCCCACGCCGGCCAGACCGAGGTGCTCGGCGCCATCTCGGCCGGTGCGCGCGGCTACCTCACCAAGGAGGCGGAAGGCGAGGAGATCCTCGACGCCGTGCGCCAGATCGGTGCGGGCGGCTCCTACGTCTCGCCCGTTCTCGCCTCGTTCGTGCTCGACGCCCAGCGGCAGGTCGGGGCCCGCTCGGAACTGTCGGAGCGGGAACGGCAGGTCCTCGCGCTCGTCGCCGCGGGCGAGCGCGACCAGGACATCGCCGACGCGATGGAGATCAGCGTGCGCACCGTGCGGTCCTACCTCGACCGGATCCGCGACAAGACCGGCCGGCGGCGCAGGCCCGAGCTCACCCGGCTGGCGATCGAGGAAGGCATCACCGCGTCGGGCGAGCCCCGGCACTAGACCCGGCCGCAGTGAAGGCCACCTTGCCTGCGTTCAACGCAGGCAAGGTGGCCTTCACTGCAGGCGGCCGGCCGTGACGGCGAGCCCGTCGAGGTAGTGACCGAGGGCCAGCTCGAACGCCTCGTCCAGCCCGCTGAGGCCGAACGTGCCGGGCTCGGGGTCGCCGAGTTCGGCAAGGCGGGGAAAGTCGCCGCTACGGAGCAACTCCGCTGCTTCGGCCTCGATCGTCGCCCACCACTGCTCATTGCGCAGGCGCGTCTCCTTCTCGGCGTGGAGCTCCCGCAGCGCTCCGAGCGCGAGGCCGTGGACCAGTGCCGGAAGGGCCAGGGCGGCACGCATCCGGGTCCGCGGGTCGAGGTCGAGGTCGGCCAGCGCTGCGAAGGTCCACTCGCTGTGCAGCATCGCCTCCGGCGCGAGCGGTGGCCGGGTCACCAGGGTTAGCTCCGCCAGCCAGGGATGAGACCGGTAGAGCCGCCACTGCAATCGGTACACCGCTTCGAGCCGCTGCCGCCACCCCGCCGGCATCGGGCGCGGGAGCGGGCTGGACCTGAAGACCGCGCGCACCATCAGGATCTCCAGCTCCTCACGCCCCGCGATGTGCCGGTACAGCGCCATGGGAGCCACTTTCAGCACACCGGCCAGCCGGCGCATCGAGATCGCCTCCAGCCCCTCGTGGTCGGCGATCCGCAGAGCGGCCGCGAGGATGCGGCTCCGGGTCAGCGGAACGGGTTCGGGCCGGCGCCCACCGCGCACCACCGTGCCCGAGCCCGTCCGCGTGATCACCACGCCCTCGTCCCGGAGCATCGCCAGTGCACGGCTCGCCGTTGCCATCGCGACACCCCAGTCGCGGACGAGCTGTCGCGTGGACGGGACTCGATCGCCGGGTTTCAGCTCTCCGTTCGCGATCTGCTTGCGCAGTGCGGCCGCGATTCGCCGCGACGGCAGGTCGGTCGGTTCGGGCACAGCACGATCGTACTAGAGCACTTGGCCGCCCGTATCGGGCTTCGGCCAAGTCGTGAAGAGGCGTGAGTGCAGCAAGGACAGGAAGTGCACTGTCCGAGCTACCGCGTTGTGAGTGCGTTAATACGCTGTACACATGACCCGACCCGAGATCCACGCCTACGTCGGCGCGACCGTGATCGACGCGACCGGCGCCCCGCCTCGACCGGACCAGTCCGTGGTCGTCGTCGACCGCACGATCACGATCGTGGGGCCCGCGGCGCAGGTTCCGATCCCGGCCGGAGCTCTGGTGCACGACGTCGCAGGCAAGTACCTCATCCCCGGTCTCACCGACATGCACGTGCACAGTGAGCCGGAGACCGGCGACCCCAGGCATTTCGCCGCGCTGTACATCGCCAACGGCGTGACGGCGATCCGCGAGATGTGGGGCAGGCCCGTGCTGCACGACGTCCGCAGGCAGGTGCGGTCCGGTGAACTCCTCGGGCCACGGATGACCATCGCCAGCCCGCTCCTCGACGGGGAGCCCGCCCTGTGGTCCGACGTCCCCGATGCCCCGGTCGTGCCCATCGGCTCATCCGGCCAGGCACGGCGCGCCGTGGCCGAGGCGATCGACACGGGCGCCGATTTCATCAAGGTGTACTCCCGGCTTTCCCCGGAGGCCTACCGCGCTGTTATCGCCGAGGCACGCCGGCGTGACATCACCGTCGCCGGCCATCGATCCGACAACGTGCCGTTCCTGGAGCAGATCGAGTCGGGCCAGCGGTCGTTCGAGCATCTGTTCGGTGGGATCTGGCCTGCCGCGTCACCGGACGTGGACCGGCTCGAAGCCGCGATGGCCCGGATCCAGACGTCCCCGGAGTTCCACCTCGGCAGTTGGCTGAAGCAGGTCACCCAGGTCGAGTGGGACGCGATCGCGTCGTACGACCGTGCCACGGCGAACTCGGTGTTCGAACGGCTCGTCGCCGCCGATGTCGCCTACACGCCGACCCTCGCGGTGCACGCGGTCATCGACCAGCCTGAGTCGATCCGGCTCGACGACAGCCGCATGGACTACCTGGTCCCCGGCACGCCGGAGTCGTGGGACTTCCTGCGAGAGCGGATCTACTGTGGCGGCGGCCGGTCGGCTGAGGAAGCCGCGCGACATCGTGAGCTGCTCGACTGGCGACGCGCGACCGTGGGCGCCATGAACGAGGCGGGGGTGCGGTTGCTCGCCGGTACCGACTCGGTCGGCCCCGGCCTGTTCCCTGGATTCAGCCTGCATGTCGAGCTGGAACAGCTCGTCGCCGCCGGCCTCACCCCGATGCGTGCTCTGCAGTGCGCCACGCTGGAGCCGGCCAGGTTCCTGGGCCGCGAGCACTGGGCCGGCACTGTCGAGGTGGGTCGCGTGGCCGACCTCGTGATCCTGGACGACGATCCACTTGTCGACATTCGAAACACCCAACGGATCCACTCCGTCGTCGTCGACGGCCGGCACGTCGGACCGCGCGAGCGTGCGGAGCTACTGAGGACAGCCGAGCGGATCGCAAGCGAGCAGCCCCTTCCGCAGTGAAGGTGGCCCTCACCGCGGAAGGGGCTCGCTGAGGAAGGGCTAGCCGAGACGGCGGTTCGCCAGCACGCCGGTCGCCGTGCGCGATTTCTCGGCTACGGAGGGGTCGATGTCGGTGACGAGCAGCTCGGGCGCGGCGCCCAGCTGGGCGTGTACCCGGCCGAACGGATCGGCGACCGTCGAGAAGCCGATGCCGGTGGGCGCCTTCGGGTTCACCTCCACGCCCGCTGCCTTCGGGTCGGCCTGCCCGCAGCCCAGCACCCAGTTGCCCGAGTCGAGCGCACGCGCCCTGACAAGGACCTCCCACTGGTCGCGCTTGCCCTCGCCCGCGCCCCACGACGTCGGCAGCAGCACCGCGCTCGACCCGGCCTTCGCGAGCGCCTGGAACAGCTCGGGGAACCGCACGTCGTAGCACGTCGCGACACCCAGCGTGACACCGTCGACGTCCACCGTGACGACCTCTGAGCCGCCCGCGACCGTGTCGGACTCGCGGAAGCCGAACGCGTCGTAGAGGTGGATCTTGTCGTAGCCGCGGTGCTCGCCGAGCCCGGTGATGAGCAGCGTGTTGCGCACCCGCTCGCCGTCCGGGGTGAACATCCCCGCGACCACCAGCACGTCGTGCTCGCGCGCGATCTCGCCGACCGCGCTCGCCCACGGCCCGTCGACCGGCTCGGCCAGCGGGGCGAGCCTGACCCCGAACCGTGCCATCGCCGCCTCGGGGAACACCACCACGCGGGCGCCCTCGCCCGCTGCCTTGGCCGTCCAGTCGCGGATGAGCGTCAGGTTCTCCGCGGGGTCGGCGCTCGACGTGAGCTGGCACAGGGCGATCCGGAGCACGGCAACCTCCTCGCACGTGTCGTCGTGTCGGCAGTATGCCAGCCATCAGGGCCGTGAGCTGGGTGGTCACACTCACCTCGTACCCTTGAGGGCATGTTGAACCGCACCGACCTGCGAGGTCGCGTCCCCGCACCCGGACAACTGCGCGCGGTGCTCCCGCGCGCCGAGGTGGACGTGGACGCGGCGGTGCATCAGGTGCGTCCGGTGGTCGAGGCGGTCCGCGATCGCGGTGTAGAGGCCGCGCTGGAGTACACCGAACGGTTCGACAAGATCCGGCCCACGTCGGTCCGGGTCCCCGCGGCCGAGCTGAAGCGCGCGCTCGCGGAGCTGGACCCGGCCGTGCGCGAGGCCGTGGAGGAGTCCATCGCCAGGGCCCGCGTCGTGCACGCGGACCAGCGCCGGGAGGACGTCACCACGCGGGTCGCCGAGGGCGGCACGGTCACCGAGCGCTGGGTGCCGGTCGGCCGCGTCGGGCTGTACGCGCCCGGCGGGCTCGCGGTGTACCCGTCGAGCGTCGTGATGAACGTGGTGCCCGCGCAGGCGGCCGGCGTCGGCTCGCTCGTGCTGTGCTCGCCGCCGCAGGCGGAGTTCCGCGGGCTGCCGCACCCGACCATCCTCGCCGCGGCCGCGCTGCTGGGCGTCGACGAGGTGTGGGCGGTCGGCGGCGCGCAGGCCGTCGCGCTGCTGGCCTACGGCGGCACCGACACCGACGGCGCCGTGCTCGACCCGGTGGACATGGTCACCGGGCCCGGCAACATCTACCTCACCGCCGCCAAGCGCATGCTGCGCGGCATCATCGGCATCGACTCCGAGGCCGGTCCCACCGAGATCGCGATCCTCGCCGACGAGACCGCCGACCCGGTGCACGTGGCCGCCGACCTCATCAGCCAGGCCGAGCACGACACCCTCGCGGCGAGCGTGCTCGTCACCACCTCGCCGGCGCTGGCCGACGCCGTCGACGCCGAGCTGGCCAGGCGCGTCGCGGCGACCAAGCACAGCGAACGGGTGGGGGAGGCGTTGCGCGGCAAGCAGTCCGGCACCGTGCTTGTATCCACTGTGGACGACGGCCTCGCCGTGGTGGACGCCTACGCCGCCGAGCACCTCGAGATCCAGACCGCCGACGCCGCGGGCGTCGCCGCACGGGTGCGCAACGCGGGCGCGATCTTCGTCGGCCCGTATGCGCCGGTGTCGCTCGGCGACTACTGCGCGGGCTCCAACCACGTGCTGCCGACCGGCGGCTTCGCGCGCCACTCCTCGGGCCTGTCGGTGCAGAGCTTCCTGAAGGGCATCCACGTGATCGACTACAGCGCCGACGCGCTGCGCGAGGTGGCGGGCAAGGTCGTGGCGCTCGCCAACGCCGAGGACCTGCCCGCACACGGCGAGGCCGTGACGGCGCGGTTCCCGGAGGGTGCCGCGTGAGCCCCGCCGAAGCACGTTTTCCCGCTGAGGCGGCATCGGGCGCCGAGGAGGTGACCCTGGAGCAGCTGCCCCTGCGCGAGGACCTGCGCGGCCGCAGTCCGTACGGCGCGCCGCAGCTGGACGTCCCGGTGCGGCTCAACACCAACGAGAACCCGTACCCGCCGCCGCCCGAGCTGGTGGCCGACGTGACCGAGGCGGTCCGGGCGGTCGCGGCGGAGCTGCACCGCTATCCCGACCGCGACGCGGTGCGCCTGCGGGAGGAGCTCTCGGCGTACCTGTCGGTGTCCACGCGCGTGCCGCTGACGGAACGGAACCTGTGGGCCGCCAACGGGTCCAACGAGATCCTCCAGCAGATCCTGCAGGCCTTCGGCGGGCCGGGCCGCAGCGCGCTGGGCTTCGAACCGTCGTACTCGATGCACCCGATCATCGCCGCGGGCACGCGCACCGACTGGGTGCCCGCGCCGCGCAGGCCGGACTTCACCCTCGACACGGCGCGGGCCGCGGAGATCGTGGCCGAGCGCGCGCCCGACGTGGTGTTCGTGACGAGTCCCAACAACCCGACCGGCGGCTCGATCCCGATCGAGGACCTGGAGGCGGTGCTGCGGGCCGCGCCGGGGATCGTGGTGGTGGACGAGGCGTACGCCGAGTTCTCCTCGCAGCCGAGCGCGGTGAACCTGCTCGACGCCTACCCCGCGAAGCTCATCGTCTCGCGCACGATGAGCAAGGCGTTCGCCTTCGCCGGTGGCCGCCTCGGCTACCTCGCCGCCGCGCCCGCCGTGGTGGACGCGCTGCAGCTCGTGCGCCTGCCCTACCACCTGTCGGTGCTCACGCAGGCCGCCGCGCGGGCCGCGCTGGCCCACGCCGACCAGACCCTCGCGTCGGTGGCCAAGCTCGCCGCCGAGCGTGATCGGGTCGCGGAAGCCTTGCGAGGACAGGGTTTCGCGCCGGTCCCGAGTGACGCGAACTTCGTCCTCTTCGGCCGCTTCGCCGACGCGCCGGCGAGCTGGAAGTCCTATGTAGACAACGGAGTGCTGATCCGCGACGTGGGCATCGAGGGCCACCTGCGGGTCACCATCGGCACCCCTGAGGAGAACGACGCCTTTCTGCGGGCGAGCAAGGAGGTTCCGAGGTGAGCCGGGTAGGCAAGATCGAGCGCACCACGAAGGAGTCCTCGATCCGCGTCGAGCTCGACCTCGACGGCACCGGTCAGGTCGAGGTGGCGACCGGGGTCCCCTTCTACGACCACATGTTGCACTCGTTCGGCGTGCACGGCTCGCTGGACCTGCGGGTGGAGGCCGAGGGCGACGTGCACATCGACGCCCACCACACCGTGGAGGACACGGCGATCGTGCTCGGGCAGGCGCTGCGCGAGGCACTGGGCGACAAGAAGGGCATCCGGCGCTTCGGCGACTGCTGGATCCCGATGGACGAGACGCTCGCGCACGCCGCGATCGACGTCTCCGGCCGCCCGTACTGCGTGCACGTCGGCGAGCCGGAGCAGTTCAACACCTTCACGATCGGCGGCAACTACCCGTTCGTGCTCACGCGGCACGTGTTCGACTCGCTGTCGTTCCACGCGCAGATCGCGCTGCACGTGCGGGTCGAGTACGGTCGCGACCCGCACCACATCGCCGAGGCGCAGTACAAGGCCGTGGCGCGGGCGCTGCGGGCGGCGACGGAACCCGACCCGAGGGCGGGCGGGATCCCCTCCACGAAGGGTGTGCTCTAGATGTCGGGTCAGTGGGTGGCTCTGCTGTTGCTCGCCGTCGCCGGTTTCCTGGCGGGCGGCGTCTGGAGCGCGTGGAAGAACGGCTCCCGCGGCCTCGCGGCAGCGCTCGGCGCCGCCGCGCTGCTGGCGATCGGCGGCGCCGTGGCCTGGCTGGCCTAGGACGGCCCGACCGCAGTGAAGGCCACCATGCCTGCGCCCACCCGTCTCCCGCCACCACCCAAACGGAGGCGCTGCGCGCCGCTGTGTTCGGTTCAACGCAGTGAAGGTGGCCTTCACTGCAGCTGGGTGAGATAGCCGGGTGGGACGTGGCGGGTGAGCCACACGCCGTTGGCGCTCACCCGGAACTCGTGGCCTGCCGTCACGATTGCTGCCGCGTTGACCAGCAGGAGCACCGGCTCGCCGCGGCGGGCGCCGACCGTCATCGCGGTGGAACGGGTCGCCGACAGGTGTACGTCGTGACGGCGCATCGGCCGTAGCCCGTCCCGCAGGATCATAGGCAGGAACCGGGCGACCGTGCCGTGGAACAGCGTCGCCGGAGGGACAGAAACGGGCAGGTCGAGCGCGACGGCGACGCTGTGTCCCTGGCTGGCGCGGATACGCGTGCCGGAGTCGTCGAAGGTGAACCGCTGCTTGTCGTTGCGTTCCACCACCTCGGCCAGCTCGGCGCGGGTGAGCGGAAGCCCGTGCCTGCCGAGGGCGGCGAGCAGCGCGTCGACGGCGACCCAGCCGCCTTCCTCCAGTTCGATGCCGATGCGTTCGGGCGCATGGCGCAGATGCAGTGCGAGTCGCTTGGACACGCGCACAAGATCACTGTTCTTCATCTCGGGCACCATTGGCCCACGCCGGTCAGCGCGTCCGCAACTCAAATACCGCCTTCCGCGGCGGGCTTGAGCAGGGGAGCGCCGGGGCCGAACCGGGCGAGCCGGTCGTCGACGTTGTGCAGACCGCACGTGCGCAGCGAGAGGCAGCCGCAGCCCACGCAGCCGGTGAGCTGGTCGCGCAGGCGCTGCAGGGCGTCGATGCGCGCGTCGAGCTCGTCCTTCCAGTTGCGGGACAGCCGCGCCCAGTCGGCCTTGGTCGGCGCGTGGTCCTTCGGCAGCGAGGCGAGCGCCTGGCCGATCTCCTCGAGGCTCAGGCCCACCCGCTGTGCCGCGCGGATGAACGCGATGCGACGCAGCACGGCGCGCGGGTACCTGCGCTGGTTACCGGCGGAGCGCTCCGAGAAGATCAGCCCCCGGTCCTCGTAGAAGCGCAGCGCCGTGTGGGGTACACCGCTGCGCTCCGAGACCTGTCCGATGCTGAGGTGGTCGGCAAGCTTCGTCGTCACAGCCGCCACAGTACCCCGAGTTATACCTAGGTCGAGGTTGCCTTGCGGTGCAGGTCAGGAGCTTGTCGAGGTCCAGCCGGGCTTGTGCCGGTCGGGCGGACGCGAAGTGTGATCGGTGTCATCCCGCAGCCTGCGACGTATCTGCCGGGGCAGCACGACATCACTGATCACCGGGAAGGGCTCGCTGTCGATGTCCTCGCGCCAAGCCCGCAGCAGGCGGTCGAGTGTGTCTTCCTGGGCCATCGTGGCCTCCTGAGGCAGAACGTGTTCATTCTACTACCCAGAAGGGTGAGGCCCTAAACCTCGAGTTCAGGAAATCTTCCCCCGCCGTTCCAACTTCACGCAACGTGTTCGGCGTAGGACGTGATCATCTGGCGAATCACCTGGTCACCGGGCTGCTGCCACAGCTGCGCGTTGAACACCTCGACCTCGATCGGCCCGAGGTAGCCCGCCGCCTCCACGCACGAGCGGAGCCGGCGATGGTCGATCGGGCCGTCGCCAGGGAGCGCCCGGCCGAGGAACGTGTCGGTGAGGGGCACCAGCTGGTCGCACACGTGGAAGCCGAGGATCCGGCCGGCCGCCTTCGCGATGGATTCCTCGACGCGGGGGTCCCACCAGACGTGGAACTCGTCCACGACCACGCCCACTGCCTCGGCGGGGTGCTCCTCGGCGAGCGCCAGCGCCTGGTCCAGGGTGGAGAGCACCGACCGTTCGGCGCACTGCATCGGGTGCAAAGGCTCCAGGCCGAGCCGCACACCGCGCTCGAGCGCGTACGGCGCCAGCTCGCCCAGCCCGTCGGCCACCCGCTGCCGGGAGCCGGCCAGGTCGTTGTCCGCGATGCCGCCGACCACGAGCACGAGCACGTCGGTGCCCAGCGCCGCCGCCTCGTCGATCGCCTCACGGGTGTCTGCGACGCCGTCCACAGGGGACCCTTCCGGCGTGATGCCGGTCAGAAACCCACCGCGGCACAGGGAGGAAACGCGCACCCCGTGCTTCTTGAGCAGCTTCGCCGCCTCGTCGACGCCGATCTCGGCGACCTTGTCGCGCCACGGGGCGATCCAGCCGACGCCGTTCTCGGCGCAGCCCGCGATGGCCTCGGGCAGCGACCACCGCTTCGTCGTGATCTGGTTCAGGCTCAGCCGCTCCATCACGCCACCCCCGCCACGCTCAGCAGCGGGCGCATCCGCGCGACCGCCAGTTCCGGATCCGTCAGCACCCCGGCCTCGTCGGCCAGCCGCAGCACGTCGGCCAGGTGCACGATCGAGCGCGCCGACTCGAGGCCGCCGACCATGCGGAAGTGGGGCTGGTGGCCGTTCAGCCAGGCCAGGAACACCACGCCGACCTTGTAGTGCTGGGTCGGCGCGCGGAAGATCTCGCGCGAGAGTGCCACGGTCGGGCCGAACAGCTCGTGAAAACCCGCCGGGTCGCCGGCGTCGAGCCGGGCGAGCGCCGCGCCCGCGACCGGGGCGATCGGGTCGAAGATGCCGAGCAGCGCCTCGCTGTGCCCCTGCTCGTCGCCCGCGATGAGGTCGGGGTAGTTGAAGTCGTCGCCGGTGTAGCAGGCGACTCCCTCGGGCAGCGCGCGGCGGAACTCGGTCTCCACGTCGGCGTCGAGCACGGAGACCTTCACGCCCGCGATCACGTCGGCGTGCTCCGCGCACAGCGAGGCCAGCTCCGCCGCCGCGGCGCGGACGTCGGAGTGACCCCAGTAGCCTGCCAGCGCGGGGTCGAACATCTCACCGAGCCAGTGCAGCAGGACCTTGCCCTCGGCTCCGGACAGCAGTTTGCCGTACGCCGAGCGGTAGTCGGCGGGCCCGGACGCGACGGCGGCGAGCGCGCGGCTGGCCATGATCACCGGGGTCGCGCCCTCACCGCTCACGAGTTCGAGCTGCTCGCGCCACGCGGCCACGATCTTGTCCACAGTGGATGGCCCTGGCGGGAGCTGGTCGGTGCCGACTCCGGCGCACCAGCGGCCATTCGACTCGCGGGCCGCCGCTCCGGTGCGCCGGATCAGCTCCTGGGTGGCGGCCCAGTCGAGGCCCATGCCGCGCTGCGCGGTGTCCATCGCCTCGGCGACCCCGAGCCCGCACGACCACAGGTGGTGGCGGAACGCGAGCGTGCTGTCCCAGTCGAGCGCCACCGCGTGCGCGGGATCGCCGGGGGAGAGCGGGTCGGCCACGACGTGGGCGGCGGCGTAGGCGACGCGCGAGCGTGGCGGTTCGGCGGGAGCCTCCGGAACCGTGCGGCCGGACGGCGACCAGTTTTCGAGCGTGCCGTCCCTTGTGGGTAGCAGCAACCCAGTCATGACAACTCCGTCTCTGCTGAAAGCGCTTGCAAGAAAGCGTTTTCAGACACCATAGGACACCGCCCCGAGCCGGGACAAGGACAAGGACTACGCCAGTGGATCGACGGCCAGCTCGCGCACCACGGCCTCGTCCACCTCGACGCCGAGCCCTGGGCCCGTGGGCACGTCGGCCACGCCGCCCTTGACCTCGACGCCGGAGGCGTACACGGAATCGACGAACTGCCTGCCGTTGAGGTCGACGGGTGTGTCGATGCCGAACGCGGCGAACAGGTGCAGCGAAGCCGCGAGCCCGAGGTCGGAATCGGTGAGCCCGGAGCCCATCAGCCGCACGCCGCAGTCCTCGGCGAGCTGGCACAGTCGCAGCGACAGCGTGAGGCCGCCGCTGCGCTGCACCTTGGCGATCGCGACGTCCACGGCGTCGAGCTTCACGAACGTCGCGAGGTCCGTCGGGTGCCGCAGACTCTCGTCGAGCGCGACGGGAACGGGGGAGTCCGCGCGCAGCCTGCGCAGACCCGCGATGTCGTTGGCGGGCAACGGTTGTTCGAACGCGGTGACGCCGAGCGCGTCCAGCTCGCGCGAGAGCCGCAGTGCCGCGTCGACCGTGAAGCCCTGGTTGGCGTCGACCCACAGTGGGGCCTTCGGCGCGGCCTCGCGGACGGCCCGCACCACGGCGAGGTCCTCGCGTTCGCCGTGCAGCCCGATCTTGACCTTGAACGCGTCGTAGCCGAGCTCCCTGCCCTCGGCGACACAGTCGGCGACCTCGTTCGCCGTCTGCCCCGACACCATCCAGCCCAGCGTGATGCGGTCGCGCCGCCGCCTGCCCCACAGGGTGCTCACCGGCACGCCGAGCGCGCGGCCGAGCAGGTCGTGCAGCGCCATGTCGACGGCGGCCTTCGCCAGCGGCGAGCCGATCGTGAAGCCGCGGTTGATCGCGCGATCGAACGCGGTGGTCAGCCCGTCGAGGTCCCAGCAGGGCCTGCCCAGCACGGCGGGTGCGAGGTAGCGGTCGATCGTGGTGACGATCGACTCCGTCGTCTCGTACGTCCACGCGGGAATCGGCGTGGCCTCGCCCCAGCCGTGCACGCCGTCGGCGCTCACCTTCACCAGCACGCGGATGCTCGGGGAGCCCGCGACGGCGACGGAGCCGCCGGAGACGCCGAAGGACCGGAGCGTCGGCAGGGCCACCGCGAACGTCTCGATCTTGTCGATCGTCAGGTCTCGCATCGTTGCTACACCTCTCTCGTACTGGCTCTGACCACGACCTCGCCGGGCAGGCGCAGCACGCGGCTGCGAGTGCCGCGGTTGCCCCGGAACGCCAGCTCCATGGCCCGCTCGCCGAGCTCCTCCAGCGGGAGCTTGACAGTGGTGAGCGGCGGGGACAGGTCGCGCACGACGGGAATGTCGTCGAACCCGGCGAGCGACACGTCGTCGGGCACGGAACGGCCGGACTCGCGCAGTGCCGTGAGCGCGCCGATCGCCATCACGTCGGTGACGGCGAACACGCACGTCGCGTCGAGCCCCCTGGCGAGCAGCTCCGACATCGCGGCGTGGCCGCCGTCGCGGGTGAAGGCTCCCTCCACCACGGCCGATTCGGGCAGCTCAACGCCGGCCTCGGCGAGAGTCTCGCGGAACCCGGCGAGCCGGTCGACCACGGTGGTGAGGGCGCGCGGGCCGGTGAGCACCGCGAACCGGCGGTGGCCCAGCTCGAGCAGCGCCTTGGCGAGCGCCGCGGCGCCCTCCTTGTTCTCCGGCTGCACGCTGTCGACGCGCAGGCTGCGGTGGCGGCTCACCACGGCGACCTGGCCGCCGCCCCTGCGGTAGGGGTCGATCTCGGCGGCGAGCGCGCGTTCCCACGCCTTGTCCTCGAAGCCGGAGCCGACCAGCAGGATGGCCGACGCGCGCTGGGCCCGCAGCATCGAGATGTAGGCGATCTCCTTCTGCGGGTCGCGGAAGGTGCTGGCGAGCATCACGAGCAGCCCGTTGTCGCCCGCCACCCGCATGACCCCGCGGGCGATTGCCGCGAAGTACGGGTCGCTGACGTCGTGGCAGATGACGCCGACTGTGCGGTGGGATGCCCCGGCCAGCGCCTGCGCGTGCGCGTTGGGCGTGTACGCGAGCTTCTCGGCCGCCGCGAGCACCCGCTCGCGCAGGTCCGTGCGGACCTTGGTGGTGCCGTTCAGCGCTCTGGACGCGGTGGCCAGCGACACCTCCGCGGCGCGGGCGACGTCCTCGAGCGTGACGTGTGGGTGAGCGTCCATGCGCAACTCCCGGTTAAAGAAAGCTTGACCGAGTTTCCCGGTCTGCATACTCTACCTGAAAGCGCATTCAGAAAGCGCATTCAGAGATCCGGGTCCCGGTCTCGATCAGGTGCTTTCCGACACGTTCGCAGGCGAACGGAGGGTCATGGTCACGCACAGTCAGTCGGCACGCACCGAGCCCGCAGGGCCACCAGGTCCGACATCCTCGGCAGGAGTATCCGAGCGGGCGCGGCCAGGGATCGCGCAGCGTATCCTCGGCTTCACCGAGCGCGGCTGGCGGCCCATCGCCCTGCTCGTGGTGCTGTTCTTCGCGTGGTGGGCGGTGACGGCGGCGGAGCTGATCGAGCCCTACCTGGTGCCCTCGCCCGGCGACACGTTCGACGCGATCGCCAGCCGCCCGGACTACTTCTGGGAGCACACCTGGGCCACGACCTACGAGACGCTGCTCGGCTTCGTCATCGCCGCGGCCGTCGGCGTCTTCGCCGCCGTGGTGATGGTGCAGTCGGCGACCGTCGAGAAGACGCTGTACCCGCTGCTGCTCTTCGCACAGGTCATCCCGAAGATCGCCATCGCGCCGCTGTTCGTGGTGTGGCTCGGCTTCGGGATCGGCCCCAAGATCGTGGTCGCCGTCCTGATGGCGTTCTTCCCCGTGGTGATCTCGATGGTCACCGGGCTCAAGTCCGTCGACCCCGAGATGCTGCAGCTCTCGGCCACGATGGGCGCCAAGCCGGGGCAGACGTTCTGGAAGATCCGGTTCCCGGCGTCGCTGCCGCACCTGTTCTCCGGGCTGAAGGTCGCCGCGACCATGGCCGTCACCGGCGCGGTGGTCGGCGAGTTCGTCGGCGCCGACGCCGGGCTGGGCTTCGTCATCCTGCAGGCCAACGGAAACCTCGACACCCCGGTGCTCTTCGCGGGGCTGCTGATCATGTCGCTGCTCGGTGTCCTGCTGTTCGTGCTCGTGGAGTGGCTCGAGCACCTCGTGCTCCCGTGGCACGCGAGCAGGCGCACCGAAGGCGTCACCACAACGCTGTGAGATCCCTTGCGAGACAAAGGAAAACCATGAAACTTCCCGCACTAGTGAAGAGTGCCGTCAGTGTGGCCGCCGTGCTGCTGCTCACCGCGGGCTGCGGCGGCTCCGAGCCGGAGACCACCACCAACGCCCAGGGCGAGACGCTCGACAAGGTCACGCTGACCCTCAACTGGTACCCCTACGGCGAGCACGCGCCGTTCTACTACGGCAAGGCGCAGGGAATCTACGAGGAGCACGGGATCGACCTGGAGATCAGGGCGGGCCAGGGGTCGCAGAAGACCGTCCAGGCCACCGCGGCCGGGCAGACCGACTTCGGCTGGGCCGACACGCCGGCCCTGCTCGCGGGCGTTTCGCAGGGCCTCGACGTCAAGAGCATCGGCGTGTTCCTGCAGACAACGCCGTCGTCGGTGCAGTTCTTCAGCGAGCAGAACGTCTCCTCGCCTGCCGACCTCAAGGGCAAGACCATCGCGAGCACGGCGGGTGACGCGCTGACCAAGACCTTCCCGGCATTCCTCCAGGCCAACGGGCTCGCCGAGGGCGACGTGCGCATCCAGAACACCGACGCCGCCGGGAAGATGGCCGCCGTCATGTCGGGCCAGACCGACGCGCTGCTCGGCTACGCGACCGACCAGGGCCCGACGATGCAGGAGAAGGCGGGCAAGGAGGTCTCCTACCTCCGCTTCGCCGACAACGGGCTGAACTTCTACTCGAACGGCCTCATCGCCTCGCAGGAGGTCATCGACGACCGGGGCGACCTCGCCCAGCGCATGGTCGCCGCGACGAGCGAGGCGTGGACCGCGGTGCAGCAGGACCAGCAGGCCGCCGTCGACGCCATGCAGGGCTCCTCGGAGCAGCTGCCGTCGAAGCAGGTGCTCGCCGAGCAACTCGCCTCGACGCTGGAGCTGCTGCACACCGACGCCACGGAGGGCCAGGCGCCCGGGGTGAACAACGAGGAGGACTGGAAGAAGACCATCCAGATCTTCGCCGACGCCGGCGTGATCTCCAGTGCCGAAGAGCCCAGCGCCTACTGGGTCAGTGAGCTCGCACCGAAGGAATGAGTTGAGGCAGATGACTGGCTACGCGGTCGAGATCGAGGACGTCGCGGTGCGGTTTCGCACCAAGAAGCGGGACGTCACCGCCCTGCGCGACGTGACGATGCGGGTGGACCCCGGTGAGTTCGTCGCGATCGTGGGGCCGTCCGGCTGCGGCAAGTCCACGCTGCTGAAGCTGTCGTCGGGCCTGCTGGCGCCCTCGTCCGGCAGCGTGAAGCTGCTGGGGGAGAGGGTCAGCGGCCCGCGCAAGGACGTCGGGTACGTCTTCCAGAAGGCGGCGCTGCTCGAATGGCGCACGGCGCGCAAGAACATCCTCCTGCAGGCCGAGATGCGCGGCATGCCAGCGAAGGAGGCGAAGGCGAGGGCCGACGAGCTCATCGAGATGACGGGGCTCACCGGGTTCGAGGACGCCTACCCGCACGAGCTGTCCGGGGGTATGCAGCAGCGCGTCGCCCTGTGCCGCGCGCTGCTGCACCGCCCGCCGGTGCTGCTCATGGACGAGCCCTTCGGCGCGCTCGACGCGCTCACCCGCGAGCAGATGAACGTCGAGCTGCGCCGGATCTGGCAGGAGACCAAGACCACCGTGCTGCTGGTGACCCACTCGATCGCCGAGGCGGTGTACCTGGCCGACCGGGTCGTGATGATCACGGCGCGGCCGGGCACCGTCGCCGGGGTGATCGAGGTGAACCTGCCGGTGGACCGTGACTACGGCAAGACCATGTCGGAGCCGGAGTTCGCCAAGGCGACCCGGCACATCCGCGACCACCTCGGCGCCGCCGCGGTGGCTGAGTGAGAAAGGTGTTCCATGGCGGCGAACGAGGAACGGTCCGTCGGGATCGTCATGAACGGGGTCACCGGTCGCATGGGCTACCGGCAGCACCTCGTGCGGTCGATCCTGGCGATCCGGGAGCAGGGCGGGCTGCGGCTGCCCGACGGCACGGCGTTGCGTCCTGAGCCGATTCTGGTGGGCCGCAACGAGAGCAAGCTCGCGTCCATCGCGAAGGAGCACGGTCTCGACCGGTGGACGACCGATCTGGACGAGGCGCTGAAGGCACCCGGAGCCGAGATCTACTTCGACGCCCAGGTGACCAGCCGCCGCGTCGACGGCGTGAAGAAGGCCGTCGCCGCGGGACTGCACGTGTACACCGAGAAGCCGACCGCGGAGGACACGGAGACGGCGCTGGAGCTGGCCCGGATCGTGAACGCGGCGGGCGTGAAGGCGGGCGTGGTGCAGGACAAGCTCTTCCTGCCCGGCCTGCTCAAGCTCAAGCGGCTCGTCGACGGCGGCTTCTTCGGCAGGATCCTCTCGGTGCGCGGCGAGTTCGGCTACTGGGTGTTCGAGGGTGACTGGCAGGAGGCGCAGCGGCCCTCGTGGAACTACCGCGCCGAGGACGGCGGCGGCATCATCATCGACATGTTCTGCCACTGGCGGTACGTGCTGGAGGAGATCTTCGGTCCGGTCCGCTCGGTGCAGGCGCTCGCGGCGACCCACATCCCGGAACGGGTCGGCGAGGACGAGCAGCCCTACACCTGCACGGCCGACGACGCCGCGTACGGCATCTTCGAGCTCGACGGCGGCATCGTCGCGCAGGTCAACTCCTCCTGGACGACGCGGGTGTTCCGCGACGAGCTGGTGGAGTTCCAGGTGGACGGCACCGAGGGCAGTGCCGTCGCCGGGCTGCGCCGCTGCCGCGTCCAGCACCGCTCCACGACCCCGAAGCCGGTGTGGAACCCCGACCTGCCCGCGACCGAGGACTTCCGGTCGCAGTGGCAGGAGGTGCCGGACAACGCCGACTTCGACAACGGGTTCAAGGCACAGTGGGAGATGTTCCTCCGGCACGTGGCGGCTGACGAGCCGTTCCCGTGGGACTTCCTGGCCGGCGCGCGAGGCGTGCAGCTGGCCGAGCTCGGGCTGCGGTCGGCAAGGGAGGGTCGCAGGATCGCGGTCCCCGAGCTCACTCTCTGATCCACTTTTCCCTGTTTCACCTTTCCCGGCACGACAACTGAATATCTCCCGGCATGTACGAAGTGAAAGCGCTTTCGGTAACGCTGAAACTCAATGGAGAGGTACACATGTCCGGTCGCAGACGTGCCAGGACACTGGCCGCGCTGCTCGCGTTCCTGCTCGCCGCGGGGGTGGCGTCCGCGCTCCCCGCGGCGGCGCAGGCACGCTTCAGCGTGCTGGTGTTCTCCAAGGTGACCAACTTCCATCACGACTCGATCCCCGCGGGCATCGCGGCGATCGAGCAGCTCGGCGCCGAACACGGCTTCAGCGTCGAGTCCACCGACGACGCGGCGGCGTTCACCGACGAGAACCTCGCCCGGTTCGACGCCGTCGTCTTCAACAACACCAACTCCACCCCCGAGTCGGGCGACCTGCTCGACGCCGCGCAGCGCGAGGCGCTCCAGCGCTACGTCCAGGCGGGCGGCGGCTGGGCCGGCGTGCACGCCGCGTCGGCCAGCGAGCGCGACTGGGAGTGGTACGAGGGCCTGGTCGGCGCCATCTTCGACCACCACCCCGCCCCCCAGGTGGGCCGGGTCAAGGTGCTCGACCGCGTCCATCCGTCCACACAGGACCTTCCGGAGCTGTGGGAGCAGACGGAGGAGTGGTACAACTGGCGGGTCAACCCGACCGGTGCGGTGCACACACTGGCCCAGATCAAGGTGCGCGACGGCGTCACCGGGCTCGACGAGGGAGTCGACCACCCGTACTCGTGGTGCCAGAACTACGACGGCGGGCGGTCCTGGTTCACCGCTGGCGGCCACGCCGCCGAGAAGTTCTCCGACGAGCTGTTCCTCTCGCACCTGCTCGGTGGCATCGAGTGGGCCGCCGGGGCGGTCGAGGGTGACTGCTCGGCGACCCAGACGGGCAACTTCCAGCGGGTCCCGCTCGTCGACGCGGACCTGGCCGACCCGTTCGAGCTGGCCGTGGCCCCCGACCGCCGCGTGTTCTGGATCCAGCGCACCGGTGCGCTGAAGGTCGTCGACCAGGAGACGCTGAACGTCACGACGGCACTGGACTTCCAGTACACGCCCGAGATGACGAGCCAGTCCGACGGTCTGCTCGGCCTCACGCTCGACCCGGCGTTCGCCGAGAACAACTGGCTGTACCTGCTGTACTCCGACCCGCAGGAGAACAAGCTCAACCTCTCGCGGTTCACCGTCGCGGCCGACAGCACGATCGACCTCGCCACCGAGAGTCGCCTGCTGGAGATCCCCACGTTCCGTGGCGAGGGCAGGGCCAACTCGCACATGGCCGGGTCGATCACCTTCGACGGCGACGGCAACCTCTACGTGGCGACCGGCGACAACACCGACCCGTTCGCCTCCGACGGGTTCTCGCCGATCGACGAGCGCGAGGGCAGGAGGGCCTGGGACGCCCAGGGCACGTCCGGCAACACCAACGACCTGCGCGGCAAGATCCTGCGCATCACGCCGCAGCCGGACGGGACCTACACCATCCCGGAGGGCAACCTGTTCGCGCCGGGCACCGAGCTGACCCGCCCGGAGATCTACGCGATGGGCCTGCGCAACCCGTTCCGCATCACGGTCGACCCGCACACCAACGCGTTGCTGGTGGGCGACTACGGCCCCGACGCGCGGCAGGCCGACCCCGAGCGCGGTCCGGAAGGGACGGTCGAGTTCCTGCGCATCACCGAGGCGGGCAACCAGGGCTGGCCGTACTGCACCGGGAACAACACGCCGTTCGTCGACTACGACTTCGCCACCGGTACGTCCGGGGAGACGTTCGACTGCGGCAACCTGGTCAACGACTCGCCGAACAACACCGGCCTGCGCGAGCTGCCTCCCGCCCAGCCCGCGTGGATGTGGTACGCCTACTCGGCCTCGCCGGAGTTCCCCGAGCTGGGCACGGGCGGCGGCGGTCCGATGGCCGGCCCGGTCTACGACTACGACCCGGACAACCCGAGGATCTCGAAGTTCCCCGAGTACTTCGACGGCAAGTGGTTCAACTACGAGCTGACCCGCCGGTGGTTCAAGGTGATGTCGGTGCAGCAGCACGAGCAGACGTTCACCGATCCCCGCTTCGCGCCCGCCCGCCCCGGCGACCTGCTCTCGATCAACGGGATCTTCGCCGACCTGCAGTGGATCCAGCCGTTCGACGCGCACTTCGGCCCCGACGGCTCGCTCTACGTGATCGACTTCGGTGAGGGCAGCGGCACCGGAAGGGGTGGCAGCAACGACGGCGCCGGCATCTACCGCATCGACTACGTCGCCGACGGCCGCCCGCCGACAGCGGCGATCACGCCGTCGACCGACTCGGGCAAGGCTCCGCTCAAAGTGTCCTTCTCCAGCGAGGGTTCCGCGGGCGGCGACGGCGAGCCGGTGACCTACGCGTGGGACTTCGACAACGACGGCACGGTGGACTCGACGGAGGCCAGCCCGACGCACAAGTACAAGGAGCTCGGGCAGTACACCGCCCGGCTCACGGTGACGAGCACCGAGAACCCGGACCTCACCGCCGTGGCCGTCACCGAGATCACGGTGGGCAACACGAGGCCGGAGGTGCGCATCGTGCTGCCGCCGGACGGCGGAATGTTCGACTTCGGCGACACGATCCCCTTCCGCGTGGAGGTCACCGACCGCGAGGACCGGACGATCGACTGCTCGAAGGTGGTGGTGCAGTCGCAGCTCGGCCACGACGACCACCTGCATCCGATGGACAACGTCACGGGCTGCGTGGGTGAGATCGCGACCGACGCCGGGGACAGCCACGGTCCTGGGCAGAACCTGTACGCGGCGCTGAGCGCGCAGTACACCGACGGCGGTGGCAAGGGCGGCGTGCCCGCGCTCACCGGGTCGGCGCACGTGACGCTGGAGCCGAAGCACAAGGAGGCCGAGCACTTCGAGGACCACAGCGGCATCGAGGTGCTGAGCCGCGCCGACGCGTCGGCGGGCAAGCGACTGGGCGAGATCGAGCACGGTGACTGGGCCGCCTACGACCCGATCCACCTGCAGGGCATCGACTCGCTGACCGTCAGCGCCAGCTCCGGTGGCATCGGCGGCACCATCGAGTTCCGCGCCGACGCGCCGGACGGCGAGCTGCTCGGTTCGGCGGAGGTGCCCAACACGGGCGGCTGGGGCGACGTCGTCGACACCGACGTGGCCCTCACCGATCCGGGAAGAACCGTGAAGCTCTACCTGGTGTTCGTCAACCCGGCCTGGACGCCGGACCAGGCGGACCTGCTCTCGCTGGACGTGCTGCAGTTCAACGGAAAGGGCGTGACCTCATGAGTACGCGACGGGATTTCCTGCGACTGGCCGCCGGTTCGGTGGCGGTCGCCGGGGCGAGCGGGCTGCTGGGCGGCACTGCGCTCGCGTCGGGGCCGCGCCGGGTGCCGCCAGGGCACATCGGAATCCAGCTCTACACGGTGCGCTCGCTGATGAGCACCGACGCGCAGGGCACACTCGACGCGCTGGGGCGGATCGGTTACTCGACGGTGGGCGTGAGCGGACTGTACGGGCACACGCCACAGCAGTTCCGCGCGATGCTGGACCGGGCGGGGCTGCGGGCCGTGCTCACGCACCTCTCGCTCGACGCGATCCGTGGTGACTGGCAGCGGGAGCTGGCGAACGCCCACGTGCTCGGCGTGAAGTACGTGGTGGTGCCGTCGCTGCCGAGTTCACTGTGGACACCGGCGGGCTACCGGCAGGTGGCCGCCGAGTTCACCGAGGCGGGCAGGGCGGCGCGGGCCGCCGGGCTCGGGTTCCTGTACCACAACCACGATTTCGACTTCCGGACCGTCGAGGGCGAAGTGCTCTACGACATCCTGGCGAGCGAGACCGATCCGAGGTACGTGGACTTCGAGATCGACCTGTACTGGGCGATCAGGGCGGGCTACGACCCCGTGGAGTACTTCGAGCGCTACCCGGGCCGGTTCCCGGTGTTCCACGTGAAGGACATGGCGCCCGACGGGTCGTTCGAGGATGTCGGCCACGGCACGATCGACTTCCGCCGCATCTTCCGGCGCCGGGACGTCTCCGGCGTCCAGGAGTACGTGGTGGAGCACGACCAGCCGGCCGACCCGCTCGCCAGCGCGGCCCGCAGTTACCGGACCCTGCGCACGATCCGCTTCTAGTAAAGCTCCCCAAGGCCACCTTTGCTGCGTTGAACGCAACAAAGGTGGCCTTGGGGGCAGAATCGGTTCCCCCTTTCGGCGCACGTCGGTTAGGCTGCGGCGCGCGTGCCCTGGGAGGGGAGCCTGCTTTGCCCGAGCCGTACCCCGAGATCGAGCCACGCGATCATGGCCTGCTCGCCGTCGGCGACGGGCACGAGATCTACTGGGAGGTCTGCGGCAACCCGCACGGCAAGCCCGCGGTGTTCCTGCACGGCGGGCCGGGCGGCGGCAGCTCGCCCGCCCACCGCAGGCTGTTCGACCCCGCCCGCTACCAGATCGTGCTGCTGGACCAGCGCGGCTGTGGCCGCAGCATCCCGCATTCCGCGGAGCAGGCTGCCGACCTGAGCGCCAACACGACGTGGCACCTCGTCGCGGACCTCGAGCTGCTGCGTGAGCACCTCGGCATCGACCGCTGGCTCGTCCTCGGCGGCTCCTGGGGCAGCACCCTCGCGCTCGCCTACGCGCAGACGCACCCCGGCCGCGTCACGGAGCTGGTGCTGCGCGGCATCTGGACCATGCGGCGCAAGGAGCTGGACTGGTTCTACGGCGGGGGAGCGGGGTTCCTGTTCCCCGAGCGCTGGGAACGGTTCCTGGAGCCGGTGCCGCCCGAACGCAGGGACGGCGACCTGATCGCCGCCTACCACGACCTCCTGTTCGACCCGGATCCCGCGGTGCACGGGCCTGCCGCGGTCGCGTGGAGCACGTGGGAGGCAGACACGGTCACCCTGCGCCGCCGCCCCGAGCTGGTCGAACAGTTCTCCGACCCCCGGTTCGCGCTGGCGTTCGCGCGCATCGAGAACCACTACTGCGCGCACCAGGGCTTCCTCGCCGACGAGCAGCTGCTCCGCGATGCGGGCAGGCTCGCGGACATTCCGGGCGTGCTCATTCACGGCCGGCACGACGTCTGCACGCCGCCCGTGGGCGCGTGGGACCTGAAGCGGGCCTGGCCGGCCGCCGAGCTGATCATGGTGGAGGATGCCGGGCACGCCTACGACGAACCCGGCATTCTGCGGGAGCTGCTGCGGGCCACCGACCGGTACGCGGAATAGGCTCGGGTCGTGGAACTCGTGACGATCGACGACATCCGTGCCGCGGCCGACCGGATCAGCGGTGCCGTCGTGCGCACCCCGTTGCTGCCGAGCCCGTGGGCGGACGCCGACCGCCCCCTGTGGCTGAAGCCGGAGAACCTGCAGCCGATCGGCGCCTTCAAGCTGCGCGGAGCCCAGAACGCGATCGCGCGGCTCGACGAGCGCACGCGGAACCGGGGTGTGGTGGCCTACTCGAGCGGCAACCACGCGCAGGCCGTGGCCTACGCCGCGCGGACGTTCGGCATCCCCGCCCACATCGTCATGCCGGACGTGACACCGCAGGTGAAGGTCGACAACACGCGCGGTTACGGCGCCGAGGTGGTGCTCGTCCCCATCGGCGAGCGCGAGTCCGCCGCGCTCGAGCTGGTGGAGAAGCTGGGCGCGGTGCTGGTGCCGCCGTTCGACCACCCGGACATCATCGCCGGTCAGGGCACGATCGGGCTCGAGATCGCCGAGGACCTGCCCGATGTCGAGCTGGTGCTGGTGCCGGTGAGCGGCGGCGGGCTCTCCTCGGGCATCGCGACGGCGGTCAAGGCGCTGTGCCCGGAGGCGCGTGTGGTCGGCGTGGAGCCGGAGCTCGCGGGCGACGCGCGGGAGAGCCTGCGGGCCGGGGCGCTCGTGGACTGGCCGATCGAGCGGCGCGCGCGGACCATCGCCGACGGGCTGCGCTCGCAGCTGTCCGAGCTGACGTTCGCCCACCTGCGCGCGCACCTCGACGACATCGTCACCGTGAGCGAGGACGAGATCCGGGGCGCGATGGGCGTGCTGGCCACCAGGGGACGGCTCGTCGCCGAGCCCAGCGGTGCCGTTGGCCTCGCCGCGTATCTCAACCGGGCGGGCGACCTGCCCCGTGGACGCACCGTGATCGTGGTGTCCGGTGGCAACGTGACCCCGTCGCTGCTCTCCGACGTTCTCGGCGCCTGAGCATTAGGGTGGGAGCCATCCGACGAAGGGATTTTCGCTCATGCTGTTCGGAGACGAGCACGTCCGCCGTTATGAGGAGACCGACGGGGAGGTCGGCCACGACTGGGAGAACGGTGCGCCGGTCCTCATCCTGACGACCAAGGGCCGCAAGACCGGCAAGGAACGCAAGTTCGCCTTGATCTACCAGGAGCACGAGGGCGACTACGTGATCGTCGCGTCCAAGGGTGGCGCCGACGAGCACCCCGGCTGGTACCACAATCTGGTGGCCGACCCCCAGGTGACGGTCCAGGTGAAGGCCGACAAGTTCGCGGCCAAGGCCCGGACGGCCAGTGAGAGCGAGAAGGCCGTGCTGTGGCCGAAGATGGCGGCGGTGTGGCCCGCCTACGACGACTACCAGAAGAAGACGGATCGTGATATTCCCGTCGTAGTCCTGGAGCGTGTGGCCTGAACCTCGACGAAGGGGACGAACATGGCGCAGCAGTCGACAGTCGACGTGGCCGGCCTGCTGGCGAAGCTGGCGGAGGCGGAGCATCAGGCCGAGCGCGGGGAGCTGAACCCGGCCGAGCTGCCCGGACTGGTGCGGGCCCAGCGGCTGGTGCGGGACTTCGCGGGCTGGCCGAAGGAAGTCGACTCCGACCGCTGACCGCGCTGCGCCGGTTTCCCCGTCGGGGCCGGGGCAGGTGGTTCAGCCTCGCGATCGACGTGATCGCACCGTTCCTGGCGATGGGCACCCGCCTGCGGGTGACGGGTGCCCACCACCTGCCCCGCGAGGGCGGCGTGCTGGTGGCGAGCAACCACCTGTCCAACGCCGACCCGATCATGGTCACCGTGGCGTGCCTGATGGGCGGTCGCGTGCCGAGGTTCTTCGCCAAGGCGGGGCTGTGGCGGGTGCCGGTGGTGCGCGCCGTCATGACCTCGGGCAGGCACATCCCCGTGCACCGGGGCAAGGCGAGCGCGCTCGAGGCCTACCGCGACACCGTCGACGCCGCGCTGGCGGGCGACTGTGTCGTGGTGTTCCCCGAGGGCACCTTCAGCGACCGCGCCGACGAATGGCCCATGAAGGCCAAGACGGGACTCGCGCGGGTCGCGCTCACCACAGGGACGCCGGTGGTGCCGCTCGCGTGCTGGGGCTCGCAGCACGTGCTGCCGCAGAGCGCCCGGTTGCCGCGCGTGCTGCCGAGGCGCAGGGTGGAGCTGCTGGCCGGGCCACCGGTGGACCTCTCGGATCTGCGGTCGGACAAGCCCACCGCGTCCCAGCTCAGGGAGGCGACCGAACGCATCATGACGGCGATCACGTCGTTGCTGGCAGAGGTGCGCGGGGAGAGCCCGCCACCCGGAAACGTGAAGGCATAATCGCGACCATGAGTGAACACTTCGACGTTGTGGTGCTGGGCGCGGGTCCCGGCGGGTACACCGCCGCGGTCCGCGCGGCGCAGCTCGGCTACGACACCGCCATCATCGAGGAGCGTTACTGGGGCGGGGTGTGCCTGAACGTCGGGTGCATTCCGTCGAAGGCGTTGCTGCGCAACGCCGAGCTGGCACACCTGTTCACCACGGAGGCCCGGACCTTCGGCATTCGGGTCGACGGCGAGGTGTCGTTCGACTACCAGGCCGCGTACCAGCGCAGCCGCAAGGTCGCCGATGGCCGCGTCAAAGGCGTTCACTACCTGATGAAGAAGAACGCGATCACGCAGTTCGAGGGGCGTGGCACGTTCTCCAGCGACAAGGCGATCGAGGTGCGGCGTGCCGACGGCGAGACCGAGACGGTCACGTTCGACCACTGCATCATCGCGGCGGGTGCCACGCCGAAGCTGCTGCCCGGCACGTCGGTCAGCGACCGCGTGGTGACCTACGAGGAGCAGATCCTCTCCTCGGACCTGCCGGAGAGCATCGTGATCGCGGGCGCGGGCGCGATCGGCGTCGAGTTCGCCTACGTGCTGCACAACTACGGTGTGAAGGTCACGATCGTCGAGTTCCTCGACCGCATGGTGCCGCTGGAGGACGAGGAGGTGTCGGCCGAGCTGGCGCGGCGCTACCGCAGGCTGGGCATCGACGTCCTGACGTCCACGCGCGTGGAGTCCATCGAGGAGACCTCCGACGGCGTGCGGGTCACGGTGTCGAAGGACGGCGAGCAGCAGGTGATCGAGGCCGGCAAGGTGTTGCAGGCCATAGGCTTCCAGCCCAATGTGGACGGTTACGGCCTCGAGAACACCGGTGTGCGGCTCACCGAGCGCGGCGCGATCGACGTGGACGGCCGGTGCCGCACGAGCGTGCCGCACATCTTCGCGATCGGTGACGTGACGGCGAAGCTCATGCTGGCGCACGCAGCGGAGTCGATGGCGATCCTGGCGGCCGAGACCATCGCCGACGCGGAGACGATGGAGCTCGACTACCGGATGATCCCGAGGGCGACGTACTGCCAGCCGCAGATCGCGAGCTTCGGCCTCACGGAGGAGCAGGCGCGTTCGGAGGGCCACGACGTCCAGGTGGCCAAGTTCCCCTTCAGCGCCAACGGAAAGGCCCACGGCCTCGGCGACACGGTGGGCTTCGCGAAGATCATCAGCGACGGCAAGTACGGCGAGCTGCTGGGCGCCCACCTGATCGGCCCCGAGGTCACCGAGCTCCTGCCGGAGCTGACGCTGGCCCAGCAGTGGGACCTGACGGTGCACGAGGTGGCCCGCAACGTCCACGCGCACCCGACCCTCGGCGAAGCCGTGAAGGAAGCGGTCCACGGCCTGGCCGGCCACATGATCAACATGTGACCGTTTCGCGAGTCCCCCGCTCAGGCCCGCGAGTCCCCCGCTCGGGCCCGCGAGTTGCCCGCTCGGGCCCGCGAGTTGCTCGTTCGGGCCCGCGAGTTGCTCGTTCGGGCCCGCGAGTTGCCCGTTCGGGCCCGCGAGTCTCGCCTTCCGGACGCCGAGTTGTGCGTTCCGCGGTCCGGCCGGACCGGATGGCGAGTAAGAAACCCTCTCTGGTGACGGCGAGCGGCCGGCTCACCGTCGGGAACGCGCAACTCGGCGGCCTGAGTGCGCAACTCGGCGTCCTGAGCGGGGGACTCGCGGGCGGGAGCGGGGGACTCGCGCGGAACGCGAGCTCACGCGCGCGGGCCTGCTGGCGGCGGAGCAGGCGAGGGCCGTGCTCAGGGAGTCCGACGAGCTGCACAGCATCAGCCAGGTCCTGCGCGGTGAGCTCTCCGGCACCCTGCGGATCGGCTGCTCACCACCCTCTCGCCCTGGCTCCTGCCGCGCATCATCGCCCATTTCGCGCACCGGCTCCCCGGTGTGCGGGTCGAGGTGCTGGAAGCCTCGTCCGATGGGTTGCAGCAGCGCCTTCAGGACGGGGACCTCGACGTCTGCCTGATGTGCGCCCAGCACATCCGCACCCGGCTCGACCACGAGGAGATCGTGCCGGTCCAGCTCGTGCTGCCCGCCGAGCACCGGCTCGCGGATCGCGACGAGGTAGGTGGCGTTCCGCGAGCTCGGCGACGAGCCGGCGGTGCTGCTCGCGGTGCTGCCCGCGCGGGACCTGGTGGAGGAAATCCTGCGCAAGACCGGCTTCACGCCGAACGTGGCCTGGCGCATCGCGAACGTGGAGACCATCCGGTCGATGGTCGGGAGGGGCTCGGCTACTCGGTGCTGATGGCAGACCCGTGCCCGACAACGCCGTGGTGCTCGGCTACCGCACGGCAGCGTTCCGACGGCGAAGGTCCGTGCGCTCGCCGACTGCTGCCGTCGCGAGTTCGCCGAGGAAGGGCATCCCGTGCAGCGACGGCCTCCGGAACGCGCAACTCGTCGTCCGGAACGCGCAACTCGCTGTCCTGAGCGGGCGACTCGCGGGCGGGAGCGGGCGACTCGCGGGCGGGAGCGGGCGACTCGCGCGCGGGCGTAGCCAAAGCCGGGGTGCATGGTGCAGGCTGGCTCTGGCATTCGGCGGATTCATCGTGGCGGCTGCTGGGGCGACAATCCTTTACCGGCGCTGGTGACGGTTCCGGCGGGCGACGACGTTCAAGGGGAGAACAGCATGCACCGATCCCACCGCAGGGCCCTCGCTCGTCGCAGGCGTGCGAACGCGAGAAGAGCCCGAGTGGCCTCGCTGGCCGCCGTGTCATTGGCCTTCGTGCCGTTCGTGGGCGGTGGCGCCGGATCGCTGCCACTGGCCGGAACCGGACTCCAGCAACCCTTCGGCGCCACCGGCGAGCGGCCCGCACAGCAACAGCTCAGCCCGCGGGTCCTTGCCGACGCGGGTGATCCGCTGGCGCTGGCGAGGGGCGGGGCGCCGCTGGGCGTGCCGATTCCCGAGCTCGCGGACGGCACCGGCGTCTCGGGCTCGTCGGCGACCGGCTCGCTCGGCATCCCCGGCGCCGTGCTGAAGGCCTACCACGACGCCGAGCGCTCACTCGCCTCGCTCAGCCCCGGCTGCAACCTCGACTGGAGCCTGCTGGCCGCCATCGGCCGGATCGAGTCAGGGCACGCGAGCGGCGGGCACGTCGACGGCGACGGCCGCACGCTCTCGCCGATCCTCGGCCCCCAGCTCAACGGTGCGGGCGCGTTCGCCGCGATCGCCGACACCGACGGCGGCGCGCTCGACGGCGACCGCGTGTGGGACCGGGCGGTCGGGCCCATGCAGTTCATCCCCGGCACGTGGCGCGCCTACGCCGCGGACGGCAATGGCGACGGGGTCGCCGACCCGCACAACGTCTTCGACGCCACGGTCGCGGCAGGCAAGTACCTGTGCGCGGGCGGCGGCGACCTCGGCAACCCGCAGGACCGCGCGCGGGCCGTCTTCCGCTACAACCAATCGGACTCCTACGTGCGCACGGTCCTGCTGTGGGCGAGCCTCTACGCGGGAGGCGTGACGCCGACGGCGAGCGCGCCCGGCCCGATCGTCCTCGCCGACGGCGGGCCGGTGCCCGGATTCCACCGCTCGCCGAGGGGCCAGAGCGCGCCGCCGCCATCGGCGCCGAGCGTGCGGCCCGGCCCCGCTCCCAGCAAGCCTCCCGCCACGGGCGCCCCTCCGGCCACGGACGCGCCTCCTGCCACGGGCGCCCCTCCGGCCACGGGCGGTCCCGGCACCACCACACCGCCGCCCGGCACCAGCGAGCCGGACCGCACCACGCCGACCACGCCGCCACCCTCCACGGACGAGCCGGATCCCACCACGCCACCGCCGACGTGCGAGCCCACAGAGCCCACAGAGCCGACCGAGCCCACCACGACGGAGCCCACGGAGCCCACCGAGACGACGGAGCCGGCCGAGCAGCCCGCCGGCACGGAGCCCACCGAGACGCCCACGAGCACCGAGCCGACGGAGCCCACCGACACCACGGAGCCGCCTCCGCCGTCCTGCACACCCTGAGAGTGGCCCACGCCGCCGGTGGCGAGCCCCTCGCCGAGCGGGGGGAGGCCGCCACCTAGGGTGCGGCGGCATGGTGGGACAGGGCACGGCTCACGCGCCGCGCGCGGGAGCGCAGGCCGCCGTTCCCACCTTCGCGCGCCTGCCGGTGCTCGCCGTCGCGGGCGCTGCGATGGCCGTGCTGCTCGCCGTCAGCGGCCGCTACGGCTACCACGGCGACGAGCTGTACTTCATCGCCGCCGGGCGGCACCTCGACTGGGGCTACGCCGACCAGCCGCCGATGCTGCCGCTGCTCGCGCTGCTCACCGACACGCTCTTTCCCGGCTCGGTGACCGGTTTCCGGCTGCCCGCGATCCTGTTCACCGGTGCGGGCGTGGCGATCGCCGCGCTCATCGCGCGCGAACTCGGCGGCAGCGCGCGAGCGCAGGCCATGGCGGCCGGTGCCTACGCGTGCTCGCCGTTCCTGCTCGCCGGCGCGGGCCACATCCTCGCCACGCACATGGTCGACGCGTTCCTGTGGACGGTGATCTGCTGGCTCGTGGTCCGGTGGGTGCGGGTGCGCGACGACCGGCTGCTGTTCGCCGCCGCGCTGGTGACCGCCGTGGACCTCCAGGTGAAGTTCCTCATCCCCGTGTTCTGGGCACTGCTCGCGGTGTCCGCGCTCGTGCTCGGGCCGAGGGACCTGCCGCGCAGGCCGCTGCTGCTGGCCGGTGGCGCGATCGCCGTGCTCACGTGCGTGCCGACGCTCGCGTGGCAGGCGGCGCACGGCTGGCCGCAGCTGGAGATGAACGCGATCGTCGCGAGTGAGGTCGCGTTCGCGGGCGGGCGAGCCACCTTCCTGCCCATGGCGCTGGAGCAGGCCGGGATCGGCGTCGGCGCGCTGGCGCTCGTGCTCGGTGTGTGGTGGCTGCTGCGCTCGCCGCGGTTGCGCCCGTACCGGTTCCTCGGCCCCGTGGTGCTCGGGGTCACGACCGTCTTCTGGTTCACCGCGGGGCGGCCCTACTACGTCGGCGGACTGTTCGCGCTGTGTTTCGCCGTCGCCGCCGTGGAGCTGGACCGTGTGCTCGTCCCGCGCTGGCGGCCGGTCGTGCTGCTCGCCTACGCGCTTTCGGCCGTGGTCGCGGTCAGCTGGCTGCCCGTCAAGCCCGTCTCGGACTACGCGGGCAAGCCGTACAGCCCGATGAACATGGCGCTCGAGGAGTTCGGCTGGGAGGGCGTCGCGCGCAGTGTCGCCGCCGCCTACACGTCGCTGCCGCCGGGCGACCGGGCCCGCACGACGGTGGTCACCGAGACCTACTGGCAGGCCGCCGCGATCGAGAAGTTCGCTCCCTGGCTGCCGGAGCCGTACAGCGGAAGCAGGGGCTACTGGTACTTCGGTTCGCCGCCCGAGCAGGCCGTGGACGTCGTGTTCGTCGGCTCGACGCGTGAACGTCTGCTCGGCTACTTCGCCGGCGTGCGCAAGCTCGGCGAGGTCGACAACGGCCACCGGATCAACAACGTCACGCAGGGCGAGCCGATCTGGCTCTGCGAGGGTCGCGTGGCTCCGTGGACGGAGCTGTGGCCGCGGCTTCGCCACATGTCTTTCACCTGGTAGAGCCGCTTTTCTCCGACGACTACGCCAAGTAGTTGTTCACAAGCGCGCAACTTCACCTTGACGGGTGTTGTGGGTCACTCTACTTTTGCATGTCACAGGAGGAAGTGGGGCTGATGTGGATTTAAGTCTGCATGCGGCGAGCGCTGACGAGGGCGTCGAGCCACTGCTGGCGATGCGCGGCATCGTCAAGCTCTTCCCCGGGGTCCGTGCGCTCGACGGCGTCGACCTCGAGGTTCGCGCAGGCGAGGTGCACTGCCTGCTCGGCCAGAACGGCGCGGGGAAGTCGACGCTTATCAAGACGCTGGCCGGGGCGCACCAGCCCGACGCGGGCGAGATCGTGTGGCGCGGGGAGGCCATCACCCTGCCCTCGCCGGTGGCCGCCCTCAAGCGCGGCATCGCGACGATGTACCAGGAGCTCGACCTCATCCCGAGCCTCTCGGTGGCGGAGAACGTCTTCCTCGGCCACGAGCGGGCGCGGTTCGGCTTCACCAGGCCCGCCGCCGCCCGCGCCGAGACGGCCGCGCTGCTGGAGCGGCTCGGCCACGCCGAGATCTCGCCGGACGAGGAGGTCGGCAGGCTCTCCGCGGCGGGCCAGCAGCTGGTCTCGATGGCGAGGGCACTCGCGCACGACGCGCGGCTCATCGTCGCCGACGAGCCGACGGCCGCGCTCGCCAGCGACGAGGTGGACAACCTCTTCCGCATCATCGCCGAGCTGACCGCCTCGGGCGTCGCGGTGGTCTACATCTCCCACCGGCTCGAGGAGATCCGCCGCATCGGCCACCGCGTCACCGTCATCAAGGACGGGCGCACGGTCGCGGCCAACCTCGACGCGCGCGAGTCGCCGACCTCCGACCTCGTCGACCTCATGGCGGGCCGCAAGGTCCAGACGGCGTTCCGCGAGGTGGGCGAGGCGACGGTCGAGTTGGGCGACGTGCTGCTCGACGTGCGCGGGCTGAGCCGCGACGGCGAGTTCCGCGACGTCACGTTCTCCGTGCGCGCGGGCGAGATCGTCGGGCTGGCGGGGCTCGTCGGCGCGGGCCGCAGCGAGGTGCTGGAGACGATCTTCGGGGCGCGCAAGGCCGACGCGGGCACCGTGTCGGTCGACGGCAGGACGCTGCGACCCGGCAGCGTCGCGTCGGCCGTCAAGGCCGGGGTGGGCCTCGCGCCCGAGGAGCGCAAGAGCCAGGCGTTGCTGCTCGACATGTCGGTGACCCACAACGTCACACTCGCGAGTCTCGACGAGTACAGCAGGCTCGGCTTCTCGCAGCGGGGCAGGGAGACCAGGGACTCGGCGTCCACTTTGGATCGGCTCGACCTGCGGCCGGCCGACCCGTGGCGGCTCGTGCGCACGCTTTCCGGCGGCAACCAGCAGAAGGCCGTGGTGGCCCGCTGGCTCGTGCACGGCTGCCGGGTGCTGCTGCTCGACGAGCCGACGCGGGGTGTCGACGTCGGCGCCCGCGCCGAGCTGTACCGGCTCATCCACGAGCTCGCGGCCACCGGGGTCGCCATCGTGCTGGTGTCCAGCGAGATCCCCGAGGTGCTCGGACTCGCCGACCGGGTGCTCGTGCTGCGGGAGGGCGACGTGCTGGCCGACCGGCCCGCGAACGAACTGACGGAAGGCGACGTGCTGGACATGGTCATGGAAGGAAGCGCAGCGTGACGAAGGCACTCGACAGACCGCCGGTGCGCTCCGCGGGCGTGAGCGCACTGCGCCGCTCGGTGCGGTTCGACGTGCGGTTGGTGGGCCTGGCCGGTGTGCTGGTCCTGCTGTGCGTCATCGGGCTCATCACCAGGCCGGAGACGTTCCTGACGCAGGACAACCTCTCCACGATGCTGCGGCTCGCCGCCGCGATCGGCGTGGTGAGCGTCGGCATGACGTTCGTGATCATCGCGGGAGGTATCGACCTCTCGGTCGGCTCGATCGTCGCGCTCTCCAGCGTGTGGATGACGACGCTCGCCACGCAGTCGTACGGACCGGTCGTGATGGTCCTGTGCGCGTTGCTGGTCGGCCTCGGCTGCGGACTGATCAACGGGGCGCTGGTCTCCTACGGCAAGGTCGTCCCCTTCATCACCACGCTCGCGATGATGGCCTCGGCCCGCGGTCTCGCCGAACGGCTGTCGGGCAGGCAGACGCAGGTCGTGACGGAGACCGGGTTCACCGACTTCTTCCGCGCGTCGGTTCTCGGCATTCCGGTGCTCGTGATCATGCTCGCGCTGGTGTTCGCGGTCGGCTGGATCGTGCTCAACCGCACCACGTTCGGCAGGCGTACCTACGCCATCGGCGGCAACGCCGAGGCGGCCCGCCTCTCCGGCATCAACGTGAAGCTGCACACCGCGCTCGTCTACGGAATCAGTGGCCTGTGCTGCGGCATCGCGGCGATCATGGTGGTCGCGCGGACCACCTCCGGTGCCTCCACCAACGGCCTGTTCTACGAGCTCGACGCGATCGCGGCGGTGGTCATCGGTGGCACGTTGCTCTCCGGCGGCCGGGGCAGCCTCATCGGCACCCTGATCGGCGTCCTGATCTTCACCGTGCTCAACAGCATCTTCACGCAGAACAACCTCGACACCGACATCCAGAACATCGCCAAGGGCGCGATCATCGTCGGCGCCGTGCTCCTGCAGCACACGACGGCGAGGCGGCGCAAGCGAAAGCCCCCCGCTCGAACGGACCCCGACCCGCAACCGACCAACACCAACGGGAGCCAGTCATGATCCAGACCAACTTAGCCCGACGCGGATTCCTCTTCGGCGCGGCCGGACTCGGCGCTGGCGCGGTGCTGGCCGGCTGCACGTCGAACGAGCCCGAGCAGCAGAACAACCCGCAGCAGCAGAACCTCGCGCAGGGTGACAACGCCCAGCCGGGGCAGCCGGTGACCATCGGATTCTCCGCGCCCGCCGCCGACCACGGCTGGATGGCGGCGATGACGATCAACGCGAGATCCGCCGCCGAGCAGTTCTCCGACGTCACCCTCAACGCCACCGAGGGCACCAACGACGTCAACCAGCAGATCGCGCAGGTCGAGTCGCTCATCAACGCCGGGGTCGACGTGCTCGTGATCCTGCCCTTCGACGGCAAGGCGCTGACGCAGGTCGGCCGTCAGGCCATGGACGCCGGGATTCCCGTCGTCAACGTCGACCGGGTCTTCGACACCCCGCTCGCGTACCGCGCGTGGATCGGCGGCGACAACTACCGCATGGGCGTCAACGCCGGCAACTACATCGCCGAGCGGCTCCAGCGAGAGAACGTCAACAACCCCGTGATCGGCGAGGTCGCCGGCATCGACTCCCTGCCACTGACCCAGGAACGCAGCCAGGGCTTCCGCGACGCCCTGCAGCGCCACGGGCTCAGCGTGGGCCCGCGTGTCTCGGCCGAGTTCACGCCGGAGTCCGGCGAGCGGCAGACGGCGAACCTGCTGCAGGGCGCGCAGACCCTGCACGCGCTGTGGAACCACGACGACGACCAGGGTGTCGGCGTGGTGGCCGCGATCGAGAACGCGGGCCGCAACGACTTCTTCATGGTCGGCGGCGCGGGTTCCACGAACATGATGAACCTGATCAAGGCCGACTCCGGCCCGGTCAAGGCGACGGTGCTCTACAGCCCGTCGATGGCGTCGTCGGCGATCGCGATGGCCCGGCTGCTCGGGCAGAACAAGGGCCTCGGCGACCTCGCCGAGCACGAGATCCCCTCGGAGATCACGACGTACTCGGCCGTCGTCACGAGGGAGAACGTGGACAACTACATGGACGTCGGGTTCGACTCGTGACGGATGGTGCACAGTCGCTCGGCATCGCCATGGTGGGGCACGCCTTCATGGGTGCCGTCCACTCGCACGCGTGGCGCAACGTCCACCGCTTCTTCGACGTCCCGCTGAGCCCGCGTCTCGTGGTGCTCGGCGGGCGCGACGAGCAGCGGGCCAAGGAAGCCGCCGGCCGCTTCGGCTGGGAGTCGGTGGAGACCGACTGGCGGGCGATCATCGAGCGGGAGGACGTCGACCTCGTCGACATCTGCACGCCGGGTGACACGCACGCCGAGATCGCGATCGCCGCGCTGGAGGCGGGAAAGCACGTCCTGTGCGAGAAGCCGCTCGCCAACACGGTCGCCGAGGCCGAGCGCATGGCCGAGGCGGCGGCCCGCGCCGACGCACGCGGCGTACGGTCGATGGTCGCGTTCAACTATCGCCGGGTGCCCGCGCTGTCGCTCGCGCGCAGGCTCGTCGCCGAGGGCAGGCTGGGCGAGCTGCGGCACGTGCGTGCGGTGTACCTGCAGGACTGGCTCTCCGACGCCACATCGCCCATGACGTGGCGGCTGCGCAAGGAGCAGGCCGGTTCCGGGTCGCTCGGCGACATCGGGGCGCACATCGTGGACGCGACGCAGTTCGTCACCGGTGAGGTGATCACCGGTGTCGCGGGCCTCACGGAGACCTTCGTGCGCAGCAGGCCCGGCGCGGGCGGCGCCGAGGAGGCCGTGACGGTCGACGACTGCGCGGTGTTCCACGGCAGGCTCTCGTCGGGCGCCGTGGCGACGTTCGAGGCGACCCGGTACGCGCTCGGCCGCAAGAACGCCATGCGCATCGAGGTCAACGGCTCGCGTGGCAGCCTGGCCTTCGACTTCGAGGCCATGAACGAGCTGTGGTTCTACGACGGCGACGAGCCGGGGGAGACCGCGGGCTTCCGCCGCATCATCGCCACCGAGCCGGAACACCCTTACGTGAGCGCGTGGTGGCCGCCCGGCCACGGCCTCGGTTACGAGCACACGTTCACCCACGAGATCGCCGACCTCCTGCGGGCGATCGGCGACGGACAGTCCCCCGAACCCGGTTTCGCCGACGGCCTGCGCGTGCAACGCGTGCTGGACGCGGTGGAGAGCAGCGCGGCCGACTCTTCGCGCTGGAAACAAGTGGAGGAATAGACGACCAACGGCACGGTCCCCGCCGGTCGAACAAGAGGAAAGGTACAAGTGCGACGAAGCAGTAGTACCACGCAACGTAGACGATCTCCTCGCAGTTGGTGGCGCTTCGGCGCCGCCGCATTGGCCTTCTGCACCGGTCTCGGCGGGTTCGCGTTCAGCGCGACCGCCGAGACCGCGCAACCCGAGACCCAGCAAACCGCCAGCGTCCTGGTCTTCTCCAAGACCGCAGGCTTCCGGCACGACTCGATCCCCACGGGAATCGCCGCGATACAAGAACTGGGGGCTGCCAACGGCTTCACGGTCGAGGCAACCGAAGACTCCGCGGCGTTCACCGACGACAACCTCGCCCGCTTCGACGCGGTGGTGTGGCTGTCGACCACGGGCGACGTGCTGAACGACGAACAGCAGGGCGCCTTCGAGCGCTACGTGGAGGGCGGCGGCGGGTACGCGGGCGTGCACGCCGCGTCCGACACCGAGTACGACTGGCCCTGGTACGGCGACCTCGTCGGGGCCTACTTCGATTCCCATCCGCAGATCCAGGAAGCCTCGATCGACGTCGAGGACCACGAGCATCCCTCCACTGTGGACCTGCCGGACCGGTGGACGCGCACCGACGAGTGGTACAACTACCGCGAGAACCCGAGGCAGGACGTCCACGTGCTGGCCACGCTGGACGAGTCCAGCTACGACCCGGGCTCCGGCGCGATGGGCGACGACCACCCGATCGCGTGGTGCCACGAGAACAGCGGCGGCCGGGCCTGGTACACCGGCGGCGGCCACACCGTCGAGTCCTACGCAGAGCCCGAGTTCCGGCAGCACCTGCTTGGCGGCATCCGTTACGCCACGGGCCAGGCCGAGGGGAACTGCGCGACCGAACCCGGCGGCGAGACCCCGGTCGACGAGGACTTCGACCAGATCACGCTCGCGCAGGGCGCGGCGGTGACCGGCGAGCCGATCGCGCTCGCCGTGCTGCCGGACCGCCGGGTGCTGCACACCTCACGCGACGGCCGGGTCTTCCTGACCACGCCCGACGCGACCACCACGGTGGCCGCGACGATCCCCGTCTACAACCACGACGAGGACGGGCTGCAGGGCATCGCGGTGGACCCGGACTTCGAGAACAACAGCTGGGTCTACCTCTACTACGCGCCCCCGCTGGACACTCCGCCCGGCGACGCGCCGGAGAACGGGACCGCGGCGGACTTCGAGCCGTTCAAGGGCCACAACCAGCTGTCGCGCTACAAGCTGACCGAAACGGGCACCCTCGACCTGGCCAGCGAGCAGCAGATCCTGCGGGTGCCCGCCGACCGCGGCATCTGCTGCCACGCCGGTGGCGAGATCGACTTCGACGCCGACGGCAACCTGCTGCTGTCCACAGGGGACGACTCCAACCCGTTCGCCTCGGACGGCTACACGCCGATCGACGAGCGGGCCGACCGCAACCCCGTCTTCGACGCGCAGCGCACCTCCGCCAACACCAACGACCTGCGGGGCAAGATCCTGCGCATCAAGGTCGGCGAGGACGGCGGCTACACCGTTCCGGAGGGCAACCTGTTCGCGCCGGGTACGGAGGGCACGAAGCCCGAGATCTACGCGATGGGCTTCCGCAACCCGTTCCGGTTCGCTGTCGACAAGGAGACCGGCTGGATCTACCTCGGCGACTACGGCCCGGACGCCGGTTCGGCCAACCCCGAGCGCGGCCCCGGCGGCACGGTCGAGTTCAACCTGATCAAGGAGCCCGGCAACTACGGATGGCCGTACTGTGTCGGTGACAACCAGCCGTTCGTCGACTACGACTTCGCCACAGGCGCCTCCGGCGAGCCGTTCGACTGCGCGGCGCCGAAGAACGAGAGCCCGCACAACACCGGGCTCGTCGACCTGCCCCCGGCGCAGCCCGCGTGGATCCCATACGACGGCGGTTCGGTGCCGGAGTTCGGCACGGGCGGCGAGTCGCCGATGGGCGGCCCGACGTACGACTACGATCCCGAGCTCGACGTCGTGACGAAGTTCCCGGAGTTCTACGACGGCAAGAACTTCGCCTACGAGTGGGACCGCGGCTGGATCAAGACGATCGAGGTCGGGGAGAACGGCGAGCGCGGCGCGATCGAGCCGTTCTTCGAATCGATGCAGCTGACCAGGCCGATGAACATCGAGTTCGGCCCCGACGGCTCGCTGTACGTGCTCGACTACGGCAGCGGCTACTTCGGTGGCGCGGCCGACTCGGCGGTGTACCGGATCGACTACACCAAGGGCAACCGGACCCCGCAGGTGAGCCTGACGTCCGACCGGACGTCGGGACCGGCTCCGCTCGAGGTGACCTTCGAGCCGGCCGGCACCAGCGACCCCGACGGGGGCGAGCTCGCCTATGCGTGGGACTTCGACGGTGACGGCACCACCGACTCCACCGAGGCCGGCGCGGTGACACACACCTACACCGAGCCCGGCCAGTACACCGCGCAGCTGGCGGTGACCGACGAGACCGGGCTGACGGGCGCCGCGAGCGTGGTGGTGACCGTGGGCAACACGGCGCCGACCGTGACGCTCGAGACCCCGGTGAACGGCGGGTTCTTCGGCTTCGGCGACACGGTGCCGTTCAAGGTCACCGTCACCGATCCCGAGGACGGGCCGATCGACTGCTCGCGCGTGACCGTGGAATACATCCTCGGCCACGACAACCACGGCCACCCGCTTTCGCGGGCCACTGGTTGTGAGGGCGTGCTCGAGACCCCCGCCGACGAGGGCCACGGGCTCGACGCGAACGTGTTCGGCGTCATCAACGCGAGCTACACCGACAACGGTGCGGGCGAGGTGCCCGCGCTGCCCGGCTCGGACGAGGTCGTGCTGCAGCCCAAGCTGAAGCAGGCCGAGTTCTTCACCGAGCACAACGGCATCCAGGTGGTCGACGCCGCCGGGGCCAGCGGTGGCAAGCGGGTCGGCTACATCGAGGACGGTGACTGGATCTCCTTCGACCCGGCGAACCTGAAGGGCATCGAGGCGATCGGCTACCGCGTGTCCTCGGGTGGCGCGGGCGGCACGATCGAGGTGCGCTCCGGCGCGCCGGACGGTGAGCTGCTGCAGACCGTTCCGGTGAGCAACACCGGCGGCTTCGACAACTACGCCGACATAGCACCGGTCCCCGTGACCGACCCGGGCGGTACCAAGCCGCTCTACCTGGCTTTCAGGGGAACGGGCGTCGGCGGTCTGTTCGATGTGGACAACGTCCGGTTCACCGGAGCGGGCGTGGCCGAGCCCGGCACGCCGCCCGCGTGTGAGCCCGCGCAGCCGGAGGAGGGCTACTCGATGCTCTTCGACGGCACCGCGGCGAGCATGGAGGCGTGGAACCAGGCCGGACCCGGTTCGTTCGAGCTGCAGTCCGACTGCACGATCAAGTCGGTGGGCGGCATGGGCCTGTGGTGGCACGAGAAGGAGTACGCCGCCTACAGCCTGAAAATGGACTGGAAGATGGCGGGCGACGACAACTCCGGTGTCTTCGTCGGGTTCCCCGATCCCGGCAACGACCCGTGGATCGCCGTGAACCAGGGCTACGAGATCCAGATCGACGCCACCGATGCCGACGACCGCACGACGGGCGCGATCTACACGTTCCAGTCCGCCGACCTCGCCGCGCGCGATGAGGCGCTCAACCCGCCGGGGGAGTGGAACTCCTACGAGATCGTGGTGCAGGGCCAGACCATCAAGGTCTACCTCAACGATGTCCTCATCAACGACTTCGTGAGCACCGACCCCGCCAGGGACCTGGCCCAGGGCTACATCGGGATCCAGAACCACGGCAACGGCGACGACGTGTTCTACCGTGACATCCAGATCAAGGAGCTGGACGTCACGGCGCCGGTGACCGAGGCGGCGTTCGCCGAACCGGGTTCGGCGGGCTGGCACCGGGGTGAGGTCGCCGTGACGCTGTCGGCGACCGACACCGGATCCGGGGTCGAGCGCATCGAGTGGAGCCTCGACGGCGGCGAGTGGACGACGTACTCGGAGCCCGTGGTGGTCTCCGGCGACGGCGAGCACACGCTGCTGTACCGGGCGGTGGACGCGGCGGGCAACGTCGAGTCGGACAAGGCCGCGTCGATCAGCATCGACGCGACCAAGCCCACGGTGATGGTGGCCGGGGTCGCCGACGGACGGGTCTACGGTGACGCCACCGATCTGGTGGTGTCGTGGCTGGCGGGCGACGAGACGTCGGGCGTGGCGAGCCAGTCGGCCACGCTCAACGGGCGGCCGGTGACCTCGGGCGCCACGGTGCCGCTGCACGAGCTGCCGCTCGGCGTGCACTCGCTGACGGTGACGGCGACCGACACGGCCGGCAACACGGCTGAGCGGTCGGTGACGTTCGCGTCGACGACCTCGCTGCGGGACATCGGCCAGCTCGTCGAGCGGTTCCGGGCGGCCAACCGGTTGTCGCTGGCGGACTACGTGGCCCTGTCGTCCCAATTGTCCAAGGCCCGCAAGGCGGAGGCGAACGGCAACGACGGAAAGGCGGTCAAGGAGCTACGAAAGTTCGTCGACCGAGCGGAATCGGTGCCGGACAATGGAGTTCGCGACACGCTCGTGCGTGACGCGGAGGCAGTCATCGGGCACATCGAGGGTGGCGCACCACTCGCCGCCGCGAGTTAGAAGGGCCTAGCTCCATGGAACCCACAGGGTTGTGGTTGATCGGTGCACGCGGTTCGGTCGCCACCACGGCGATCGCGGGACTGCTCGCACTGCGGGCCAGGGTGGTGGAACCGACGGGCTGCGTCAGCGCGCTGCCCCGGTTCTCCGACCTGGGCCTGCCCGGCTGGGAAGAGCTCCACGTCGGCGGGCACGACATCGCGGACCTCGCTTTGGACAAGCGTGCGGAGCTGCTGACCGATGCCGGGGTGATCCCGCACCGGGTCTTCGAGGCGGTCCGCCCTGCGCTGTCCGAAGTGGACTCCGAGCTGCGTCCGGGCTATCACCCGGCCACCAACCCGGGTTCCCAGGCCGACGCCGCGCGGCGGCTCGCCGACGACATCGGCGAGTTCGCCGCGCGGAACGGGCTCGCGCGCGTCGTGGTGGTCAACGTGTCGTCGACGGAGCCGGTGTTCCCTGCCCTGCCGGAGCACGGCACGCTGGCCGCGCTCGAGGCCGCGATGGCCGTGCCAGGGCGTACCGTGCTGCCGCCGAGCTCGGTGGCTGCGTACGCGGCCCTGCGGGCGGGCTGCCCGTTCGTCGACTTCACGCCGTCGACGGGTATCCGCCTGGCCGCGCTGGAGGAGCTGGCGGCGGTGAAGGGGCTGCCGTACGCGGGTTCCGACGGCAAGACCGGCGAGACGCTCGTGCGGAGCACGCTCGCGCCGATGTTCGCGGCGAGGGCGTTGCACGTGCGGTCGTGGTCGGGCACGAACCTGCTCGGCGGCGGCGACGGGCTCACGCTCGCCGACGCCGAGCACGCGGGCAGCAAGCTCGCGTCGAAGGGGCGGGGGCTGGCGACGCTGCTGGGCGGCGACGTCACCTCGCCGCTGCACATCGACAACGTGCCCGATCTCGGTGAGCAGAAGATCGCGTGGGACCACGTGTCGTTCGAGGGGTTCCTCGGCGCGCGGATGAGCCTGCAGTTCACGTGGAGCGGCTACGACTCGGCGCTGGCGGCGCCGCTGGTGCTGGACCTGGCGCGGTTCGCGGCGCTCGCGCACCGGCGCGGTGAGTCGGGCCCGATCGGCGCCCTTGGCTTCTTCTTCAAGGACCCGATGGGCACCGAGGAGCACCGCCTCGCCGAGCAGTTCGCCGCGCTGACGGCGTGGGCGGAGGCGCGATGACCGCGGTGACGGCCCCGTTCGCGACGGTTCCACCTTCCCCCAAGGCCACCTTTGTTGCGTTGAGCGCGCCTAAGGTGGCCTTGGGGGCCGTCGCCGAGCTCGTGCGGGCGCCGGCGGCCTTGACAGTGCTGGGGGACACGGTCGCGGGTGCGGCGGCTTCGGGGTCGCCGTTGCGGGGCAGGCGCTGGACCCTGCCACTCGCGTCGGTGGCCCTCTACTGGGCGGGGATGGCACTCAACGACTGGGCCGACCGGGACCTCGACGCCGTCGAGCGCCCCGAGCGGCCGATTCCCTCCGGTCGGCTGAGTGCGGGCGCGGCCCTGGCCACTGGGGGTGTGCTGACCGCTGCCGGGCTGGGGATCGCCTGGTTCGGCGGCGGTCAGCGCTCTCTCCGGGTCGCCCTCCCGCTCGCGGGCGCGATCTGGGCGTACGACACCAAGCTGAAAGGAACGGCTGCGGGACCCTGCGGCATGGCGGCGTGCCGGGCGCTGGACGTGCTGCTGGGCGCGGGCGGCCGGTGGCGGGACGCCGCCCCGGCCGCCATCGCGCTCGGGGTCCACACCCACGGCGTCACCGCGCTCTCGGCGGGGGAGGTCCACGGAGGGTCCGCCCGCACGGCCCGAACCGCGCTGGCGGGCACGGCCGTCGCCACCGCGCTCGCCGTGGCAGGGCGACGGGGGAGCAGGCGTGACCGGCTGGCCGCGCTCGGCTTCGCGGGCGGGTACGCGGCGACGGTCGGCAGGGCACAGTACGGCGCCGCCGAGCGGCCGTCCGCGCCACGGGTGCGCGCTGCCACGATGGCCGGCATCCACGGCATGGTCCCCCTGCAGGCGGGACTCACCGCCCGGTACGGCGCGGCCAGGGTCGCCGCCGCGCTGGCGACGGCGTTGCCGCTCGCCCGCCGCCTCGCGAGGAAGGTGAGCCCCACGTGAGCGCCCTGCGATTCGGCTACGGCACCAACGGTTTCGCCAGCCACCGCCTCACCGACGCGCTCGCGGTGATCGCCGACCTCGGCTACAGCGGCATCGCGCTGACGCTGGACCACGACCACCTCGACCCCTTCGCCAGGGATGTCGCCGAGCAGACGCGGCGCGTGCGCGCCCGGCTCGGCGAGCTGGGGCTCGGCGTGGTGGTGGAGACCGGCGCGCGGTACCTGCTCGACCCGTGGCACAAGCACCAGCCCACGCTGGTGTCGGCCGACCCCGCGCCGCGCATCGACTTCCTCCGGCGCGCCACGCGCATCGCCGAGGACCTCGGCGCCGAATGCGTGTCGTTCTGGTCCGGCGTCAAGCCCTCCGATGTGGACGACGAGACGGCGTGGCGGCGGATGCGCGACGGCGTCGCCGCCGTGCTGGAGACCTCAGGCGTGAAGCTCGCGCTCGAACCGGAGCCTGGGCACTTCGTGCAGCACCTGGCGCAGGCGCTCCGGCTCCGCACGGAGCTGGGCTCGCCAGAGCTGCTCGGTATCACTCTCGACGTCGGGCACTGCGTGGCCGTGGAACCGAGGAACGCGGCCGACTGCGTGCGCGAGGCCGGGGACCTGCTGTTCAACGTGCAGCTCGACGACATGCGGCCAGGCGTGCACGAGCACCTCGAGTTCGGCGAGGGCGAGCTCGATCTCACCGGCACGCTGGCCGCGCTCACTGAGATCGGCTACGAGGGGCTGGCGGCGGTCGAGCTGCCCCGGCACAGCCACGCCGCACCGGACGTGGCCCGGCGCAGCATCACCGCGCTGAGGGCGGCCGACTGGCTCGCGGGCGCGGAACGGTCTGTGCGTGCCGACCCGGTGAAGATCCGCACGCTGTTCCCCGCCGTGGGCCGCAAGGTGGGCCGGTCGCCGCTGGATGCCCGCGGTCTCGTGCACGGCACCACCGACGACCACGCCAGGGCCCGCCTGCTGGCCGCGCTCGCCGATGCGCTCTCGGGAGGGGAGCTGGCCAAGGAGGTCGCCGGGCTGTACCGCTACGGCGACGGCGCCGAGCGCAGGGGAGTGCTGCGCGGATTGCACCTGCTGCCAGCCGACGACGAGGTGGTCGACACGGGCCTGCGGCTGGTCGAGGACGCCCTGCGCGCCAACGACATCGGGCTCGTCGCCGCGGCGCTCGGACCGTTCGCGCAGCGGCACCTCGACGCGCACACGTGGCGGCATGGCGTGCTCAAGTGCCTGTTCACCGGCGTGCCGGTGGCGGCGGTGAGCGGGCTGGCGCAGCGGGCCGACGCCGAGCTGGTCCGCATGGTCACCGACTACGTGGCCGAACGGAGGGCCGCGGGCCGCGACGTTCCGCCGGATGCCGATCTCGTGCTCCAGGAGGCAGGACAATGAGGATCTTCGACCCGCACATCCACATGACCTCGCGCACCACCACCGACTACGAGCAGATGTACGAGGCCGGGGTGCGGGCGCTCGTCGAGCCGGCGTTCTGGCTCGGCCAGCCGCGTACCAACGTCGGCTCGTTCACCGACTACTTCGACGGTCTCATCGGCTGGGAGCGGTTCCGTGCCTCGCAGTTCGGCATCCGCCACCACTGCACGATCGCGCTGAACCCCAAGGAGGCCAACGATCCCCGCTGCGTGGACGTGCTGGACGTGCTGCCGCGCTACCTCGCCAAGGACGGCGTGGTCGCGGTGGGCGAGGTCGGCTACGACTCGATGACCGAGGCCGAGGAGAAGGCGTTCGCCCACCAGCTGACGCTCGCGATCGAGCACGAGCTGCCGGTGCTGGTGCACACGCCGCACCGCGACAAGCTCGCCGGGACCAAGCGCACGCTCGACGTGGTGCGCGAGTCCGGAATCGCGCCCGAGCTCGTGGTTGTGGATCACCTCAACGAGCTGACAGTCGGCCTCGTCGCCGACGCGGGCTGCTGGATGGGCTTCTCGATCTACCCGGACACCAAGATGGACGAGCACCGCATGGTGACGATCCTCAAGGAGCACGGCACGGACCGGGTGCTCGTGAACTCCGCCGCGGACTGGGGGCGCTCCGATCCGCTCAAGACCCTGCGCACGGGCGAGGCCATGCTCGCGGCAGGCTTCACCGAGTCCGATGTGGACAAGGTGCTGTGGCAGAACCCCGTGGAGTTCTACGGTCAGAGCGGCAAGCTCATGCTCGACCCGCTGGAGACCGATGCGCCGACCGGCGAGACGTTCGAGGGCAACTCGGTGCTGCGCGGGGCGAGACAGTGATGTTGTCCTACTGCACCAACGTGCATCCCGCCGAGGACCTCGACGGGATTCTCGCGCAGCTCGACACCTACGCGGTCCCGGTGCGCGAGAAGCTGGGCCAGGACCGGCTCGGCGTCGGGCTGTGGCTCGCGGCGGGGGTGGCCGCGGGCCTCGCAGCCGACCCTTCGGCGAGGCGCAGGCTCGCCGCGGAGCTCTCCGCACGCGGCCTGGCCGTGCAGACAATGAACGCCTTCCCCTACGGCGGTTTCCACGCCGACGTGGTGAAGCACTCCGTCTACCTGCCTGCGTGGACCGACCCGCGCCGCCTGCGCTACACCCTCGACTGCGTCACCGTGCTCGGCGACCTGCTGCCCGAGGACGCGGCCTACGGCAGTATCTCGACGCTGCCGCTCGCGTGGCGGGAGCCGTGGAGCTCCTCGCACGACGTGCGCGCGGGCATCGCGTTCGAGGAGGTGACCCGGGTCCTGCGCTCCGCGCTGGCCCGGAACGAGCAGCCGATCAGGCTCGCGATCGAGCCCGAGCCGGGGTGCGTCCTCGACACCGTGAGCGACGCCGTCGCGTGGCTCGCCGGGCGCGTCGATCCCGAGTACATCGGGCTGTGCCTGGACACCTGCCATCTCGCGGTGTCCTTCGCCGACCCCGCGAAGACGGTCGAGGACATCCAAGCCGCGGGTCTGTCGGTGGTCAAGGTGCAGGCGTCGGCAGCGCTGCACGTCGAGCGGCCCGGCACCCCCGAGGCCGTCGCCGCGCTGAAGGCGTTCGCCGAACCCCGCTACCTGCACCAGGTGCGCGAGCTGCTGCCGACGGGCGAGGTGCTGGCCGCCGACGACCTGCCCGCCGCGCTGGAGACCCTGCCCGCGCGCGGGCCGTGGCGCGTGCACTTCCACGTGCCGCTGCACGCCACGCCGGCCGCGCCGCTGGAGTCCACCACCGGCGTGCTCACCGGGGCGCTCGGCGCGCTGGCCGCCCAGGGTCCGCTGCCGCACGTCGAGGTGGAGACCTACACCTGGACCGTCCTTCCCGAGAGCGGCCGTCAGGAGCTCGCCGCCGGCATCGCCGACGAGCTGCGCTGGGCACGCATGGAGGTGCACACATGAAGAAGCTCGTGGTGATCGACGTCGTCGGACTGACGCCGAAGCTGTTGCGCCACATGCCGAATCTCACCGCGCTGTCGACGCGGGGCTGGCAGGCCGAGCTGGGCACGGTGCTGCCCGCGGTGACGTGCAGCGCGCAGTCGACGTTCCTCACCGGGCGCATGCCCGCCGAGCACGGCATCGTCGGCAACGGCTGGTACTTCCGCGACCTCGGCGAGGTCTACCTGTGGCGCCAGCACAACAGGCTCGTCCAGGGCGAGAAGCTGTGGGAGACCGCGCGGGCGGCCTCGCCCGGCTACGTCGCCGCCAACGTGTGCTGGTGGTACGCGATGGGAGCCACCACCGACTTCACCATCACCCCGCGCCCGATCTACCACGCCGACGGCCGCAAGTCGCCCGACTGCTACGCGCGGCCCCCGGAGCTGCACGACGCGCTCACCCGCGAGCTGGGTCCGTTCCCGCTGTTCCAGTACTGGGGCCCGACGGCGTCGATCGCGTCGACGAAGTGGATCGTCGCGGCGTCGCGGCGGCTCCTGCGCACCGACGGGCCGGACCTTCTGCTCGTGTACGTCCCGCATCTGGACTACGACCTGCAGCGGTTCGGGCCCGGCTCGCCGCAGGCCGTCGCCGCCGCGAGGGCCGTGGACGCCGAGCTGGCGCCGCTGCTGACCGACGCGCAGGCGGCCGGGGCAGCCGTGGTGGCGCTGTCCGAGTACGGCATCACGCCCGCCGACACCCCGGTGGACGTCAACCGGGCGCTGCGCCGGGAAGGGCTGCTGGAGGTCTACACGCAGGACGGGATGGAGTACCTGGACCCGTGGACGTCGCGCGCGTTCGCCGTGGCCGACCACCAGGTCGCACACGTCTACGTCGGCGACGAGCAGGACCTGCCGCGCGTGCGGGAGATCCTGGCCGCGCTGCCCGGTGTGGAGGAGGTGCTCGACCGCGAGGCGCAGGCCCGCTACGGTCTCGACCACGAACGCGCGGGTGAGCTGGTTGTGGTGGCAGAGCCCGACGCGTGGTTCACCTACTACTACTGGCTCGACGACGACAGGAAGCCGGACTTCGCGAAGGGCGTTGAGATCCACCGCAAGCCCGGCTACGACCCGGCCGAGCTGTTCTTCGACCCCGACGATCCGCTGGTGAAGGCGAAGGCGGGCCTGAACCTCGTGCGCAAGAAGGTGGGCCTGCGCTACGCGATGAACGTGGTGCCGACAGATCCGCGGTTCGTGCGAGGCTCGCACGGCAGGCTGCCCGATTCGCCCGCCGACGGCCCCGTGCTGGTGTGTTCCGAGCCGAGCATTCCGTCCACTGTGGAGTCGTCCGGCCGTCTACAGGCCACCGAGGTCCGCGACCTGCTGCTGCAACTGCAAGGAATCCGAGAGGGAGCTTACCGATGAGCCGACCGGTTACGCTGTTCACCGGCCAGTGGGCCGACCTGCCCTTCGAGGAGGTGTGCAGGCTCGCGTCGAGCTGGGGCTACGACGGGCTGGAGATCGCCTGCTCCGGCGACCACTTCGAGGTGGACCGCGCGCTGTCCGAAGAAGACTACGTGGCCGGCAGGCACAAGCTGCTCGAGTCCTACGGCCTGAAGGTGTGGGCGATCTCCAACCACCTCGTCGGACAGGCCGTGTGCGACGACCCGATCGACGACCGGCACCGCAACATCCTGCCCGCCCGCATCTGGGGCGACGGCGAGCCCGAGGGCGTGCGGCAGCGGGCAGCCGCCGAGCTGGCCGACACCGCTCGCGCCGCGGCCAAGCTCGGCGTGGACACGGTGATCGGCTTCACCGGCTCGAAGATCTGGAAGTACGTCGCGATGTTCCCGCCCGTCTCGCAGGAGGTGATCGACGACGGCTACACCGACTTCGCGACTCGGTGGAACCCGATCCTCGACGTCTTCGACGAGGTCGGTGTGCGCTTCGCCCACGAGGTGCACCCGAGCGAGATCGCCTACGACTACTGGACCACCAAGCGCGCGCTGGAGGCCGTGGACCACCGGCCCGCGTTCGGGCTGAACTGGGACCCGTCGCACTTCGTGTGGCAGGACCTCGACCCGGTGGGCTTCATCCTGGACTTCGCCGATCGCATCTACCACGTCGACTGCAAGGACACGAAGAAGCGTTTCGACGGGCGCAACGGGCGGCTCGGCTCCCACCTGGCGTGGGCCGATCCGCGGCGGGGCTGGGACTTCGTGTCCACGGGGCACGGCGACGTCGACTGGGAGAGCGCGTTCCGCGCGCTCAACTCCATCGGCTACACCGGTCCGATCTCGGTGGAGTGGGAGGACGCCGGAATGGACCGGCTGCGGGGCGCCGCCGAGGCCGTGAACTACATCCGCAATCTGAACTTCGACAAGCCCGCGGCGGCGTTCGACGCCGCGTTCTCCACTGATCGTTCCTGAGCTCTCCCCACCTTTGACCGAAAGGGAACCGAGAATGAGCGATTCACCGAAGTCTCGCCTGTCTCGCAGGGCCATGCTGCGCACCACGGCGGGTGCCGCGGCCGTCGCCGGTCTCGCGGCGGCCACCGCGGGTACCGCGCAGGCGGGCTGGGGCCACGGCGGCGGCCACGGGGGCAGGCGGCTGCCGAAGGAGCGGATCGCCGTCCAGCTGTACACGTTGCGCAACGCGCTGGAGGCCGACCTCGAGGGCACGCTCGAGGAGCTGTCCGACATCGGCTACCGCAACGTCGAGCTGGCGGGCACCTACGGCCGCACCGCGAAGGAATTCCGCGCCATCCTCGACCGGTACCGGCTGAAGGCGGTCTCCGCGCACGTCGACTTCCGGGGCGCGGACGTCGACCAGCTCATCGACGACGCGAGGATCCTCGGCTACCACATGGCCGACTGCGCGTACGCCAACTTCGGCACGATCGCCGAGTGGGCCTCCTTCGCGCAGGAACTGGAGACGGCGGGCAAGGCGTTCCGCAAGGCCGGGATCGCCTACGGCTACCACAACCACGCGCACGAGTTCCAGGCGATCGACGGCGTCCGGCCGTTCGACGTCATCGCGCGCACCACTACCCGCCGCAACATCCACTTCGAGTACGACCTGTACTGGCTCGTCGTCGCGGGCGTCGACCCGGTGCGGGAGTTCTACCGGCAGTTCGGCCGGGTGCGGCAGTTCCACGTGAAGGACCGCGCCGACGACGGCGGCTTCGCCGATCTCGGCACGGGCAACATCGACTTCGCGCGGATCTTCCGGGAGACGTGGGCGGGCGGCGCGGTCCTGCACTACGTCGTCGAGCACGACCAGCCCACCGACCCGCTCCACACCGCCGAAGTGGGCTACGACTACCTGCGCAACCTCCGCTTCTGACCTTTCCCCAAGGCCACCTTTGTTGCGTTCAACGCAACAAAGGTGGCCTTGGGGGCTGTTGGCTGACTGCAGTGAAGGCCACCTTGCCTGCGTTGGACGCAGTGATGGTGGCCTTCACTGCATTGGGGTGTGGCCACATTGCCTGCGCCCACCCGTCTCCCACCGCCACCCAGACGGAGGCGCTGGCGCGCCGCTGTGTTGATCCAACGCAGTGAAGGCCACCTTGCCTGCGTTGACCGCAGTGAAGGTGGCCTTCACTGCGGATGTCACTGCGCGTGGGCGGCGGCCTGGAGGATGCGGACCGCGTTGACGGTCTGGTAGCCGCGCCACTCCAGGGTCGCCTGCGGGGAGTAGCTGTCGAAGTCGACCCGCCAGCCGCCGTCGTCCTGCTGGCCGTCGGCGAGCCTGCGCAGCTCGGCGTCGATCACCTCGGGCGCGAACAGCCTCCGCGCCGGCCGGCCCGGCAGCGGGGCGAAGTCCAGCGGCCGCATCGCCTCGTCCTCGGCGCCGCCCTCCACCGGCACGAGGCCGTCGGCGGGGACGTACCGGGCGAGGTGGTCCAGCAGCTCAGCCGCCTCCGGGCGGGTGTCGGACGCGGCGTCGAGGAACCCCACCGCGAACGCGAGCACGAGCGCGTGCGGCCTGCCGTCGAGCCCGCGGATGGCGGAGAGGCAGTAGTCCGTCGCCCGCGCGAGCCACGGGTGCTCCGCGACGGCCGGGTCGTGCGCGGCGACCCGCAGCGCGTTGGCGGTGGTGATCGCGGTGATCTGCAGCGACGACTCCGCCGGGTCGGCCGTCACCCAGAAGGGCGCGCAGCCGGACGGCGACGTCACGGGCAGCGCGAACGGAACCCCGCCGTCGGGCAGCGTCACGGAGTCGAGCCAGTCGCACAGGGCCGCCGCGTGCGGGCTGGTGACGGGAGCGACCTCGGCGAACACCTCGAAGGCGTGCAGCGCCGGGCCGGTCTGGCTCTCCGGGGAACGCAGGTCCGGTTCGAGGCCGTGGCCGTACCCGCCGTCGGCGTTGCGGTAGGCCGCGAGCGCCGCGAGGGTCGCCTCCGCGTCGCCCTCACCGATGAGCAGTTCGAACCGGCGCTGGTCGAGCAGCCTGGCGTGCGTGCGCTGGAAGGTCGCCGCGGCGGCGAGATCGAAGGACAGCTCGGGTGCCATGCCGTCCATCCTGGCCCGGAACGGCCCGCATGGTCTTGAACGGAACGGACGCCACCGGGTGTCGTCCTGACCGGGCCGGGGCAGGGCCCGGTCAGGACGACTGCGTGCGCCGCGGGATACGGGCGCGCAGGGCCTCGGCGAAGTACTCGGGGTCGTCGACGGTGACCGTGAAGTCGCGGTGCCGTACGCCGATCGGCTCGTGCCCGTGGACCGGCTCGTGGAAGGTGATGCGCACCTTGCCGTCGACGGTGGTCACGTCGGCGATGTTGGCCAGTGGCGTCTCGAAGCGCCAGTGGCCGTAGCTGACCTGGAGGCAGTCGCGGTCCACGCGTACCCGCGAGTTTCCCCGGTACACGCCGAACAACGGCAGCACAGCGTGCAGGGGGCCGCTGAAGGTGAAGCCGGAGGCGAGGAGCCCCTCTGGATTCGGCAGGTGGGTCTCGGCCGCGCGCCACGGATCGCCCGAGCTGCGGCACTCCCTGCGGAGCTGCGCTGCGAAACGGCGGTTGTACGAAGTCACGACGTCGAGGTACCCACTATGGTGCCGCGCGAACCGGCGGGTTCAGCGCGAGTGTGCGAGGGCGTCTTCCACCGTGGAGTACAGCCGCAGCGTGTCGTTGAGCCCCACCACCTCGATCGGGCGGGTGACGGCCCGCTGCCCTGCGACGATGTGGAGGCTGCTGCCCTTGCTCTCGGCGGTGTCGTGCAGCCGCAGCAGCAGGGTGAGCCCACAGGAGCCGATGAACGCGACGCCCGACAGGTCCACCACCAGGGGCTCGGGCGGCCGCACGTCGGCGAAGGCGTGCTGGAGGTGCTGCTCGAGCTCGGGGCCGGTGCACAGATCGACCTCACCCTTCACCCGCACCACGAGGGTGGTCCCGTGGTGCTCGTCCGCGACGTGGAGCAGCGGACTGGGCGCGGGCAACTCGGGCACTCGACCTCCAGTGGGGTGACCGCCTGACGGTCAGAGCCTAGCCCTGCCCACGACGGGTGCAACCACTTCTGGCCGTGCCGCGTTGCCTGGAACCGGCGCCACGGGGGCCCCGAGCCCCTTGAATCGGTGGGAACTCCTGGTAGCGCCGGGGTCGCACACCGTTTTCGATCAGCACCTGCCGAGACCCGAATAGGTGAAACCCGCCTCGGCGAGTTCGCCCGGATCGAGGAGGTTCCGGCAGTCCACCACGGTGGCCTTTTCGGCCAGTTGGGCGAGCTGGGGCCAGTCGAGGTCCCGGAACTCCGGCCACTCCGTGAGCAGCACGAGCCCGGCCGCGTCCTTCGCGACGAGCGACGGCTCGTCCACCAGCTGTACCTCGCCGAGATCGGCGGCCCTGCGCACGCCGGGGTCGTACCCGGTCAGCTGTGCGCCCTCGGCCGCCAGCCGCGCGGCGATCGCGAGAGCCGGCGACTCGCGCAGGTCGTCGGTGCCCGCCTTGAACGTCAGCCCCAGCAGGCCGAGCCGCACGCCGGAGAGCGAGCCGTCCTCCGCGCCGGTCACCGCCTGCCGGACCTTGGCCACCACGCGGTCGAGCTGGCGCGCGTTGGCGGTGACGGCGTCGGCGAGCACCGTGAAGTCGACCCCGGCCTCGGCGGCGGCGTGCAGCAGCGCCCGCGTGTCCTTTGGCAGGCACGAGCCGCCCCAGCCCGGCCCCGGCGACAGGAAGGCGGAGCCGATCCGCTCGTCGAGGCCCATCGTCCCGGTCACGTCGGTGACGTCGGCGCCGAGCCGCTCGCACAGCTCGGCCAGCTCGTTCACGTACGACACCTTGAGCGCGAGGAACGCGTTGCTCGCGTACTTCGCCAGCTCCGCGCTCGCCGGATCGGTGTGGAGGACGGGCGCGTCGAGCCCCGCGTACAGGGCGGTCGCCACCGCTCGGGCCCGCTCGTCGCGGGCGCCGATCACGATGCGGTCGGGGTGCAGGAAGTCGTGCACCGCGTGCCCCTCGCGCAGGAACTCGGGGTTGCTCACCACGGGGTGGCCGAGCGCGGTGGCGGCCCGCTCGGTGGTGCCGACGGGCACGGTCGACTTGATCACCACGACGCATCCGGGTGAGACGGTGTCGCGCAGCGTCGTCACGGCCGCGTCGAACGCGCTCAGGTCGGCCGTGCCGCCCTGGCCGGTCGGGGTCGGCAGGCACAGCAGCACCACGTCGGCGTCGCGCAGCGCCGCGTGCTCGGTGGTGAACGCGAGCCGGCCCGCCGCGAGGTTGCCTTGCACCAGCTCGGGCAGCCCCGGTTCGTGGATGGGGATCTCGGCCTCGCGCAGCCGCTCGACCTTCTCCGCGTCCACGTCGACGCACGTGACGGTGTGCCCCAGTTCGGCGAGGCACGCCGCGCTCGTCAGGCCGACGTAGCCCGCGCCGACCACACCCGCACGCAGCCGCTCACGCATTGGTCGCCTCCGGAAGCAATGTCCGTGCCGCCACGAGTACCTCGGCCTCGGTGAGCCGCAGCAGACCCGGGTCCGGCCGGTCCGCGAACGGGTCGCCCCTTCGGCCTGCCCACAGCACCTTGTGCCGCGAACGGTTCACGGGCGGGCCCCAGCGGCTCGGTGGAGTGGGGCCGAACAGCAGCACCGAGGGCGTCCCGAACGCCGTCGCGAGGTGGCCCACGCCGGTGTCACCGCACACCACGAGCGCGGCGTCGGCGATCACCGCCGCCAGCGCGGCGAGGTCGGTGCGACCCGCGAGCACGGCGTCCTCCCCGAGCCCGGCAGCCTCGGCGACCTCCCGTGCGAGCCCTTCCTCGCCCGCGCCGCCCGTCACCACCACGCGGTGTCCGGCGAGCGCGCGGGCCACCGCCGCGAAGCGGTGGGCGGGCCACCGGCGCGACGGGAACGCGGCGCCGGGGTGCAGCACCACCGCGCCGGGCGCCGGGTTCGGCACCTTCGGCGCGGGCAGGCCGACGTCGTCGGGGTCGGCCGGGATGCCCGCCGAGCCCAGCAGGTCGCACCAGCGCCGCACCTCGTGCACGTCCTCGCGCCACGCGGGCCCCCGCACCTCGGGCAGGTCCGGATGCCGGTGGGTGATCAGCTCGGCGGGTTCCGTCGCCAGCAGGTCGGTGATGCTCTCCGGGCCGCTGCCGTGGAGATTCACGGCGAGAGCGGGCGGCTCGCCGGGCAGGTGCAGCTCACCGAGCCCCGAGGTCGGCAGCACCTCGTCCACCGCTCCGGTCAGCTCGGCGAGCGGCGTGAGCGCGGCGGGAGCGGCCAGCACGATCCGGTCGCCGGGCCGGGCCGCGCGCAGCGCGCGCAGTGCGGGCACGGCGGTGAGCAGGTCGCCGAGGCCGAGCGCCCGCAGCACGAGTGTCACGGCCATGAGCCCTCTTCCTCGTGGCACACCACGAGCTCGCGCACCTGGCAACCCGGAGGCTGGCGCAGGGCGTAGAGCACCGTCCGGGCGACGTCCTCCGGCCGGTTCAGCTTGGCGTCGGGCGGCGGCTTGTACTGCTCGTCGCGGTTGTCGAAGAACTTCGTGTGCATTCCGCCGGGCACGAGGAGCGTCACGCCGACACGGCCCGCCGTCTCGGCGGCCAGCGCCCTGGTGAAGCCGACGACTCCGGCCTTCGCGGCGCAGTACGCGGTCGCGTCGCTCACCGAGCGCAGGCCCAGCGTCGAGGAGACGGTGACGAGCGTGCCCCGCGACCGTTCGAGGTAGGGCAGTGCGGCCCTGGCGACCGCGGCCGTGCCGAGCAGGTTCACCTGCACGACGCGCTCCCACTCCTTGGCGGGCACGTCGGTGAGCTTGCCGGGGTGGTCGATGCCGGCGGCGGTGAACACGGCGTCGAGCCCGCCCGCCCGGTCGGCCAGCTCCCGCACGGCGTTCTCGGCGGCGGGGGAGTCGGCGAGATCGGCGAGTTCGTACTCCACATCGGACTGTGGCGGCACGCGGTCGAGCACGAGCGGCGTGTCACCCTGCTCGCTCAGCGCCGCCACGGTCGCGGCGCCGAGCCCGGAGGAGCCGCCGGTGACCAGTACCTTCATCGAGTCATCGCCTCCTGTACGAGTCGGGTGGTGGAATAGCCATCGACGGTGGGGACGAGCACGATCTCGCCGCCGTGCGCCCGGACGACACTCGCCTCGGGCAGCTCGGCGCCCGCGTAGTCGCCGCCCTTGACCCACACGTCGGGGCGCAACCGGTCGAGCAGCGGCGCCGGGGACGGTTCGTCGAACACCACCACGGCGTCGACGGACTCCAGCTCCTCCAGCAGCCGCACGCGGTCGCTCGCGGACACGATCGGCCTGCCAGGGCCTTTGAGACGCCGCACGGAGTCGTCGGAGTTGACGCACACCACGAGCGCGTCGCCCAGCGCCCTGGCCTGCCGCAGCAGGCTCACGTGGCCGGGGTGCAGCAGGTCGAAGCAGCCGCCGGTGGCGACGAGCCTGCCGCCCCGCCTGCGCACCCGCTCGGCGAGGTCGAAGGCCGACGCGGCCGGTCCGGCCGAGGGCACGCCGTCGACCGACAGCGCGGCGGCGCCGCCCGCCGCGACGAACCGCGACGCGGCGTCGACCGCGGCGGAGACGGCGGCGGGCACGTCAGAGCCTTCCAGCAGGGAGGCCGCGGCGGCGCTGGCGAACCGGTCGCCCGCGCCGCACGTGTCGGGCCGCGACTGTCCGGTGACCGCCGCCTTGGCGGGCACGGGCACGCGCACGACGCCGTCGTCGCGGGGCCCTGACAGCAGCGCGCCGCGCGCGCCGACCGTCACCGCCGCGGCCTCGCAGGACCACTCGCGGCGCAGCGCAGTCGCCGCCTCGGCCGGGTCGCCGCAGCGCGTGAAGCCCAGTGCCTCCTTGTCGTTGGGCGTCACGAGCGTCGCGCCCGGCACCGGCGCGGGCCCGCGCGGATGCGGGTCCCACACCACGGGTACGTCCAGCTCGCTCAGCAGTGCGCGCACCTCGGGATGGGCAGCGACCCCGCGGCCGTAGTCGGAGACGAGCACCGCGCCCGCCGAGCGCAGCGCGCGGACGGCCCGCGCGGGCAGCGGCGCGTCGGCGGCGTGCCCGCCCCCGGTGTCCACGCGCACGAGCGATTGCCCCTGTGCGCGCACGCGCGTCTTTCGCACGGTCGTCCCGTCGAGTGGCAGCCGCACCACCTGCACGTCGCGCCCGAGCAGCGCGGCGAGCCCGCGGCCCGCGTCGTCGTCGCCGAGCGCGGTGACGAGCACGACCTCGGGCGCGGTGCGTGTGGCGAGCAGCGCCGCCGCGAGCCCGGCCCCGCCGGGCCGCAGCCACTCGCCGCTCACGTCCACCACCGGCACCGGAGCCTCGGGACACAGGCGCTCGGCCCTGCCCTCGATGTCGACGTCGAGCAGCGCGTCCCCGATCACCACGAGCGGCTTCACGCGGGCACACCCAGCGTCTCGTCGAGCGTGGCGCACAGCGCGTGGACGATGGCGAGGTGCACCTCCTGGACCGTGGCGGTGCTCGGCGCGTCCACCGCGATGACGTCGTCGGCCAGCGCGGCGAGCGGGTTGGGCTCCGGCCCGGTCAGCGCCCACGTGGTGAGGCCGAGCTCGTGGGCGGTCTTCACCGCCGCCACCACGTTCTGGCTGCGCCCGCTCGTGGACAGGGCCACGAGCACGTCGCCGGGACGGCCGTGCGCGCGCACCTGCCGGGCGTACAGCTCGTGCTCGCCGTAGTCGTTGACGATCGCCGTGGCCGCCGAGGTCTCGGCGTGCAGCGCGATCGCCGACAGCGGTTGCCGGTCGTGCAGGAACTTTCCGACGAGCTCGCCCGTGAGGTGCTGGGCCTCGGCGGCGCTGCCGCCGTTGCCGCACGCGAGCAGTCGCCCGCCTCCGGTGAGCACCGCGGCCAGGTGGGTTCCCCAGCGGTCGATCGTGGGCGCCGCGGACTGCACGCGGCTGAGCGCGCCGCTGAGCGCGGCGAAGTGCTCTTCGATCACAAGACACCTCCTGAGAGTTCGTGGACGGACCTCACGACGTCGGCCGGGTCGATCGCGAGGCACGGGTGCCCCTCGACGGGGCACTGCCGCGCCCGCGTGTTCCGGCACGGCGCGTCCTGGTCGCCCAGCACGACGGCGGGCACCCCGTACGGGGCCCACCGCGCCGAGGGCACGACGGGGGCGAACAACGAGACCACCGGCGTGCCGACGGCGGCAGCCAGGTGGGCGGGTCCGGTGTTGGGGGCGACCACCACGCGCGCCCCGGCGAGCACGGCGGCCAGCTCGGGCAATCCGGTCACCCCACCGAGGTCGAGCGCGACCTCACCCGCGACCTCGGCGGTGAGCCGTCGCTCGCCGGGAGCGCCGGTGACGATCACGCGATGGCCCGCCTCGGCGAGCGCGCGCACGATCGCCCGCGATCGCTCGGCCGTCGGCTGCCGCGCCGGCACCGAGGCCGCCGGGTGCACCACCACGTAGCCCGGTTCGCCTGTGAGCCCGGTGGTCTCCGGCAGCGGGCCGCGCAGGGCGAGCCGTCCGTCGTCGCCCTCGGGCAGGGTGAACCCCGCCGCGGTCGCCAGCGACAACGCGCGCTCGGCTTCGGGCGGGTCACCCTCGACGCGGTGGCGAAGGTCGAGCAGAGAGCCCGGGTAATCCTCGCTGATGGCTCCGATCCACGGCACCCCGGCCATCCGCAGCACGAGCGCGAGCGGCAGCGGGGACTGGTGGAACGACGTGAGGACCAGTGCCGCGTCGAGCCGAAGGTCCCGCAGCTGCTTGGTCAGCGCCTCGATCGACTCCTGCGTGAGCTCGGGCGGTTCGGGGTCGATCCAGGGCGCGCACCACTCGATCACCTCGGCCACGCCGGGCAGCAGCTCGGCACCGGCCCGCCCGCGCGGACCGGCGAGCAGCACGACCTCGTCGGAGCCCGCCGCGACGGCCCGCACGCACGGACCGGCGAGCAGCACGTCGCCCACGTTGTCGAGCCGCGCCACGAGTGTCCTCATAGGACCTCCATGGCGAGTCGCACGGCGGACGTCAGGTCCGGCGCCACCGCGGCCTCGCGCCGCGCGTGCTCGACCTCGCCGGGCAGTGTGCGCGGGGTCGGCACGAGGATCCCCTTCGCCCCCGCCGCGGTCGCGGCCTCGACATCGGCGCCGATGTCGCCGACAACCACGCACCGGCTCACGTCAACGCCGAGCGCCTCGGCCGCGCGGAGCACGAGGCCGGGCTGCGGCTTGCGGCACGCGCACGCGTCGTCGGGGCCGTGCGGGCACCACTGCCACGTCTGGAAAGGGCCGAGGAGTTCGTCGACGCGGGCGTTGACCCTGCGAACCTCGTCGTCGGTGAAGTAGCCCCTGCCGATGCCCGACTGGTTGCTCACCACGCCGAGCAGCACGCCCGCGTCCCGCAGCGCGCCGAGTGCGGCGCGCGCTCCGGGCATCGGGCGAACCTGCTCGGGGTCGGCGAGGTAGGGCACGTCCTCGATGAGTGTGTCGTCGCGATCGAACAGCACCGCGACCGGCTCCCGTGCCCGCAGCTCGCCGCGCAGGCGGTGGGCACACGCGGCGGGCGGGATGAACGCGCTCGTGACAGCCATGCGCGTGACCTCGGCGGGGGTGCGCGGACCCGGCGCGATCCGGCTCGCGGCGAACTGCGCGGTGAGCCCGGCCCAGGCCCCGCCCGCGAGCGTGGCGGCCCGGCGGCGGCCCGCGGCGAGCAGGCCCAGCGCGGCGGCGCCCGCGACCGTGGTGAGCGCGTGCCTGCCGAGCCTGCCGGGCCCCTCCCCGGTCAGCTGCCGCCAGTGCCTGCCGTGCTTGGCGCGCATGAGCGCGTTGTCCGCGTTGCCCCGCTGCCTGCGCACGCTGGCGAAGAAGTCGCCGCCGCGCGCTGGGTGCGTGGTGACCCGGCGGCCCTCGGCGATGCGGTAGCCCGCCTGGCACACGCGCAGCGCGAGATCGGCGTCCTCCCGGAACGCACGCGGGAAGCGCTCGTCGAACCCGCCCACTTCCACCAGCGCGCTGCGCCGGTATGCCATGTCAGCGGTGATCCACCTGGCGTGGGTGAGCGCGAGCGTGTCCCGCTCGTCGTCGGTGGGGCGCCGGTCCTCCGGCAGCGGCACGACGATCTTCGCGACCGACGCGGCGATCCCGGGGCCGAGCCCGTCCAGGTCCTCCGACAGCCGTTGTGTCCAGTCCACATCGGTCAGCACGTCGTCGTCGAGGAAAGCGATCCACTCGGTGCGGGCGAGCCGCCAGCCGGTGTTGCGGGCGGCGGCGGGGCCGCGCCCGCCGGATCGGACCTGCCGCAGTGGAAACCGGATTCCCGGCAGCGTCAACGGATCGCCCCCTGGCCGGTCGTCCACCACGATCACCTCGGAGGGGTGCGGGCCGTGTGAGCCGTCGAGCGCCCGCAGCAGCATCGAGAGCTGGGCACGTCCCGTCGTCGGGATGACGATCGTGTAGCGCAGGGACTGCAGTGGGTGCACCATCAGGCGTTCCTCCACACGGCGAAAGGTCCGATGGCGAGCAGGTCGACCGGGGCGGACCCGAAGCACTCGAGCGCGTCGCGCGGGTCGTCCACCATCGGCCTGCCAGCGGTGTTGAGACTGGTGTTGACCACCGTCGGCAGGCCGGTGCGCGACTCGAACCCGCGCAGCATCCGCGCAAGCACCGGCTCGTCATCGGCATCGACGGTCTGGATGCGGGCCGTACCGTCCACATGAGTCACCGCGGGAACCCGGTCCCGCCACTCCTCTGCGACGTCGTGGACGAACAGCATGTAGGGGCTCGGAATCGGGCCGCGACTGAACAGCTCGCGCGCGCGGTCGGCCAGCACCATCGGCGCGACCGGCCGGAACTGCTCGCGGCCCTTCACGTCGTTGAGGCGCTCCAGGTTCTCCTTGCGGCCGGGGTGGGCCAGCAGCGAGCGGTGTCCGAGCGCGCGTGGCCCGAACTCCGCGCGGCCCTGGAACCACGCCACCACCTTGTCGTCGGCGAGCGCGTCGGCGACCGTCTCGGCGATGTCGGCGGGCCGTTCGTAGCGGATCCTGGCCCGCCGCAACCAGTTCTCCAGCTCCGCGTCGGTCCAGCCCCGGCCGAGGTCGGCTCCGCGCATCGGCGCGGCGCGCTCGCCGAAGTCGGCGGCCAGCTGCAGGGCGGCGCCCAGCGCGGTCCCGGCGTCACCGGCGGCGGGCTGCACCCAGACGCGTTCGAACGGGCTCTCGGCGTGCAGCCGGGTGTTGGCAACACAGTTGAGTGCGGTGCCCCCGGCGAGCGCGAGATCGGTGTGGCCGGTGCGCTCGTGCAGCCAGGCGGCCAGCTCCAGCAGCACGTCCTCGACCACGCGCTGCACGCTCGCGGCGAGGTCGGCGTGCTCGGGAAGCAGCTCGTCGGCGCTCGTGCGGGCTGGCGCGAACTCGGTCCAGTCGAGTGGATCGGTGCGGAACCCACCGTCGCCGGTCGCACGGATGTGCTCGGCCACAGTGGAAAGGAAGCGTGGCTTGCCGTAGGAGGCGAGTGCCATCACCTTGTACTCGTCGCTGGAGCGGTGGAAGCCGAGGTGCTCGGTGAGGGACTCGTAGGCGAGCCCCAGCGAGTGCGGAAGGCGTTGGGAAGCAAGCTCTTCGAGCTTGCCGTCGCGGTACTCGCCGGCCAGGTAGGACTCCGCCTCGCCGCGCCCGTCGGAGGTCAGCACGGCGCAGTCGCCGAACGGCGCGGCGAGCGCGGCCGACGCGGCGTGCGCGACGTGGTGCCGGACGAACCGAACGATGCCGGGGTCCACACCGGGCAGAGCGGTCTTCAGGAACGCGGGCGCGCGGCGGGCGTACAGCGTGCGCAGCCGTTCCCAGCCGCCCTCGTCGGTGCCGTCGGCGTCGTCGTCGGCGAGCGCGGGATCGTACGAGTAGCCGATCGCGTCCAGGTCGGCTGGGGCGAGACCTGCCTTGTCCAGACACCATTTCGCGGCCTGCTCCGGCAATTCCCATGCCGAGAACGGCACGGCGGACTTCCCGTGCTTGCGACGGCTGAAGCGTTCCTCCTCCGCCGCGGCGACGATCTCGCCGTCCACGACCAGCGCCGCGGCGGGGTCGTGGAAAACGGCGTTGATCCCGAGAATGCGCACCTCTCTACCTCCCGCCAGTGGTGGCCGCCGACCGTGTCCAAGCCGGCACTAAGTCGCTACCCGCCGAAGCGGCTCTCAAACGGAATCGGTGGAAAAGACCAGGACGTCGCTACACAGCGTGGTTACGCTGCCGCGCCGCTTTCCGCGGCGAACCAGGCGATTGTCCGCCGGAGACCTTCACGAAGGGTCACCTCCGGCCGCCAGCCGAGTTCCTTCTGTGCCATGGAGATGTCGGGGCAACGGCGCCGCGGGTCGTCAACCGCGCCGGGCACCTGCCGCACGGTCGACGCCGTGCCGGTGAGCGCGCGGATCTCGTCGGCCACCTGCCACACCGGCAGCTCGTGTGGATTGCCGATGTTCACCGGTCCGGTCAACGTGCTGCGGGCGAGCGCGAGCAGGCCGGAGACCGTGTCGTCCACGTAGCACACCGAGCGCGTCTGGTCACCCGATCCGGCGATCGTGAGTGGTTCACCCGCGAGCGCCTGCGTGATGAAGTTCGGGATCATGCGGCCGTCGTCGGCGCGCATACGCGGCCCGTAGGTGTTGAAGATCCGGGCGATCGCGACATCCGTTCCGTGCTGCCGCTGATGGGCCATCGTCAGCGCCTCGGCGTAGCGCTTCGCCTCGTCGTACACGCTGCGCGGGCCGACGGGGTTCACGTTGCCCCAGTAGTCCTCGCGCTGCGGGTGCTCCAGCGGGTCGCCGTACACCTCACTGGTGGACGTGAGCAGGAACCTGGCTCCGTGCCGCTGCGCGAACGCCAGCGCGTTGCGCGTGCCCAGTGCACCCGCCTCCAAAGTCTCGATGGGCAGCCGCAGGTAGTCCCGTGGCGAGGCCGCCGAGGCGAGGTGCAGCACCAGCCGCGTGTCCCCGAGGTCCGGCAATGGGCGGGTCACGTCGTGCTCGAGCATCGTGAACCCGTTGTGCCGCCTCAGCTCCGCGATGCCGTCCGGGGAGCTCGTCGCGAAACTGTCCATACAGGTCACTCGATGCCCGTGGCGTAGCAACCGTTCGCACAGATGCGAGCCGACGAAGCCCGCGCCGCCGGTGACCAGCACGTGTTCCGAGTCAGCGACCATGGCAGCCGGTTACCCGGGAGAGTCGGTGTGAAACGGTGAGGCAGCGGGTACCAGCGGCCCATGCGTGTTCTGGTCACCGGCTGGCCGAGCTTCCTGCACGGCGAGGCGACAGCGGGCGACGTGCTCAGCATGCGCCGGATCGGCGCCGCGCTCGCCGAGGCGGGTGTGGAGACCGATTCGGCGTGGAGTCCCCGCTTCCGTCCGGGCGCCCTGCGTCTCGACGACGCCGCCCCCGATCGCTACTCCCACCTCGTGTTCGCGTGCGGGCCCGCGCACGGCGAGCAGGTGCGCGGGCTGCACGAGCGCTACGCCTCGTGCCGTCGGATCGCCGTCGGCGTGTCCGTGATCGACCCAGGCGACCCCGCCGTGACCGGCTTCCACCAGGTGCTCGCCAGGGACGGCGCTGGGCCGCCACGGCCCGACCTCGCCGCGTCCGCCCCGACGTCGCCCGTCCCGGTCGCAGGGATCGTGCTCGCGCCGGGACAGCGTGAGTACGGCGATCGGCGCAGGCACGAGCAGGTGCACAAGGCGCTGCTGGCGTGGGCGGCCGGGCTCGACTGCGCGCGGGTGCCGCTCGACACGCGGCTCGACGCCGCCGACTGGCGGCACTGCGCCACGGGTGACCAGTTCGTCTCGCTCCTCGGCAGGCTCGACGTCGTGCTCACCACCCGGTTGCACGGCCTCGTGCTCGCCCTGCGCGCCGGGGTGCCCGCGCTCGCCGTCGACCCGGTCGGGGGCGGAGGCAAGGTCTCCGCACAGGCGCGGGCACTCGGCTGGCCCGCGGTGGTCGCCGCCGAGGACGTGACGGACGAGCGGCTCGACCAGTGGTGGCGCTGGTGCCTCTCGCCGTCCGCGCGGCAGCACGCCGTGACGCGCGACGACTCCTCACCGCTCGTGACCGCGCTGCTGGCCGAGGTGGGCGCGTGAACACCACGGTCGTCATCGCCACCCGCAACCGCTCCGCCGAACTCGCGTGCACGCTGGGGAAGCTGGCCACGTTGCACCCTGAGCCGCCGGTGATCGTCGTCGACAACGCCTCCACCGACGACACGGTGACCCGGGTGCGCCGAGAGCACCCCGGCGTGCGGCTCATCCCCTCGCCCGTGAACGCCGGTGCCGCCGCGCGCAACCTCGGAGTCAGGGCCGCCACGACGCCGTACGTGGCGTTCAGCGACGACGACTCCTGGTGGGCGCCCGGCGCGCTGTCCCGCGCGGAGGAGGCCTTCGCGGACTGCCCCCGGCTCGGCCTGCTCGCCGCCCGCACCCTCGTGGGGCCCCGCGAGGAGCCCGACCCGGTGTGCGCGCTGATGGCCGAAAGCCCGCTCGGCTCCGAGCCCGGGCTGCCGGGCCCGAAGGTGCTTGGCTTCCTCGCGTGCTCGGCGATCGTGCGCAGGGATGCGTTTCTCGACGTCGGCGGGTTCAGCAGTCTCCTGCACTTCGGCGCGGAGGAGAAGCTCCTCGCCTGCGACCTCGCCGCGAGGGGCTGGGCGCTGTGCTACGTCGAGGACGTCGTGGCGCACCACCATCCCTCCAGCAGCAGGCCGCCGGCCGCCTGGCGGCACCGGATGGAGGCCCGCAACAACGCGCTCATCGCGTGGCTGCGCCGCCCGGCGGGGGAGTGCGTGCGCGCGACGAGCCCGCTGCTGCGGCACCCCGGCGCCGCGGCCGGCGCCCTGCGCAGGCTGCCGCGCGCGCTGGCCGGGCGGCGGCGCCTGCCGCCTTCCGTCGAACGGCAGCTCAGGGAGCTGGCATGAGCCGAACCACGGTCGTGATGATCACCCACAACCGGCGGGCGGAGGCGCTGCGCACGCTGGAGCACATGACGAACCTGCCCGACGGGGCACCGGTCATCGTCGCCGACAACGCCTCGTCCGACGGCACCGCCGACGCGGTGTCCCGGCACTTCCCCGGCGTGGAGCTGCTGTGCTGCGACCGCAACCTCGGCGCGCTGGCCCGCAACCTCGCCGTGCGGCACGTGCGCACGCCCTACGTCTCGTTCTGCGACGACGACACCCGCTGGCAGCCCGGCTCGCTGCGCAGAGCCGCCGAACTGCTCGACGAGTACCCCGGGCTCGGCTCGGTGACGGGGCGCTGCCTCGTGGAACCGGAGCTGAGGGAGGACCCGATCACCCCGGAGCTGCGGGAGTCGCCGGTGCCCGGACCCGACTGGCTGCCGGGGCCCGCGCTCATGGGCGTGATGGCGGGGCTGACGACATTCCGCGTCGAGGCGTTCCGCGAGGTCGGCGGGTTCTCGCCGCGCATGTGGCTGGGCGGCGAGGAGGAGCTGCTCGCGATCGACCTCGCCGCACACGGCTGGTGGATGTGCTGGGCCGAGGACGTGGTGATCCACCACGCGCCCTCGAAACAGCGCGATCCCCGGCGCCGCCGCCAGCTCGGCATCCGTAACACCCTGTGGACCCTGTGGCTGCGCAGGCCCGTGCGCAGCGCCGCCCGGCGCACGGCCGCCGTGCTGCGATCCGCGCCGGCCGACCTGGCGACGGCCTCGGCCGCCTTGGAGGCGCTGCGGGGACTGCCGTGGGTGCTGCGGGAGAGGTGGGTCGTTCCGCAGCGGGTGGAGACCGGGCTGCGCTCGCTGGAGGATTCGCAGCGCCGGTCGGTGGCCCGGCGCTACGTGGGTTGACGCGGCGCCGCACCGGGTAGGCCCGGGGAACGGACTTTCCCGATCTGCCGCAGAGGGAGGCTGCCCATGACCGGCTTCTTCGGTGATCCCGGCCCCAGCCCGTTCGACCAGCTGCTCGCCCAGTTCTTCGGCAATGCCATGCCGGGGCGGCAACCGTACGCCGTCGGCATCACCCGGCTGATGAGCGAGCAGGCGCTGGCGCTGGTGTCGGCGGCTGTCCGGCGGGTCGGCGAGTGGGGCGGCAACGAGCTCGACTCGGTGCACCTGCTGTGGGGCGCCACGCAGGTCTCCGGCAGCAGGGAGCTGATCCAGCGGGCGGGCGGCGACCCCGACGCGATCGCCCAGCGCATCGAGCGCGACGCTCCGCACCCGCGGAGCGCGCCCACCCCGACACCGACCCTCACGCCCGGCGCCAAGCGCATCCTGCTCGACGCCCACCAGATCTCGCGGCAGCTGCGCTCGTCCTACATCGGCCCCGAACACGTGCTGCTCGCGTTGGTGGCGCATCAGGATTCGCCGGCGGGCAGGCTGCTCGGCGGCGCCGGGGTGACCCCGGAGACCGTGCGCAGGGCCATCGCCGGGCCCGCCGTCGGCGCGACGCCGGGACAGGCCCGCCAGCAGCGGCAGGCCCCCAGCGGGACGGAGACGCTCGACAGCTTCGGCCGCGACCTCACCGCCATGGCCCGCGAGGGCGAGATCGACCCGGTGGTCGGCCGCGACGACGAGATCGAGCAGACCGTCGAGGTGCTCTCGCGGCGCACCAAGAACAACCCGGTGCTGATCGGCGAGGCCGGGGTCGGCAAGACCGCGATCGTCGAGGGCCTCGCCCAGCGCATCGCCGACGGGCAGGTGCCGGTGTCACTCGAGGGCAGGCGGCTCGTGCAGCTCGACGTCACCGCGATGGTGGCGGGCACGCGGTACCGCGGTGACTTCGAGGAGCGCATGACCAAGCTGCTGGAGGAGATCCGCGAGCACCGTGACGAGCTGATCGTCTTCATCGACGAGCTGCACACCGTGGTCGGTGCGGGCTCCTCGGAGGGCTCGATGGGCGCGGGCAACATGCTGAAGCCCGCGCTCGCCAGGGGCGAGCTGCACATCGTCGGCGCCACCACGCTCGACGAGTACCGCACCAACATCGAGACCGACCCCGCGTTCGAACGGCGGTTCCAGCCGATCCTGGTGCCCGAACCCAACGTGGAGGACACGCTCGCGATCCTGCACGGCCTGCGGGACCAGTACGAGGCGCACCACCAGGTGCGGTTCACCGACGAGGCGCTCTCGGCCGCCGCGACGCTCTCCGACCGCTACATCACCGACCGGCACCTGCCCGACAAGGCGATCGACCTCGTCGACCAGGCGGGCGCGCGCGTGCGGATGCGCACGGCCAAGCGGCCGGAGGGCCTGCGCGACATGGAGGCCAGGCTGGAGCAGCTGTGCCGCGACCGCGACCAGGCGGTGAGCGAGGAGCACTACGAGCGGGCGTCAGCGCTGCGTGACGAGATCAACGAGCTGCGCACCCGGATCGCCGACACCCGCAGTGACGACACGCCCGCTGGCGTGCCCGAGGTGGGGACCGTCGACATCGCCGAGGTCGTCGCCCGCAGCACCGGCATCCCCGTGGCGCAGCTGACGCAGGAGGAGCGGGAGCGGCTGCTGCACCTGGAGGACCACCTGCACGGGCGGGTCGTCGGCCAGGACGAGGCCGTGCAGGCGGTCGCGGAGGCGGTGCGCCGCACACGGGCCGGCCTCTCCGAACCCGACCGGCCGTCTGGCAGCTTCCTGTTCCTCGGGCCCACCGGCGTCGGCAAGACCGAGCTCGCGCGAGCACTGGCGGAGGCGCTGTTCGGCGGAGAGGACCACATGGTGCGGCTCGACATGTCCGAGTACGGCGAGCGGCACACGGTGTCGCGGCTGATCGGCGCGCCGCCAGGGTACGTCGGCTACGAGGAGGCCGGGCAGCTGACCGAGGCCGTGCGGCGCAGGCCGTACTCCGTGGTGCTGCTCGACGAGATCGAGAAGGCGCACCCCGAGGTGTTCAACGTCCTGCTGCAGGTGCTCGACGACGGCAGGCTCACCGACGGCAGGGGCCGTACGGTCAACTTCACCAACACGGTGCTGATCATGACCAGCAACATCGGCTCCGAGCTGGTGCTGAGCGGCACCCAGGGCGCGCTGGGCTTCTCCCCGGCGCGGGAGACCGACACCGAGCAGCCGCTGCGCGAGCGGCTCATGCGCAGGCTGCGCGAGTCGTTCCGCCCCGAGTTCCTGAACCGGATCGACGAGATCATCGTGTTCCGCAAGCTCACGGAGGAGCAGCTCGAGCGCGTGACGTCCCTGCTGCTGGAGGAGACGCGCCGCAAGGCGCAGGCGCAGGACGTCGAGGTGGACGTCGTGCCCGAGGCGGTCCGCTGGCTCTCCGAGGCGGGTTACCAGCCCGAGTACGGCGCCCGTCCGCTGCGGCGCACCATCCAGCGGGAGGTGGACAACGTGCTCTCCCGCATGCTCCTCGGCGGCGAGGTCACGTCCGGTTCCCGGGTGCGCGTGGGCGTGGAGGACGGCAGGCTCACCTTCGACGTGAGCACCCCCGCGAAGGTGTAACCCGCGCGAGTCCCCCGCTCAGACCCGCGAGTCCCCCGCTCCGGACGCCGAGTTGCCCGCTCCGAACGCCGAGTTGCCCGCTCGGGTCCGCGAGTCGTGCGCTCTGGACGCCGAGTTGCCCGCTCGGGCTGGCGAGTTGCCCGCTCGGGACGTCGAGTTGCCCGCTCGGGACGTCGAGTGGCCCGCTCGGGCTGGCGAGTTGCCCGTTCGGGCTGGCGAGTGGCCCGCTCGGGCTGGCGAGTCGTGCGCTCGGGACGCCGAGTTGCGCGTCGGGGCGGCCAACTACCGGTCTCGGTTCGAGCCGGTACACCGGAGCGCACGACTCGCCCGCGTCTCGGAATGCAGAACTCGCGGTCCGGAGCGGGGGACTCGCGGGCGGGAGCGGGGGACTCGCGGGCCGGAGCGGGGGACTCGCGGCAGGGGCGTCAGCCCGTTTCCTCCGCGGTCACCAGGGCCGGGACGGCGCGTTCGTACACCCGGTACGTGTCGGCGGCGACGCGGTCCCACGAGTAGCGGCAACGGGCGCGGTCGGCGCCGGCGATGCCGAAGGCCTCACGGAGCGTGCGGTCAGCGAGCAGCCTGCGCAGCGCGGCGGCCAGCGCGTCGGGTCGGCGCGGCGGCACGTGGCTACCGGTGACGCCGTCCACCACCGTGTCGGTCAGCCCGCCCACCGCGGAGGCGACCACCGGGACACCGCACGCCATTGCCTCCAGAGGCACGATCCCGAAGGGCTCGTACCACGGCGTGCACACCACGACGTCGGCGGAACGCAGCAGCGCGGGCATCTCGGCGCGGCCGACCTGACCGAGCAGGCGCACGCGGTCGGCGACGCCCAACCTCTCGGCGCGGGCCACCAGCCGCCGCGCCTCCTCGTCGTCGGCGAGCCGCCCCTCCTGAGGGCCGCCCGCGATCACCAGCTCGGTATTCGGCAACGAAGGCAGGGCCGCGATCGCGATGTCGAAACCCTTGCGCGGCACCAGCCTGCCGACTGACACGATCCGCTGCCGCACGCCGCGGGAGGCGGTCTCACCGTCCGGGGTGAACCGGTCGAGGTCGACGCCGCAGAGCACCACCGACATCCGGTCCCTCGGCAGCCCCAGCCGCACCAGCTCGAACACCTCGTCCGAGCACGTCGCGGCCACCCGTGCCGCGCTGCGCCCGACCAGCCGCTCCAGCCGGATGCGGTCGGCCGGGCTCGTGTCCTTTGCCCCCTGGTGACGGCGCTTCACCACGCCAAGCGCATGGAACGTCTGCACTACGGGAACGTCCACCGCGCGCGCCGCGATGACCGAGGCCAGCCCGGACATCCAGAAGTGCGCGTGCGCCACATCCGGCCGCCGCACGCTCCACTCCTGCTCCAGGAACCGCGCGAAATCGCCCATGTGCGGCAGCAGCTCGTCCTTGGGCACGTGCCGGGGCGGCCCCGCCGGCACGTGCACGACGCGGTAACCGGCCGGGGCGACGACCTCGTCGGGCTGCTCCCGGTCGTCGCGTCGCGTGTAGACGGTCACGTCGTGCCCGGCGCGGGTGAGGCCCGCCGAGAGCTCGGCGACATGAACGTTCTGCCCTCCGGCATCGACCTCGCCCAAGGCCGCGAGCGGGTTGGCGTGCTCGGAAACCATCGAGATCTTCACGTTTCCTCCAGGTCGAGTCAGGGCAGCACGCGGTGGAGCAGGTTGTCCCAGTTGCGCAGGAACGCGTCGAGGCCGTAGTGGGTCAGGGCGTACTCCCGCGCCGACTTGCCCATCCGCACGGCCAGTTCCGGCTGCTCCAGCAGCGTCCGGACGCCTTCCACCAGCATCGTCACGTCGGTGGACACGAAACCGGCCTCCGGGGGCACCGCCGTGGCCACCTCGGTGCTCGCCACCGCCGCCACCGGCATGCCCAGTTGCATGGCCTCAAGCAGCGACAGCCCGAGCGAGGTCCACCTCGCGGTGTGCACGTACACCCTGCGCAGGGCCATCTCCCGGTGCAGCGCGGTCTGCCCGAGGTCGCCGACCGGGGTGACGCCGGGGATCTCGAGGCCGTCGAGGCCCATGCCGTACAGGTCGACGGGCGCGGCCTCCGCGAACACGGGCAGCAGGTCGGTGCCGACGATCCGGTTCCGCCGAACGGGCTCGTTGATGAGCACGGCACTGTGCGGCAGCTCGCCGGTGTACTGGTAACCGGGGTCCACGATGCCGTGCGGGATCACCACCGTCGGCGCGATCCCGTTGTCCCACATCAACTCGTTGAAGTGCGTGACGTGGGCGAGCACGATGTCGCCGCGGTCGGCGAGCGGATGCCGGGTGGTGGCGGCGCGCTCACGCGGAGCGTTGTGCTCGACGTACACGGCGGGCACGTCGATCCCGGGCCGTCTGCCGAGCCAGCGTTCGGTCAGCGCGAGCTCTTCGGGTCGCTGCAGCACCACGACGTCGATCTCCGTGTCCCGCAAGGAATCCACGGGAACGTCGATTGCGTTGTCCGGCCAGTCCCGGCCGCAACGGCCCCGTCCCCAAGGGTCTTCAGTGTCCACATAGGGCAGTAGGTAGGTGTGCCCGCCCTGGACGAACGACGTGCACCAGGAACCGTGTACGTGCCAGACGAGCAACTGCATAACGGGTAGTTGCCCGCACGCGCGGACGGCTAAACACTATGGACGCCGCGTGCGCACACCGCCCAGCGCGAGCACGAGGCCGATGAGGCAGGTCGCGCCGTACAGCCACGCGTTGGCCGCCGTGACGTTGACGAGGTCGCCCCACTCGTCGAGGACGGTCGCGAGAATGCTGTACGCCGTGAGCCCCGCGAAGGCGAAGAAGCTCGCCCATCCGAACAGGCGAGCGGTCACGGACTTGCGGGTGGCGATCAACGCGAGCACCCCCACCACGGTGTGCACGATGTTGAGCAGCGTGCTGACGCCGAACAGCCAGACGGTGCGCGACGATTCCGGCCCCATGCCGTCGTGCAGCGCGAATCCGGTGACGCCCACGACCAGATACCAGAGGCCGACGATCCCCACCACGATCTGCGGCCACGACAGCCGCGCCGTCAGGCCCCGCCCGGTCGCGGAGGACGCCGTGCTCATACCCGCCTCCAGCCGTCGTCGGTCAGCGCGGCGCTCGCCTGCGGTCCCATCTGCGCCATGCCGCCGTCCACGAGCCATGAGGCGCCGGTGACGTAACCGGCGGCCGGCGTGGCCAGGAAGGCCACCACGGACGCCACTTCCTTGGCGTGGCCCGGCCTGCCAAGCGGGACGCCCGGCCGGTGCTGCTTCGCGGGGTCGGCGTTGTCCTGTCCGGTCATCGGCGTCGAGATCTCGCCGGGTGCCACGGAGTTCACGGTGATGCCGTGCTCGGCGAGCTCCAGCGCGAGCACCTTGGTGAGCGCGCCGAGACCGGCTTTGGCGGCGCAGTACGGCGCGGCGCCGACCTTCGGGTAATGCTCGTGCACGCTGGTGATGTTGATGATCCGGCCGCCACGGCCCGCGTCGATCATGTGCCGCGCCGCACGCTGCGCGCAGGCGAACGCGCCGTCGAGATCCACGGAGACGACCTCGCGCCACGCGTCGAAGTCCAGGTCCATCACCGGTGTCGCCTCGCCGGTGCCGGCGCAGTTGACCAGTACGTCGAGCCCGCCGAGTTCCTCGGCGAGGTCATCGATCACTGCGGCCTCGGTCGGCAGGTCACGCAGGTCCAGCCGCCGCACGGCGGCCGTGACGCCCTGCGCCTTGACCTCGTCGGCGGTGTTCGCGGCCCCCTGCTCGTCGGCGTGGTATGTGACACCGACGTCGAGGCCGCCGCCCGCGAGCGCCACCGCGATCGCCCTGCCGATGCCGGAGTCCGAGCCCGTCACGACGGCGGTCCTCGGCCGGTCGGTTTGCTCGGGCAATGGTGCGGATCGGGTCACTGAGGACACCTCCGTCACGGATATGCCAGGCCTGTTCACCGGCTACCCGCCCGCACGTGCGGCAAACCGCTTCGCGAACCGGATGTGCACCACCCGGTCGACGCTGCGCTGGGGATCGTGCTCGTACCGCCAGGCCGACAACGTGTCGGTCATCGTGTCGAGAACGCGCCAGCCGAGCGCGTGAGGGCTCGGCACGCGGCCCTCCAGCGTCGTTGTGGAAACGCTCACGGTGAGTCTGCCGAAGGCGAACACGAGGCGGCACGTCAGCATCGCGCCGGGCGCCGACCAGCGGATGAGGCAGGTGCACGCCGCGTCCACGGCCACCGTCAGGTCGGTCAGCTCGTTCTCGGTGAACCCCTCGCGACCGCCGAAGTCGCGGGCCACCATCCGAAGCGTCGCGAGGTGCCGTGCGTGTGCGGGCACCCGCAGCTCCACCGGGCCGGCCGTCCCCGGTCCGGCCCATTCGGCGAGTTCCTCTCTGTGCATGATCCTCCCGAATACCCGGCGAGATCACGGGCATACCTGCGGCGGTACGGCTTTTCGGACCGGCCTCGATGTTTGTGGGACGAGCGCTGAGGGCAAACCGGTGACCAGCGCCGAGATGGAGGAATCATGGTCTACGACGAACACCGCGACGTCGTGGTGGAGGACCGTTCCGTGGCACAGCTGGTCAGCGATCTTTCCGAGCAGACCAGCAGGCTCGTCAGGGACGAGATGAAGCTCGCCGTCGCGGAGATGCAGGACAAGGGCAAGCGGTTCGGGATGGGTGCCGGTCTCGCGGGCGGTGCCGCCGTGGTCGCCTGGTTCGGCGCGGGGGCGCTGGTCGCGGCCGCCGTGCTGGCGCTAGCGCTGGTACTGCCGGGCTGGGCGTCGGCGCTGATCGTCGGTGGTGCGCTGCTGCTGCTCGCCGGCCTGCTGGGGCTCCTCGGCAAGAACCAGGTCCAGCGCGCGACGCCGCCGGTGCCGAGTGAGGCGAGCGAGAGCGTCCGGCAGGACGTCGAGACGGTGAGGGAGAAGATGCGCCGATGAGCACCCCGAAGGAGAGCCCGAAGGAACGTACTGAGGAGAGCGAGGAGTTCCCCCGGAATCCGGAGGAGGCCCGGCTCGACATCGAACTCACCCGGCAGGAGCTGGGTGACACGGCGCACGCGCTCGCGCACAAGCTGAACGTGCCCGCGCGGGCGAAGGAGCAGGCGCAGCAGCGCGCGGCCCGGTTCAAGGGCCAGGCCCAGCAGCGCGCCACGCAGGTGAAGGGACAGCTCAAGCACGGCACGGCCAAGGCGACCGAGACCGTGCGGGGCAACCCGGTGCCCTTCATCGTCTCCGGTGCCGTCGCGGCGGTCGCGGTCGGAGGTGTGATCACGTGGAAGGTCAGGCATTGATGAAGGCGCTCTACAAGCCGCTGAGCCTGGTGGTGAGCACCGGCGGGGCGTTGCTCGCGAGCACGGTTTTCAAGCAGGTGTGGCAACGCGTGAGCGGTGAGCCCGACGCGCCGGACGCCAGGGATCGCAAGTACGCGCTGTGGCAGGTGGTCACCGCCGCCGCCGTGCAGGGTGCGATCTTCGGAGCGGTGAAGGCCGCCGTCGACCGGGCGGGAGCCGCCGGGTACGAGAAGGCCACCGGCGCCTGGCCCGGCGACGAGTAGCCGTCATGTGGCTGTTGCGGCCTCCCGGGGTGTACCGCCCGCAGGAGGACACGAACCTGCTCGCCGGCGCCCTGCGCACCGCTTCGATGCCCGTCGACGCGCGCGTGCTCGACGCGTGCACGGGCACGGGTGCGCTCGCGCTCGCGGCCGCCCGCGCGGGCGCCGGTGAGGTGGCCGCGGTGGACGTGTCGCGGCGGGCGCTCGCGGCGGCGTGGTGCAACGCGCGCCTGCGTCGGGTCCCGCTCAGCGTGCGCCGTGGTGACGTGACGGCGCTGGCCGGGCTCGGGCGCTTCGACGTCGTGCTCGCCAACCCGCCGTACGTGCCGTGCGAGCGCACGTCCGTCGCGAAATGGGACGCCGGAGCCGACGGCCGGGCCGTTCTCGATCCACTGTGTACGCTCGCGCCCGATCTGCTGAACTGGCAGGGATTCCTGCTGCTGGTGCAGTCGGAGTTGAGCGGGGTGGACGAGACGGTGGGCGCCCTGCGGACGGCGGGGCTCAAGACCTCCATCGTCGCGCGACGGCGGATTCCGTTCGGCCCGGTCCTGCGTGGCCGGGCCCGTTTTCTGGAGGAGCGCGGCCTGATCGAACCGGGCCGGCGCGATGAGGAGCTGGTGGTGATCCGTGCCGATCGGGCAGAGCGAACCGCGGCGTGAGCCGCGCAGGGTGACGGTGGTGCCGGGCGGACCGATCCTCGTGGAGGGCCCGGTGGAGCTGACGCTCGACGACGGCGAGACCGTCACCTCCGACCGGTTCCAGGTCGCCGTGTGCGCCTGCCGTCGCAGCAAGGCCTACCCCTTCTGCGATGCCAGCCACCGCAGGCGCACCCGGAGTTGACCAACCGCAGTGAAGGCCACCTTGCCTGCGTTCAACGCAGGCAAGGTGGCCTTCACTGCGACCGTCGTCAGCCGAACTGGCCGGGCTGGTAGTCGCCCGCGGGCTGCTGGACGAGGACGTTCACGCGGTTGTAGGTGTTGATGAGGGCGATGATCGACACCAGCGCGCCGAGCTGCTCCTCGTCGTAGTGCTTGGCGGCATTGGCCCAGACCTCGTCGCTCACCCCGCCCGCCGCGTCCGCGATGCGGGTGCCCTCCTCCGCCAGCTCCAGCGCGGCGCGCTCGGCCTCGGTGAACACGGTGGCCTCCCGCCAGCCCGCGACGAGGTGCAGGCGCGTCGCGCTCTCCCCGGCCTCCGCGGCATCCTTGGTGTGCATGTCGATGCAGAAGGCGCAGCCGTTGATCTGGCTGGCCCGGATCTTCACCAGCTCCTGCGTCGCGGCGGGCAGCGTCGAGTCGGCGACCACCTTGCCCGCCGAGACGAGGTGCTTCAGGAACTTGGCGGTGACCGGGTTTCCGAAGAGGTTCACGCGGGCGTCCATCGTGTACTCCTTGCCGTTGTCGTGGGTGGCTACACCCTTTCGACAACACAGCCCGGCGAGTTGTGACAGGTCTGGACGTGACGTGCGTCTCGCGGGGTAGATCAGCCCAGGGGCTGCCGCAGCGCGGAGCGACCCGCCTCCCACGCGCCGAGCACGTGCTGGGCGAGGCGGTCCTCAAGCAGTCCGGTCGCCTGGATGCCGAAGACGACGTCAGGCGCCAGCTCGGGCTCGCGTTCGAGCAGGTCGCCGATCACCTCGCGGCGCATCACCTGCTCGTGCACGGCGTCGGCCTCGACGTGCTCGTCGAAGAACCGCACGCACGCGTCGTCGGCTCCTACCCGGCGCAGTGCCTCGGCAAGCCGCCGCGCGCTCGGCGCGGTGGTGATCTCGGCGGCGGCGAAGTGCCCGACCAGCGCGCCGCGCAGACCCCGGTGCAGGCCGAACATCGACATCAGGTTCACCGGCGCGAACGCGGGTGCGAGGGCGTGCTCGGCGTAGTGCAGGTAGCCGGATCGCAGCCCGGCGGCGTCCAGCAGGTCGGCGTAGAGCCGCGAGTGCATGCGCTCGTACCGCCCGCCGCCGTACTCGTCGAACTCCACCGCCACGAGTGCCGCCTTGGCCTGCCCGCGCAGCCTCGGGATGGCGAAGGCGTGCGGGTCGGCCTCCTTGAGGTGGTAGATCGAACGCAGGACGAAGTACTCACGCAGGTGCTCCCACGTGCCGTTGTCACGCAGCCAGTGCGAGACCCCGGTGCCGTCGACGGGCTCCACGAGCAGCTCGTCGAGCGCGCCCCGCACGTCGTCACCGCCCGCGACGTCCCGCCGCAGCCCGGCGAGGAACTGCCGTTCGAGCGCGTTGCGGGTCTGGATCAGGTCGGGCTGCCATTCCCACCCGGGGTCCACGCCCTCGAAGCCCCGGTAGTGCAGCTCGTAGCAGACCTGCAGCGCCAGCTGGAGGTCCTCGCCGTATGGCTCGGCCTTGCCCGCGTGATGGGGCAGTCCCTGCGGCTGGTGCGGGTCGTCGTGCAGCGCCCTGGCGATCACCTCGGAGAACGGACCCCGTGGGCGCGGGAGCACTGCCACGTCGCGTGTCGTCGTCTGCACGGTCGCCGATTACCCGATGCGGAGGGGTTCACACCTGTTCACGCCCCCCAAGGCCACCTTTGTTGCGCTCAACGCAACAAAGGTGGCCTTGGGGGCGGTTACGCTCTCGGCATGTCGATCGCGGCCGAGGAGGTTCGGGAGTTCGAGCGGCAGCGGCCGCGGCTCTTCGCGATCGCCTACCGCCTGCTCGGCTCCGCGAGCGAGGCCGAGGACGCCGTGCAGGACACCTACCTGCGCTGGAGCGCCGCCGACCACGGAGCCGTCCGGACGCCCGGCGCCTGGCTGACCAAGGTGCTCACCAACCTCTGCCTCACCCGCCTCACCTCGGCGCGCGCCCGCAGGGAGACCTACGTCGGGCCGTGGCTGCCCGAGCCCGTCGACACCACCGGTTCCGCGCTCGGCCCGCTCGACACCGCCGAGCTGCGTGAGTCGGTGTCGCTCGCCCTGCTGCTCCTGCTGGAACGCCTGACCCCGCCCGAGCGCGCGGTGTTCGTGCTGCGCGAGGCGTTCGGCTACGGCCACGCGGAGATCGCGGAGGTTCTCGACCTGACCGAGTCGAACTGCCAGCAGCTGTACCACCGCGCCCGGCAGCACGTCGCGAGCGAACGCCCACGCTTCCACCCCTCGACGGAGGAACGCGTGCGCATCACCCAGCTGTTCCTCGACGCGGCCCGCGGGGGCGATCTCGAAAGGCTGAGGAGCCTGCTCGCCGACGACGTCGTGTCGTGGGCCGACGGCGGCGGCAAGATCCACGCGGCCCGCAAGCCGATCCGAGGCGCCGAGCGCGTCGCGCAGTACCTGGGCCGGCTGAGCCGCGAGGCGGCGGGCGTCGGCTTCGTGCTCACCGAGCTGAACGGCCAGCCCGGCGTCGTCGCGACCGTCGACGGCGTGGTGCTGCTCGCGGTGGCCCTCGACATCGCCGAGGGCGGGATCGCGACGATCCGAATCGTCGCCAACCCTGACAAGCTCGGGTTCCTCACCGCGCAGCTGGTGTGACCGACGGCACGCCACCGGGTTGTCAGCAACCGCGGGGTCACGTGGTTCAGGAGGTGATCTCACCATCCTGAAAGGAGAATCCCGTGGCACACCGCATCGTGGTACTCGGCGGCGGCTACTCGGGGCTGATCGCGGCGAACCGGATCGCCCGCAGGCTGAACGGAGCCGACATCATGCTGGTCAACGAGCGGCCGAGGTTCGTGGAACGCGTGCGCCTGCACCAGGTCGCGGCCGGGCAGCGGCTCCCGGAGCACCTGCTCGCCGACCGCGTCCGGCCCGGCGTCGGGCTCACCATCGGGCGAGTCACGGCGTTCGACGCCGACCGGCGTGAGGTGCGCGTCGGTGACACCGTGCTCGGCTACGACACCCTCGTCTACGCGCTCGGCAGCGGGGCCGTGGTTCCGGAGTCCGCGGCCGGCGCGGTCACGGTCGCCGGTGCCGAGAGCGCCGAGGAGGCGCGCAAGCGGATCGCGGACCTGGCGGCGGAGAACGGAATGCTCGCCGTGGTCGGCGGTGGGCTGACCGGCATCGAGGCCGCGGCCGAGCTCGCCGAGAGCCATCCCGGCCTGCGCTTGCGGATGCTCACCGCGGGCGAGCCGGGCGACTTCCTGTCCGCGCGCGGCAAGGCCCATGTGCGGCGCGTGTTCGACCGGCTCGGGATCGAGGTGCTGACCGACGCCGAGGTGGAGGAGGTCCGCGAGGACGCCGTGGTACTGCGGGACCGGCGCGCCGTCGGTGCGGGCCTGACGGTCTGGTCCACCGGCTTCGGAGTGCCCGCGCTCGCCGCACGGTCGGGGCTCGCGGTGGACGCGCACGGGCGGATCAGGGTCGACCCCACGCTGCGCTCGCTGTCGCATCCCGACGTCTACGCCGTGGGCGACAGCGCGGCGGCCGCGCGGAGCAACGGGCGCGAGCTGCGCATGGCGTGCGCGACCGGGATCCCGGCGGCGTACTGCGCGGCCGACGCGATCGCGGCACGGCTCACCGGCGGGGAGGCGAGGCCGCTGCGGTTTCGTTACGTCAACCAGTGCGTGAGCCTCGGCCGCCGCGACGGTCTGATCCAGTACGTCGACGCCGACGACAATCCACATCGGACGATTCTGGCCGGGAGGATCGCCGCCCGCTACAAGGAGGCCATCGTGCGCGGCGCACTGTTCGTCACGGTGAGATCGGGCCCCTACTCCTTCACCCGGCGCCGCCCCGTACTTGGCTGAGGTGCTACCGCACCGGTGTGGACTCCTCGCCCGGCGGGCGCATCGACCCGCGCGCGCTCAGCGCCGGCCTCGACGACCTGCTGCCCGCCGAGCGCGTGGTCGCGGTGGGCTCGGACAACTTCATGGGCTACCCGAGCGCGTACCTCTCGGTACCCGACGAGTACGGATTCTGCTTCACGCAGGCGTTGCAGTCGATCGGGCTCGGCCTGGCGAGTGGGATCGGCGCCGCGCTCGCCAGGCCCGGCCGGCTACCGGTGACCGCACTCGGCGACGGCGGTGCGCTGATGAGCGTGGCGGAGTTGGAGACCGTGGTGAGGCTGGGCCTGCCGATGGTGATCGTGGTCTACAACGACGCCGGCTACGGCGTCGAGGTGCACCACTTCGCCGGCCCCTGCGTGGATCTGGACGCCGTGCGGTTCCCCGACACCGACGTCGCGGCCATCGCCCTCGGCTTCGGCTGCGACGCCGTCACGGTGCGCGGTGAAGCGGAGCTCGGTGTGGTTTCCGGCTGGCTCGCCGGTCCGAGGGACCGCCCGCTGCTGATCGACGCGAAGATCGCCGACGACGGCGGATCCTGGTGGCTGGCGGAGGCGTTCCGCGGCCACTGAACCGTCAGCAGAAGATCCAGAACCAGCAGTCGTCGTCCTCGGGCGGCGTCGTGGTCGTGGTGGGCGCCTGCGAGGAGGACGACGACGTCGGCGACGGCGGGGGCTCCTCCAGTGCGGACGGATCCGGGGGCTCCTCCCCGGTCGGCTCCGGCTCGGGCTCCGTGGTCGTGGTGGTCGCCTCGGTTGTCGTGGTTGTCGTGGTGGTCTCGTCGGTGGTCGTGGTCGCCTCCGACGTCTCCGGCTCGCCCGGGTCCACGGTGGTGGGGGAGCGGGTGATCTCCCGCGTGGGCGTGGTGTCCGGGCCGGCGGTCCCCGAGGTGCGCGTTGGCAGGGCGATCACCACGGCGTCGTCCGGATCGGGGGTGGGCTCGTCGTCGCCGCCCTCGGTGGTCACGAAGAACGCCGCGACCCCGCAGCCGATCACGACGGCGCCCATCACGGCGAGGACCCGCAGCCGGGACCGCGGGCCCGGTGGGACCCGGTCGTTCCAGCGGTCTTCGTCGGACAGCCGAGTCACCGACGCGTCGTCGTACACCGGGCAAGCCTTTCGGGCGGGGAAGGCAGCTGTGGACCGGCAAGTTGTGACTCGCAGTGGTCCAGCGGAGCTTTTTTACCCTAGAACGGCACCCGATGGGGCGACATCGGGGGGATTGTTCCCACGGAATCGATACGCTGTGGCAAAATCACTGCCTTTTGTCACACAGACCTAACGCACCGCGATCATCACCCCGCCCCCGTCCGCAGTGAAGGCCACCTTCACTGCGGTCAACGCAGTGAAGGTGGCCTTCACTGCAGTGGGGCCGACCTGGTGAGGAAGTCCAGCACCGCGTCGTTGAACGCCACCTCGCGTTCCAGGTTCGGCAGGTGCGCCGCACCCTCGATCACGGTCAGCTCGGCCCCGGGAATGCGCTCGTACAGGAACTTCGCGACCTCCACCGGCGTGTACTCGTCCTCGTCACCGACCACGACGAGGGTGGGCACCGCGATGTCGGTCAGAACCGGCACGTAGTCGGGGCGCTCCGCTCGCCCGCGCAGCGCCGCCGCCGCGCCCTCGGCGGAGGTGCCCTTCATCATCCGCAGCACGTGCTTCGCCGTGGCGGGCAGCGCGCGGATGTTGTGCGGCGCCAGCATCTTCGGCAACACCTCGTGCGCGTACTGGGCGAGTCCCTCGCCCAGCAGTCGTTCCGCCAGCTCCCGCCGGGCCGCCTTGCTCCTGGGTGTCTCGGCGTGCGGTGTGGTGTCGGCCAGTATCAGGCCGAGGACGCGGTGGGGGAAGTGGCGCAGGCACTCCAAGACGATCTGCCCGCCCATCGACAGTCCACCGAGGACGAACCGCTCGACGCCGAGCGCGTCGAGCAGCGCCCCGATGTCCCGCGCGAACGTCTCCAACCGGGTGCTGCCGGGGACGACGGTGCTCTCCCCGTATCCGCGCAGGTCCGGGGTGATCACGCGCCAGCCCTCGCGCGCGAAGCGCTCGGCCTGCGGGCGCCACATCGAGCGATCGAACGGATGGCCGTGCACGAGGACCAGAGGCGCCCCGCTGCCCGTGTCGTCGTAGCCGACCGTGATGTCGTTGACGGCAAGTGTGCTCACGCGTCTGACGCTATCCAGTGCAATATCTCGGTGCAATGAAAACATTGACCTCGGTGCAATAATGCCGCCATGGACGACTACCGCGCCATCGCCGACGCCGTCGCCGCCGACATCGCGGCGGGCAGGCTCCAGCCGGGCCAACGGCTGCCGCCCCAGCGCCGCTTCGCCCGCACCCGGGGCATCGCCGCCTCCACGGCCGCGCGGGTCTACACGGAGCTGACCCGGCGCGGGCTCGTGGCGGGCGAGGTCGGCAGGGGCACGTTCGTGCGGGCCGGCCTGCCGCTCGTCGAGCCCGCGCTGGTCGAGCCCGCCACCGCACGCGTGGACCTCGAGCGGAATTTCCCGGTGCTGCCGGGCCAGGCCGAACAGCTCGCGGCCTCACTCACCGGCCTGCTGCGTTCCGACGCGCTCGGCGCGGCACTGCGTCCGGTCGGCGTGTCGGGCACGCGGACCGCCCGCACGGCGGCAGTGCGACTGCTGTCGCGTGCGGGCTGGTCACCGGAGCCCGAGCGGATCCTGTTCTCCGGCAACGGAAGGCAGGCCATCGCGGCCGCCGTCTCCGCGCTGGTCCCCGTCGGCGGCAGGCTCGGTGTCGAGGCACTGACGTACCCCGTGGTGAAGGGGATCGCCCCGCGCCTCGGATGCACGCTCGTCCCGCTCCCCACCGACGAGGAAGGGATGGTGCCGGGCGCGCTGCGGTCGGTGAACGTGCACGCCGTCTATGTCCAGCCGGTGCTGCACAACCCGCTCGGCGTCACGATGTCCGCCAGGCGCCGCGCCGAGTTCGGTTCGGTCGTGCGGGAACTCGACCTGCCCGTCGTGGAGGACACCATCTACGCTTTCCTGCGCGACGAGCCGCCACTCGCCACGGAAGCGCCGGAGCACACGGTAGTGACCGACAGCCTCTCCAAACGCCTGGCGCCCGAGCTGACCCTCGGCTTCGTCGTCCCGCCCGCCCGGTTCGCCGACCGCGTCGCCTCGGCGTTGCGGTCGGGAGCCTGGACAGCGCAGGGATTCGCGATCGACGCGGCGACCCGCTGGATCGGCGACGGCACCGCGGACGCCGTCCAGAACGCCAAACGCGCCGACGCAGCGCGCAGGCAGCAGCTCGTGCGCGAGCACCTGGCGGGATTCGCCGTGCGGGCCGATCCCGCCGCCTACCACTGCTGGTGGGAGCTGCCCGCGCAGTGGAGGGCGGAGACGTTCGTGGCGGCCGCCGCGCGCAGGGGCATCGCCGTGAGCCCGGCGGGCGCGTTCACCGTGGGCTCCGGACACGCGCCCAGCGCCGTGCGGCTCGCGCTCGCCTCCCCACCCGAGCCGGTGCTGGCCTCGGCTCTCGGCGCCCTCGCCGCGCTCGCCGGTGCGGCGCCGGAAGACGAGACGGCGATCAGCTGAGCCGTTTCGGTGGAAAGCGACGGGGGTATCTCGCGCCCGGAGGTGACACACATGGCGACAACGACCACCGCCGAGCGCGTGCGCGCCGTGCTGTCCGATGCGGACTTCCCCGCGGAGAAGGCCGATCTTGTGCGCTGTGCCGAGAACGCCGAGGCCGACCCGGACACCATCAAGGCGCTGGGCGCCATGCCGCCCGTCGAGTACGCCAACCTCGCCGAGGTGCTGCAGTCGGTGCCGCTCGACCAGGGGCAGAGCCCGGCCGAGGAGGCGGCCCGGCGGCAGGAGCACGACAAACCCGGCCTCGCACAGCAGGAAAAGGACGTCTCCGGGCATCCGATCGTCGACGAACTGGGCGAGAACCGGGGCAGCTGAGCGGCTTCGCGACGCGGGGCGGTTTCGGTTTCCGGCTTACCGGGTAGCTTCCTGGCGCGAGTCCGCTTCACCGACAGGACGTCCCCATCATGGATCTGACCGGTAACAGCGACGTGGACACCACGGCCGCCGCCTTGGCCGCCCGCGCCGAAGACGCCGCCCGCGCGCTCTACCAGCGCACCGCGGGCCAAGCCGACGAGGAGAGCATCACCGACACCGACGAGGTGCACCGGATGCTCGGCTCACTCAAGCTCGTGGTCGAAAACCTCGCGCGCTGCCTTCCGGAGCTGAACACATGGCTGGAGCAGCGCATGTGGTCCGGAACGCTCGGCAAGAGCGACGACGCGTCCTTCGACGAGCTGACCAAGTCGACCTTCGAGGTCGCCGCCGCGCTGGCCAGGGCCCACCGGATGAGCGCACAGCTGGGCCGGGAACTCCAGGCCGCGCAAACCGCGAGCCGCGAGCTCGCCGCGAAGACGACGTAACGTCGCTTCCGCTCAGGGCTTCTCGCCGACTCCCGTCGCCAACTCGCCGAGCCGGCCGCCGGGCACCGAGGACGCCAGCGGGGGAGTGGCCATGCCCTCCCGCTCACGCAGTCCGGTGAGGAACTCGGCGAGCGCGTCGGCCGCCGAGTAGCGCGCGGTCCACGCCAGGTCCGTCCTGGCCCTGGTGGTGTCCATCAGCGGGAGCCGCAGCACCGCGTCGAACAACCCCGGTGACGCGGGCACCGTGTGCAGCTTCCAGGCCGCGGTGACGGCGGCACGTGCCAGCACCGCGGGCAGCGGAACGGTGCGGGCGCCGAGCAGCCTCGCGATCAGCTTCGGGTCGACCACCGGCTCCGCGGCGAGGTTGAACGCGCCCCGCACGGGGTTCAGCGCCGCCAGGCGGAACGCCTCGCCGACGTCGGCCGAGTGCACGGCCTGCATCGTGAGGCCGGGGACGTCCGGCACCACCGGGACGAGACCGGGCCGCACAAGGCTCGCGGGCACCAGCGGGCCCGCGAAGAGCCTGCGCTGCTCGGAGGCCGCCTCGCGCTTGAAGACGAACGCGGGCCGCATCCGCACTACACGGATGTGCGGATGAGTGCGGGTGAACGCGTCGAGAACCCGCTCCAGATACGCCTTCTCGCGGGTGTAGGCGGCGCCGGGCCAGCCGTGCGTCGGCCACTGCTCGTCGACCGTGCGGTCCTTCGGTCCCGGCGAGTACGCCCCCACCGACGACGCGTACAGGAGCGCCGGCACCTCGCAGCGGGCGACGGCGTCGAACACGCGGAGGCCGCCGAGCACGTTCACGTCCCACGTCCTGACCGGGTCACGCGTCGGCTGGAACAGCCATGCCAGGTGGATCACCACGTCGGCGCCGGTGAAGATCCGGTCCAGCTCGTCCTCGCCCGCCTTCGGCAGGTCGAGAGTCTCGATGGTGAGCTTCGGACGAGTCCATTCGGGCTCCCTGCGAGCGATGCCGGTGATCGACGCGACGCGCGGGTCCTCCGACAGCGCCTCGACCACGCTCGTGCCGAGGTTGCCGGTCGCCCCGGTGACGACGACGTGCAGCCGCTGGTTCATGCCTGCCGCCCTCCGGTCTGCTCGGCCACCAGCGCGGCGAGCCGGTCGAGAGCCTCCTCGATCCTGCGGTCGGCCTCCTCGCTCAGCTCCCCGCCGAGCGCCTCCGCCTGCTCGCCGGCGAAGGTGAGGTGCATGGTCGCGACGCTGCCGGACCGCGCGTCGTCGGCTGGATCGATCTGCAGCCAGCCGTCGTAGTGCTCGTCGCCGGAACCGCCCCAGGAGAGCCTGCGCCGCTCGCGGTCGACGTCGACGAACCCGGTGGCGTCGTGGACCTCGCTGCCGCTGGACACCCACGCGTGCAGCGCGCCCTCCCCGGCGGGCTCCACGTCGACGCCCTCGGGCGTCCATGCGTTCAGCGTGCCCGGCCCGGAGGCGATGTCGAACGCGGTCAACGGATCGGCGGGAATGGTGCGCTGGTGCTCGAATTCGGACATGCCCGAGACGTACCCACGCCTCACGCGGATATGCGGGAGGCCCATCTGCAGTGAAGGCCACCTTCACCGCAGTCGCTCTGCTCGGCTCGCCGGGTGGGTACTTGTCGGCCTTCTCGGATTCCTCGATGCGGCGCCTGCTTAAGTTGAGTCGCCAACGCTCAACTTATTCAGGCCGGAAACTGACCGGTAGGGCTCGTAGCGTGAGCGGCATGCCTGACCCGCCAGACTGCAGTGAAGGCCACCATCACTGCGTTCAACGCAGTGATGGTGGCCTTCACTGCAGACCGCGGATAGGGGCTACTGGTACAGGACGGCCTTGATCTTCGGGTCGTCCACGTTCGTCTTGTCGTACCAGTAGTAGTTGGTGTCGATCGTCTTCGGCAGCTGCTCGCCGTCGATGGCCTTGAGCGCCGAGTCGACGAGCTGCCTGCCCATGTCGATCGGGTCCTGGGTCACCGCGCCGGCCATCACGCCGCTCTTGATCGCGTCGATCTGGGCCTTGCCGGAGTCGAAGCCGACCACCGTCACGCCCTTGCGGCCACTCTCCTGCACACCCTTGATCACGCCGATCGCCGAGCCCTCGTTGGATGCGTAGACGCCCTTGAGGTCGGGGTTGGCCGACAGGATCGACTTGGTGATGTTGGCGGACTCCAGCTGGTCACCGCCGCCGTACTGCGGTTGCAGCACCGTGATCCCCGGTGCGTTCTGCTTCATCCACTCCAGGAAGCCGTCGCGACGGTCGATGCCGGAGCGGCTGGTCTGGTCGTGGACCACGAGCGCGACCTTGCCCTTGCCCCCGATCTGCTCGGAGAGGTGCTTGGCGGCCTCGGCCGCCGCGGCCTTGTTGTCCGTGGCCACGGTGGTCACCGGAATGTCGCTCTCCACTCCGGAGTCGAACGCGATCACCGGGATGTTCTGCGACTGGGCCTGCTGCAGCAGGGGGGCGGCGGCCCGCGAGTCGAGCGCGGCGAAGCCCACCGCCTGCGGTGACTTGGCGAGCTCGTTGGTGAGCATGTTCATCTGCTCTTCCACATCCTGCTCGGTGGCGGGGCCGACGAACGTCACGCGCGCGCCGCGCTCGGCGGCCTCCTTTTCGGCGCCCTGCTTCACCGCCTGCCAGAACTGGTGCTGGAAGCCCTTCGACACGATCGCGATCAACGGGCCGTCCCCGCCACCGCCGGAGCCGCCTTCGGAGCCACATGCGGCGAGCGTCAGCGCGAGCGCGCCGCCCGCGAGCGCCGCGACGACCTTCCTCATTCTCATCACCAGATCTCCTTTGTCCTGGTCGTGGTCTCCCGGGCTGTCACGTTGTTTCCTTCTTCCGGATCCGGTCCGTGTAGACGGCGACGAGGATGACGCAGCCGAGGATGACGTTCTGCCATTCCTGGGGAATCGACATGATCTGCAGGCCGTTGTTCAGCACCGAGATGATCAGCGCGCCGATCAGGGTGCCGACGATCGAGCCCTTGCCACCGGACAGCGACGTGCCGCCGATGACCACCGCCGCGATCGCCTGCAGCTCGTAACCCATGCCCGTCGCGGGCTGCGCCGAGCCGAGCCGGGCCGAGATCATCACGCCGGCCAGCCCGATGAACAGCCCGGCGAAGGCGTAGATCGCGATCTTCCACTTGCGCACGTCGATGCCGGACAGCGAGGTCGCCTCCTCGTTGCTGCCGATCGAGTACGTGTAGCGGCCGAGCACGCTCTTGGTGAGCAGCACGCCCGCGATCAGCGCGATGGCCAGCAGCACCAGCACCGCGTTCGGGAAGTTCACACCGGGGATGAGGTTGCCAGTGGAGATGTCGGTGTAGCCAGGCACGTCGTTGAAGTAGATCGGCGTGCTGTCCGAGAGCACGAGGGCGAGCCCCTCGGCGACGAGCATCATCGCGAGTGTCGCGATGAACGGCGGGATCTTCAGCAGTGCCACGTTGATCCCGTTGACGAGCCCCATGAGCCCGCCGAACAGGACCGCCGCGGGCACACCCAGCCACAGCGGCAACCCCAGATGCACCAGGAACACGCCGGACATCACCGCGCACAGCGCCATCCCGGTGCCGATGGAGAGGTCGATGCCGCCCGCGATGATCACGAACGTGGTGCCGATCGCGAGCGTGCCGATGACCACCGTGGAGAACAGGATCGCCGTGAAGTTGCCGTACGAGAAGAAGAACGGGCTCGCGAACGAGAAGAACGCGAAGATGACGATGAGACTCGCGAACGCCAGTAGCTGCTGCAGGCGGCCCTTCACCGCCGCCGCGATCCCGCCGCTCGCCTGTGCCCGGTCACGGGCCGGGGCTTTGACCGCTGTCATGGCTGCCCTGCTTTCCCTACCTCGATGCCGAGCTCCGCGGCGTCGGCCGGATTTTCGTCCGGGCGCAGCGTCGCGTAGTGCATGATGTTCTCCTGGCCCGCCTCCGCCGCGTCGAGCACGCGCGTCACCCTGCCCTCGCTCATCACCACGACCCGGTGCGACATGCGCAGGATCTCCGGCAGCTCCGACGAGATCATGATGATCGACTTGCCCTGTGCGGCCAGCTCGTTGAGCAGCTGGTAGATCTCTTCCTTCGCGCCGACGTCGATCCCGCGCGTCGGCTCGTCGAAGACCAGGACGTCACAGTCCTTCGCCAGCCACTTGGCGATGACCACCTTCTGCTGGTTGCCGCCGGAGAGGTGCTTGGCGGTCTGCTCCAGCGACGGCGTCTTGATGCGCAGCGTGCCGACGTACTCGCGTGCCTTCTCCCTCGCGGCGCGGTCTCGCACGAACCCGGCCCTCGTGAACTGGTCGCGCAGTGCGCCGAGCGCGATGTTTGCCCGCACGTCCTGCTCCAGCAGCAGCCCGAAGCGTTTGCGGTCCTCGGAGAGGTAGCCGATGCCGTGCCTGGCCGCCTCGGCGGGGTTGGCGACGCGGATTCTCTTGCCCCGCAACGTGATCGTGCCGCCGTCGATCCGGTCGGCGCCGACGAGCGCCCTGCCCACCTCGGTTCGACCGGCGCCCATCAGCCCGGCGAAGCCGAGGATCTCGCCCTCGCGCAGGTCGAACGAGACGTCCTTGAGCAGCGCCTTGGTCGACAGCCCTTCGACGCTCAGCACCACGTCGCGGTCCGCCCGCACACCCTCGGGCTTCGCGTCGGTGTCGATGGCCCTGCCCACCATCAGCGCGATGATCTCCGGTGTGCTCGCGCCCGCCATGTCGAGCGTGTCGATGTACTCGCCGTCGCGGATCACCGTCACGCGGTCGGCGATCCGCTTGATCTCCTCCATGCGGTGGGAGATGTAGATGGCGCCCGTGCCTGGGCGCACGAACCGGCGGATCAGCTCGTGCAGCGTCTCGACCTCGGCCTCGTTGAGCGCCGCCGTCGGCTCGTCCATGATCAGCACGCGCGGCTCGTAGGACAGCGCCTTGGCGATCTCCACCATCTGCTGGTTCGCGACGGTCAGCTCGCCGACCACGGCCTTCGGGTCCAGCGGCAGGTGCAGCCGCTCCAGCAGGGCCGCGGCATCGGCGTTGAGCCTGCGCTCGTCCAGCAGCAGCCGCCCGCGTCTCGGCTCGCGCCCGATGAACACGTTCTGCGCCACGGTCAGGTGGGGCACCAGGTTGAACTCCTGGTGGATGATGCTGATGCCCAGCTCGAGCGCGTGCCGGGGGCTCGTCGCCTCGAACGGCTCGCCGCCGAGGCGGAACCGCCCCGTGTCGGCGGTGTGGATGCCCGAGAGCAGCTTCATGAGCGTGGACTTGCCCGCCCCGTTCTCGCCCACCAGCGCGAGGACCTCGCCCGAGCGCAGCTCCAGCCGCATGTCGTGCAGCGCGCGCACGCCGGGGAAGCTCTTGTCGACGCCCTCGACCTCGAGCAGCGGCTCCGTCATCGTCGCGACTCCCGTCATCGCACCGGCTCCGGCACTCCGTACACCGCGCTCGCCGTGCCGTGGGCGATGCTCGCACGTTCGTCCGGCGACAGCTCGCCGATCAGCTCGGCCAGCACCCGCCACGTGGGCTGATAGCCGCCGAACGGCACGGTCATCGGCCAGTCCCCGCCGTACATCAGCCGGCTCGGGCCGAAGAGCTCGAGCGCGGTGTCGACCACGGGGCGCAGGGCGGCGACCGTCAGCGGCTCGCCCGCCACCTGCAGCCCGGACACCTTCGCGACCGTGTTGGGGCGAGCCGCGACCTCGCGCAGGGCGGCACGCCACGCGTCGTAGCCCGGGCGGCCCCGGGGCGGTTTGCCGAGGTGGTCGACCACGATCGTCAGTTCCGGCAAGGCGGCGGCCAGCTCGGCCACGCCCGCGAGGTGGCGGGGCCATGCGTCGGGCACGTCGAACGGGAGCCCGCGCTCGGCGAGCAGCCCCAGCGACCGGCGCACGGCGGGCAGCGCGAGGAAGTCGTCGCGCGGGTCGTCGTGCACGAGGTGCCGGATGCCGCGCAGTGCCGGGTGCTCCTGCCAGCGGTCGAGCTGCCTCGTCGCCGTGCCGGGGTCGTCGAGGCGCACCCAGCCGACCACGCCGGTGATCCAGTCGTGTGCGCTCGCCTGCGCGAGCATGAACTCCGTGTCGGCCTCGGAGTCCTCGGCCTGCACGAGGATCGCGGTGGAGACGCCCGCCTCGGTCAGCTCCGCCCGCGCGCTGTCGGCGGTGAACGTCGCGTGCAGCTCCGAGCCCTTGGGCAGCCACGCGTACTCGCTGACCGTGAGGTCCCACAGGTGCAGGTGCGTGTCGACGACGTGGTCGACGGCGGGCGAGGTCATGACCGGGTCAGTCCTTTGTCTCGCAGGGTCGTCCACAGCTCGTCCGGTACGGACGACCGCAGGCGCTCGTTGTTCTCGCGGACCTCCCGCGCCGAGGCGGCTCCAGTCACGACGGTGCGCACCACCGGCTCCCGCAGCGAGAAGTGCAGCGCGGCCGTGGGCAGGTCGGTGCCGAACTCGGCGCAGACGTCGGCGATCGCCCTCGCCTTGGCGAGCACGGCGGGCGGCACCGAGCCGTATTCGTACCTGCTCTCCGCGGACGGCACGGGTGTGGCGAGCAGGCCGGAGTTGAACACCCCGGCGTTGACGATCCCGGCCGAGCGCGCCCGGCACTCCGGGATCACCGCGTCGAGAGCGGGTTGTTCGAGCAGGGTGAACCGGCCCGCGACCATCACCAGGTCGAGCATCCCGGTGCGGGCACCGGCGAGCAGCGCCTCCGTGGACTTCGAGCCGAGGCCGACCGCGGTGACAACGCCCTGCTCGCGCAGCGCCGCGACGGCGGGCACGCCTTCGGCCAGCGCGGGGGAGAGGTCGTATTCGTCGGGGTCGTGCAGGTACACGATGTCGACGGCGTCCAGGCCGAGCCGCTCCAGCGAGGCGTCGAGGCAGCGCCGCACGCCGTCGGCGCTGAAGTCCCACACCCGGCGGTGGTCCGCGGGAACGGCGTAGTGGTTGGCGTCGTCGAGCCGGCTCGCGCCTGCCGGATCGGGTACGAGCAGCCTGCCGACCTTGGTGGAGACGACGTAGTCCCCGCGCGGCTTGCCGGCGAGGAAGGCGCCGAGGCGCCGTTCGGCGAGCCCCAGCCCGTAGTGGGGGGCGGTGTCGAAGTAGCGGATGCCGCACTCCCACGCCGCGTTGAGCACGGCGTGCGCGGTCTCGTCACTCATGGGCTCGTAGAGGTTGCCCAGGCTCGCGGTGCCGAGCCCGAACCGGCCGAGCGCAGGGCTAGCCATGCTCGTACTCCACAATGGACTCCGCGAGCATCTCCGTGCCCGCGCCGGGGGACTTGGGCGCGTGGTAACGGCCGTCTCGCACGTCGACCGGGGTGACGAAGTGCTCGTGCAGGTGGTCGACGAACTCGATCATGCGGCCCTCGGTTGTGCCCGAGACGGCGACGTAGTCGAACATCGCGAGGTGCTGCACGGCCTCGCACAGGCCGACGCCCCCGGCGTGCGGGCACACTGGGACGCCGAACTTGGCCGCCAGCAACAGGATCGCGATGTTCTCGTTGACCCCGGCCACGCGCGTGGCGTCGAGCTGCAGGATGCCGAGCGCGTCCGCCTGCAGGAACTGCTTGAACAGCACGCGGTTGGCGGTGTGCTCGCCCGTGGCGACCGGCACCGGCGCCACGGCCTTCGCGATCGCCGCGTGCCCGAGCACGTCGTCGGGGCTCGTCGGCTCCTCGATCCAGGCCAGGTCGAACTCCTTCAGCGCGTCCATCCAGCGCACGGCGTCGGCGACGTCCCAGCGCTGGTTGGCGTCGACGGCGATCCGCACGTCCGGCCCGCACACCTCACGTGCAATCCGCAGCCTGCGCACGTCGTCGTCCAGGTCGCCGCCCACCTTGAGCTTGATCTGCGCGAACCCCTCGGCCACGGCCTCGCGGCACAGCCGGGCGAGCTTGTCGTCGTCGTATCCGAGCCAGCCGGGGGTGGTGGTGTAGGCCGGGTAGCCCTCGCGCACCAGCGTGGCCTCGCGCTCGGCGCGGCCCGGTTCCGCCGCGCGCAGGATCGCGAGCGCCTCCTCGCGCGTGAGCGCGTCGGTGAGGTAGCGGAAGTCGACGAGGTCGACGATCTCCTCGGGCGTCATGCCGGCCAGCAGCTGCCACAGCGGTTGGCCCGCCCGCTTGGCCTTGAGGTCCCACAGCGCGTTCACGGCCGCGCCGATGGCCATGTGCATGATGCCCTTCTCCGGGCCGAGCCAGCGCAGCTGCGAGTCGTGCACCAGCTCGCGCCACACGCCGCCGAGGTCGGCGAGCAGCTCGTCGACGTCGCGGCCGACGAGGTGGTCTTCGAGTGCCCGCAGCGCGGCGACCTGCACGTCGTTGCCGCGTCCGATGGTGAAGACGAAGCCGTGCCCCTCCAGGCCGTCGTCCGCGTCGGTGCGCAGGCGCAGGTAGGCCGCTGAGTAGTCGGGATCCGGGTTCATGGCATCGGATCCGTCGAGGGTCTGCGAAGTCGGAAAGCGCACGTCGTGCGTCTGCAGCGCGATGAGGCGAGCCACGGTGCTCCTGTCGTATGAGCTACGTCACCGCCGAACGATAGACATCCGATGTCTGTACCGTCAAGGCTCGATGTTGAGGCATATTACGCCTACCATTCGCAATACCTGTCGTCGTTTTTGCTGATGATCTACAGTCGGCCCGGCAGAGACACCCGACCACTGGCGTGAGGAGTGCACCGTGAAACTGGCCCGGCTCGGCCCTGTCGGTGAGGAGCGGCCCGTCCTGATCGACGGCGGGCGGACCTACGACCTGAGCGGCCTGACGGCGGACCTCGACGGCGCGTTCCTCGCCGGAGGCGGGCTCGGCGCGGTGCGCGCCGCGCGCGACGCCGGACAGCTGCCAGAGCTGGAAAGCGTTGGGGCACAACGGATCGGCCCGCCGATCGCCCGCCCGAGCGCGGTCGTGTGCGTTGGCATGAACTACGCGGCGCACGCCGCCGAGTCGGGCTCGGAGCCGCCCGAGACCCCGATCCTGTTCCTCAAGACGCCCAACACCGTCGTCGGCCCCGAGGACGCCGTCACCATCCCTCCGGGCAGCGAGCGCACCGACTGGGAGGTGGAGCTCGGGGTCGTGATCGGCAGCCGGGCGGCCTACCTGGACTCGCCCGCCGACAGCATGGCCCACGTCGCGGGCTTCGTGCTGGGCAACGACGTGTCGGAGCGGCAGTACCAGCTCGTCGACTCGGGCGGGCAGTGGAGCAAGGGCAAGTGCGCGCCCGGCTTCAACCCCGTCGGCCCGTGGCTCGTCACCCCCGACGAGGTGGACCACACCGCGCTGCGCCTCCGCAGCTGGGTAAACGGCGAGCCGAGACAGGACTCGACCACCGCGGATCTGATCTTCGGCGTCGAGTTCCTGGTGTGGCACATCAGCAGGTACCTGACCCTCGAGCCGGGCGACCTGATCATGACCGGCACGCCGCAGGGAGTCGCGCTGTCGGGGAAGTTCCCGTATCTGCGGGCGGGCGACGTGGTGGAGCTGGAGATCGAGGGGCTCGGCCGTCAGCGGCAGGAGTTCGTCGCGTACTAGGAAGGCAGGCAGCATGGCGGAGTTCGACGGGCGGGTCGCCGCGGTCACCGGAGGAGCGTCCGGCATCGGCGCCGCGGTGGTGGCCGCGCTGCGCGAGCGGGGGGCGCGCGTCGCGGCGCTGGACCTGCGGCCGGTGCCAGACGCCGACGGCGTCCTCGGCGTGCGGGCCGACGTCACCGACGACGCGTCGGTGCGGGAGGCCATCGACGCGGTGGCCGACCGCTTCGGCGGGCTCGACGTGCTGGTCAACAACGCGGGCATCGGGGCGCAGGGCACGGTCGCCGACAACGACGACGCGGAGTGGCTGCGGGTGCTCGACGTCAACGTGCTCGGCATGGTGCGCACCGCCCGCGCGGCCCTGCCGTACCTGCGGAGGTCGTCGTCGGCGGCGATCGTCAACGTGGGCTCGATCGCGGCGACGGCCGGGCTGCCGCAGCGGGCGCTCTACAGCGCGTCGAAGGGCGCGGTGCTGGCGCTGTCGCGGGCGATGGCGGCCGACCACCTGCGTGAAGGGATCCGGGTCAACTGCGTCAATCCCGGGACCGCCGACACCCCGTGGATCGGCAGGCTGCTGGACAGGGCCGACGATCCGGAGGCGGAGCGGGCCGCGTTGTGCGCGCGGCAACCGCACGGCCGGCTCGTCTCGCCCGAGGAGGTCGCCCACGCGGTGGTCTACCTCGCGAGCCCCCTTGCCGGCTCCACGAGCGGCGTCGGCCTCGCCGTCGACGGCGGCATGCAAGACCTCCGCCTCCGCCCCGCCCAGTGAGCTGATCGCTCCCCAAGGCCACCTTAGGTGCGCTCAACGCAACAAAGGTGGCCTTGGGGGAAGTCGGGACCGCCGAGAGGGTTCCCTTGGCGGCAGGAGGGTCCGCGCGCCAACTGCAGTGAAGGCCACCATCACTGCGTTCAACGCAGGCAAGGTGGCCTTCACTGCGGCTGGGCAGGCGGGTCAGTTTTCCACGAGGGTTTGGCGGATCCACTGCTCTACGCCGGCGATGTGGACCGTTGCCCAGGCTCGGGCGACGTCGGGCTGTCCCGCCGCGAGCGCCTGCTGGATGGCGCGATGCTCGGCCAGCGTGCGCTCCACCGCCGCCTCCTGTGTGATGCCCCGCCACGTCCGCGCGCGCTGCGTTCGCCCCGAGACGCTCTCCACCAGCGACGAGAGCACCTGGTTGCCGGAGCCCGCCGCGATCCGGCGGTGGAACTCCAGGTCGTTGGCGACGAGTTGCTCGACGGTGGGCTTGTCGCCGAGGGAGTCGATGAGCGTCGCGAGGCCTCCGATGTCTTCCTGCGACATGTTGGTGGCGGCCATCGCGGTCGCCGCCGGTTCGAGGATGCGCCGCGCCTCCAGGAACTGCAGCACGGTGTCGTCGCGGTGGAAATCCACCACGAAGCTCATGGCATCCATGAGCAGTGCCGGCTCGAGGCTCGTCACGTAGGTGCCGTCGCCCTGTTTGACGTCGAGCACGTGAATGAGCGACAGGGCGCGCACGGCTTCACGCAGCGAGTTCCTCGACAGGCCGAGTCGCTCGGCGAGGTCGGGCTCGCGGGGGAGCCGGTCGCCGGGGCGCAACTCGCCGTCGACGATCATCTGCTTGATCGCCTCGATGGCGGCGTCGGTGACGGACATCGTTCTCCTCGCTGTTCCGGCCGCGCCGGGCGGCGGGCCGCGGCCGCGTCAGAGTCAGGATACATCGGATCTTTACTTTGCTTCGCTATCACGGTGCCGGAGCGTAAAATCCGTGTGTGGTGGCGCGGAACCGCGAGCTGGAACGCAGCGACGCGGCGCGTCACGCCCTCGTCGTCGCGGCGGTGGATCTGTTCACCGAGAAGGGGTTCGCCGACACGGCCACGAGTGAGGTCGTCAACCGCGCCGGGGTGACCAGGGCCGCGCTCTACTACCACTTCACCGACAAGGAAGCGCTGTTCGCGGCCGCAGCCGAGGCGGTGGAGGCCCGCGTGGCCGACCGCGTGCGCGCGGCGACGGCCGGCCTCGACGGTGATCCGGCGGAAGGCCTGCGGGTCAGCGCACAGGCGTTCCTCGACGCGTGCCTCGAACCGGAGGTGCGCAGGCTGCTCCTGCGCGAGGTGCCGTCGGTGCTCGGCTGGCGGTGGTGGAACGGCTCCGAACGTACGCGCGGGCCGTGGGGCTTGCTCGTCGAGAGGCTCGCGTCGGCGATCCGCGACGGCGTCCTGCCCGTTCAGCCCGCCGAACCGCTCGCGCACCTGCTCCATGGCGCCCTGTTGCAAGCCGGTGTCGTCATGACCTCGGACGTCCGTGACGAGGACGCCCGCGCCGCGATGGGAACCGCCGTGCGACGGCTGCTCGACTCACTGCTGGCCGGCGACCGTCCTTGACAATGCCCTACCCCCCTAGGGTATAAATGTCCCACCGGAGCACCCGAGATGGCTTCGACCTATACGGGTAGGGGGTACACTCGAGGTGATCCGGCGGTAGTAGAGGGAGAAGAGCGATGCGGGGATACACCGGCGACAAGGACGCCTACCTCAAGCGGCTGCGCCGCGTCGAGGGACAGATCAGGGGACTGCAGCGGATGGTCGAGAACGACGAGTACTGCATCGACGTGCTCACCCAGATCGCCGCGGCCACCAAGGCACTGCAGGCGGTGTCCCTCGGGCTCATGGACGAGCACCTCAAGCACTGTGTGGCGCAGGCCATCGCCGAGGGCGGCGAGACCGCGGAGGAGAAGGTGCGCGAGGCCAGCGACGCGATCGCCCGGCTCGTCCGCTCCTGACACCACGACGAAACCGACAACCACAGACAGAGCAAGGAGAACCGCGATGACCGAGACGACCTACACCGTCACCGGGATGACCTGCGAGCACTGCGCGCGCTCGGTGAGTGAGGAGGTCGGGGCCATCGACGGTGTGACCGACGTGTCCGTCGACGTCCCGACGGGCGCGGTCACCGTCACCAGCGCGAAGGAACTGGGCCTCGCCGACGTGCGAGCCGCGGTCGAGGAGGCCGGGTACCAGCTCACGGCATAGCACTTCGACAAGAAGCGACGACAGGACCGACATGAACACAGCAGCGAAGCTGTCCGCCTACGGTGTCACGCTCGCCCTCCTCGCCACTGGCGCGTGGGCGATCGGAACCGCTGTCGGTCCCCTCACCAGCGAGGCTGGTGCCCCCGGTCAGGAGGAACACGCCGGGGGCGGGGACGAACACAGCGGCACCGTCGCGGAAGCCGAGCACGTCGACCAGCCCGAGGGACTGGCGTCGGCCAGGGGCGGCTACACCCTCACGCCCACCCGCACGACGCTGACCCCGGGGACCACCGAGAGCTTCTCGTTCCGCATCACCGGCCCGGGCGGTGACCCCGTCACCCGCTTCGAGGTCGAGCACGAGAAGCGCATGCACCTCATCGTGGTGCGCCGCGACACCGCGGACTTCCAGCACATCCATCCCGAGATGACCGCCGACGGCACGTGGTCCGTGCCGTTGAACCTGCCCGATCCAGGGGCCTACCGCGTGTTCGCCGACTTCGCGCCATCGGGCGGTGAGGCGATGACACTCGGCGCCGACCTCTTCGCGCCTGGCGACTTCCAGCCGGTGACCCACGAGCCCTCGCGGGTCTCGCGCGTCGACGGCTACGAGGTCCGCCTCGACGGGCATCTGGTGGCCGGCGAAGCATCGGAGGTGCGGCTCACCGTCAGCAAGGACGGCAGGCCGGTAACCAACCTGCAGCCCTACCTCGGCGCCGACGGACACCTCGTGGCGCTGCGCGGCGGGGACCTCGCCTACCTGCACGTCCACCCCGGCGGCGAGAACAGCGGCGGCCCGGTGATCCCGTTCATCGCCGAGGTGCCGTCGGCGGGTACCTACCGGCTTTTCCTGGACTTCCAGCACGACGGCGTGGTGCGCACGGCCGAGTTCACCGTGGAGGGGGAGCGGTCATGACGGCCGGAGTGCGGGAAACAGTCGCGGGCCACGAGATCGAGCTCGAGATCGGCGGCATGACCTGCGCCTCGTGCGCCATGCGCGTGGAGCGCAAGCTCAACAAGCTCGACGGTGTCACCGCCACGGTCAACTACGCGACCGAGAAGGCCAGGGTCAGCTACGCGGACGGCGTCGAGCCGGACCAGCTCGTCGCGCAGGTGGAGGCCGCCGGATACACGGCGACCCTGCCGCCGGAGCCCACGGAGGAGACGGCGCGGCGGGAGCCGGAGGACGAGGACGACCCGCTGCGCGCCCCACGCCAGCGGCTCATCGCATCGGTCGTGCTTTCGGTGCCGGTGATCCTGCTCGCCATGGTCCCGGCCTGGCAGTTCGAGTACTGGCAGTGGATCTCGCTGACGTTGGCCGCGCCGGTGGTCGTGTGGGGCGCGTGGCCGTTCCACAAGGCCGCGTGGGCGAACCTGCGGCACGGCGCGGCGACCATGGACACGCTCATCTCGATGGGCACGCTCGCCGCGCTCGGCTGGTCGCTGTACGCGCTGCTGCTGGGCGAGGCCGGCATGCCGGGGATGACGCACGGCTTCGATTTCACGCTCGAGCGCGGCGGCGGCCAGGCGTCCATCTATCTGGAGGTCGCTGCCGGGGTCACCACGTTCATCCTCGCCGGGCGGTACTTCGAGGCCCGTTCGAAGCGGCGCGCGGGCGCGGCGCTCCGGGCGCTGCTGGAGCTCGGCGCCAAGGACGTCGGGGTGCTACGCGACGGCCGCGAGGTGCGCGTTCCCATCGGGCAGCTGGCGGTCGGCGACCGGTTCGTCGTGCGGCCCGGCGAGAAGATCGCCACCGACGGCGTGGTCGAGGAGGGCAGCTCCGCGGTCGACGCGAGCATGCTCACCGGCGAGTCGGTGCCGGTCGAGGTCGGCCTCGGCGACACCGTGACCGGCGCCACCGTGAACGCGGGCGGCAGGCTGGTCGTGCGGGCGACCCGTGTCGGCTCCGACACGCAGCTGGCCCAGATGGCGAAGCTGGTCGAGGACGCGCAGACGGGCAAGGCGGCCGTGCAGCGGCTGGCCGACCGGATCTCGGCGGTGTTCGTGCCGATCGTCATCGCGCTCGCACTGGGCACGCTGATGTTCTGGCTCGGCGCCGGCGTCCCGGCGGCGGAGGCGTTCACGGCCGCGGTCGCGGTGCTGATCATCGCCTGCCCGTGTGCCCTGGGGCTCGCCACGCCCACGGCGCTGCTCGTCGGCACCGGGCGGGGCGCGCAGCTCGGCATCCTGATCAAGGGCCCCGAGGTGCTGGAGTCCACCCGGCGCGTGGACACCGTCGTGCTCGACAAGACCGGCACGGTCACCACGGGCACGATGGCGCTCGCGAACGTGCACGCGGCCGACGGCGTCGACGACGCCGAGGCCCTGCGGCTGGCGGGTGCGCTGGAGAACGCCTCCGAGCATCCGATCGCCAAGGCCATCGCCCGCGGCGCGCGGGAGAAGGTAGGCGAGCTGCCTGTGGTGGAGGAGTTCACCAACGTCGAGGGGCTCGGCGTCCAGGGCGTCGTCGAGGGCCACGCAGTGGTGGCCGGGCGGCCCGCGCTGCTCGAACAGTGGGGCCTGCACCTGCCGGACGGGCTCGCCGAGGTCAAGGCCGAGGCGGAGGCGCGTGGCCGTACTGCTGTGGCGGTCGGCTGGGACGGCGATGTCCGCGCGGTGCTGGAGGTCGCCGACACCGTCAAGCCGACCTCGGCCGAGGCGGTCGCGCGGCTGCGGGAGCTCGGACTCACGCCGGTGCTGCTCACGGGTGACAACGAGGCCGTGGCCAGGACCGTGGCCGCCGAGGTGGGCATCGACGAGGTGTTCGCCGAGGTCCTGCCTCAGGACAAGGTGGACGTGGTCAAGCGGCTGCAGTCCGAGGGCAGGGTCGTCGCGATGGTCGGCGACGGCGTCAACGACGCCGCAGCGCTCGCGCAGGCCGACCTCGGGCTGGCGATGGGCACGGGCACCGACGTGGCGATCGAGGCCGGCGACCTGACGCTGGTGCGTGGTGACCTGCGGGTCGCCGCCGACGCGATCAGGCTCTCGCGGAGCACGTTGCGCACCATCAAGCACAACCTGTTCTGGGCGTTCGCCTACAACGTCGCGGCGCTGCCACTCGCGGCCGCCGGGCTGCTGAACCCGATGCTCGCCGGTGCCGCGATGGCGCTCAGCTCCGTGTTCGTGGTGAGCAACAGCCTCCGGCTGCGGCGGTTCCGCTAACGGGTGTGGTGATCGAGCACCCGGGTGAGCAAACCGACGAGCTGCTCGCGTTCGCTGGCCGACAGCGGCGCGAGCAGCTCGTCCTTGTGCCTGGGCCACCACCTTCTCCAGGCGGTTGAGCGTGCGCCTGCCCGCCGCGGTGATGCTGATGATGTTGCGCCTGCTCTCGTCCGGGTCGGGGCCGCGCCGCGCGAGTTCCCGCCCGGCCAGGTCGTTGAGGGTCGCGACGAGGCCGCTCGGGTGAACACCGCTGCCGCGTCTGAGGGCCGGCCGGCTCGCCGGAAGTGGTAACGACTCAGTAAAGAAGGGTAGGCTTGCCTACCCAAAAGGATAAATTTGGTTAGCCTCACCTAAGTGTCCAGACGCTTGGGGTTACGGCGAGCCGCGCTCGCCGGGATGGTGCTGGTGCTCGCGGGCTGCGGCCCCGCACCACAGCCGGGATCGAACGCCGCCGTTCCCGAGGGGATCGCCGACCAGACTCCGCTCGCGGAACTGACCCCGGTCGCCGACCCGCGCGCCCACGAAGGGCCGTCCACGGCGGTCGTGGCACAGCCCGACATCCAGCCCATCGAGCCCGCGCCGGCCCCGCGGCTGCCCGCGACCGTCACCGACCACCAGGGCACCCGCGTCACCGTCACCGACACCAGCCGCATCCTCGCCCTCGACCGCTCCGGCACGCTCGCCGCGACGGTGTTCGGCCTCGGGCTCGGCGACCGCGTGGTCGGCAGGGACTCCTCGACCGGTTTCCCGGCCGCGGCGGACCTCCCGCTCGTGACGAGCAACGGCCACCAGCTCAACCCCGAGGCCATCCTCGGCCTGCGGCCAAGCGTCGTCCTCACGGACACGACGCTCGGCCCGTGGAACGTCGTGCTGCAACTGCGCGACGCCGGTATCCCGGTGGTGGTCGTGACGCCGCGGCGCACGCTCGACAACAACGGCGAAATCGTGCGCGCCGTCGCCGCCGCGCTCGGCGTCGAGGCCGCCGGACGGCAGCTCGCCGACCGGCTGGACCGGGAGGTCGCCGCGAAGAAGGCGGAGATCGCGAAGCTGGTGCCGGACGAGGAGTCGCGCAGGCCCCGCGTCGTGTTCCTGTACCTGCGCGGCTCCGCCGGCGTCTACCACATGTTCGGCAGGGGTTCCGGCGCCGACGCGCTGATCTCCGCGCTAGGCGCCGTCGACGTCGCGAGCGAGGTGGGCATCAACGGGATGCGGCCCATCAACCCCGAGGCGCTCGCCAAGGCCAAGCCGGACGTGATCCTGCTGATGACCAAGGGGCTCGAGTCGGTCGGCGGCGTGGAGGGCGCGGCCAGTATCCCCGGCGTGGCACAGACTCCGGCCGCACAGCGCCGTCGCTTCGTGGACATGAACGACTACCAGATCCTCGGCTTCGGCCCGCTCACCCCATCGGTGCTCGACGCGCTCGCGCGGGCGCTCTACGCGCCGGACTCTCTCGAGGCGGCCGGGTGACCGCCACCGTCAGCCCGCCGGTGACCTCCGGCGGGGACCTCGTGCCGCCGCCGAGACGCAGGCCCGCGCGCGTGGCCGCACTGTTCACCGTGCTCACCGTGGGGCTGGTGATGGTGAGCATCGCCTCCGCGGCCGTCGGCCAGTTCGGCATCCCCGCGTCGCAGGTCGTCGGCTCGGTGCTGAACCGGATCGGCATCGACGTGCTCGCCGCGCCCGCCGACCCCTTCGCCGAGGCGGCGCTGTGGGACGTGCGTTTCCCGCGCGTGGTGCTGGCGCTGCTCGTCGGCGGTGTGCTCGGCGTGTGCGGCGCGCTGATGCAGGGCTGCTTCGGCAACCCGCTCGCCGAACCCGGGGTGGTGGGCGTTTCCTCGGGCGCCGCTGTCGGGGCGTGTCTGTCCATTGTGTTCGGCTGGACGTTCCTCGGCGCGTTCACCACCCCGGCGCTCGCGTTCGCGACCGGGCTTGTCACCACGCTGGCGGTGTACGTGCTCGCGCGGTCGAAGGGCCGCGCCGGGGTGGTCACGATGATCCTCACCGGCGTCGCCGTCAACGCCGTCGCCAACGCCGCCATCGCGTTCCTCGTCTTCGCGGGCGACCAGGCCGCGCGCGAGCAGATCGTGTTCTGGCAGCTCGGTTCGCTGGCAGGCAGCCGCTGGGCCTACGTCGCCACGATCGCGCCGCTCGTCGCGGTGTGCGTCGCCGTGTCGATGTTGCTCGCCCGGCGGCTCGACTTGCTGGCGCTCGGTGATCGGCAGGCCCGGCACCTCGGCGTGGACGTCGAGTCGCTGCGGCTGGTGACGATCGTGGTGGTCGCCGTCGCCGTCTCCGCCGCGGTGTCGTACTCGGGCATCATCGGCTTCGTCGGGCTCGTGGTGCCGCACCTGATCCGCATGATCACCGGGCCGGGTCACCGCGTGCTGATCCCCGCGAGCCTCCTCGGCGGCGCGTTGCTGCTCGCGGCCGCGGACCTGCTGGCCCGCAACGCCTTCCACTACGCGGACCTGCCCATCGGCATGCTGACCGCGCTCGTCGGCGGCCCGTTCTTCTTCTGGCTGCTGCTGCGCACCCGGCGCAGGGAAGGAGGCTGGACGTGAGGCTCCTCTCGCGCGCACCGGCACGCCTGCCCGAACCGCCGGCCGAGGGCGACGTGCTCGCCGAGGCGGACGCGGTGGTGGTCACGATCGGCGGGAAACGCCTGCTCGACGGCGTGTCACTGCGGGTGCACGCGGGCGAGGTGCTCGCACTCGTCGGCCCCAACGGCGCGGGCAAGTCGACGCTGCTCAGCGTGCTCGCCGGCGATCTGGCCCCCTCGGCGGGCACGGTCTCGATCCACGGCAGGCCCGCGCCTTCGTGGTCCACAGTGGACCTCGCGAGGCGCAGGGCCGTGCTGCCGCAGCACAACCCGGTGTCGTTCCCGTTCGACGTGCTCGCCGTGGTGGAGATGGGCCGGGCACCCTGGGAGGGCACGCCCGCCGAGGACGACGACGAGCGGGCGGTGGCCGCCGCGCTCGCCGACACCGAGCTCACCGCCTTCGCCACGCGGACCTATCCGACGCTGTCCGGAGGGGAGCAGGCGCGCACCGCGCTGGCCCGCGTGCTCGCGCAGTCGGCGAGCCTGCTCCTGCTCGACGAGCCCACCGCGGCGCTGGACCTTCGCCACCAGGAACAGGTCCTCGCGCTCGCCCGCGCGCGGGCGTCGGAGGGCGCCGGGGTGCTGGTGGTGCTGCACGACCTCGGCCTCGCCGCCGCACACGCCGACCGGATCGCGGTGCTCGCGGCGGGCGGCCTCGCCGAGGCCGGGCCCCCGGAGGACGTCTGCCGCGCCGAGCTGCTCTCCGGCGTCTACCAGCACCCGGTGGAGGTGATCAGCCATCCCCGTACCGGAAAGCCCATCGTCCTGCCGTACCGGTAACGAACAGGAAAGGCCCATGACCAAGTCCCCCTCTGGCAGACGTGCGCGTGCCGCGGCACTGGCCACGCTGCTCGCCGCGTTCACCGCCCCGTTGACCGGCACCGCGAGCGCCCAGGGCGCGTCGGTGAGCGTGTCGCCGTCCACCGCCGACCCCGACTACGCCACGATCGTCCAGCTGCGCGGCACCGGGTTCCAGTCCGTCCACGGTGGACACGGCGGCGTGTACGTGCTGTTCGGCTGGGTGTCGAACCCGGCGGGCGCGTGGCAGCCGAGCCAGGGCGGTGCCGCGGGCAGCACATACCGCTACGTGCAGGACACCGAGTCGCGGGACAACAACGGCTTCCAGCGTTATCTCGCCTTCCCCGGCAGTGACACGGGGTCGAGCGCGAACGGCGTGGTCAACCCCGACGGCACGTGGCAGGCGCAGCTCGTGATACCCGGCGCCCGTTTCCAGGCCGTCGACCGGGAGGGCAACACGACTCAGGTCGACTGCACGCGGGTGCAGTGCGGCGTCATCACGATCGGCGCACACGGCGTGGTGAACCCTGCCAACGAGACGTTCACGCCGGTGCGCTTCGCCGTCCCCCGGCAGGAGCCCGCGGCGGCGCCGCCCTCGCGGCAGGCCCCGCCCGCGACGACCACCACCACGGCGCCCGCGCCGACGCCCTCGGTCGAGACCGCGACGACGCAGGCCCGTGCAGGGGACCGGATCGAGGTCACCGGCACCGGTTTCACGCCCGGCGAGAACGTCGGCGTCACGCTGCACTCCGACCCGGTGACCCTCCCGCCCGCGCGGGCGGGCGACGACGGGCGGTTCACGTACACGGCGACGATCCCCGAGCACGTCACCGAGGGCACCCACCGTCTCGTGTTCACCGGTGAACGGTCCACTGTGGAGACATCCGTCGAGCTGTCGGTCCGAGCGGCGGCGCGAACGTCACCGTCGCCCCCGCCTGCGGAGCCCCCCGCGCAGGCGCAGGTGCAGGGGGAGAAGGGCAGCGCACTGCTCGTCGCGCTGCTCGTCGGGGGAGCGGTCCTACTGGTGGTCGCGGTGGTCGCGGTCGTACTGCGGCTGCGCCGCCGGACCCGGGATATCGAAGGGAACGACACGTGAGAACGATCTGGCGAAGAATGGGAGCCGCGGCGGGCACGCTCACGCTGCTCGCCGGTGGCGCGCTGACGGCGGGTCCCGCCGCCGCGCAGGACACCGGAGGCGAGGAGGCGTCGGCCACGGGACTGCACTGGGGCATCAAGCAGTCGTGGCGCAACTACATGACCATGTTCGGCGGCACGGTCACGCCCGCCGACGGCGCGTCGGCCGACCCGGAGCCGTTCTCGTGGCCGCAGCGCGCGTCCACGTTCGACCCGGAGACGGGCACGGGCACGGTGGAGTTCGGCGGCTCCGTCGGGTTCGCGATGCCCGGCCACTTCATCTGGGACTTCACCTTCGCCGACCCGAAGGTGACCTTCGACGGCGACGGCACCGGCTCGCTCAAGGGCACGGTGAGCTACGCGTTCTACGGCACGGCCGACGACCCGCAACAGGTGCGGGAGCCCACCGAGGTGGTGTTCGCCGACCTGACGTTCGAGGACGCACCCGTGGCCGAGGGCGACCACCTCGCCGCCACCATCACCTCGGCGACGCTCACCGAGGAGGGCGCGGCGGCCTTCGCGGGCTTCTACGAGCCGGGTGCCGCGCTCGACGCGGGCAGGCTCGTGTTCACGCCACCCGCCACGGAACCACCGCCGACGCCCTCGGTCACCGTGACCCCGTCGACCGGGCTGAACCCGGACGGCGCCGAAGTGACCATCGCGGGCACCGGCTTCGCGCCCGATGGCAACGGGGACAAGGGTTACCGGCTGCGGATCGGTCCCGGCCTCGACGTGCTCAAGGATCCCGCGGCGGGCGGTGCCTACCAGCTCGACCAGGCCATCCCGGTGAACGGCGACGGCACCTGGCAGATCACCACCACCGTCAAGGCCGCCTACACCGGCGCCGACGGCGTGGCGCGCACCGCGGCGGCGACGCCGTTCAGCGTCTACACCTTCGCCGCCGAGTCCACCGACACGACGTGGGACACGGTCACCGCGCTGACGTTCGCGCCGCCGTCGACCGATCCGGGCGCCGACCCCGGCCCCGACGGCGACGACGATCCGGCGCCGACGTGTGTGCTGACCCAGGAGAACGCCGCCAAGGGCGACCTGCTGTGGGGCCTGCGCAAGAGCTTCCGCAGCTACGTCGGGGTGGGCATCGGCGGTGCCGAGGGCAACAGCATCACCGCCACCGACGGCGCCGTGATCACCGGCGTCGACGAGGTCGCGCGTGACGGCGTGCCCAACCCGGCAGGAGTGCCGACCGGTGCGTACCGCTTCGCGTTCGGCTCCGCGCAGTTCACCTCCGCCGAGGCCTTCACCGTGCAGTACCGCGGCACGGTGACGTTCTCCTACCCCTCGCACTTCTTCACGTTCGTGCTCGGCGACCCGAAGGTGGTCGTGGACGGCGGCACCGGCACGCTCTACGCCGACGTCGAGCTGCGCACCGAGGAGGGCGCGCCGTCGGAGCCGGTGAACCTGCCGGGGGTGGCGCTCGCGAACCTCGACCTCGCGGGCGCGCAGAAGACGAACGAGGCCGGGGTGCTGTCCGTCGGGAACGTGCCCGCGACCCTGACGAGCTCGGACGCCTTCGGCGGCTTCTACGAGGACGGCGCCGAGCTCGACCCGGTGTCGCTCACGCTGGGCGCCGACTGCGCGACCCTGCCGGGCGGCCCCGGCGGGAACACGGGTGGCGTCAGCACCGGTGGCGGAAACTCCGGTGACGACCTGGTGCCCGACGTGCGGTTCCGGCCGCAGGCGAACCCAGGCGACCTGGCCTACACCGGCCTGGGCTCGTGGCCGATCTACGTCGGCGTGACCCTGCTCGTGGCCGGCGTCGCGCTGACCCTGCTGGCGAACCGCCGCCGCAGCAGAGCCTGACCCGACCGCAGTGAAGGCCACCTTGCCTGCGTTCAACGCAGGCAAGGTGGCCTTCACTGCGGCTGTGTGAGCTGTGATCGGACCTAGCCTTCGTGGTGGCAGGTGTTCGTGGGGGGTACGTCGAGCGTGGGGTTGCGGTCGAAGAAGCCCACCGGCTTGAGCGTGAACCCGGCGTAGTCCACGGGCATCACCGGCCAGTCCTCAGGGCGCGGGAAGTGCGTGAGCCCGAAGGTGTGCCACAGCACGATGTCCTCGCCGTCGATGCCCCGGCCCTCGGCCGCCCACTTCGGCAGGCCGTCGCCGCCGGGGTTCTGGTTCACGAGGTCACCGGCCGGATAGCGGTGCGCCGGGTCGTACTTCGTGACCCAGAGGTGCTTCGTCGCGAACGTCGCCCTCGCGTGGATCGACGACGACTCGTCGGCGAGCAGCGTGGGCTGCCCCTGCGGGTGCAGCGCGTAGGCGACCGGCTGGCCGAGCCGGTTGGTCACCTCCGGGTTCACGACGTGCCACACCCGCGCCCGTGTGTTGTCGGCCAGCCGCTTCGCGTCCGACTCCGTGGTCAGGCGCGTGCGCGCCTGGCGGAAGGCGTTGCCGTACGGGTTGTCCTCGCTCACCGGCACGCGCTGCGCCTCGACCTCGTCAACGGCGTTGCGCTGCCCGTCGACACCGACGTCGAGCCGGGCGCAGAACAGATGCTGGTGGTACGGGGCGCCGAGCCCCGGCGCCACCTCGGTCGCGTACTCGTGCCCCCGCTCCGGGTAGGCGGAGGTGAACGTGACGCCCGTGGCCTTGGCCTCCAGCTGGATCGTGCCGTCGAGGTAGAGATACCAGTAGAAGCCGTAGTCGTAGTTGCCGATCGTGGTGAAGAACGAGATCACCAGCCGCCGCTGCCGCCGCGTCTCGTGCGAGCCCGCGAACAGGTCGGAGTGCTTCCACAGCACGCCGAAGTCCTCCTCGTGCATGCAGATCGCGTTGCGGATCGTGCGTGCCTCGCCGAGGTCGTCGGCCACGACCGCGTCGAAGTAGCGGATCTCGCCGAGACAGTCGCAGCCCAGCTCCAGCGAGTTGGTGTAGCGGGCGAACATGTACTCGCCGCAGTCGAAGTAGTTCTGCCAGAACCGCACCGGCGACGGGTCGGCGTAGGGCACCACCATCTCGGCCACCGACGCGCGGTACAGCACCGGCCGCTCGTGGAAGGAGAGCTGGTGCAGGGTCAGCCCCTCGCGCTCGTTGAAGCCGATCCGCAGATCCCAGTTCTCCCACCGCACCCGGCTGTCCTCGACCTCGAAGCTCGGCCCGTGCGGCTGCGTGATCTCGATCGGCTTGAGGCTCGTGCGAGCGGGGCCGGTCTGCTCCGGGTCGTCGAAGTTGCCCGGCTCCCGGGGCACCGGCAGCTTCTCGTGGTCGATCACCCTGGTCACCGTGCGGCTGGTCAGGTCGACGTAGGCCACGAGCCCGTCCACCGGGTGCGCCCACGGGTGGTCCTTCTCGTGCAGCTGCTGGAAGCCGAGCGAGCGCACGACCCGCTTGCCCTCCTCGCCGGGCTCGTCGTAGCAGCCCGCCGAGAGGGGCACGGCACGCACGGTCGCCGGGTCGAGACCTCGTCGTGCCAGCGCGGACGTCCACTGCTCGTCGGCGTTGAGGATGTCCTCGATCAGTTCGAACTCGGTGTCGAGGATCGGCGGCTGTCCCGCCGCCACGGGGTCGATGTCCACCACCGAGTCCACAGCGGACCTGGTGGTCGACACGACCACGTCGCGCGAACTGCCGTCGGCGAGGTTCAGCAGGATCGCCCTGAACCGGCGGTCGAGTTGGGCGCCAGGCGTGAACGCCAGCACGTCGGACTTCTCCGGCTCCTCCAGCGCGAGGAACGCGAACCGCACGGGCTCGGCGAGCAGCCCGGCGTCGGCGAGGACCCGGCGGATCTGGCCGACCTCGTCGGCGCTCATCGGGTCCAGCGGATGCGTCGCGGTGGTCCTGTCTTCGGCGATGGTCATCTCTGCTCCTCTCGGTGGAAATCAGGCGGTTTCGACAACGGTTTCCGGTGCGAGCGGGGCCTTTCGCACCACGGCGCAGAGCGCGAGCCCGAACACGAACGAGCCCGCGAGCACCGCGCCGATCACGGCGGCCAGCCCGGCCGAGCCGCCGATCAGGGTGGGGAAGTTGAGGATCGTCAGCGCCAGGCACGTGCCGAGCCCGGCAAGCCCGAGCACGGGCGCCACGAGCGTGTGCCAGGCGCGCTGGTCCACTCGCGTGCGCCGGAAGAACACGACGACGGCCAGGCACGTGAGCGTCATCAGCGCCAGCACGCCGAGCGTCGCCGTGCCCGCCATCCACGCGAACACCTGCGTCACCGGGTCCATCCCCAGCGCCGCGAACAGCACCGTGAGCAGCACCGCGCTGCCCGACTGGGCGAGTGAGGCGACGTGCGGGGAACCGTGCCGCTCGTGACTGCGGCCGCACACCGAGGGCAGCGCGCCGGCGTTGCCGAGGGAGAAGGCGTACCTCGCGACGACGTTGTGGAAGGCCAGCAGCGCGGCGAACAGGCTCGTCACCAGCAGCACCTGTGCGACGTCGGCGCCCACCGCGCCGAGGTGGTCGCCGATGGTCGCGATCAGCATGTTGCCGGGATCGGCCGCGGCCCGCTCGACGGCGGCGGCGTCGCCCCACGCGGACACCACGGCCCAGCTGGAGAGCGCGTAGAAGCCGGCGATCAGCAGCAGCGCGGCGTACGTGGCCCGCGGGATGGTGCGGCCGGGATCGCGGGCCTCGTCGCGGAACACCGCAGTGGCCTCGAAGCCGATGAAGCTCGCGACGGCGAACATGATCGCGATGCCCAGCGAACCGGACCCGATCTGCGCGGGCTGCAGCAACGCCGTCGACAGCCCGGCGTCCCCGCCGCCCTTGGCCGCGACCACCGCGTCGAACACGAGCACGATCCCGACCTCGCACAGCAGCAGCACGCCGAGGACGCGGCTGCTGAGCTCGATGTGCCGGTAACCGAGCACACCGACCACGGCAGCCGCGGCCAGCGCGTACAGCCACCACGGCAGCGCGGGCCCACCGTAGTGCTGGACGAGGCCGTCGAGCGTCGCGCCGAGGTAGCCGTAGACGGCGAGCTGCACCGCTGTGTAGGTGACCAGTGCGAGGAACGCCGTGCCGAGGCCGGGCGCGCGGCCGAGTCCGCGCTGGACGTAGGAGTAGAACGCGCCCGCGTTGGGCACGTGCCTGCTCATCGCGCAGAACCCGACGGCGAACAGCAGGAGCACGGCGCAGCACAGCACGAACGTCGCGGGGAAGGCCGCGCCGTTGCCCAGCGCCACGCCGAGCGGGACGCTGCCAGCCACCACGGTGAGCGGGGCCGCCGCGGCGACGACCATGAAGACGATGGAACCGGCACCGAGCGAGCCGGACAGCGAGCGGGGAGCGGATGTGTCCATGCGGACCTCCGGTGGAGAGCGGCTTCTCTGACTCGCTGCAGCGTTGCCAGAAGACGTTGCCGCGCCGCGCCCGTCCGGTCAAACGCCGGTCTCCTCGGCTGGTAAGACGCGACACACCGTTCTCGGAACACGGGAACGGCCTCGCCCGGATTCTCATTTGACTCGCTCGTGTGTGACGTCAGCGGTCACTCCGCGGTTACAGTCCCTCGTTAGCGTGCTGGTCCTGCGTTGAAGGAGGCCGATGTCGCGAGCGTCGGGGTACCGGGGTGCCGTGGCGGTACGTCGCGAGTCTCCCATGTCGGGGCTCGACCGCCGCAATCTCGGCCCGCTGCAGGTGTTCGCGCAGTCGATCTCGGGTGCCGCGCCGTCGGCGGCGATGGCGGCCGCCCCCGCCGTGGCGGCGGCGACCGCGGGCGGGGCCGTGCTGTGGTCGTTCGTCGCCGCCACCGTGCTGGCCCTGCTGATCGGCGTGTGCGTCGCCCAGTTCACCCGGAGGATGGCCGCGGCCGGCTCGCTCTACAGCCTCACCGCGAAGGGGCTCGGCCCGGTCGCCGCGTTCGCGGCCGGGTGGGCCCTGCTCATCGGCTACGGGCTGCTCGCGATGGCCGCGCTCGTCGGCGCGGGCACGTATGTGCACGACGTGCTGCGGCGGATGGGCCTCAGCCCCGGCTGGGGCGCCGTGGCGGGCACCGTGGTGGTGCTCGGCGTGCTCGCGACGGTGCTGACCGTGCGTGGCGTGCGCCTGTCGGCCAAGGTCGTGCTGGTGACGGAGGCCCTGTCGATCAGCGCACTGCTCGTCGTGTTCGGGCTGCTGCTCGCCCGGGTCGCGCCCGAGCTGGGGTTCACGCCGTTCACCACGGAGGAGGGGCTCGGCGGTGTGGCGGGAGCGGTGCTGCCCGCGCTGGGCGCGTTCGTCGGCTTCGAGGCGGCGGCGTCCTTCGGTGTCGAGGCGCGGCGCCCGTTCCAGAGCGTGCCCCGTGCCGTGCAATGGACAGCGGCCCTGTGCGGCGTGCTTTACCTGGTCGCCGCGTACACGCAGGCGGCGGGGCTGAGCCAGCTGCCGGGCGGGCTCGCCGGGCAGCCGGAGCCGATGAGCACGCTCGCCGAGCTGGAGGGGCTGCCGTGGCTGCCCTACGTGCTCGACGCCGGCATCGCCGCGTCGTTCTTCGCGTGCACGATGGCGACCAGCAGCGCGCTGGTGCGGGTGCTGCTGTCGATGGGCCGAGAGGGCATCGTCCCTCGCCGCCTCGGCACCACCCACCCCCGCTACCGCACGCCGCACGTGGCGATCCTGCTCGTGCTGCCCGCCGCGACGCTGCTGCCGGTGGTGCTGCTCGCCGCGGGCGTGTCCACCCGGGAGCTGTTCGTGGCCCTGCTGAACATCGCCGTGTTCGGTTACCTCATCGCCTACCTGCTCGTGTGCGCGGCGGCGCCGGTCTTCCTGCACCGCATCGGTGAGCTGACGCGCGGCGCGCTGGCCGCGTCGGTGGTCGTGGCCCCCGTCCTGCTTGCCGTGCTGGTGCTGTTCACCGTGAACAACGCCGACGGGCCGTACCCGCTGGCGTTCACGCTCCTGCTCGCGGCCGGGCTGGCGTGGTACGCGTGGGTGCGGGCGCGCAGACCGCGGCAGCTGGCCGGGATCGGCATCTACGACGAGACGTCGGCGTCCGACCTGCTCGGCGGCAGGCCATGAGCCCGCCCGCCGAGCAGGCACCGCTGTCGGGACGACAGCCGAAGGCCGTCCGCAACGCCCTCGCCGTGCTGGAGGAGGTGGTGGCCGCGGGGCCCGGTGTGACCGCGAAGGAGATCTCCGCCGCGCTGAAGCTGCCGCCCGCGACGACGTACCGGCTGCTGAACCTGCTCGTGGGCGAGGAGTACCTGGTGCGGCTGCCGGACCTGCGCGGGTTCGCGCTCGGCCGCAGGGCGGGCAGGCTCACGGTTCCCGTCGCGAGCGGTCCACCCGCGGCCGCCAGGGCGGTGGTGGAGCGCCTGCGGCAGCGCGTGCGCTGGGGCGTGCACCTCGCGTCGTACCAGTCGGGGCGGGTGGAGCTCGTCGACGCCGACCCCGACCACCCGCCGTCGGACGGTGCCCTGCTCGCCCGCTACCCGCATGCCTCCGCTCTGGGCAAGCTGCTGCTCGCCGATCAGGCCGAATGGCGGGCCATGGTGCGGGACCTGCGCCCGTTCACGACGGCGACGATCACCGAGGCGGGGCGGCTGGAGACCGAGCTGGCCGACGTGGCGCGAACGGGGCTCGCGCGCCAGTGCGGCGAGCTGTACCCGGGGCGCGGCTGTCTCGCGGTGGCGATCCGCGATGTCGTGCACGGAACCCTCGTGGCGGGCCTCGCCGTGAGCGGACCGACCGAGCGTGTCGCCGAACCGAACCCCGACCTGCTGGCCCTCGTGCGCGAACACGCCGACCAGCTCGCGCCCCTGTTGGCCTGACCGATTCGCGCCACTGCAGTGAAGGCCACCTTCACTGCGTTGAACGCAGTGAAGGTGGCCTTCACTGCGGACGGAAGCAGGAGGAGAGGCTGCCCCCAAGGCCACCTTTGTTGCGTTCAACGCAGCAAAGGTGGCCTTGGGGGGCAGTTATTGCACGTGTGCGGTCAGCCGGTGACGGCGCGGAGGGAGCCGGGGCGACGGCCGGTGAGCTGGTCGAGCGCGGCGCCCGTGGCCTCGTCGGCCGGCAGGTAGACCAGCAGGCGCTGGTCGTCGTCGGGCAGGGCCAGTGTCTCGTACGCCAGCAGCAGTCCGCCCACCTCGGGATGCACCAGCCGCAGCTCCCCGGTGTCCGGTACCAGCGAGGGCGGACACCGCAGCCGGTCGGCGAACGGGGCGCCCGCGGTGACGGTCAGCTCGTCGGTCAGCGCGGCGAGATGCGGGTCGTCGCCGGGAGGGCCGAGCTTGAGGTTCGCGACGTGCTCGTCGGCGACGCGCTCCCAATCGGCGAAGACGGTGTGCGCGCGGGCGTCGGTGAACAGGAACCGCACCAGGTTCGGCGCTTCGGCGTCGAGCAGCCCCGCCGGCCCGGCGAGCCGCTCGTAGGCGGGGGTGTACGCGAGCACGTCGCTCAGCCGGTTCAGCAGCAGCGCGGGAGCGGGTTCGAGCCGGTCGAGCAGCGCGCGCACGGTCGGCCGCACCGTGCGCGCCGGCGGCATGCCTGCCGGGCAGAGCGCGGCGCCGGCCAGCGACTTGGCGGTGTGGGCCAGCAGCTGGCGGTCGGTGAGCGACAGGCGCAGCGCGTCGGCGATCGCGCCGAGCACCTGAGCCGAGGGGTGCCGGTCGCGGCCCTGTTCCAGCCGCGTCAGGTACTCGACGCTGATCCCGGCCAGTGTCGCCAGCTCGGACCGGCGCAGGCCGGGCGTACGGCGGCGCGGCCCGCTCGGCAGGCCCACCCGCTCGGGCGTGACCGCCTCGCGGCGGGCGCGCAGTAACGTCCCCAGCTCGTTGTCGCTCACTCCCGAAACGCTACCCGCGGCGGGTACCTCGAAGGGTGGCCCTCGTGGGGCCAGTCTCAGCGCGGCCTCCCCGGCGACCCGGAAGCGCGCGAGGCTCGCCGTCATGACGACAGAGAACGTGACCACCACCGGCCTCCCGCTCACGCCCGGCGCGTGGACGCTCGACCCCTTCCACTCCGCGGTCAACTTCACCATCCGCCACCTCGGCATCTCCAAGGTGCGGGGCCGTTTCGCCGAGTTCGACGCCGCGCTGACGGTCGGCGAGACGCTGGCCGACTCGTCGGTGACCGCCACCGTCGCGCTCGCCTCGATCGACACCGGCAACGCCGACCGCGACGCGCACGTCCGCGCGCCCGACCTGCTCGACGTCGCCACGCGGCCGACGATGCGGTTCGTCTCGACGCGGCTGGACGGCGAGGGCGAGGACTGGACGATGGATGGCGAGCTGACCATCGGCGACGTGACGCGGCCGGTCACCTTCGCCGTCGAGTTCGGTGGTGTGGACAGGATGGCCGAGGACGCGCCGAGGCACGCCGGGTTCGAGGCGACCGGCGAGATCCGGCGCGGCGACTTCGGCCTCAGGTTCGCGCCCGGCATCCTGGGCGAGGTCGTGAAGATCCAGCTCGACGTCCAGTTCGTCGAACCGGCCTGAGGGGAGCTCATCGATGCGGTACCGCCCGCTCGGTCAGACCGGACTGCGAGTCTCCGAGCTGTTCCTCGGCACGATGGCGTTCGGCGCGCCCGTGCCCGAGAGCGACTGCCGGGAGATGCTCGACGGCTTCGCCGACGCGGGTGGTAACGCCATCGACACCGCCGTCGTCTACCGCGGCGGCGAGAGCGAGAGGATCCTGGGCGAGCTGCTTCGGGGCCGCCGGGACCGGTTCGTGCTCGGCACGAAGTACGCGCTGAGCCGGGACGCCACGGACCCCAACGCCTCTGGCAACCATCGCAAGAACCTGCGCCTTTCGCTCGAGACGAGTCTGCGCAGGCTGCGCACCGACTACCTCGACCTGTACTGGGTGCACGTGTGGGATCTCCGCACGCCCGCCGAGGAGATCCTGCGGGCGCTGGACGACGCCGTGCGCACGGGGAAGGTCCTGCACGTCGGCATCTCCGACACCCCGGCGTGGTGGGTCAGCCGTGCGAACCAGCTCGCCGAGTCGCGGGGCTGGACGCCGTTCTCCGCGGTGCAGGTGCCGTACAACCTGCTGTGGCGTGATGTCGAGCGCGAGCTGCTGCCGATGGCGGAGGCGCTGGGGCTCAGCGTCACCACGTGGAACCCGCTGGCGGGCGGCGTGCTGTCCGGCCGATATCTCGACGGCGGAACCGGTGGCGGCAGGCGGGATCCCGCGACGCTGACCGAGCGCGACCACGCCGCGGCGCGCGTGGTGCGCGACGTCGCCGGGGAGCTGGGCGCGACGCCGTCGCAGGTGGCGATCGCATGGCTGCTGGCCCGCTCGCCGTCGGTGCTGCCGATCCTCGGGCCGCGCACGCCCGCCCAGCTGAAGGACGCACTGGGCGCGGCCGGCCTCGAGTTGCCCGGGGAGGCCATCGAGCGGCTCACCGGTGCGGTGCCGTTCGAGCGCGGGTTCCCCGCCGACTTCCTCGAGGGTCTCGACATCTAGGGCCTGGCGCGGCCTACCCTGCCCGGTCAGCCTGCGCTTCGCCAGCCGGGCACGCCGAGGGTGATCAGCCGGAGCCGTTTCTCGGCCGTGCGGATGATCCGCTCGTCGGCCTCGGTGTCGCCCTGGCGGGCCTCCAGCAGGTCCAGCACCGTGCCCAGCATGGCCGTGACGATGAGGTCGGCCATCATGTTCAGGTCCTCGGTGCTCCACTCCCGCAGGTACTCGAAGCGCGCGAGGTCCACGGCGAGCTCGCGGGAGAACAGCCGCAGTTCGATGCCGATCGCCTGGCGTACCTCGCCGGTGCCGCCGTAGCGCTCCCTGATCAGGAACCAGTAGTGCGCTTCGTTCGCGCGCACGTGCTCGGCGAGCGTGCGCACCGACGCGCGGATGATGCCGGTGGACGTCCTCGGGTCGTTGCGGGCCGAGCGGATCATCCCGCGCAGCGTGCGCATGGACTCATCCACGAGCGCGACGCCGAGGGCCTCCATCGACGCGAAGTGCCGGTAGAACGCCGTCGGCACGATTCCCGCCTGTTTGGTCACCTCGCGCAGGCTGACGCCGCCGAAGCCGCGTTCGGCGAACAGCCGCAGCGCGGTGTCCAGCAGCGCGCGCCGGGTGCGTTCCTTGCGCTCGTGCCGGCTCACCGGTTCCACAGTCACGGCGTTCAGCGTACGTACGTCCACGTTGTAGGCCACCTCACATTGCGGGCTTCGAGCAGTCCCCCCACTATTGAGTGTACGGGTGTGCACTGAATTGGAGGTGTGAGATGGGCAGACTCGCCGCACTCGCCGGCACGCTGCTCACTCCGCACGGCATCGACCGCTACCTCGAACTGATCGACCCGATGCTCGTGCGCGAGGAGATCAGGGCCGAGGTCACCGAAGTCCGCAGGCAGACGCCGGGCACGGTGACGCTCACGCTGCGTCCGAGCAGGGCGTGGCCTGGCTTCACCGCGGGCCAGTACATGCGCGTGTCTGTGGACATCGACGGTGTGCGCCGTACCCGCTGCTACTCGCCAGCGGGCTCGGCGCACCGGCCGGACCGGCTTGAGCTGACGATCAGGGCTCACGAACACGGCCTGGTGTCGCGGTACCTGCACCACACCGCGCGGCCAGGGCTCGTGCTCGGGTTGTCCCGGCCGGAAGGCGTGTTCACGCTGCCGCAAGCCCGTCCGGAGAAGCTGTTGCTGATCAGTGGCGGCAGCGGCATCACCCCGGTGCTCTCGATGCTGCGCACGCTCGCCGACGAGGACCATCGCGGAGAGGTGACGTTGCTCCACTACGCGGCCACCGCCGCCGACGTGCCCTATCGCGAGGAGCTGGCGTCGCTCGGCACGCGGCCGGGCACCCGCGTGGTGCTCGCCCACACCCGGGACGGAGAGGGACACCTGCGCGGCCGTTTCGGCGAGCGGCACCTGGCCGAGGCCGCGCCGTGGTACCGCGACGCGCGGACCTACCTGTGCGGTCCCGAACCGCTGCGGGACGCCGTCTCGGAGCTCTACGCGGAGGCGGGTTTGAGTGAACGCCTGCACACTGAGGAGTTCACGCCACCCGCGCTGCGGCTCGACACCGGCGGCGCGAGCGGGCGCGTGCGCTTCGCCCGCAGCGGCACCGAGGCCGACAACACCGGCAGGCCGCTGCTGGAGCAGGCCGAGGCCGCGGGCCTGAGCCCCGAGCATGGCTGCCGCATGGGCATCTGCTTCTCGTGCACGCAGGTGAAGGCGAAGGGCGCCGTGCGCGACGTGCGCTCCGGCGAAGTGTCCGACGACGAGAACGAAGAGATCCAGCTGTGCATCTCCGTCCCCGTCGGGGACGTCGAGATCGACTGTTAGGGAGACGACGACCATGACCGGACTGCAGGACCGCCTCACGCCGCAACAGGTCGAGGATTTCGGACAGGAGATGGACGAGCTGCGCCAGCGCGTCGTCGCCGACCTCGGAAAGTCCGATGTGGACTACATTCAGAACGTCATCAAGATCCAGCGCAGTCTGGAGATCTCCGGGCGGGCGCTGCTGTTCGCCGGGTTCTTCCCGCCCGCGTGGATCGCCGGGGTCGGCGCGCTGTCGCTGTCGAAGATCCTCGACAACATGGAGATCGGCCACAACGTCATGCACGGCCAGTACGACTGGACTCGCGACCCGGCGCTCAGCTCCCAGCGGTTCGAGTGGGACACGGTGGCACCGGCGGAGAACTGGCGGCACTCGCACAACTACATCCACCACACCTACACCAACATCCTCGACAAGGACCGCGACGTCGGCTACGGGATCCTGCGCATCGACCCCGAGCAGAAGTGGCACCCGTACTACCTGGGCAACCCGGTCTACGCCGTGGTGCTCGCCTTCATGTTCCAGTGGGGCGTGATGCTGCACGATCTCGAGTTCGACCGGGTCGTCAAGGGCGAGCGGAAATGGTCGGAGTTCGCGGAGGTCCGCAAGCGCATGCTGCGCAAGGCGTCGCGTCAGGTCGGCAAGGACTACGTGCTGTTCCCGCTGCTGACCGGCCCGCTCGCGCCGCTGACGCTGCTCGGCAACGCCTCGGCGAACGTGGTGCGCAACCTGTGGGCGTTCTCGATCATCTTCTGCGGGCACTTCCCGGCCGACGTGGAGAGCTTCACCGAGCGGGAGACGGAGGGCGAGAGCAGGGGCCAGTGGTACCTGCGCCAGATCCTCGGCTCCGCCAACATCACCGGCGGCCCCCTGTTCCACATACTCTCGGGCAACCTCTCGCACCAGATCGAGCACCACCTCTTCCCGGACATCCCGGCCTGCCGGTACCCGAAGATCGCGCCCGAGGTGCGCGCGATCTGCGAGAAGTACGGCCTGCCGTACCACACCGGTCCGCTGCACAAGCAGCTCTTCTCGGTGGCGAAGAAGCTCGTCAAGCTGGCCTTGCCCGGCGGTAAGGGTGCGGACGAGCCCAAGGCCAGTACGCTGAACCGCGACCGGAACCTCAGTGCGGCGTAGGGACGACAGCGACATGGTGAGTCGGTTCGAGAGCGGCAAGGACACGGTGCAGGTGCTGACCGAGTCCGCGGCCACGCACATCGGCAACATCGCGGGGATCGTCACCGGTGCCGTGCGCGACATCGCGCGCGAGACCGGCGACTGGCTGACCGACGTGATCGAGATGCGCGAGGCGGCGCAGCGGGCGCGGGAGGACGACGAACGTACCGCCGGTGAGGCGGACGGATCACTCGGGCGCGAGTGATCTCGCGAGGCCGGTGAGCGGGAGGCTTTCGCCGCGCCGCAGCAGCCGCACGCTCGTGCCGGGGTGCCGCCTCGCCGCCTCGTCGAGGAAGTTCGAAATCGGCGACGTGAAGTTGCGGTAGTCATCGAAGTGCACGGGCACGGCGTGCGCCGGATCGAGCAGCTCCAGCAGCTCGCCGCCTTGCCGGTCGTCCATCGTCACCAGCATGCCGAGCACCCTCGTGCCGCCAAGATGCAGCACGGCGAGGTCGATGCCGGGAAGCCGCTCGCGGATCTCACGCAGCTCGTCGTGCACCACCGTGTCGCCGCTGACGTAGATGCGCAGCCGCCGGGAGTCTGGCGCGGCGACGTAGTCCCAGACGGTGCCCATCACGGGCGGCAGCACCTTGCCGAGCACGCCGGTGGAGTGCCGCGCGGGCACGGCTGTGACCGTGAGTGTCGCGCCCCGCTGGCGCAGGGTCTCCGCCGACCACGTCGCGAGCGGCACCGGCTCGCGGAACCCGTGGCGCCGCAGCCGCCGCGCCGCGTGGCCGGTGGTGAGGATCGGCAGGTCGGGGGCGAGTCCTCGCCGCGCGACACGGTCGAAGTGGTCCCCGTGCAGGTGGGAGAGCACCACGGCGTCGAGCGGCGGCAGCTCCGCGATCCCTGCCGACGGCTCGGTGCGCCGCCGCGAGAACAGGCCCTGGCCGAAGTAGCACCACTGACCCCGGTGCAGGAAGTTCGGATCGGTGAGCACCGTGAACGGGCCGAGCCGCACCAGCGTCGTCGCCGTGCCGATGAACGTCAGTGAGTCCTCGCGGGGAAACATCGCCGTGGGCTACCCGCACGGCCGCGGCGTAACCTCCCGATCATGACCGTCCACAACGGAGCGTCCACGATGGCGCTACGCTGCGTTCATGGCTGACGCTCTCGCTCCGTTGACGCGGCTGCTGCACCGGTATCGTGCGCAGGATCCCGTGGAGGAAGCCGACCTCGCTCGCGTGCGCGAGCTGGTGGAGACCAGCGACGCGCCCTGGGACCGGTCGACGCCGCTGCACGTCACCGGATCGGCGTTCGTCGTGCACCCGGGAACGAACCGGGTCCTGCTGCGCTGGCACGAGCGGCAGCAGGCGTGGCTGCACGTCGGCGGCCACTTCGACCCAGGTGAGAACGACCCGCTCGACGTCGCACTGCGTGAGGGCCGGGAGGAGACGGGGCTGCGCGACCTCGCGCCGTGGCCGGACGCGGAGCTGGTGCACCTCGCGATCGTGCCGGTGCCCGCGAAGGGCGCCGAGCCCGCACACGAGCACGCCGACCTGCGCTTCGTGCTCGCCACCGGCGTACCCGGCACGATCACGGCCGAGCGGCCCGACGCGCCTCTGCGCTGGCTCACGCTGCCCGAGGCGCTCGAGTCGAGCGACCTGCCGAACCTGCGCGAGAGCCTGGCCCGCGTGGAGCGGCTGGTTCGTCCTCCGGGGGTGAGGTGACGGGTGCCTCGAGAGGGCACCGTGTGTCCTCATGAGCACCGCGACCACCTCGGCGCACAGCGGCGTCCTCGGGACGGCGTGCGTCTCCACGTTCGTCGTCAACGCCAACACCTCGGCGGTCAGCATCCTGCTGCCCTCGATCGGCTCCGACCTCGGCGTCTCGATCGACCTGCTGCAATGGGCCGTGACCGGGTACATGCTGGTCGGGGCGGCCACGATCGTCACGTCGGGCGCGCTCGGCGACGTGTTCGGCAGGCGGAGGATGTTCGTCTACGGGCTGCTGCTGTTCGTGGTCTCGTGCGTGTTGATCGCGCTCGCGCCCGGCGGCTGGCTGGTGATCGTGGGCAGGGTGATCCAGGGCGCGGCGGGCGCGGCGATCGTCGCGTCGGGGCTGAGCCTGCTCTCGGTGGTCACCACCGGGCCCGCACAGATGCGCGCCGTGGCGCTGTGGGGAGGGGCCGCGGCTGCAGGCGCAGCGGCTGGGCCCGTGCTCGGCGGTGTGCTCAACGAGGCGACCGGCTGGCAGGGACTGTTCTGGATCGACGCGGGCATCGCCGCCCTCTGCGTGCCGTGGGTGTTGCGCACGGTGCCGGAGTCGCGCGACCCTGCGCGCCCACGCAAGATCGACGTGGCGGGCACGCTGCTGGTGGCCGCCGTGCTCGCGCCCTTCGTGTTCGCGATGACGGAGGGCTCGTCGTGGGGCTGGGCGTCGGTGCCCACGCTGGTGTGCCTGGTGATCTCGGTGGTGGCGGCCGTGGTGTTCGTCGCCGTCGAACGCAGGGTGGCCGCGCCGCTCGTGGACCTGCGGCTGCTGCGCAACACGCGACTGGTGGGCGCGACCACGGCCATCCTCATCGGGGCCGGGGCGATCGCGGGACTGTCGCTGCTGATCAGCCTGTACTTCCAGGAACCGGCGACGTTCGGGATGAGCAGCCTGGAGGCCGGGCTCGCGACGCTGCCACTCGCGGCGCTGGTGATTCTGGCGGCTCCCGCCGTGACCCCGCTGGCGCACAAGTTCACGCCCCGCGCGGTGATCATCGCCGGGTTCGTGCTGATGACGGCCGGGTTCGCGGTGCTCGGCGCCGTCGGGCCGTCGTGGACGTACTGGGCGATGCTGCCTGCCCTGGTCGGAATCGCCGTCGGGCTCGCGCTGTCCAACGGGCCCGCGTCGTCCATCGCGACCGCGTCGGTGGCCGAGGAGGAGGTCGGCGCCGCGTCGGGGATCTCGAACATGGCCAGGTACGTGGGCGGCGCGGTGCTCACCGCGGTCGCCGCCGGAATCTACGGGTCGGTGACCGCGAACCGCGAGGCTGCGGGCGATCCGAGAGGCTCGTCGCTGGCCGACGGGCTCGCCGTGTCGTGCCTCGCGCTGGCGATCTTCTCGGCGTCGGGGATCGTGCTGGGCTTGCTGGCGGCCCGGCGTGCGCGCCGCCCCCGGCCGCTCGACTACGCCGCCGCCGCGGCGGCGACCGCCCACACTCTCCCGGTGCACACCGCGGAACGCGCCCCGCTGGGGTGACCCCGCGGTTGCAGTGAAGGCCACCTTCACTGCGTTGGATCAACACAGCGGCGCGCAGCGTCTCCGTTTGGGTGGTGGTGGGAGGCGGGTGGGCGCAGGGATGGTGGCCTTCACTGCGTTGGATCAGGTCAGCCGGATCGGACCTCCGCGAGGGCTACCGGGCGGTGTTCGGCGCGGGAGATCTCGCACGCCTCGGCGACGTAGAATGCCTCCAGCGCGTCCGCCGGGGTGCACGGGCTGGGGCTGCGGCCGGCGACGACCTGCGTGAACGTCTCCAGTTCACGGACGTAGGCGGGGGCGAAGCGGTTCAGGAAGTGCGGGTACGGGGGGCCCGCGGGCCGGTCGATCCCGGGCTCGGCGGACGTGAGCGGGGTCCGCTCGTCGAGCCCCACGGCGATGCTGTCGTGCTCGCCCAGCAGTTCCAGCCGCACGTCGTAGCCCGCGCCGTTGTAGCGGGTGGCTGAGACGAGCGCGATGGTGTCGTCGTCGAGCGTCAGCACGGCGGCTCCCGTGTCCACGTCGCCGGCCTCGGCGAAGAACGCCGCACCGCGGTTGGTGCCCAGCGCGTAGACCTCGGCCACCTCGCGGCCGGTGACCCAGCGGATGATGTCGAAGTCGTGCACGCCGCAGTCGCGGAACAGCCCGCCGGAACGGGGCACGTACTCGGCGGGCGGGGGAGCCGGGTCCAGCGTGGTCGCCCGCAGCGTGTGCAGCCTGCCGAGCTCGCCGGAAGCCACGGCGGCGCGCGCGGCGGCGTAGCCCGCGTCGAACCGCCGCTGGAACCCGATCTGCACGGGCACCCCCGAGCCCTCGGTGGTCTCGATGACCTTCAGCGTGCCCGCGAGGTCCGCCGCGACGGGCTTCTCGCAGAACACTGGGATCCCCGCCGCGACCGCCCTGCCGATGAGCTCGGGGTGGGAGTCGGTGGCCGTGGCGATCACCAGCCCGTCCGGCGCCGAGGCGAACAGCGCGTCGAGGTCGGCGACGAACTCCGCGCCGAGCCCGGCCGCCGCCACCCGCGCGCGCTCCGGGTCGAGATCGGTGACGAGCAGCGACTCGACCTCCGGGATGCCGCGCAGGATCCGCGCGTGTGCCGTGCCGATGCGGCCGATACCGGCGAGTCCTAACCGCATGTGCCGCCCTTTCGTGGTCAGTTCGGGGGAGCGCCGGTGGTGCCCCTCGGCACCAGCGACGGGTGGAGCAGGTGCCGTGCCGGGGCGGTCCGCTCGCCGCGCACCCGTTCGAGCAGCGCCTCGATCGCGAGCCTGCCCATCTCCAGCCTCGGCTGGTCGACCGTGGTCAGGGAGACACGGCGGAGCGCCGAGAACGACGTGTTGTCGTAGCCGACCACCGAGATGTCCTCGGGAATGCGCAGGCCCTCCTCCTCCAGCGCGGAGATGGCGCCGAAGGCGTTGAAGTCGTTGCCGCAGAACAACGCCGTGGGTCTTTCGGCGCGCGGGACCGTGTCGAGCAGGTGGCGGACGGCCTTCTCCCCGGCGGTGTCGGTGTGCTCGCTCGGCAGCACCACGGGAGTGAGCCCGTGCGCCTTCATGGCGAGCCGGTAGCCGCGCCGCCGGGCCGCCGCGGTGGTGGCGGTGCCGCCGTCGAGGTGTGCGATGCGGCGGTGCCCGAGCGAGATGAGATGCTCGACGGCGAGGACGGAACCGGCCACCCCGTCGTCGTTCACGGTGTCCACGGTGGACAAACGCGAGCCGCGGGAGACCAGCACCACGGGGCACGTTCGCGCGGCGGCCTCGATCGCGGACGCAGGCAGCACGGGGGAGAGCAGCACGACCCCGGCGGGGTGGAAGGAGAGCAGGTTGCGCAGTGCGGCCTTTTCCCTGCCGGGACTGCGGGAGCCGGAGTTGAGCACCAGCTCGAACCCGGCCTCCCTCGCCGCGCCCTCCAGCCCCTCGATCACGTCGGCGAAGAACGCGTTGCGCAGGTCCGAGACCATCACGCCGAGCACCGTGGACGTGCGGCTCGCCAGTGCCCTCGCCATCACGTGCGGCTGGTAGCCCAGCTCGTCGGCCGCCGTGAGCACGGCCTGCCGCCGCCGGTCGCTGACCTTCGGCGAGTTGTTGAGGACGAGGGAGACCAGTGCCCTCGACACGCCCGCACGGGCGGCCACGTCCTCCATCGTCGGTCGTGCCAACACGCCCTCCGCAAGAAACCGCTCCGCGACGCACTTGACAGTGCCGCTCGGGACGCTACACGCTTGGAGCGCTCCAACCAATAGAGCGCTCCAACGGCGGAGCGCCCGGGAGGGACGCACCCTGATGACGTCGCCGTCGCGGTTTCGTGTGGCAGGAGCCCCGATCTCGTGGGGTGTGTGCGAGGTGCCGGGCTGGGGCACGCAGCTCGACGTCACCACGGTGCTTGGCCAGATGGCCGAACTGGGTCTGGGGGCTACGGAGCTCGGGCCGCCGGGCTACCTGCCGACGGAACCCGGGGCGCTGCGGGCGTTGCTGAGCGAGTACGCGCTGGGGCTGGTCGGCGGTTTCCTCGCCGTGCCCATGCACACCGAACCGGAGCGCGCCCGCGCCGCCGCCGAGGAGTCCGCCGCGCTGCTCGCCGAGTGCGGGGCGGAGGTGCTCGTGCTCGCCGCCGCGACAGGGCTCGACGGCTACGACGAACGGCCCGCGCTCGACTACCGGGGCTGGCGCGCGCTCGTCACCACGGCGGAGGAGATCCAGGTCCTCGCGCGAAGGCACGGGCTGCGCGCGGTCCTGCACCCGCACGTCGGCACCCACGTCGAGCGGGAGGACGAGGTGGAGCGCTTCCTCGCCGACTCGTCGCTCCCGCTGTGCCTGGACACCGGGCACCTGCTCGTCGGCGGCACCGACCCGGTGGCGCTCGCCCGGCGGCACCCCGCGCGCATCGGGCACGTGCACCTCAAGGACGTCCGCGCGGACCTCGCCGGGCGGGTGCGCGCAGGGGAACTCGACTACACCGCCGCCGTCGGGCAGGGCCTGTACGTGCCGCTCGGCGACGGCGACGTGGACCTCGCGGCGATGGTCGGCTTCGTCCGCGCCGCGGGCTACCCCGGCTGGTACGTGCTCGAACAGGACACCGTGCTCGGCGAGCACGACACGGGCGACCGGCCGAAGCGGGACACCGCGCGCAGCCTGGCCTACCTGAACGACCTCGTCAGCCGGCTGCCCGCCGGCTGAGCCGAACCGACTGGAGAGAGACGATGAAGTCCGAATCCACTCACAGGTTCCTTCCGAAACGACGATGGCTCGCCGCGGCGGGACTCGCCGGCGCCCTCGCGCTCACCGCGTGCGCCGGGCCCGAGGGCGAGGAACCCGCCGCGCAGGAGGGCCAGAACCAGCAGGCGCAGGGCGACCTGACCGTCTCCGTGATCTCGCACGGCACGGCGGGCGACGCGTTCTGGAACGTCGTCAAGAACGGCGCCGAGGCAGCGGGCCGCGACCTGGGGGTCCAGGTCGAGTACACCGCGGACGGTGACCCCGGCGCGCAGGCTCGGCTCATCGACAACGCCGTGGCACAGCGGGTCGGCGGGCTCGTGGTGTCGATGGCCAACCCCGACGCGCTCGGGCCGTCCATCCAGCGCGCGGTGCAGGCGGGAATCCCGGTGATCACGATCAACTCCGGCGAGGACCGCAGCGCCGAGTTCGGCGCCCTCACGCACGTCGGGCAGAACGAGACCGTCGCGGGCGAGCAGGCCGGTGCCGCGTTCGCCGATGCGGGCAAGCGCAAGATGCTGTGCGTCATCCACGAGGCCGGCAACATCGGCCTCAACCAGCGTTGCGACGGCGCACGTGAGGGTTTCTCCGGGCAGGTCAGCAATCTCCAGGTCGACATCAGCAACCCGACCGACGTCGAGTCGCGGATCAGGGGAGCCGTGCAGACCGACCCGTCGATCGACGCGGTGCTGACGCTGAACTCGCAGGTCGCCGCACGCGCCGCGAGCGCGATCGAGGCCGCGAACTCGAACGCCGAGGTGGCGACGTTCGACCTCAACGCCGACGTCGTCTCGGCCATCAAGTCCGGCGAGGTGCTCTTCGCCGTCGACCAGCAGCAGTACCTCCAGGGCTACCTGCCGGTGCAGTTCCTCAAGCTGTATCGCGACAACGCCAACGTGGTCGGCGGAGGGCGGCCGGTGCTCACCGGGCCGGACCTGGTGGAGCGGGACAACGTCGACCGCATCGGCCAGTACGTGGAGCGGGGCACGCGATGACCGTCGCGCCACCCACGCCCGTCGACGAGCGCGTCGCGGCGCCCCGCCTGCTGGACCGGCTCGTGGTCCGGCCGGAGATCGGGGCGCTGCTCGGGGCGATCGTGGTGTTCGTGTTCTTCTCGCTCGTCACCGACCAGTTCCTGAGCCCGGGAGGCGTCTCGACGTGGCTCGACGACGCCTCGACGCTCGGGATCATGGCGGTGGGGGTGTCGCTGCTGATGATCGGCGGGGAGTTCGACCTCTCCGCCGGTGTGATGACCGCGTCGACAGCGCTGGTCACGGCGATACTGGCGACCGAGGCGGGCTGGAACGTGTGGGTGGCGCTGGGTGCCTCGCTGGTGTTCGCGCTGCTGGTGGGCGGGTTCAACGGATGGCTGGTGATGCGCACCGGCCTGCCGAGCTTCATCGTCACCCTGGGCACCTTCCTCGCCCTGCAGGGACTGAACCTCGGGGTGACGCGGCTGCTGACGGGCACCGTGCAGGTGTCGGGTGTGCGGGCCGCGGACGGTTACGAGTCGGCCGGGATGCTGTTCGCGTCCACGATCGAGATCGGGGGCACGGAGTTCCAGGTGTCGATCCTGTGGTGGATCCTGGTGGCGGCGGTCGCGGCGCTCGTGCTCGTGCGCACGCCGTTCGGTAACTGGATCTTCGCGGTGGGCGGCTCGGCCGTCAGCGCCCGCGCCGTCGGCGTTCCGTTGGTGCGCACCAAGATCCTGCTCTTCATGACAACGGCGTTCGCGGGCTGGATCGTCGGCTCGATCAACATCCTGCGGTTCGACAGCGTGCAGGCCAACCAGGGCATCGGTCAGGAGCTGCAGTTCATCATCGCCGCGGTGGTGGGCGGGTGCCTGCTCACCGGTGGCTTCGGGTCGGCGATCGGGGCAGCGATCGGCGCGCTGATCTTCGGCATGGCGCGGCAGGGCATCGTCTTCGCGGGCTGGGACAACGACTGGTTCATGTTGTTCCTCGGCGTGATGTTGCTCGCCGCGGTGCTCGTCAACAACACGTTCCGGCGGCGCGCGGAGAGGGTGCGGAGATGACTCCCCTGATCGAGGTCACCGGCATCGGCAAGTCCTACGGCAGCGTCCACGCGCTGCGGGACGTGTCCACTGTGGTCAACGCGGGTGAGGTCACGTGCGTGCTGGGCGACAACGGTGCCGGTAAGTCGACATTGATCAAGATACTGGCCGGGGTGCACCAGCACGACTCCGGGGAGCTGCGGGTCGGCGGCGAGCCGGTGCGGTTCTCCTCGCCGAGGGACGCGCTCGAGGCGGGCATCGCGACCGTCTACCAGGACCTCGCGGTCGTGCCGCTGATGAGCGTGTGGCGCAACTTCTTCCTCGGCTCGGAGCCGACGATCGGGTTCGGGCCGGTCAAGCTGCTCGACCGGCGGAAGGGCAAGCGGGTCACCAAGCAGGCGCTCGCGGAGCTGGGCATCGACCTGCGGGACGTCGAGCAGCCGGTGGGCACGCTCTCCGGTGGTGAGCGGCAGTGCGTCGCCATCGCGCGGGCCGTCCACTTCGGAGCAAAGGTGCTGATCCTCGACGAGCCGACCGCGGCGCTCGGCGTGAAGCAGGCGGGGATCGTGCTGCGGCACGTCGCGCAGGCGCGTGATCGCGGCCTCGGCGTCGTGCTCATCACCCACAACCCGCACCACGCCTACCCGGTGGGCGACCGGTTCCTGCTGCTCAAGCGGGGTGCGCCGCTGGGCACCTACGAGAAGTCGGAGATCGACCTCGGGGAGCTGACCAGCCAGATGGCGGGCGGCGCGGAACTGGCGGCGCTGGAGCACGAGTTGCGGTCGGTGGAAACGTGACGCTGGAGGCGCTCACCGTGGGCCGCGTCGGGGTGGACCTCTACCCCGAGCAGAGCGGTGTGCCGCTGGCCGAGGTCAGGACGTTCGCGAAGTCGCTGGGCGGCACGGCGACCAACGTCGCGGTGGCGGCGGCGCGGCTGGGCAGGCGCACCGCCGTGCTCACCAAGGTGGGCGCCGATGGCTTCGGCGACTACGTGCGCACGGCGCTGCGGGGCTTCGGGGTGAGCCCCGACCACGTGGGCACCGCGCCGGAGTTGCGTACTCCGGTGGTGTTCTGCGCGCTCGACCCGCCGGAGGATCCTCCGCTGCTGTTCTACCGTGAGCCGCTCGCGCCCGACCTCTCGCTGACGGAGCGGGACGTGCCGTGGGACGTCGTGGAGGCCGTGCCCCTGCTGTGGGTCACGGGCACGGGCGTGTGCGCGGAACCGGCGCGCGGCACGCAACGGGAGATCCTGCGGCGCCGGGATCGCCGGACCCACACGGTGCTGGACCTGGACTACCGGCCGATGTTCTGGCCGGACGAGGGCACGGCACGCGCGGAGATCGGCGCGCTGCTGGAGCACGTGACCGTCGCCGTGGGCAACCGGACCGAGGCGGAGATCGCCGTGGGCACCGCGGAACCGGCCGAGGCGGCGAAACGGATGCTCGAACGCGGCGTCGAGCTCGCCGTCATCAAGCAGGGCGGTGACGGCGTGTACGTCGCCACGCGAGAGGGCGCGTGGACGGTGTCACCCCGGTCCGTCGACGTCGTGTGCGCGCTGGGTGCGGGCGACGGCTTCGGCGGGGCACTCGTCCACGGCCTGCTGTCGGGCTGGGAACCGCCGCGGATCGCCGCCTACGCCAACGCGGCGGGCGCGATCGTCGCCTCCCGGCTCGCGTGCGCGGACGCCATGCCCACGGCCGACGAGATCGAGAGGACACTGGCGAGTTGATCACCGAGGAGCAGTGGGCGGACCTGTTGCGGGTGCGCGCGACCGATCCGCGCGCGGTGCGCCGGGCCTACGACCGCCGGAAGCGCAGAGCGAGCCTGCTGTCGGAGCGCGGCACGCTCTTCCTCGTGGCCGCCGACCATCCGGCGAGGGGCATGCTGGGCGTCGGCCCCGATCCGCTCGCGATGGCCGATCGCAGGCGGCTGCTGGAGCGGCTGCTGGTCGCGCTCGCCGACCCCGCCGTCGACGGCGTGCTCGGCACCCCCGACGTGGTGGAGGAGCTGTTGCTGCTCGGCGCGCTCGACGGCAAGGTGGTGCTCGGCTCGATGAACCGGGGCGGGCTCGCCGGCGCCGACTGGGAGATCGACGACCGGTTCACCGCCTACACTGCCCGTTCCATCGTCGACTGTGGACTCGACGGCGGGAAGATGCTGCTGCGGATCGTGGACTCCGATGCCGGGACCGCGCCCACTCTGGAGTCGTGCGCGCGGGCGGTGTCCGAGCTCGCCGGGGCCGGGCGGCTCGCCATGGTGGAGCCACTGCCGTACGCCCGTGACGGCGGCACGCTGGTGCTGCGGCGCGACGCGGCCTCACTCGCCCGCGCGATCGGCGTGGCCTCCGGCCTTGGCGTCACGTCGGCGTACACGTGGCTCAAGCTGCCGAGCGTGCGGGAGGCCGTTGTGCTCGACGCGACGACGTTGCCCGTGGTGGTGCTCGGCGGGGTGCCGTCGGGGGACTACGCCGCCGATCTCGAGCAATGGGGCGCGACCCTGCGCCACCCCGTGGTGCGAGGGCTGGTCGTCGGCCGTTCGCTGCTGTACCCGCCGGACGGCGATGTCGCCGGTGCGGTGGCCGCCGCGGCGCGAATGCTGGAGAAGTCCCGATGAGCGCCCTGCATCGCCCGCACGGGACGCTCGCCGACGGGGCCGACCCGGTGCGGCTGTACCCGGAGGACGCGGGCTGGGCCTACACCGGGCTGCGCGTGCTGACCCTGGAGCCGGGCGAGCCGCGCACGGTCACCACCGGCGAGTTCGAGGCGTTCGTGCTGCCGCTCTCCGGCGGGTGCGAGGTCACCGTCGACGAGGAGCGCTTCGTGTTGCGCGGGCGGTCGTCGGTGTTCACAAGGGTCACCGACTTCGCCTACGTGCCACGGGATGCCGAGGTCGAACTGTCCGCTGTGGAGGGTGCGGAGATCGCGCTGCCGATGGCCCGCTGCGAGCGCAGGCTCGTGCCCCGCTACGGACCCGCCGAGCTGGTGCCGGTGGAGGTGCGGGGCGCGGGCAACGCGACCCGCCAGGTCACCAACTTCGGTGTCCCCGGGGTGTGGGAGCACGCCGACAAGCTCAACGCGTGCGAGCTGATCACCCCGGACGGCAACTGGTCCTCCTACCCGCCGCACAAGCACGACGAGGCAGGCGAGTGCGAGGTCGTCAACGAGGAGATCTACTACTTCCGCATCGCCGGGCGCGACGGGACCACGCCGAGTACGGCGGGCTTCGGGCTGCACCGCACCTACACCGCCGACGGGGAACTGGACGAGGACGTGGCCGTGCGCGACGGCGACGTGTTCCTGATCCCGCGCGGCTACCACGGCCCGTGCGTGGCGGCGCCGGGTTACCCGATGTACTACCTCAACGTGCTCGCCGGGCCCGGCCCCGAGCGCTCGATGGCGTTCTGCGACGACCCCGCCCACGGCTGGGTCAGGGACACGTGGCGCGACCTGCCTGCCGACCCGCGCTGCCCGGTGACCGGAGCCGAAGGGAGGCGGGGGTGAGACTGACGACCGCGCAGGCACTGGTGCGCTGGCTGGTGGCGCAGCGCGCCGAGCTGCTCGACGGAACCGAGGTGCCGTTGTTCCCAGGCGCGTTCGCGATCTTCGGCCACGGCAACGTGCTCGGCCTCGGCAGCGCGCTCGAGGAGCATCGCGACCGGCTGCCGGTGTGGCGGGGGCACACCGAACAGGGCATGGCGCTCGCCGCCGTCGGCTACGCCAGGGCCGTGCACCGGCGTCAGGTGGGCGTGGTGACGTCGTCGATCGGACCCGGTGCGCTCAACATGGTCACCGCCGCAGGGGTCGCGCACGCCAACCGCCTGCCGTTGCTGCTCCTGCCCGGCGACACGTTCACGGGCCGCGCGCCCGATCCGGTGCTACAGCAGGTGGAGCACTTCGGCGACCCGGCGGCCACCGTCAACGATGCCTTCCGCGCCGTGAGCCGCTACTTCGACCGCGTCGTCCGGCCCGAGCAGCTGGCGCACACCCTGCCCCAGGTGGCGAGGGTGCTCACCGATCCGGCCGAAACCGGTCCGGTTACGCTCGCACTGCCGCAGGACGTGCAGGCCGAGACGTTCGACTTCCCCGGCTCGCTGTTCGAGCCCGTTGTGCGGCGGGTGCCTCGGCCCCGCCCGGACACCCGCGAGGTCGCCGAGGCCGCCGACGTGCTGGGAAAGGCCCGGCGCCCCCTACTCGTGCTCGGCGGGGGCGTGCGCTACTCCGGTGCGGAGCGGGAGGCGCTCGCGTTCGCGCGCGAGCACGACTTCCCCGTCGTCGAGACCACCGCGGGCCGCACCCTGGTCCCGCACGACGAGCCCCTCTACGCGGGCCCACTCGGCATCACCGGCTCCGCCTCGGCCAACGCACTCGCGGCCGAGGCCGACGTGGTGCTCGCCGTCGGCACCCGGCTGCAGGACTTCACCACCGCGTCGTGGACGGTGTTCGACCCCCGGGTGCGCCTGGTGACCCTCAACGTCGCGCGGTTCGACGCGGTCAAGCACGGGGCCACGGCGGTGGTGGGCGACGCGCGCGAGGGGCTGGCCGAGCTCACCTCGGCGCTCGCGGGCCGCGGCGTCGTCGACCCGGCGTGGACCATGCGGGCGGCCATGGAGCGGGCGCGGTGGGACGACTACGTCGACGGCCTGCGCGCACCCGGCGAGGGGCTGCCCACCTACGCGCAGGTGGTGGGCGTGGTCAACGACGCCGCTGAGCCGGGGGACTACGTCATGACCGCGTCGGGCGGGCTGCCGGGCGAGCTGGTGGGCGGCTGGCGGGCGATGGACACCGCGAGCATGGACGTCGAGTACGGCTTCTCGTGCATGGGCTACGAGCTCGCCGGCGCGTGGGGCGCGGCGCTGGCCCGCGACGGCGTGGTGACGACGCTGCTCGGCGACGGCTCGTACCTGATGCTCAACTCGGAGCTGTTCTCAGCCGCGTTCGCCGGGCATCCCTTCGTCGCGGTGGTGTGCGACAACGACGGCTACGCCGTGATCGCGCGCCTGCAGGAGGGCCAGGGCGCGCCCGCGTTCAACAACCTCTACGCCGACTGCGCCTCTGCACACGAGAACCCGCCGCGCGCCGACTTCGCCGCGCACGCCGAGGCGCTGGGCTGCGTCGCGTTCGCCGCCGCCGACCTCGCCGGGTTCCGCGACGCCTACGTCAAGGCGCGTCAGGCCGCGCGCACGCAGCGCAGACCCGTGGTCGTGGTGCTGCGCACCGACCCGGCCGCCTGGACCGACGCGGGGGCGTGGTGGGAGGTCGGCGTTCCACCGCACCTGCCCGGCCACGCCGAGTACGAGGTGGGCAAGGCCCGCCAGCTGCGTTACCGCGCCTGAGCGTCGTGCGGGCGCGGCAGGCGGCGGACGAGACGCTGACGACGCTGATGCTCGCCCTCGGCGGGGTCGCGCTGCTGGTCGGCGGCATCGGCGTGGCGAACACGATGGTGATCGCCGTGCTCGAACGCCGTGCGGAGGTGGGCCTGCGCCGTGCCCTCGGCGCGACCAGGGCCCATGTGCGCAGGCAGTTCCCGGGCGAGTCGGTGCTGCTCGCGGGCTCGGTGGGATCGGCGGCGTGGTGCTGGGCGGCGCGGTGACGGCGGTGTTCGCGGCGAGCCGCGACTGACCGTTCGCGCTGGCCGGTGGGTGCTCGGCGGCGCGGCCGGTGCCACCGTGCTCGTCGGCGCGCTCGCGACGATGTGGCGGTCAGCGGAATGCCTCGTCGGTGGTGGGTACGCGCGCCAGTTCGCCGGCGAGCTGGCGCGCCCGCGTTCGGTAGGCGGGCGTGGTGAGCACCGTGTCGAGCGCCGCCCGCAGGCTCGCCGCGTCCGGTGTGGTGTGAACGCCCGCGCCCGCCTCGGCGACCCGCCGCGCGTTCAGGTGCTGGTCCTCGGCGAAGAGGGGCGCCACCACGAGCGGAGCCCCGGCCGCGAGCGCGCCGAGTGTCGACCCGCCGCCGCCGTGACACATCACTGCGGCGGCATGGCCGAGCACCGTGTTCTGGTCGACCCAGCGTTCCACGCGCACGTTCGGCGGCGGTTCGCCAAGCGTTGCGGGATCGAGCCCATGGCCCACGGTCAGCAGCACGTCGGCGTCGAGCCCGGCGACGGCGGCCAGCGCCTCGGGGTAGACCGGCGCCGCATCGGAGAGCACGCCCGTGACGCTGCCGAACGTCGCGTAGACGAACGGTCGTCCCGCGCGCTCGCCCGGCGAGGCCCAGGCCGCGTCGCGGAACCGTCGTGTCCGTGGGGGATCCGGCACGGTCGGATCCTCGAGCCCGGCGGGGAACAGGGTCAGGTACGGCGATTCGTGCAGGCGGGTGGCGTCCGGGTCGGGAGGCAGGCCGGACGCGCGGCGCAGCCCGTCGACACTCTCCGCCGCGTAGCGCACGAACCGCTCCTCCATGACGCCGAGCCCGATCGCGATCCTGGCGTGCGGCACGTCGTGCAGCTCCGCGGCCACGGCGGCGGCGAACTCGGCGCTCTCCCGCACCACGACGTCCGGCCCCCAGTCCGCGATCGTCTCCGCGAGCCGGGGGAGTGCGGCGCGCGGCCGGAGCCTGCCGAAGATCTCCCCGCACATGAACGCGTTGGCCTCGTCGTGCGGCAGTGTCGCGAGGATCTCGTAGGCCGCCGCCACCGCGTCGGCGGGCGGGTCGTCGACGCGCCGGAATGCCGCACCGGTCGCCTCCGCGGTGCTCGCGAGCGCGTCCGGCCCGGTGACCAGCACGTCGTGGCCGGTACGCAGGCACGACCGCACGAACGGAGCCATCGGGCCGAAGTGCCCGGCTCCCGCGGTCGAGGAGAACAGCACCCGCATCGCCTCACGATACGCCGTCAACCCAGAGTTGACGAGGCGCGAATCGTCAACCTATGGTTGACCCGTGACCGAACCCATCCAGATCCGTCTCGACGACCTGATCGAGTCGATCAAGAAGGTGCACACCGACGTCCTCGAGCAGCTCACCGACGCCGTGCTCGCCGCCGAGCACCTCGGCGAAGTGGCCGACCACCTGATCGGCCACTTCGTCGACCAGGCCCGCCGCTCCGGCGCGTCCTGGACCGACATCGGCAAGAGCATGGGCGTCAGCAAGCAGGCGGCACAGAAGCGTTTCGTGCCGAAGCCGGACGCCGTGCTCGACCCGGACGACCTCGGCCGGTTCACCCCGCGCGCCAAGAACGTCGTGCGGCTGGCGCAGGATGAGGCGCGCGCCGCGGGCAACCCCGAGGTCCTTGCCGAGCACCTCGTTCTCGGCCTGCTGGGCGACCAGGACTCCCTCGCCGCCAAGGCGATCGTCGCGCAGGGAATCGCGCTCGCCGCCGTGCGGCAGGCCGCCCTCGCCGCCCTGCCGGCGAAGGCCGGGAGCGTGCCCGATGCCGTGCCCTACGCCGCGACCGCGCGCAAGGCACTGGAACTGACGTTCCGGGAAGCGTTGCGGCTGGGCCACAACTACATCGGCACCGAGCACGTCCTCCTCGGTCTGCTGGAACACGAGGGCGACGCCGGCGTGCTCACGGGCCTCGGACTCGACAAGGCCGACGTGGAGGCCAACGTGCTCGCCGCGCTCGCCGAGATTGTCGCCAACCGTCCACAGTAGAGGATCAGACCGGCGGGAACGGAACGGACTCCAGCACCGGCAGAAGCTGCTCCTCCTCGTAGTCCAGGTGCGAGTTCAGCTCGGCCGACATCCGCTCCAGCTCCGCACGGAACCGTGCCGGGCCGGTGCTGGTGATGTCGGCGAGCAGCTTCTCCAGCTCCTCCCTGATGCGCGAGACCGTGCCGTGCTCGGCCCGGAGGCGTGCGATCGCCTCGCGCAGGTGCGGGTACTCCCGCTCCAGGTTCGGCAGCAGCACCGCCTCCTCGCCGCCGTGGTGGAAGTGCAGTCCCTCGCAGAAGGCCAGGCAGTGCTGGCGCAACCGCAGGCTGAGCCCCGGTGGCCTGCCGGCGGGTTGCGCGAAGTACTCGTCTGCCTGGGCGCGGAGCTCGGCGAGCTGTGCCCGGAGCCACGTGTGGATCTCGACGAGCTTGGCGGCGAGCGTCGTCACCTCGGCGGGTTCCGTGGTCCACCGCGCCCGTTGCAGGACCACCACGGGAAGCTCACGTGCGGTGCGGGCCTGGTAGTCGCCGAAGCCCGGTTCCCTGGCCACGACCTGCTCGAACAACCGCTGGCGCTCGGCACCCTCGGCGGGAACGGCGATGGCGTCGAAGGTTTCGGTGCCCAGCTCGACCCTGACCGCGGGATGGGCGAGCAGGTTGTGGTACCAGGCGGGGTTGCGCGGTCCGCCACCCGCGGAGCCGACGATCACGAGCTCGCCGTCGACGCGGAGGTACGCGAGCGGAGAGGTGGTCTGCTGGCCTGATCTCGCGCCCACAGTGGTGAGCAGCAACAGGCCCCCGCCCTCGAATGGGCCCCCGACCCTGCCGCCGTTGGCGCGGAACTCGTCGACGACGGCCTGGTTGAAGGGCGCGACCTTGGCAGGTGCGTTCGGATGTGCTGGCAAGTAGGAATCTCCTTCGGTACGGGGAAAAACGGCAGGAACGCACGACAAATCGTCGCCCTGGCGCGAGGAAATGCGGACACACACGCACGCGACCGTGCGGATGTGGCGGGAGAGAAGAACGCGGCGAGGCGGAAAGCCTCTGCCACTACGGCAAAATCAGCCGGCGTCCGTGAAGTGAGTACTCACGATGGACCCCCTAGTGATGACGGTGCCTCCATGCCGACCACCTTCAACCCGGTTGGCGACACGCGACACGAGCGCCATTACACCCGAACCGTGATCGTCCTGTCAACGTGAGGAAAAGCGGGAGAATCGCCATGATCGGGGGAATCCTGAGCGGATATGTCGGATCCGGTCAGGATTCCCATGCGAGCTGTCACGCGATGGGTGCTCACGCCGGACCCACCCGAGCCCTCGTTCGCCGAGGTGCTCATCGGCTCGCCGTTCGGCCCGGGGATCGGGGACGGGCCGCCGTTCTTCGACCCGCCGGGCTGGACGCCGCACCCGGCCTGCTCGGCTGGACGGCCGAGCGCCGGTGCGGCGGTGGAGTGTCTCAGCCACGCGAGCGGACGGCTCCCGTGCTCGCCGCCCCGGTGGAACCGGACCTGCTCGCGCACCAGCCCGAGTACTGGCGGAGGCCGCGCAGCGGCAGGCGTGGCCGGTCGGGTCGCTGCGGTACCCCGTCGTCACTGGCGACGCCGCCACGGTGGCGCGGACCCTGAGGGAACCCGCACCCACCCACGGGCAGCGCTCCTCGCGCTGCAGCTTTCCTAGGCGGCGTCGGCGTCGGCCTCGATGCGGCCCTGCGCGGCGGCGGCCATGCTCGCGCGGCACGTGCGCACGATCTGGCGGGTCGCGGCTCCCTCGGGACTGCGCCCGCAGCGGGGGCAGCTCACCGACACGTGCCACGTCAACTGGTCGACGGCGACGTTCGCCGCGGTCGAGCAGTCCCGGCACCAGCGGTGACCGGTGACCACGAAGACGTGCTGCGGGCTCGCGATGCACTCGTGCACCCAGCGCCGGTGGGTGCGGCACGTCAGCCGCTCCAGCGGATCCAGTCCGTTCGGCTCGGCGGCGTCCTCAGCGGTGAGCGTCTGGGCGAGGGCGCGATCACGCAGCCCGGCGTAGGCGGGGTCCACCGGAGCGAGGCGGTGCCCACGGTGCCGGTCGCGGCGCAGCAGCGGCGTGACGGCGGCGTCGGTGACGGTGGTCTGCGCGGTGCGGTGTTCGGACATCGTCGGCCTCCTCCCGGTGTGTGCCCCTCGGGCACCTTCTACCCATACGTCGAACCAGGTGCCGCCGAATCGACATGCCGCTGGGGAAGAATCCAGAATTCCGGAAGGTCCGACACCGCGAAGGAGCAGCCGTGCCGCACTACCTGCTCAGCATCTACCAGCCCGACGGCGACCCGCCGCCGCCCGAGGTACTGGAACCGATCATGCGGGATTTGGAGGCCGTGAACACCGAGATGCGAGAGGCAGGCATCTGGGTGTTCGCGGCGGGCCTGACAGCTCCGGACACGGCGAGTGTCGTGCGCGCCAAAGGCGGCGACGTGCTCGTCACCGACGGTCCCTACGTCGAGGGCAAGGAGCACATCGGCGGGTTCACGGTGATCCAGGCACCCGACCGCGAGACCGCGCTCGGCTGGGCCCGCAGGGTGGCCGAGGCCATCACGCTGCCGATCGAGGTCAGGGCTATGGAGGAGGGCGACCACTGCTGAGGACGGTCCCTCAGCGGGGCGTGTGCTCCGCCAGCTCCACGCGCACGCCGTCGGGGTCGGTGAGGAACACCGACCACCCGGTCTCGTGCGTGCTGCCGGGCGCCGGGTTCCATCTCGGCGGCTCGCCGTTCGCGAGGCCGGCGGCCTCCAGGTAGCGGTGTGCCATCCTGGCGTCCTCGACGGCGAAGGCGATGTGTGCCAGCCCAGGCGCGTTTCCCGCGGAGCTCGCGGGGGCGGAGCCGGGTGGGTCGACCCACTGGAGCAGCTCGAGCCGGAACGGGTCGTCCTCACCGAGCTGGAGCGAGGCGCTCGCGACCTCGACCTGGCCGACCAGCCCCAACGGCAACCCCGGCAGCAGCGTCGACGTCTCCTTCGCGGCCACGTCGAAGCCGAGGTGCTCGTACCACTCGATGCTGCGGGCCAGGTCCGTGCAGTTGAGCCGCAGGTGCGACAGCACGGGGCCGTCGGTATCGGTCAGGCGCGACTGGACCAGCTCCACCGTTACCCCGTCGGGGTCGAGCGTCCACGCGGTGGGGCCGGTGCCGGTGGGCCAGCCAGAGGGCAGCATCCGCGCGTCGCGGCCCGCCCTGGCCACGGCCGTGCGCACCGTGGCCACCGACTCCACCCGGAAGCCCACCGCCCTGAGGCCGGTCGTGGTTGCCGGTGTGGGCACCACCGTGTGCGCACGCGGCTCGTGCCACTGGGCGAGCTCCAGCGCGGGCGTCCGGCGCGACCAGCGCCGGTCCCAGAGGCGTGACCTGGTGCGATGCGCGGGCTGCGAGATGCCCAGTGCGGAGACGTCCGCGTCGGTGTCGGTGAACTCGCCTCGCTGCCGCAGGTCCAGCACTTCGCGGTAGAAACGGGCCGACTTCACCCGGTCGGCGGTGTTGAGCGTGCAGCGGAGGAACGCATGCGTGGCCGCGTCGTCACGTGGCATCCGGCATCCTCCTTAGGGTGACCTTAGGAGGGTAGTGCCGGACCCTTGGCACTGAACAGTTTCCGCGGCAGGACACCGCCGTGAGCTTCGTCCCAGATCAACGAGTTCGCCCCCAGGGCCCACGGGCCTCCGAAATAGACACTGGCGCGGTGCCGTGTGCCGTTACGTGTCCTGGCCGTGACGGGTCCGTGTCCTGCGGTAACGCCCAGCTCCGGGGATCGATTCGTAGGTGTACCGGCCGCCTCACACGGGAGCGCATCGTGGTCGAGAACTCTTCCTCGGGACTGTCGCTGCTGCCCGGCGAGGTGAGCGTGACGGTGACCCGCGAGGAACACCACCAGGCGGAGCTGGCGCGGTACGCCCCGGCCGGCGGTGAGCGTCGCGTGGTCGTGGAGCTGGGCTGGTGCACGATCACGTCGGGCAAGCACAGGGGAAGGCGGGCCGTGGAGGTGCGGCTCGACGGGCACCGCATCGGCGAGCTGACGTACCTGATGTCGCAGCGTTACGGGCCGCTCATGGAACGCGTCGGGGCCTCCGGGGGCAGGCCAGGGTGCGAGGCCCTGATCCAGCAGGGCGAGAAGAAGATCGAGGTCGTGCTGCGCCTGCCGAAGGACGCCCAGGGCGCCTTGCGACCGCCACCCGCCGAGCCGGTGACGATGCCCGTCCCGATCGTCCCCGCGCCGCAGCCGGAGACCGTGTTCCAGCCGGTTGCCGCACCGGCCCCGGCGCCGCGCCGTCCGTGGTACCTGCGCCGTCCACTGTGGATCGCCGCCGCGGTCTTCGCACTCTTCCTCCTGGTCGGCATCGTCAACGGTGGCGAGGACGACGGGCGGCAGCCGGCCTCCGACGTCGCCCTGCCGGCCCCCGCCACGACGACCACCACGCCGGTAACCACCACCGACGAGCCGGAGCCGACGACGGAAGCCCCCGAGCCGGAGCCGCCGGCCGCGCCGCCGGAGCCGACGTACCAGGAGCCCGCCCCCGACCCGGTGCGCTCGGAAGCGCCCGCACCGCCGCCCCCACCTCCACCGGCTCCCGAACCGGGGCCAGGGCCCGACTGTCACCCGAGCTACGAAGGCGCTTGTGTCCCCATCGCCCACGACGTCGACTGCGAAGGCGGCAGCGGCGACGGTCCCGCCTACGTGCGTGGGCCGGTGATCGTGGTGGGCGACGATGTGTATCGCCTCGACAGAGACGGTGACGGGATGGCCTGCGAGGACTGACCGCTGACCGTCCCGTGTGGACAGCCAGGAGGTTGTCCGCGAGGTGATGGCCCTCGTCGAGGTCGGCGGTGAGCGCTGGCCTCGTGCGCGGCCGGCCCCAGCCGTGCCTGTGGATGCTCGAGTCGAGGCGTCCGGCGTGCGGACGCGCACCTATCAAGCCGAGCCGTTCCACCGCTTCCCAGGGGACATGGCGGCCACCGGCAGGCCCCGACCGCGCCCGCTGGCCTCGGTGGTCTCTGGAGCGGCCACGCTCTCCTCCGCGACCCGAGCAGCCGGTTGTCCCTCCGGGGGGAGTCGGGACGGTGGTCCGGAACAGCGGTGCCGCGCCGAGCCGGCGCGCATCAGTGAGGTGGATCTCTCGCTCCTCAGCCGCGCCCGTCCCGGCGTGGTAGGGCGCCGGTGCGCATTCCCCCTGGTCAACGCGGTGACCAGGGGTGGAGCGCCCCCGGCAGGGCACACAGCAGATGGGAACAGCTCCGACCAGGGGTTTCTTGAGGGGACGTCTGGTCGTTGAGCACCGCGTATCGCTCGATCGGAGTAGCGGACAAGTCTCGGCTCAGCTTGCCGGTGAGGACGAGCCGACGCCAGGGAGTCGCACGTGATCTGGCGGTCTCGTCTGCGTCGACCCGCGTTCACACAGTGGACGCCCTGCGGCGGATCGCGCTGCGGGGCATCCGAGATCGCGTTCCGTACTAGTTCAGCTCGAATACGTCGTGCTGCACGACGTGCCCGGCCAGACCTGCCGTTGTGAAGGCGGCCCCGCCGGGTGCGTCACCACCCACGGCGGGGCCTTGACCCCCACCCTGTAAGGAGGGCGAGGACCCAATGAGCGACGCTACAGAAACCTCACGTTCAGGCGAGGCTGGGCGCCCACCCAATGGCGGAGTGGCTCAGCATGCGACCGATCCGGTAACAGTTGTTCGGACCGTCACTGTGATCATGGGTACCGTCGTCGGGCTGACGTTCCTCTTCGGCTTCGGCAATGTCCTCAATCTCGCTCTTCGGCTCGGTGTCCCTGCCTGGGTTGCCCCGCTTGTCGCGCCTGCAGTCGATCTTTCGATCCTCGGACTTCTGCTTGGTACGCGGCACTTGGCGCTCACTGGTGCCTCCGTAGAGGTGTTGAGGCCGGCCCGTCGGCTGCTGATCTTCGCCAGCATGGTCACCCTCGCGTTGAACGTGGCGGAGCCGCTCGTTGCGGGCGAGTACGGGAAGGCGGCGTTCGACGCGGTCGGGCCGCTTCTGTTGATCGGTTGGTCGGAAGTTGGCCCCGGCCTGCTACAGGCGATCAGCACGACGAGCCCGATGCCGGCCGTACACGATGCGGATCGGCCAGAGCCGCATGTCCCTGCGAAGTCGGATGACCGTATGGAAGAGGCGCAACCTCAACTCAAGGAGGAGGTCGTCATGCGGCAGGGTGGGCGGCAGGCAGCCGGAAGGCGCTCGCCGGAGGTCCTCTTGGTGCAGGCGCGTCAGGAGGACGCAGCTCATCGCGCAGCGCACCAGAAGCCGATATCGGCTGACACCCTGCGCGTTCGGCTCGGCGTGGGCGCCGCCCAGGCGCGACGGCTGGTCAAGATTGTTCGATCCGAGTTCCAGTCGCAGACAGAGAGCGATTCGGAGCCGAGCGATATCCCGCGGGAAGTACAGCGGGCCGAGGCAGTGGCAGCCTGATGCAGATCGCTCAACGTGTCGCGAGCAAGGTCGCAAGATTGATCAACGCTGCGGCCTTGCCGCCGCTTGGCCACGACCAGAGTGCGCCCGGCGACTGTGCTGGCGGCGAGCGTAACGCCAGTTCCGGCGGGTACGACGCCTGTAGATAGCTGAACGTCGGGGGTCAGGGCATGGGCGACGAAGATGACGAGCTAGCGGTGTTGTTCGCGGCGTGGCGCGAGGACATCGACAGTGTTCCAACACCGGTCATGCCTGTGTTGGAGGCCGTCGTCATCCTCCACGCCGACTCGCCTGTTCTGCCCGTAGCTGGTCCCAAGCGGTGCCATCGGCTCATAGCCGAGCTCTTGCGCCGCCCGCTGTCCGGTGGCTGCCGAGGCCCTCGATCCACTCGCCCTCCACTGCGACGCTGACCACCAGCCCCGGTCGGACCCGTCAGCTTGTTTGGATCTCACTTAATTCGGTGTCTGATTCAGTTCGAGAAGTGTGACGCCCGACTTTGATCCCACGATCAGCCGTTCACCGGATGCGTGGCATGCCGTGATTTCCTCGCCGAAGTTGAGTCGGTGCAGAAGAGTCCTGGTTGCCAGGTCCCACAGCCGGATCGTGTGGTTGGTGTTCCCTGTGACTAGAAGGTCATGACCGATATCCGTGCGCATCATGGTCATAGCGGTCACCCTCCCGCCTCCGCCCGATGGTGCTCCGGTCGCCTTGATCGGCGGTGGGGACATCGATCGTCCTTCCATTTCACCTGTCACGGTGTTCCAGACCCTGATCTTTACGCGGTCCTCTTGGGAGGCGACCGCGACGAGTGGGTCGCCGAGGTGGTCGGGCACCGGCAGCATCGCTGAGAACGGCGCTCGGTTGTCGATGGGCGGTAGGTTCCCGCGGGTCCCGGTGACTGGATCCCAGAACCGGATTGTCTGGTCGTGGCCGCCGCTGGCGACGAGCAGGTCACCACGAGGAAAGCGGACGGCTGTCAGCGACGCGACATGCCTCTTGTGCGCGGCGGGCTCGTGGCCGATCCGGCGACGGTGCAGCAGGTCCCAGAACTCGATCGCGCCGTCCTTCCCTCCGATCACTAGGCACACGGTTCCATCACCGTTGGCGATGAGGGCCAGCGCGGACACGGAGCCGAGACCGGTCGTGATCACTTTGAACGGGTGGGCGTCACCGCCCGCGAAGTTCCATACCTTCACGACCCTGTCGCCGCCGGCAACCGCCAGGAGGTTGAGCTCTGCGGAGACCGCGAGGGTGCTCATTGCCCTGACGGCCACCGTGTTGCCCTCCAGCGGCTGCCGAACTGACTTCCCGGTGTCGACGTCGAGGAGCTGCACCGTGCCATCGTCGTAGCCAGCCGCGATCACCGAGCCGTCCTGCCCGACCCGGATCTCCGCGAGTGCGGTCACTGTCGCCGCCCAGTTCGACACGGGTCGGGTCCCAGCGCTTTCGGTGAGTTCCCACAGGCGTACAGACGAGTCGCGGCTGCTCGTCGCTAGGAGGGCGGGGCCGCCAGGCAAGCTCAGTTGCGTGATACCGAGGACTTGTGCCGTATGGCCATTAAGCGGTGGTCCCAGCTCACGATGTCGGCGCGGGTCCCACAGCCGTATCGTCCGGTCATCGCCCGCGGTGGCGATCGCCGGTGTGCCATCGGGCATCTCCACGGTTGCGATGGACCGCACGGCGTTCCGGTGGCCGCGCAACTCCGCGACAGGTTTCTCTTGAGCTGGGTTCCACAGCCGGACCACCGCGTCGAGACCGCCGGATACCAGCAGTGTCCGCTTCGGGGCCAGCCGCACCGTGGCGAGCGCGTACCCGGCTCGGGGCCTGCGAGGGCTAGGCGTCAGCTCTCCGCTCTGCCGCCAGCGCCCCGCATCATGTTCCCAACAGCGGATCGTGCCGTCCTCACCGTAGGTCGCGAGAACACCGACTTGCGGAGGATCCAGCGCGGTGATCGCGTTCACCGAACCCTCATGCGCCTGCCTATGGTCGCCTTCCTGGGCACCGGTGATCGGGTCCCACAGGCCGATCGTGCCGTCGTCGGCGCCGGCCGCGAGCAGCGTTCGTCCGTCTGGCCAGCGCACCGGCGTGAGCGCCCGAAAACGCGCACCGCTGACCGAGGTGATCGTGATGACAGGGAGTCGCATGGCGGGATCCCAGATGTAGATCTCGTCGTCCGTGACGACCGCGAGGGCGACCTGTTCGGGTGCCTCTCCTTCGGAGACGAGCTGGAGCGGGACAATCGCGGAGACGGCAGCGCTGTGGCTCATGCCCTCGCCGACCTGACCGCCGGTCAGTGGGTCCCAGATTCGCGCGATCCCGGACGTCTGTCCGGTGGCCAGGAGCCCGACACGCCGGGGAAGATCGAAGGTCGCGATCGCTCGGATCGAGTCGGAGTGGTCCCGGCTCCCGCTGCGAGCGGTGGACCGCCCCGTCAGGACGATGTGCAACGGACGGGGAACAAGCCGTGCCCATCCAAGCCGCCACCAGCCGGACACGTCAGCGCCGTCCGATGGTCCCGCGATCGAACCGGTGTGCCGGGCGACGGAGAGCCAGCGGAGCAAGGCGCGGTCCTCTGGCGGCGCGGACGCGAGCAGATGGGACGCGGCGACAATCCCGGCGATCGGGTGCGGCAGGACGAACCTCCCGAAGGCGGTCCGCATGACGGCGCCCGTAACGGCGGCGGAACTCAGCTCATCCAGGATCTTCGAGTGCGCAGCGAGATCCTGCCATGCGGACTCACCGCCTGCGCCGGCATGCGCCGGGAGATGGTGCACGAGGTACGGGTTGAGTTGCAGTTGCTCCTTGCCGAGGGCGATGAGCCGCTGCGTGATGGCCCTGTGTCGACCCTGGTTCTGGTCCGGGTCGGTGAAGTGCTCGACGAACGCGCGGTGTGCGAGCCGGTAGACGGTCTGGCCGTGGTCTCGGTCGATGGCAAGGTACGGGGCGGCGTGTTCGAGCAATGTGCTGATGTCGTCTTGGGACGCCGTTTCGGTGTCATCGCTGAGCGCGTTCGCCACGGCTGCCCATATCCCGTCGCGCATCGGTAACCCGCGTCCTTGGGCGTACGCGAGGGCGGCGAGTAGCCAGAAATTGACGCGGCTCCTGCGGCGCAGGCGACTCACAGCGCGTGCGAACAGGCCGCGGTGCGTAGTGCGCGTCAGCTCGACGAGGTCGTCCATTCGGCTGGGGTCGGGCAGGACGATCCCTGGGTCGCCGAGGATCTCATGCACCGCCAGCCGGGCGAACAGGAAGTCCCCAGCGGTCTCACCGAGTGTGGCGGCGACGTGTTCGATCGTTACGTCTTCGGCGCGCAGACTCTCGTCCTTAGCAGCGGTGGCGAGGCGTCTGTAGATGTAGCGGCGGCAGGAGTGCGGGTCGCGGCCCACCATCACGGTCTGGTCTGGGCGGACGTCCAGCGCGTCGAGCAGGTCCTGGTCGGGTGGTTCCTCTTCGCCGGGGCTTTCGAAGGTGGAGCGGCGGGTGCCGATCAGTAGCCGGACCTCTGGCAGCACTGAGAGGGGTCGCACCACGGCCTGCGCGATGCCGATCGGGTCGTCGGCTTCATCCAGCGCGTCGATCAGGATCGTGACGAGGGTGGCACGTTCGCGGATTCCCGTGATGAGTGTGTCGGTCTGCTCGGCGAGAGGCGCGCCAGGGTCTGGCGTGGGGAGCGCTAGGTCGTCGGCGATGCGGCCGAGGAGGTCGGCGGCGGTGAGACCGGTGAGGTGGACGGTGGCGGAGAACACGTCGTCGGGCGGCTGCTCGTCCTCCGGCAATGGTTCGAGCAGCTCGGCGTCGATCATGGCTTGCCGCAGTTCCGGCCGGGAGTGGACGAGCAGGTTGCCCAGCAGAGCCGATTTGCCGCTGCCAGCTCGGCCGGTGACGACGAGCATGCCCTCGGCCGTCGTGCGCAGCCAGGCGACGATGGCTTGGCGCTCGCGCGAGCGTCCCTCGAAGTACCAGGCGAATTCCCGAAGCTCGCCGCCCTGCGCCTTGGGAACGTAGTGGTATCGCTCGTCCTCGCTGAGCCTCATCAACGCAGCCTGGATGGCCTGCGCCATATCGAGAGTCGCTTGGGTCGGCAGCGGTATCTGGCGCCGCATCACCAGCCGGTGCACGTGCCGGGGGATCGGCGGGTTGTGGCTGGGCAGGCGCGCCAGCAGCTCCTTGCCAAGTTCCCACAGGTCGACGTGCGGTTCGGCCGCGAAGGTGTCGCGCAAGGCGGTCCGTAACGCGCGGCTGAAGACACCCAGATTGGTCGTGCCCTCGCCGGACACGCCGACGAGCAGCAGGCGGCGGGCACCCTGGAGTGTGTCCAGTTCTGCGTTCAGCCGCTCGACGAACTGAGCGGACCGGCAGGTGTCGATCACGATGATCGACCAGGTGTCGGTGCCCTGGTTGTGACGTTCGCGCTGGTAGATCCATTCGGCGAGTTGGCTGGGGACAACGCCTTGCTCATCGGCGGGTGACTTGGGTGAATCTGTGTGGAGCAAGATTGCGCGATCACCGGTGGCCCAGCCGTGCCCGACCCAGTAGAGGAAGGTGTTGCCGGTAAAGCTCTGCGCCCACTGGTCCATCCGCTCGTGGACGGTCTGCCCATCACGTTTCTGCGTCCAGTTGCCCCACGGCACGAGCATCCCGCCGTACTCGGCAAGCACTCGGGCGACCTCTTCGACCTCGGGGCCGACGTTGAGGTTGTCGTGATGCAGGTAGGTGCCGATCGCGACGGGGAAGACCTCCAGCCGCGGTTCGGGGAGCGAGTCAGTCATTGTCTCCAAGATCGTCTGCAGGTTCGTCCTGGCTGGTCGCGAGTGTCATTCGCTTGAGGGGTGAGCCGCTGCCCGCATCCACCACAATCTCGTACAGATGTTGGTCGGGGACAGTGACCGTGAACTGCCACTGTCCATCGCGCTTTTCCAACTGGGGCCGAGCGACATGCTTGCCGGTCTCGGCGTCAATCACCTGGCAGGTGGCGTCATCGGGGCCCTCCACTCCAGTGACTGCCACGGGCCATTCGGCGCCGACGGACACGACGTCGGGGGCGTCGATGCCCACCTGGCCACGTGGCGCGAGTGTGGGCCCTTGCGGTTCGCCCGTGATGACAAACCGGACGGAAGATATCGCCTCGTCGACATTGGCGAGACTGCCGTGCTGCTGCGCCCGAGGATCCGTGGGCACACCCCGCACGATCGCCGAGTCGACCGGAACGGTGCCATCCCCAAGACTTGGGAAATGCGCCGGCACGCCGCGCTCGTCATGGACGATCTTTCCGTCGCGTGAGGGACGGAACGTGTGGCCGAGTCCCTCGACAGTTTCGTCATCCAGCCGCAGGCAGGCGAGCGTGGGCTGTTCGACGCCGATCACCAATCGGTGCCCAATCAGCGACTGGGTGTCGAGCCGCGTTCTGTCGTCGAAGGCACGTTGGGCTTCGACCGGATCCCCGCCGAACCTAGCGACGTCCTCGGCAGTCAGCGGCCGGACGTGGTCGCCTTCGTCCACGCACCTGTACGACGGGAGAAGGTCATAGATTCCGGGCAGCTGCCGGGCGAGCCGCATCATCCGCCGTCTTGGAGGCAGTAGGCCGCGCCCGTTCGCCAGAATGATCGCTGCCTTAGCTGCACCTCGGAACGGTGTCCCCAGTGTGATGGTGGCCCGGATGTCCTCGGTCACCGTGGGAACTTCACCGGCCTCGTCTTCAGTGCCTTCGACAAGCGGCAGTGCTCGCGCCAGCAGACCGCCCATGGAATGGGCCACCAGCACCAACCGGGCCGGGCTGGGGTCAGCCTGCAACACTCTGAGCCGTTCATGATCCTGGGTGGCCCGCCACGTCGCCAGGTGCTCCTGCGCGGCCCGCGCGAGCAGGCGAGCGTTGTGCAGTACCGGCAGCCGCCAGTCATAGGCGAACTCGCGCACGGCGCGTGGATGCACCATCTCCTTGAGGTGACGGACGAGCCTGTCGTAAGGCTCGAAGTAGCCCAGCGGCGCCCAGGCCGGAAACCGCAATAGCCCTTGGGGCTTGATCCGTCCCGGTTCCAGATCGGCGAGGTCGCGCAGCGACGACCCGGTGGACCACGCCCGGCCGTACCAGCCGATACGATTCACACCCCACAGCGTCTTCTTCGTGGCGGTGTCCACCAACGTACTGCCCATGATCCCTGGAATCACGACGACCGCATCATGGGAGTGATTCAGACGGAGCTCCGGTCCTGCATGATCAGGCAGAGGATTGGCGCCTGTGTCGAGCGTCACGCCGAGCACAGTATCTGACCATTAGTTGATCACTAAGGGGGTGCCGGGTTGGGTCTCGATCTCACGCCACCAGGCCGCGATCTCCTCGCGCATTCGGTAGATCATTTCTCCCTTGGAGCCTTGCCAGTTCTCGATCGGCCAGCGCTTGCCGCCGAACAGATCAGCCGCGATACGGCTCATTCGGGCATGTTCGTTGGCCTGCTGCTTGGCGTCCAGGCCCGAGTAGGCGATTAGTTCGCTGAACGTTACCCGGTCGCCAACACGGCGTTCCGTGATCTCGAACAGCGATCTGACGCCCGGCAGGTGCTTGGACTTCTCCCATAGGGAGACGACCTCGCCCTTGGTCCAGATGCCTTGCCGCCCAAGGTCCACTGTCACCTCGCCATCGATCATGGCGAGCGTTCCCTTCAAGCGGTCGAGGAGCGTCTGCGCGTCGGCGATGGCCTGCACCACGGTGGTCCTCACGGCGTTCGTCATTACAATCTCCGCTCCTACGGATTCGTACACGACTCGGTAAGCGTATGGAGTCGTGTACGAATCGGCAAGGATTGGTCGACCGTGGATCGTGCAGTACGTCCATGCAGTGGCGGCCTGACGCAGGTCGTCCAACACCGTGGCTCGATCGAGCTCGCGACGTCCCGCGACGTCGCCGTCAGGTGGCCGTCGGCATTCGCGAACGCATCGCCCAACTCAACGGCGTCTGGCAGGACACGGTCCTCATCGAACACCGCTGACCCGTCGCGTAGCCGGTTCAGATGTCAGCCCGAGTGGATCCTGTGGCGACCGGTGCGCGGCTAGGAAGACAGATCGTGCGGTGTGGGCCGGTTGCCGGCCACGACGCCAACGATTACATTGCGGTCCTTTCCGGCGCCAGCGGGACGATGCCGGGCGAGCCACACCGATTCGTCGAGCCGTGGTGCACCGTCCGGATGCGGCGTCAAGTCGAGCACAAGGAGCTGGCCGAAGGGCACGTTCGTGTTGCCGTACTCCGCAGCCTGGCGAAGGTAATGCCCTTCAAGGCTTTCCGGGGCGGAATCGCTGAGTTCCCGTTTGATCTCGGTGAGGTAGCGGATGGTTCCGAACGCCACGATGACGTCTGCCCGGCCCATGGCGATGTCGCTGCGCTCAACCGAGACCAGACCGCTAAGAGGGCCGCTTTGGAGCCATTGGTGGAAATCCTGTTGTAGGTCCGCCTCAACGGGTCGGCTTTCGCCAGCCTTGAGTTCCCTGCGGTAGTCGTTGTTCTTCTTGTGCAGTCCCCACGTCTTGGTCGTGAGGTCGGCGCGGCTGAGGAGAAACAGTAGGGTCTGTTCCAGCAGCAGGCCAAAGGTGTCTCGTACGTCGCCGACGAAGTCTGGGGACTGGGCCAGTTGCCGGAGTAGGTCGTCCAGAAGGCGATCGAGCACGGGGTGTGCGGTTCGTGAGCGCGCAAGCTCGGTGCTGTGTACAACCCCTTCCAGCACTTGGAGATTGTCGTCGCTGATATCGGTGGCCAGGCCCGCGGCCTGATGCTCGCCGAGGATGTGAACGAGCGACGGAGCAAGACGGTACAGCCGAGCAGTGTCGACCTGGTGAGGCTCCTCGTCATCGTCCCCGTCTGATGCCGGTCGCGCTGAGCGCGTGTGACCTTCGCGCGATCCGATGGCCGCGGTCTCGATCCTTGTGAGGAGCAGCTCGACCGTGCTGGAGTCGAGGGATGGGGTGTCCTGCTTGGACAGTTCGACGACTGAGCGGCGGAGCGCCGCAAGCAGGCTTTGCTGGTGCAGTATTTGGTTTTCGATAGTCGGCTCGACGACTGCGGCCAATCCGGGCGCCGTTTCCAAGCCCGGTAGTGGTCTGGCGGTGCGTGCTTGGGTGTAGGCGTCGAGAACCGTTGCGAGCGCGTCCCACACGTCCATCCAGACCGTTTCAGACAGGCGCTCGGCCGCCGCGGTCAGTACAAGTACGAGTCGCCGCCACGCGAGTTCTGCGGCACGTCGTGGTTGAAGCCACGTCGGCGCGTTCATCCCGCCCGACCACGCCTCGCGCTGGTTCAGGGCATCTGTGAGCCGGCTGGCGGCGTCGGCCAACCGGGGCTGATCCTGTGCAGCGAACGCGAGGAGAGCGTCACACGCAGCCGCGTACGCTCGCGCGTCGTGCCGGGCTTCCTCGGCAGTGTCGACAGTGGCGAAGCCAGAACGTGCGCTAGTGAGTGCCTCCATGGCCGCTGGCAACGTTTCCGCGGTGAGCGCGGACCTCAGTTGGAAGCAAGCCAGTTCGAACGCAGCATCCACACCTGCCGCACCGTCGTGTCGAAGGTGATCCAGGGCAGCATGCAGCGCGGCGGCGATCGTGGCCTCGTTCGCCCAGCGATCCATCGCGGCGCCGAGCAGGCGAGGGAGGCGTTCGGTGAACTCCTCGGGGGCGTCGGAAGGAAGTGCCGTTAGGTGGCCGAGAACGCCGAACGGCGTGACGGCACCTGCCACCGCCAAGCGGACGGCTCCTTCGAGGCGGCCGGCTGCAAGCAACGGATTGGAGTGGATCAGTGGCGCGAGGTCGCGCAGCAACACGTTGTGCAACTGCATCCCTTGTGTGTCCACTGTGATGGGGCTGGCGAGAAGCTCGTCCAGACTGCTCGCCAGCGCCAGCAGACTCTGCTGGTCGGTCAGGCCCTCGATGAAGCTGGCAGTGGCTGTCTGCCATTCGCCGGTCTCGGCGCCGACGATGTGGGCTAGCGCGTGCGCCAGCACCGGCGCCAGCGGGCTGGCGGCGATTGCGGCTGCCTCTTCCGCCACCGCCTCTGCGCCGAGTTGAGCGATCGCTGCCGGAGTCTCGTCGACTGCTGTGTCGACGAGGTGTTCAGCGAGCCGGGTCATGGCCACAACCGCCAGGCTGCGCGGTCGTTTCTCCCGATCATGTCGAGCACTGCAGAGTCTGCGCCCGTTGGAAGCTGCTGCGGAGGTGTCAAGGTCACCACAGCGGCGCACCTTCCTCAGCCGTGACAAGGCAGTCTGCGGGCAGAACGGCCCTGCTCAGCTCGCGGTCCGCGGTTGTGATCAGCACCTGGATGTGGTTGTTCGCGGCCAACTCCGCGAGCTCCTTGAAGACAACGGCTGCGTCGAAGTCTTGAACTTCCTCGGCTTTGGGGCTGTCGATCAGGACGAGACCGGGATGGGTCGAGATCCCGAGACGTGCACCCACCCGCAGCAAGGCGATCACAACGGCGATGCGCAGCCGTACCTGTTCGCCGGGACTCTGCTTGCCGAAGTACGACTGCGCGCCGCCACCTTTGATCACCTTGAGCTGAGCGGCCCGGTTGACCTCCACCCGTTCCAGCGCGCTCATCCCGAACCGACGGGCAAGGTCAGCGATCTCGGCGTTCAGCTCGGTGAACAGTGCGGCTGCAGCGGCTTTGCTGTCCTGATCGAGCACTTTGTCCGCGGCGGCGAGCACCTTGAGGACGGTGGACTCCTCGTTGCCGTCGTGCTCGGCCGGTTTGGGCACCATCTCCAGCGCGCCCTTCCACCGCGCCACTTCAAGCTCCGCCGTCATGCGCTGACGCACCGTGTCGTCGCTGCCGGCGGTCCGCAACCGCTGTTGCGCCTCGTCCAGCTGTGCCGTGAGCTGGGAGAGAGTGGATTCGGCGGATTCCAGCGCCTGTCGCGCCGCGTCTTCGGCCGATTTGCTGGCGTCGACACGCGCCTGTGCTTCGGCCTCGACTTCTTCATCGCTGGCGGTCTCACCGACGACCTCAGCGGTGCAGACCGCGCAACGGTGGACATCGCGCTCTTCCTTGCGGCGTTCCTTGGTGATTGGTGTCTCGCAGCGCGGGCACGCGCTGGGGTCCAAGCCGTGGAACAGCAGTCGGGCGATCTCGCTTTCCTTGACGTCGTTCAGCGCCTTTTCGTCCGCCTGGCGTTGCCGCCGCGCGGCGCGATAGGCACGGTTCAGCTGATCCCAGTCCTCTTCGGCATCGGCAACGTGGCGGGCGAGTCGGCCTGCGGCGTCTGCCAGGTCGGTGAGCGACGGGCCAGGCGCTTGCTGGACGAGTCGGTCGAGTTCGGCCTGGGCGGCCGTGAGCGCCTCCTGGGCTCGGGCACGGTCAGCCACCCGCTGCTCGGCTACTTGCCGTGCCCGATCACGTTCCTGGGAGACCTCCGACTGCAGCACTTCGCGCGTCGCCTTCACCCGCGTGAGTACCGCGGCAGCCGGCAGGTCGAGGAACACTTGCAACAGCCGTCCGGGCAGCCCGGCCATCGGCTGATCCCCGAGCAGGGGTTTGTCAGGGCCTGCCGGGAGATTGATCGCGGAGTAGTAGGCGGGCCAGCCATGAGTCTGGGTGCCGACCTGCTTGTCCTTGCTCACCGAGTTGACCAATGGCTGCAGGTCGAGCCGATCGAGCATCAAGGTGGCCACCTGCGCGGCGAAGTCGTCTTCGTCTGCCGTGTCAACGAGGATCGAGACGCCCTGGCGTCCCGCATCACTGTTCTCCGCTGTGAGGCGCTGCCGCTGCGAGGCTGCGAGCACCTCGCCCCTGACCAGGGCACCTTTGTCCAGGGAGAGGCGAAACCCAACCGCTTGGCCCGCGATGGTGACGTCGAGTTCGATTCCTGACAGCCATCGGCGGACATCAGCCTGAAGGCGGTCGCGGGGTGACCCTCGCAAGCACCACGTGATGATCTCCAAGACGCTGGTCTTGCCGCGGAAGTTCGACGCGACCAGGGCGGTGAAGTCGGTGTCGAAGGTGAAGGTGCGGTCAAACGGGCCGTCATGCTTCGTTCCGGCGCGAACCCCAAGGACGCGAAGGCGGTGGACACGAACAGATCGAGGCCGTGCCGGCGGGTAGGCCAGGGGGATGCCGTAGGTCGTGAAGACCGCGACAACATCGTCCTCGGTGGTCTTGGCCGCAGCAGCGATTCGGCCGACGAGCGAGCCGGAATGTTCGGCGCTGGATGCCTCCACGGTCATGCGTCCACTCCGTCGGTGACCGGGGTCCCCGCCCGCAGTTGGGCGAGACGGCTCCGTGCCCGAGCGCTGATGCTGCCGATTCGTGTTCCAGGGGCCGCCGTCGCGTACTCGTCCTGCAGGTACTGGCGCTCCTTCAACTGGTTCCCCCCTCGTCCGTCGGCCAGATCGAGCACCAACTGCACACGATCGACGTAGTAGCGGAAGGCTGGCGCCTGAGCAACGACCGTTCGGGCGACGTCGCGGCCCCGAGCCAGCAGGTAGTAGTCGTGTCGCGAGGTCCGGCCGACTCGACCATGGCGGCGACGCACGACCAGCCCCGCGCTGCGTAGGACCGCCAGGGCGTCATCGAGCGGCTCGTAGGCGCCGAAATGGTGACGCAGCATCGGGTATCGGCGTACCTCGGGCTCCTCGGAGTCGAGGATCTGTGCCGCCAAGTCCAGTAGTCTCGGCTCCCCGCTGCGCTCGTAGTCGTTGAGCAACTCGTCGGCGAGGAAATCGGGACTCCGTAGCCAGAAGTCCAGCTTCTGCAGCCGAAGCTGCCCCTCCACGATTCCGACAGCATCCGTCAGGGCCGCGTCGTCACGGATCGGCGCAGAGAGGGGTTCGGCAGCGCCGTCGATCAACAACAAGATCCGCACCGCATCTTGCTCGCGGCTGGTCGCAGCCGTGCTGACCTCGTCGTTTACGTCGTGACCACTGTCGCCGTCCACGATCAGTCAGCCTAGGCGACCCTGAGTGACAGCCAAAGATCGAAACGCCCTGCAGGCGGACTTCGTTATTCAGGCGAGAGCGACGCTCTTGCGCAGGTCCGACGGAGGTCCAGCGGGTCGGCGGGTGTTCCTACTTAGCGATGCTTCCAAGTGTGTTCGTACGCATGTTCGACCTCGTTAGCCGATGAAGCCGCTAGAGACGATCAAGAGCCGCGTCCAGAAAGCCGAACGCTACGCCGCCGACGCTCATCAACACTCGGCGATGTGCGCTGGTCAGGGTAGGCAGGAGACGGTGGACGTTGTCGCTGGGACGGTCTTTGCGCCGTCATTGTTGACGGTCGCCTGACGGTCCCGCATCTCGATCGTCGTGCCGTTCTCGAACTGGATCACGCCTTTCGACGTTCTCGTCGAGCGGGTTCAGCGGCCGTCCGAGCGTGCCTTGCGGGCCGCCTAGTTCGAGATAGCGCAACCACACTGGGCGTGGGAGCCACACGAACCGTTCTGCAGGGGTGCTGCTGACCATCGCACCAGGGGTGAACTCGCCCCCTTCGAGTGGGACTACGCGGGCGTTGCCGCAGGTGATGGGGTCGGAGGTGGGGTAGCCCTGGAGGCCGGCGGCGAACTGGTTGTGGGGCTTGGTGTAGTCGGTCCAGTAGGTACCGGTCATGACGATCACCTTGTCGGAGTCGAGCGCCATCAGCCGGGTCTGCCGGTTCTGCTCGTCGGCCAAGTCTTGGCTCAGGCCGCGGCCCCACTCGTGGACCAGGCCCTGTTCGCGGACCGACACGGGGCAGCCGAGCTTGTCGCGACCTCCTGCGGCGTTGTAGGCGTTCAGCCACGCCTGCCGGTTTACTCGGTAGGCGTCGACGTTGTCGTAGGCGGCGCCGATGTCGTCGCATGTCGGGCTCGGCCCGCCTGGCGTCGAGTCTGCGCGACTCCACAGCACGATCCCTACGACCAGCATGCCGACGGTCACCAGTGTCACCACCACACCGGGCGTGGTTGTCATCCATCTCCGGAGGCTCTTGGCCGCCCCAGGTGGTGCCGTTGCCTTCTCACCCTGATCCGACGAGGCAGCATGCGGCGTCGCTGCCTCGTCGGACGTCGAGCTCGACCCGCCGTTGACCTGGGGCTCTAGCACGGATGCACCTTCGTGTGTGGTGCTCTTCTCGATGTCGTCGGTCTCGGCGTCCGGGAAGGGAGGCTGGACAGGCAGCGCGGGCACCTTCAAGCCGAGGCTTTCAGCTTCGGCGCGAGCTGATGTCCAGTCGGTCCACCACTCGGTGTCGACCTCTCGGCCGCATGCCGTGAGGAAGTCCGCGGTCACGTCCCAGGTGGGCAGCTCGGTACCAGAGCACGCCACGGAGAAGGAGGACTTCGACCGGTGGACACGGTCACCCAACTCCCGGTAGCTCGGCGGCGGCTTGGGCATTGCCTCGCGCACCGCGCGCAGCTTCGACGCGAACCGCGCTACCGGTCCTGCATCGGGATCGAGCGGCTTGAGCGGGCGCCCTGGTGTCACACCAGCCTCCTCACCCTTTGTTCGGACGATTATCCAGCTCTGACCTGGGTTTCTGGACAAATCGACGGTCGGTAGGACAGAGGCACGGCACCACTTCGGTGCCCACGCCGCCCAGGCAGACACCGTGCTCGTGTCCGTCGCGGCGGCGATCTCCATCCACAACCACGGAGGATCATTCATGTCCCTCACAACCGTCCCGTCGCCGCCCCGCGACCCAGCTCGCCGACTGCGCCGGGCCGCGGTCGTCGCACTCGGGTCGATCGGTCTCGCCCTCGGTGGTCTTGCCACCGCGGCACCCGCGTCGGCCGCGACCATCATCGGGGGCATCGACATCGCCCAGCAGTGCCGCGTGCAGGAGTGGCGCCCGCTGGAAGCCCGCCTGCTGGACCCGCACAACGCGTACTCCTGGCGCTGCTACTCGCCCTACACCGGCAACCTTTACAGCGTCGACATGAACGCCGCCTGCAGGAACCAGTACGGCAACGGCGCCTACGCCGTCGTCCTCAACGGATCCGACCCGTACTCCTGGCGCTGCGCCCGCTAACACCACGACGGAATACCCGTCGACCCGGCGGGTATCCACGATCAACAATCGAGAGAGGTGAGGTGATGTTGACGAAGCTCAAGCGGCACGCGGCACGAGCACTCGTCGCCGCCGCCCTGATCGCGATGCCCGCAGGCATGATCGCCACCACCCCGCTGGCCTCAAGCCAGACAGACCGGGAGACCGACAGCCAGCAAGCCTGGATGATCCCGTTCCCCGGCTGGTGGGCGGGCAAGGTCTACTGCATGACCTTCCCCGACCAGCCCGGATGCGGCGGGGGCGTGATCGCCTGACGGCAGTAACCCCGTAGTACCACCGAGCCTCCAGACGACGTACCTCTGTCTGGAGGCTCGGTGCGTTCGACTCAACGTGGTCACTCTCCGCCAACGGTGCCGTGCCTTCACGTCCGAAAATGTCCGAGGAGACCTCACACTCAGGGCGGTTCAAGGCCCTGATGGGGAGCAGGGGCGTCCCAGCGCCAATGGTCAGAGGCGCAGCACGACCCCGGCGGCTCACGGAGAACCGGACCGGGGTCGCGGGCATGCTTCGGGGGTCAAGCACGCCTCTGCAGGTGTCGCACTTCGGCCGGCCGCCGTTTCATGGGGTGACTGGTCTGGGTGATTAGAAGAGAACCCGTTTGGTCGTGATGGATTCCCGTTCTACGCTGGCGGGTTCGACTCGTAACGGATCGATGTGGGGTAGGCGATGGCGGGACAGGTGCAGTTTGACGGCGAGTTCTGGTTGCCGGACGCCCCGGCGGACAGGATAAGCGGCGTCGTGACCTTCTCGCCGACCGACGGTGGTGTGCTGTCGCTGATTGGCAGCTTCGCGGACATCTGGGATCGCATCAACCAGCGCCCGGTACCGAACTACCAGCGCATCCTGGGTGAGACTGACCGCTGTGGCCTGACGCTGGATGACTGCCGGCGCACCTTCGAGAACCCGTTCGGTCGTCGCCAGCGCTTCGCCGTCGGAAAGCTGTTGGTCAATGCCCACTATGAGCACGGCGAGCCTGTGGAGCTTGACCGGCTCGTCACCCGTATCAGCGACATGGTGCTCTGGCTGCTCGACGGCGCGCCCACGATGATGCCCGAGCGGCAAGCGCTCGCAGACGGTATCCCGATCGCCAACCAGCAGACCGAACTCATCCCCCTGGACGCGGGCGCGCAGCTCAACCTGATCCATCGGCTGAGCGTTACCTATGACGTGGGGCGCACGGAGCTGCGCCAGACCGTCACACCGCGGTTCGAGTTCGCTGCGCCGGTGGAGCTGGACTCGGCCTTGGACCACGCGTTCGACCTGTTGGCGGCGGTCACGATCGCGTCCGACCGGGTCGTGGCGTTCGAGGACGTCCACTACAGCCACCCGGCCCTGACCAAGCCGGGCGGTTCGACACGCCAACTCGTCGACGTGCACGAGCAGTGGCGGGTGCAGGCGGATCCCGACCGCAAGCAGTTGATCGATGACCGCATGGCCTTTACCTACGGGCAGCTGGGCGGCGCCGAAGTTCTGGGGCGATTCCTCGGCGCGGTCCGGGCCCATCGCGCGCTGGTGCGGCAGGTCCTCCGTCCGCGCTATGACGCGGCTCCGACCGTGCAGGATTCCTTCTTCACGCGGGCGGCGGCGCTGGAAGGGCTCGACAAGGAGCAACACGGCGATGACATCTGGTTGGTGAAACGCTATCTCCGGCTCGCGGAGAATGTGGCGCAACCGTTCGAGGCGTTGATCGGGCAAGAAGACGCCACGCAGCGGTGGTGCAAGCGCATGGTGAAGCTCCGCAACAACCTCGGACACGGCGATCCGGTGCCGCTGCACCAAAGCGCAGCCGAGCTGTTCGAGATGTCCGAGAGCGCCTACTGGCTGTTCGTCCTCAACCTGCTGGCCGAGGCCACAGCTCCGCCAGCGGTCTACCACCACCTGATGACCAGGTCGCAGCGATTCCTCTTCTTGAGCAAACAGGTCCGTCGGCACTACTGACCCTGACCGCCGTCAGCGTGTCCGTTCCCTTGGCAAGCGAAACGTTCGGTTCGCCCCGGCACCGTGGGGTATGCGCGGGACTACTCCGGCCTGTTTGCCTGGATCGAACGCCGGGTACCTACCTCCTACGTCGCATCTGTTCGGCGGCGATCGCGTGTAAGCGAGGGTGGTGCGGGTGCATGTCCATGCAGGCACGGGACACGGCCAACCGAGAACCGAGCCCGCTGGCCGTGAGCTGTGACCTGGACACGATGCCCACCAGAGACGTTCGTCAACTTGTCCGCCGCGTGCTGGCCGGCCGAGACGGCATCGTCGCCGACGACGCCGTCCTGGTCGTCGACGAACTGGTCAGCAATGCCCATCGGCACGCCCGAGGCCCTCGCACCTGTCGCCTCGGCCTGGTCAGCCAGGGCCGGCGCCTGCGGATTGAGGTTGACGACGCCTCCCTCGCCGGACCGAGGATGCGCACCCCGGACCGATCCGGCGGTCGCGGGCTGGTCCTGGTCGATCAGCTGGCCTCCTCCTGGGGCGTCCAGCACCACGCCGACCACAAGACCGTGTGGGCCGAAGTATCCCTGGACGGTGCGAGCAGCAGCCGCGGCCCGGCCCGACATCTGTCCGTGGCACCGATCGGCCAGCCCTGAACAACCCGCCCTCCGCGCCGCGTTCGACGAGGTCACGCCCCGCCGCGCTCATATCGCAAGTCGGGCGATCCGCGTAGCGTGCGTAGTCGTGACCCAGCGATCCGAAGCCGAGCCGTCCCCGCCGGGGCTGGACATCCTCCACCAGGTGGTGGACGGCACTCTCGTGGTCGCGGTCACCGGTGAAGTCGACCTGGACACCGCGCCGCTGCTACACACAGCCATCACCGCCGCCATCGACCGTGCAGGCGGCGGACTGTGCGTTGTGGATCTAACGGCGGTCACGTTCCTCGACTCGGCCGGCCTCACCGCGTTGCTGCAAGCAGCACACCACCCACCAACCCACCGCGACACCTTACGTATCGTGGTCGACTCGAACCGCCCCGTGATCAGACCCATCGAGATCACCGGCCTCGACGACGAACTGAGGCTATACCACACCGTCGACGAGGCCCTCAACGCCAGCAAGGCGTAACCCGGCGTGTGACGGATCGCGCTATCTGTCACCTGCCGCCGATGTGGTCCTGCGGATTCGATTGGGTCGGATCGCGGTTGTTGTCACCGATTGACCACGCTAGTTGTCCCCAAAGGGCGTTGGTGGTCCGGCGCGTCGGCGGTCGTACCTGTCGATCATGTACTTCGATCAGACCCGTTGACATCACGCATGCGGGCTGATTACGACGGATGCGAACCTACTCGTCGATGCGGACGGAGAGCTGTTCATGCGAGTCATCCGGGTGACCGCCGACCTCACGGTGCCCGACCTAGACGAGGCGAAGGCTTTCTATACCGATTTCCTCGGCCTCGATGCGCAGGACATGGGCCTGGACTGGGTTACGCGCGTCGTCGTGCCCGCCTCGGGCGAACACATCCAGTTGCTCTCGCGGGACGCGACCGGACCCGAGAACCCGCTGCTCACGGTCAAGGTCGATGACGTCGACGAGGCGTACGCCACCGCGCAACGCCTCGGCTACGAGATCGTCCACCCGCTGACCACCGAGGGGTGGGGCATCCGCCGATTCTTCGTCCGAGCACCGGGCGGGATCGTGCTCAACATCGCTCAGCACCACGACCCGAACGAGTAACACCGGGCGCGGTCCGGGGCGGCACCTGGTGGGTCAATCACTTGCGGTGATATCGGTTTGCCGTTCGCGGTGGTCACGGAGTGAGGCCGCGCAACTGGCGAGCGCCGGGAATCATGAGTGAGGGTGAAATGTCGGAGGTGGCTGCCATCCTGTCACTGGAGATCAACGGCGACAGGAGTTGGGCGTGGGTGCCGTGGTACACGGTCGTCCTGGGCAGAGTTTGCGGCAGTCGGACGAGTGGCGGTGGTCGGGGACAGCTAATGCCCGGCGCGGGGCGTTCTTTGAGGAACGTGTCGCCCAGGTGCTGCATCTGTGGTTGGCCAGTCGGCCGGACGAGGTACACGTCTTCCATGACCTGGTCGGTTTGAACAACATCACCGGAGCGGGATTGGAGCCGATCAGCCTTGGTGGCAGCAACATCGATCACCTGATTCTGACCGGCGGCGAGTGGTTGATGATCGACGCGAAGGGCTGTGGTGCCGGCAGTCTCCGCGTTGAGGCAGGTAAGGGTGTGCTGGTGCGTTCTGATGGCAGCCGAAGCCCGCAACCCTGGATGGACGACCAACACGCGTACTCTCACGCAGGTGTGCCGTTTCGTCTAACCAACGGCAAGGGCGGAGCCGCGATCTGGGTTGTTCCGCATGAGACTTCTTACGACCATCCCAGCGTTCCTCGGGCTCGCTTCCTTTCGCGCAAAGGTGCCGAGATGTGCTTGCTCAACGACTCCGAAATCGCGGCCGGGGCGCTCGATGAGGTCCTCCCATCGCCTGCGCAGCCGGTGGATCTACGCGACGTGGATCGGCTGCATCCGCACGTCAGTGCTCCGGACATTCTCTACAGGCTTTAGGCGTTGAGCCCTACTTGTCTCTGTTCGCACCGCGCTGGCGGAGGCGTTCGAGGTAGGTCTCGTAGATCGAGCGCGGTCGTGTGGCACTGGCGGGATGGATCTCGATGCCGCCTCCCTCCTTGAGGATCACCTGGCGGCCTGGGTAGGCGCCTTGCGCGGTCTGAAGGTCACGTTCGTCGAACTGGCCGGAGGACACCAGCACGCCGTCGACGAGTTCGACCTTTCCGTGCCGGAAGGCCAACGGTGGAAGTAGACATCCACACTGAACGGTTCAGTAAGTGCACGCAGGTGTGGTCCCGGCATCTGCGCACCTCCTCCTGGCCGGCTTGCCGGGTCTATCCCATGATCGGTGTTTCCGGCGTTGTTGATCAGTAGGTCTCGGCTCCCGGCCAGCGGTCA
>NZ_SWMS01000050.1 GCF_005146945.1 Prauserella endophytica
CCGATACTTCCTGACCATCGCCCACACAACTCCTCAAAGGCGATGTCTCCACACTACGAGGGGAAGCCCAGTTACAGCACGTGTGGAGCCGTTCCGGCGATAGCGATCGGCGCTACGGCTTTGCGATCGATCGCCTTTCATGCAATCGCATGTCGGAGGCCGGGGGCTGTTAGATTTCCTCCAGGGTGGCACCGTCGTAGAACTTCGCGGCTTTGTAGACCATCGGATCCGAGCCGGAAACCTCCAGGTAGGTGACTTGCGCAACGATCAGAACGTGAGTTTTTGCGCGGAAGCGTTCCTTGATCTCTGCCTCGATCGATGCGGCCGACCCGCGGATCAGAGGGGAACCTTCCGGTCCGGCGTGCCAATCGAATCCGGCGAACTTGTCGTCCGACTTGGACGCGAATCTGTCGACGACCGCACGCTGTGTGTTAGCGATGATGTTGATGCCGAGGTGCTTGGATTCGAAGAGCGACGGGTAGGTCGAGGATGTCTTCTGCACACACAAGGCCACCAGTGGCGGATCCAGCGAGATGGGCATGTAAGCGCTGACGGCTAGTCCGCGAGGCCGATCTGCGGTGTCCATGGTCGTCACCACGGTCACACCGGTGACGAACTTCCGGTTGAACTCCTTGAGATCCTCGATGCTGGGCATCTCGACCACCTCGCCCGCGCCGTTGGGCGTCGTGGGCGCATCGAGCGCCGATCCCAGGCCAGGTGCTCCCAGGTCGGACAGCATGTCGACCGTCGGATCCCAGGTCACGCGCTCACGGATGATCCGGCCATCGCGCAGGGTTCCCTGTACGGCGCCTCGGGCGTGCAGCGCGCGCCTCGTCGGGGGGACGTCGCCGAACGCGTTCATGAAGGTACCGGTTGCCGACCAGAAAAGCGCGAAGTCATCGCCGTCCACGACGATCATGTCCACCGTCGTCCACAGGTCCGGGATGGAAGCCCGCATGTCGCGAACCTGGCGCTTGAGCTCGGCCAGCCCCGAGGTGCGCCCGAGCCCGGCGTTCTCCAACTCGTAGTCGGCGTGGACGATCTCGTCCAAGGCATCGGAGTCTCCTTGGTTCCAGGCTGCATCCCAAGCCGAACGCACCAGGTCCTTGAAGTCCGACATCTCTTCCCATCCTCACTTCTAGCACCAAGAGGCAGACGACGCCACGGTTGCGGCTCGGTCTAGCCGACTGTGCCGAGCCCCCGGGCGCACGACTCGGCTGAGGGCTTCGCTGGGCGCGTGGACTGCAGCTACACTCTGGAGAGAGAGTATTAACGATTCGACTCGGGGTGTCAACGGCATGGCCTACCTTGGCACATCTGTTGGCATAAGCACGATCTGACGCGTCAAGACAGCAGTAGAAGCGATTCCATCCAGCCCGGGCTGCTCTTGTGCGCAAGCGTTCCTGGCAGGTCCCCCCACCCATCCGCCGCCACGTCCGCAGGCCCCCGACTGCCAACCAACGTGGGCGGGGGCGTTTCTGTAGCGTGCCGGCTTCCGAACCGGTGCGGTCGCGCGTGTCGGGAACCCAACAGTGTCTGACGGGTCGAAGGCGCCGCTGTTTCTGGACGATGGGTGACGCTGGCGCGGTCGTCAGCGCCTTTGTGCTCGCTCTTGCAGACGGTCGCCGATTTTCGGTCGCCGCGTCCGGATCACGGCTCCCGGTCGCTTGTCGATGTCGTGCTCGACGTCGACCAAGGTGCCATTCGAAGGGAACTCGTCCAGCAAGTGGCGGGGTAAGCTGCCGCAAGCAGCCTAGCGCTGATCCGGCCGGCGGCGTCGGTCGCGCGGCCGACGATGTCATGGTACTGATCTACACGTCCGGAACGACCTGCCCTCAGGTCACGGGAGCGATGAGGCCGCCGCGTGGGCGGTTTTCGCTCAGTTATGCTGCAGCCACACGAAACGATTCGAGAATGCGGGCCGCGGCGGAGCGGCGCCGCGATTCAACGAGGGAACTGCACCTGTGGACGAAGCCTCTGCCAGCCAGGTCCAGGTCAACGCCGTCCTGGGACCCGTGTCGGCCGACAAGCTCGGAACGACGCTGACGCACGAGCACCTCATCTGTGACTGGACGAAGCCCCTGGGCGAACCCGAGGGCGCCGTTGACCGCAGTGTCTTCGCCGGCCGTGTGGATCCCTCAATCCGTTGGCTGCTCACAGAGGATCCGTCCTGCTGCTTCGACAACGCACGCATGGAAGACACAACGGCCGTGGTCGATGAACTTCAGTGCTTCATCGACGCAGGAGGACAGACGGTCGTTGACTGCACCAACGGAGACATCGGTCGGAACCCGCGTGCGCTGCGCGACATCTCCGAGCGAACCGGTCTCAACATCGTCATGGGTTCTGGTTGGTACGTGCACCCGTATCACGACAGTGGGACCGCCCTGGCCACAGCAGCCGAGCTCTACGCACAGATCCTCGCCGAGTTTGCTGCCGGCGTCGGCGACACGGGGGTAAAGCCGGGTGTCATCGGAGAGATCGGCGTCTCGCCCGAGTTTACCGACGCAGAAGGGATCCGCCTCCGTGCGGCCGCTCGGGCTCAGTTGGCACTGGGCGTACCGCTCCTCATCCACCTACCGGGATGGCAACGCCGTGCTTTCGAGGTGATGGACATTGTCCTGAGCGAGGAAGGTGTTGCGCCTGAGGCAGTCGTCCTTTGTCACATGGATCCATCTGGCGAGGACGTTATCTACCAACGCGAGGTAGCTGATCGAGGTGTCTGGCTCGAGTTCGACATGATCGGCATGTCCAACTACTTTCCGGGCGAGGGTCAGTCGCCTGCGCCGGACCAGACGGCCACGGCGATCGCGCGCCTCGTCGAGGCTGGGCACGCCTCCCGCCTCCTTCTAAGCCATGACCTGTCGCTCAAGAACATGTGGACGCGGAACGGCGGAAACGGCGTCGGCTACGTGCCTCGGCTGTTCCTCCCTCGGCTCGAGCGCCACGGGGTGCCGGGAAGTGTGACCGCCGATCTGCTGACGACCAACCCCCAGCGCCTGTTCGTCGGCGCCGCCCTTGCCTCGGCCGCTGGCGACAGCGGCTCGTGAGTGCGGCGGTGAACGCAAGGGGAGACCACATAGTAGAAGCGACTTGCCTTTGCGCCCGCCTGGACTACGTCCCTAATCGTCGGTGCCTGTCGGAGGGACGCACGGCCGGTCCGCATGCACGGAGGGGCGTCATGGACGTCACGGCTGCAAGAGTCGCAGGCCGCGTAGCGACGAAGAGTTCGCGCGACAGCTGCGACAACTGGATTCACACAACGAAAGGATCAAGAAGGTGACGCAACACCTCGGGAATGTATACAGCTACCACCTTGACGCAGAGGGCTACGAGTCCCTGGAAGACAGCCGCACAACCATCGACACGGCGGCCTACCACATCGGAATGGTCGACGGCGTCAACGTCGGGGTGTGGGAGGCGGAGCCGGGTCTCATCGGCGGTCTGACTGCCGACGAGATCTTCGTCGTTCTCGAGGGCCGTGCCGAAGTGACATTCGAGGACACGAAGGAGAGGCTCGCGATCGGCCCAGGCGATGTCGTCCGCCTCAATGCCGGCCAACGGAACACCTGGCGCACTTTGGAACGGCTGCGCAAGGTGTCCGTCTGGTCGGACTACGGAGCCCAGCAGCCTTCCTTATGACGGCTTGGCGCTGGCCGGACTCGCGGTTGTCGATGAGAGTACAGCGGGACTTGACCGCAGACATGGCTGAGCGCGTCCCAACCCCCATCAACCCGACCTTGAGAGGCCCGCATGATACGCCGTCCCGTGATCCTCGATGTCGACACCGGCAACGACGACGCTGTCGCAGTCACCATGGCCGCGACTCATCCCGCCATCGAGCTTCTTGGTTGCACGACCGTTGCCGGCAACCTCTCGCTCGAAGAGACCACCGACAACACCCTCCGGGTGCTGAATGCGATCGACAGGAGCGACATTGAGGTCCACGCCGGGCTCTCGCGTCCCTTTGCACCGAGGCCCTACGCGTCCAGCGCGAGCGAGGTGGAGGGCGTCTTCCATCAGAGCACACTGCCTGTCGGCACCTCAGGGCTTCAACCACGCAGTTGGCACGGCGTCGAATGGCTCATCGAGACTCTGCGCCAGACAACAAGGCAGGTCACGCTGATCCCGGTCGCCCCGCTCACCAACATCGCCGCCGCGATCACCGTCGCGCCCGACATCCTCGATGCTATCGACGAGGTCGTCTTCATGGGCGGAGCATCGACCTTCGGGAATCGCACCGCGGCCGCTGAGTTCAACGTCTACACCGACGCCGTCGCAGCGAACGTCGTGCTGAGAGCTGGCATCAGGCGCCTCACGATGGCCGCGCTCGACGCGACACACGAGGTGCTCGTCAGCCAGGACGACTTGCACCGCTATCGAGCACTGGGAACGCGGGCCGGCGACGTCGCGTCCGCTGTGACCGAATACTACATCGGTGGTTACAAAGCGTCTGTCGGCCCTATCGAAGCCGGCTCGTCTGCACCGCCGCACGACGCGTTGTGCGTTGCGTATGCGATCGACCCGAAAGTCCTTGACATCACTGAGGCCTACGTCGAGGTCGACACGGTGAGCCTGTGCAACTACGGGCGCACAACCGTCGACTTCCACGGGTACCGAGACGAGCCGGCGAATGTCCGTTTCGCGAAGCACGCGGATTCAGCTCGATTCCACCAGATTCTCGACGAGTGCCTACGCGGAGGGACTGTTCGATCTTCGGCTGGGAGTGTCAGCGACCTTGTGGGTGATGATGTGATCGCCTGTCAGTGTTGAGCGTCGAGCCGGTCGCCGTCGTGCATGGCGAGCGTGTTCAGCGCTCGCCATGCACGACTTTTCCCGTGATATTGGAACGGTTCTTCAACGGATTCCTAATCACGAGATAGAGCACCTTGAGCGCCGCCTGACCGTTGGGGAAATGACCGCTCCGTCGGGTGGCTTGCCGGAATCGAGAGTTCCGGCTCTCGATCTCGTTCGTCGTGTACACCAGCTTCCGCAAGTCTGGCGGATAAGCGAGGAAGGGGATGAATTTTTCCCAGCTGTTGCGCCAGAGTACTCATCCACAAGCCCGAACCGCGATGCGGCCGGACCGGCCAACACCCACCCGTCGCCTCGCTGCTCAAGCCGAAGCTCGTCGCTGTCCATGAGGAACAGACGTACCAGCCATGACTCCCACCAGACCGAAAGTAGCCCGATCAGGGCATGTCGCTGACCTGGACAAACACTGCCATTAGCCGGTTAAGAGGGAGTCGCCCACGCTACCCATGGAAGGCAGGATCCCGGCGACTCGAAGTCGTTGCCCGAATGCCCATGGGGACTGTCCGTGATCTGGCTCTGGCCCGAATGCGGTGGTGACGGTGCGTGTCGGTGCCTGTCGCATGCGGTGTCTCGTGCCAGTGTGAGGCCAGTGCAATGCTGATCAACTTCTGAAGCTGGTGTTCTCGGGGCTGTCGGCCCTGGTCATCGACGGTGTAGACGAGGACGCGGGGTCTCTCGCGGTGCGGGCATCGACGCCGCCTGGCCCGGTGGTTTGCCCGGGTTGCGCGGCCCAGACGGGCCGTGTGCATGGCTACTTCCATAGGCAGATCGCCGACATGCCGGTCGGCGGGCGGCGCGTGCTGATACGACTCCGTGCGCGGCGGATGCGTTGTCCCAGCCTTGAGTGTCCAAGGCAGACTTTCCGTGAGCAGCTGGCCGGCGTAATCGAGCGGTACCAGCGGCGCACCGTGCGGCTGACGAGGCAGGTGGGCGGCGTGGTCCGGGAGCTGGCTGGGCGTGCCGGCTCGCGCGTGCTGGCCGGGTTCGGAGTCGCGCTGTCGCGGCAGACAGCGCTGCGGGCGCTGCTGAAGCTGCCGTTACCGGCCTCGGCGACGCCGCGCGTGATCGGCGTGGACGATTTCGCGCTGCGTAAACGGCAGCGCTACGCCACGGTGATCGTCAACGCGGAGAACGGGGAGCGCGTTGACGTGCTCGCCGACCGGAGGGCCGAGACACTCGAGACCTGGCTACGCGAGCACACCGATGTCGAGGTCGTCTGCCGGGACGGCTCAGGTGCCTACGCCGAGGCCATCCGCCGTGCTCTACCCGACGCGGTCCAAGTCGGCGACCGGTGGCACATCTGGCACAACCTCGCCGAAGCCGTCATCAAAGAGGTCGCCGCGCACAGCAGCTGCTGGGGCAAGACCGGACCACCGCCGCGCGAAGGCATCCAAGCCCAGACGACCCGCGAGCGCTGGCAACAGGTTCATGACCTGCTGGATGTCGGAGTCGGGCTGCTCGAGTGCGCTCGTCGGTTGAATCTGGCTTTGAACACGGTCAAGCGCTACGCCCGGATCGGCGAACCCGAGCGGCTGGTCCGGGCCCCGAAGTACCGCCCCACGTTGGTTGACCCTTACCGGGAGCATCTGCGACGCCGCCGTGAAGTCGATCCTGCCGTGCCGGTGCAGCACCTGTTCGCTGAGATCAAGCAGCTCGGCTACCTCGGTAGCCTCAACCTGCTCTACCGCTACATCACCCAAGGCCGTGTCGAATCCGACCGGCCGGCGATCTCGCCACGGCGCCTGGCCCGTTACCTGCTCACCCGCCCAGACCGGCTCAAAGACCACCAGCGGGAACGGCTCGACGCCGCGGTGGCCGCCTGCCCCGAGATGACAGCGCTGGCCGGTCTCGTCGGCGACTTCGCCGCCCTTCTGGCGCCCACCGCCGGCAACGATATGCGCCTCACTGGCTGGATCGACCAGGCTCGGGCCGAGGATCTGCCCCATCTGCACGCGTTCACTCGCGGGCTCGAGCTCGACCGCCACGCCGTCAATGCCGCCCTCACCTACTCATTCCACAATGGACGAACCGAAGGCATAAACACCAGACGAAGATGATCAAGCGGCAGATGTACGGACGCGCAGCTTTCACTCTCCTACGCCACCGCATCCTCCTCGGCTAACTACACCGCGTCGCCACCGGAAGTGGGCCAGAGCCCGTGATCTTGTGGGTGGTGGGTGATCTTGACCATGCTGGAGCGGTCGCTCCGGTGGGAAAGGATCCAGGTTGACAAGCGAAGACACTGTGGCCGGTTCGGCTGAACCGAGGGCTGCTGGCGATGATCTTGATGTTCGGGTCGCGCGGGAGCTGATCGACAAGGCTCGCGAGGAAGGCGTGTCGCTGGTCGGGCCGAACGGGTTGTTGCGGCAGGTCACGAAGACGGTGCTGGAATCGGCGCTGAACGCCGAGTTGGACGAGCATCTCGGCTATGTGAAAGGCGACGCGGCCGGGAAAGTCGGGACGAACGAGCGCAACGGATCGTCGTCGAAGACGGTGCGTACTGATGTGGGCGAGGTGCGCATCGACGTGCCTCGCGATCGGGACGGGACCTTTACCCCGCAGATCGTGCCGAAATACGCTCGCCGGGTCGACGGTTTCGATGACGCGGTCATCTCCTTGTACGCGAAGGGGTTGACGACCGGGGAGATCCAAGCGCACCTCGAAGATATTTATGACGCGAAGGTGTCGCGTGAGCTGATCTCGAAGATCACCGATAAGGTGGTCGATGACCTCAATTCTTGGCAAGCGCGTCCACTGGATCGCGTGTATCCCGTGGTGTTGATTGATGCTATTCATGTCAAGATTCGCGACGGTGCGGTCGCGAACCGGCCCATCTATATCGCGGTCGGGATCACCCTGGCCGGCGAACGGGACGTGCTGGGCATGTGGGTCGGCACCGGCGGGGAAGGAGCCAAGGGGTGGATGAACCACCTGGCCGACTTGAAGAACCGTGGCGTCGAGGACATCCTCATCGTCGCCTGTGACGGCCTGAAAGGGCTGCCGGAGGCGATCTCTGGGTTGTGGCCGCAAGCAGAGGTCCAGCTGTGCGTCGTGCATCTGGTGCGGGCCAGCCTGCGCTACGCATCGAAGAAACACTGGTCGGCGATCACAAAACAACTCAAACTGATCTACACCGCGCCCACAGCGGATGCCGCTGAAATATTTTTCGGCGACTTCTGCGCCGAGTGGGAAGAAAAATACCCCGCGATGATCCGGCTCTGGCGCAACAGCTGGGAACAATTCACACCCTTCCTCGCTTATCCACCTGAGTTGCGGAAGCTGGTGTACACGACGAACGCGATCGAGAGCCTGAACTCTCGATTCCGGCAAGCCACCCGACGACGCGGTCATTTCCCCAACGATCAGGCGGCGCTGAAGGTGCTCTATCTCGTGATTAGGAACCCATTGAAAAACCGTTCCAATATCACCGGAAAAGTAGTAGGTTGGAAACGAGCGCTGAACACGCTCGCCATGCACTACGGCGACCGACTCGACGCTCAACACTGACAGGCGATCACACCATCACCCACAAGATCGCTGACACTCCCAAAGGCGATGTCTCCACACTACGAGGGGAAGCCCATAAACAGGGATCGGTGCGCAGCCGGTGTAGCGGGCAAGTTTGGCAGAGCTGGAAAAGCGGGTGATGTCACCGATTTCAGCGATCAGGATCGCTGCGGAGATGTGGCTGATCCCGGTGATTTCCAGCAGTGTGGGGGCCAGCGGGGTCACGAGCTCCCTGATGGCGTCGTCGAGCTGGCGGACACGTCGGTTGAGCTCAGCAATCTCCATGCTCATCTCGGTGAGCGCCTGGCGGACGTGCGCGCCCAGCGAGGCCGCGTCCAGCAATGCGGTCACCGCGTCCAGGCCCTTGGGACGGGCGAGATCGCCCGGAGTGTGGTCGAGCCAGACATGCAGTTGCGCCTTGAGCTGATTGATCATCATGGTGCGCCGCTTGATGAGATCCGCGCGATAGTCGACCAGGACACGCAGCTCACGCACTCGCTCGTCGATGCGGTGCCGGTCCAGGCCGGGAGTAGCGAGGGCGGCGTGAGCGGCTGCGGCGGCGTCGACCGGGTCAGACTTGGTGCCGGTGGTGGCGTGCAGCTTGCGGTGGGCCGCGGTCAACCGGGCCGGAACCCAGACCACCTCTTGGCCGGCGAGCAACAGGCCGTCAGCCAGGCGGCGGGCGAACCCACGGCCGTCCTCGATCGCCCAGGTTACGGGGTTGTCACCCGCGATCGACCGAACCCAGGTGAGAAGCACAGTGATCATGAACGCGTCGTTCTTCACGGTCAGCGGCTTGCCGAGCCGCCTGCCCTGAGCGTTGACGGCCACCGCGACGTGGACGTGCTTGTGCGGGTCGATCCCTACTGTCACCATCGAAATGTCCTCTCCTCCGCTGCCGTGGATAACGGGGGCAGAGGCAAGGGCCCTGGCCAGGGGACAGACCTATTGCGAGTTGACGGCTCAGCAGGCTTCTATCAAGTCACCCCGGCCAGGGCTCTCGCCCTGTGGACCACCGTGGACACATCAACGGAAAGCCTTGCGGCACGTGTTCTCCGAGTCACCCAGCGACCCGACCGGAGCGTCTCCCGTCGAAGAAGCCCGGCCTTGATCATCCTGCACCAATAGGTGTTCTCGTTCGTCGGGCGTTGCCAGGGCGAGTGGGGATCCGCGAAGAACACCTTCGTGCCTGTCTCGAGCGCGAACTGAGCGTGGCCGGAGAGCTCTTTGCCGCGGTCCCAGGTGAGCGTCTTGCGGAGCTGCTCGGGAAGCTTGGTCATTGATGCCGTCAGTGCGGCGTTCATCGCGGCCGCGCCGTATCCACCGAGTGCCGGGCCGTTCTTGACCGGTGGTATCTCGCCATAGCCTCCCAGGCGCGGCAGATGCACCAGCAGGGTCGAGCGACTCTTGCGTTCGACGATCGTGCCGATCGCTGACCGGCCGGTGCCAATGATGAGGTCGCCTTCCCAGTGACCCGGAACCGTGCGATCCGCGGCCTCCGCGGGGCGCTCGGCGAACACGACATCGGCGGTGACGTGCCCTTGCGGTTGACTTCGTCGAAGCCCAGTCCGGCCAGCTCGCGCAGCGCCACTTCCAGAGGGAAGTCGTGGTAGGGCAGGATTTCCGCGGTGTAACGCATGTCGTGGCCTCTCAGTCCCAGGTGAACACGGCTTTGTCGGTCAGACGGTGATCGAACGCGCGGAACGCCTCGGGTGCGTCGTCCAACGCGAACCGGTGGCTTACCAGCTCCTCGATTGGCAAGGCGTGGCGCACGGCGAAGCGGCTGAGTTCCGCGTACAGGCCGATGGGGAAGTACCAGCCGCCCACCACCCGCAGCAGCTTGCGGATGAGCTGGTCGCTCGGGTTGATCGTGGTCTGCCGTGATTCGCCGACGAAAGCGACGCTGCCGAGCTTGCGCGCGCTGTCCAGGGCCGCGTTTTGCGCCGGCGGTGCGCCGGAGCATTCGACCACTACGTCGGGACCATGGCCGCCGGTCAACTCCCGCAACCGGACCACCGCATCGTCGGAAGCGGAGTTGACCACCGCATCCGCACCAAGCGTTCGGGCCAGCGCGAGCCGGTCGTCGAGCAGGTCGACAGCGAGCACCGTGGCGCCGAGTGCCTTGCCGACCAGCGCCGCGGCGCCGCCCATCGGGCCCATCCCGAACACCGCGAGCGTCTTCGCGCCGTCCACGGCGAGGGACTTCTGGGTGGCGTACTGCGTGCCCACCATGTCCGTGAGCAGCGCTCCAGCGGTGTAGGAGAGTTCGTCCGGCAGCGGAAGGCAGTTCACGGCCGGCACTACGAAATACTCGGCATCGCCGCCGTCCACGTCGAACCCGAGGCACTTCCAGCGGGGACACAGCATGGGCTGGCCGGCGCGGCAGTACTCGCACCGCAGGCAGCCGATCGCCAGGTAGGCGGTGACCCGGTCGCCTGGCGCGAGGCCCGTCACGCCCTGGCCGACCTCGACCACGTCCCCGGCCGGTTCGTGTCCCGGCACGACGAGCCCGCCGCCGGCCGCGTCGCCACCGACGATCGGATCGCCGGTGTACAGGCCCATGTCACTGCGGCAGATCGCCGAGGCGCGGGTGCGCACGAGCACTTCCCCGGGGCCCGGTTTCGGCGTGTCCCGCTCGACGACCCGTACCTCGCGGTTGCCCGGCAGCTGAACAGCTTTCATGGCAGTACTCCTCTTATTTGACGGCGCCGAAGGTGAGCCCGGAAATGATCCGGCGGCGCAGGACCAGGGTCAGGACGATGATCGGTGCGACGATGACCGTCGAGGCGGCGGTCAGCAGCCCCCAGTCGGTTCCGAACATGCCGGTGAACTCCATGATCCCGACCGCCGCGGTTTTCGCGTCCTGGCGGGTGAGCGACAGCGCGAGGAGGAACTCGTTCCAGGACAAGATCGCGGTGAGGATCGCGGCAGTGGCCACCGACGGCACGAGCAGCGGCCAGAGCACCCTGCGCAGGATGCCCCAGCGCGTCAGCCCGTCGAGCATCGCGGCTTCCTGAATCGCGTAGGGGATCTGCAGGATGCTGCTGCGCAGGATCCACACCGCGATCGGCAGGTTGATCGCGGCGTACGGCACGATCAGGATCGGGTAAGTATCGAACAGCCCGAGGTTGCCGGCGAGGATGAACAGCGGCACCACGGAGACCATCGGCGGGAACATGTAGGTCGACAAGATCCACGAGGACAGGAACCGCCGGGGCCGGAACTCCCGCAGCGAAAGCGCGTACGCCGCGGGCACCGCCAGCAGGATGGTGAGGATCGTGGAGCCGACCGTGACGATCACGCTGTTGAGCACCAGTGGTGCGAACGCCTGGCCAGTCCCGCCGCCGGTGAGCACCATCGCGTAGTTGTCCAGGGTGGGCCGGAACAGCCAAGTCGGTGGCACACTGGTGGCGACGCCTGGCGGTTTGAGCGAGGTGACGACCATGAACACGACGGGGATCAGGGACACGAGCAACCAGGCCCACAGCACGAGTTGCCCGACCCGAGCATCGATCTTCCGGTTGGCCACGGCCTACGCCTCCTCGTTGTCGCCGCGCCGGCCGACCAGCCGCAGCAGTACGGGTGTCAATGCGAGCAGGAGCACCAGCAGCAGGAGCCCGACGGCAGCGGCCGCGCCGATCCGGAAGCTCTGCAGCGCGATCCGATAAATGGCCAGGTTCACGATCTCCGTCGAATTGCCGGGACCGCCACGGGTGAGCACCTGGAACGAGTCGAACGTCTTGAACGCCTGGATCGTCCGCAGCACGAGCGCGATCCCCAGGAACGGCGTGAGCATCGGTAGCGTGACGTGCCGGAACGCCTGCCAGCGGGAGGCGCCGTCGATCTCCGCCGCCTCCAGTACCTCCGGCGACAGCGACTGCAGACCCGCCATGAGGATCAGCGCCACGAACGGGGTCCATTGCCAGACATCGAGCCCGAGGACCGTGAGCCAGGCCGTCGCCGGCCGGCCGAGCCAGTCCAGATCGGCCGGGATGACACCGAGTGCGCCCAGGTAGTGGTTCACCCAGCCGTAGTTCGGGTTGACCAGCTGCCGGAAGAGCAGCGCCGACACGGCCGGGGCGACCGCGAAGGGCAGCAGCATGAGCGCGGCGGCCGGCCCTGAGCCGCGCACCTTCGCGCTGAGCGGGATCGCGAGCCCCAGTCCGAGCAACATCTGCAACGACACTGCGACGACGACGAACACGAGCGTCGCCAGCAGGGACGAGAGGATCTCCGGATCGGTCAGTACAGCGGCGAAGTTGCCCAGCCCCACGAACTCGCTCTGCCCGCCGAACAGCTCGACGCGACTGAAGCTGGACAGGAGCAGGTAGAGCGTGGGCCCCACGGTCAGCGCGACGAGCACGATCAGCGCCGGGGAGGCGAACAGCCAGCCTGTGCGGTCGCCCCGGCGCCGAGCCGCCCTGCGGCTGTCCACAGTAGACACCGCCTTGGTCGGAAGGGTGTGGGTCGTCATCAGGGCACCTCGTATCCGGCAGCGGTCAGCAGGCGGCGTACCGATCTCGCGGCCTGGTCGAGCGCCGCGCGGGGCTCGGCCCGCCCAGCCGCGGCGGTGTTGACCGCGGCCGCGATCGCCTGGCTCACCTCGGTGTAGTTGGTCAGCCGAGCGCGCCCGACACCGATAGCGAGGGTGTTCCGCAACGCCCGGTAGAACTCGGCGTCCGGGTTCGCTGGGTCGGCGACCAGCCGGTCGTACACCGACGTACGCGTCGGGTGCAGGCCGGCCTTCGCCATCTCCAGTTGGGCAGCGGAGCTCGTCAGCCAGGTGATGGCGCGATAAGCCCACGCCTTGTGCGCCGAACTCCGGTTGATGCTCAGCATGTACGTGCCGAAGTGCGGACCCGCGGCCTGCCCGCGGGGCACCGGGGCGTAGCCGAGCTCGCCGAGGCGGGGCGAGTAGAGCTTCATGCTGTGGTAGTTCATCGACATCGCGGTGAGCCCAGCACCGAAGGTGGACGCGGTCTCGTCCCAAGACGCCGATGCGGTGCCCGGCGGCACGACGGGGTTGTCGGTGATCATGTCACGGTAGAACGCCAAGGCCCGCTCGCCCGGCTCGTCCGCGAAGCGCAGGCTCAGATCGTCTCCGATCAGGTGCCCGTCGCCGCCGAAGCTGGCCAGCAGCGTCTTGAAGTCGTCCGTCGCCCAGTCACCCACCCCGGCCATCCACGTCGTGCCGTACAACCGTTGGGCGGGCCGGGTGAAGAATGCGGCCACGGTGCGGAATTCGTCCCAGGTGGACGGTACGGTCAGGGGCCTGCCGGTGTGGCGGGCGAACGCCTCCCGCTCGGCCGGATCCTCGAACAGGCTCTTGCGGTAGGCCATGGTGAGCCCGTTGGCTTGGATGGGCAGGCCGTACACGTCGAACCCGGCGGCAGTGATCGCGTCTAGCGCGGCCGGCGCGTCGGTCGCGGGGAAGTGCACCGTGGGCGAGTCCTCGCGGTATACGGCAGTGTCGTAGAAGATCTTCGGGACGAAGTCGGCGAGGTCTACCTCGGCGAAGTCGTTGAGCGCCGGCTCGCGCAGCTAGCTGCCGAGCGGTTCGATCACCTTCGTCAGCGCCGGCGTCCACGGCGTATCCATGATCATGATGTCGTAGTGGCCGCTGCGGACGGCCAGCTCCGCGAACGTCCGCTGCTGCAGCGCGTCGTAGGGCTGGCCGTCGATCTCCAGGTCGAACCCGAAACGGTCGCGGAAGGCCGGGAGCAGCCGGCGCACGGCGTCCAGATCACCCTCCACAGTGGCGTAGAGCATGCGCAGCCGGTCGGGCCTACGCTCGCCCGGCCGCGCGCCGACCGGACCGGGACCGGCGGCGCAACCGGCCAACGCCGCAACCCCCGAGACCAGTCCCACGGTCCTCAGCAGCCGCCGGCGGGTGAGCTGGTGGAACGGCACGTGCACCTCCTGGACGTCCATGTCAACTGAGCCCTTACGTTTGCCGGGAGCAAATTAATGTGCATGACAAACCTAAGTCAAGACTGACTGAGCAGAATGCGAGGATCCGGCTTCGGCCGTACCGTGATCACCCAGCGGGCCGGCTATCACAGGGGAGCTGGCAGATCGAGGACGGCGAACTGGGGATGTCAAGCGGAGGGCGTGCGCAGCGCGAGCTGCGTTTCCGGTTGGCGAGGGTCATGTTGCCCGCGGAGCTGGGAGCGACGAGCATCAGTGCCAGACCTACAGATCTGGCGATCGGCTCTCGCCCACAGCGAGGAAATTGCGGGAATCGATTGGGCCCGGTGCCCGTGCTCGCCCGAGTCCGGGCAATGCTCGACGACCTGCTCGCGGAGGTGAACGGCTACGTTCAGGGCCAGGGTCACCACGCTGGCGAAGATCGGCAGCCCCCGGGCCGACCGCAGTCGCGCTCACGCCATCCCCCGACCGGCGCCAAGTGCCGGGTGGCCAGGAGGAACCCGAGGATCGAGAGGTCAACAGCAGGTGCGACGAGTTGAGCGACCTCAAGGTACACACCGAGTCGGAGCGCGAGGTTGAACGTTACCGACGCCGGACAGGAAGGTGAAGCCGACGGCCATGATCACGGTGACAGCCTGAGTCACAGCAGCCCCGCTGAGGCTGATCGAGTCGACATAGCTGCGCGCCGCATCATCGAGGACCACGCGCTTCGACGCGCGGACGCCCATGGGAGTCTCGCGTGCGGTACCAGGTTCACCCAGCCTGTTCAGCACGGTGGTGTGGTTGACGCCCGGTGTTCGCCAGCTCGCGCCAGGGACCAGCCGAGATTGTAGAGGTGGATGGCGTCGCCGACGCGAGCCCCGGCAACTTCGTCCGGCACCGGTAAAGCGAGGTCGTGGCGCAGATGTAGAGCGAGCGTAGGTCATTCTCCCCCCACGCGAAGTTCGCCGGGTCCTCAGGAACCCGGATGACGCCCAGGCAGGTGGCCTCGGCATCGAAGACATGGATGCCGCCGGGCCCGGTGCAGTACAGGTTTCCCACGGCATCCACCTTCATGCCGTCGGGCACGCCGATGCCCTGGCCGGTCACCTCCGCCCACACCGCACCGCCGGTGAGTTTCTGACCGTCGAAGCCGAACCGGCGGATGTGCCTGCGCTCGGTGTCGTTGACGAACAGGTACCGCTCGTCCGCTGAGAGGCAAAGCCCGTTGGGTCCGTCAAAATCCTTTGCCAGCACGGAGAGTTCACCAGTGTCCGGGTCGACGCGGTAGACACCGCGGAACGGGAGCTCGGGCTCGCGCGGGACGCCGTAGGGAGCACCGCGCCCGTACGCCGGATCAGTGAAGAGGATCGTGCCGTCCCGGGCCACGACGACGTCATTCGGGCTGTTGAGCTTCCGGCCGTTATAGCTGTCAGCGAGCACGGTCAGCGTGCCATCCGCCTCCTCGCGCACCAGCCTGCTGGTCGCGTGTTCGCAGGTAAGCAGTCGGCCAGCACCGTCATAGGCGTTCCCGTTGGCCATCCGACTGGGCCGCCGGTACGTGGTCAGCTCCCCCGACGCGGATCGGCGGTACATCCGGTCGGCCTGGATGTCGCTGAATACCAGGTGCCGCTTGGCCGGATGCCACACTGGACCCTCGACGAACCGGAATCCGGTCTCAAGGCGCGCCAGTGCCTCGTCCACCACGAGCTCGCGCAGGCGCTCGTCCCGGATCTCCAGCAGTCCGCCGTCGGCCATCGGGCGCGATCCCTCCGCAACAGTGGTCAGGTGGTCTGAACTGTAATCCGGCATCCAGCGCTGTCAAGAGGGCGGACCCTCGCCCGACCTGCGACGAACCGGACCACACCGGCAGCTTCGCGGCAATATTCCTTGTGCGGCAGAGCAAATCACGCAGGGCCCGGATCCGATGGGAGTGCTTGACAGTATCCGGCGGACCCGCCTACTGTTCAGACCACCTGACCACCCCCCCCCCGATCACGAAGCGGGAAACGGAGTCCGGACCCGAGATAGGTTGCTAAGATGACTGACCGCGGCAACCGGCGCATCGAGCCGGTCCGGCGCCTGAAAGTGTCCGATTCAGTGGCGGCACAACTGGAACAACTGATCGAGCAGGGCGAGTACCAGCCCGGCGACAAGCTGCCTCCGGAGCGCGCCCTGGCCGAACAGTTCGGCGTCGGTCGCAGTTCGATGCGGGAGGCCCTACGCCTCGTTGAGGCTAACGGGCTACTCCGCACCGAGCACGGAATCGGTGTATTCGTGGTCAGCAACACGAAATCCGCGCCCATGCTGTCCGAACTGTTGCTGTTCGACGACTTCACCGTGCCGGAGCTTTTCGAAGCACGCCTATCCCTCGAGCGGGATGCTGCTGGAATGGCCGCCAGGCGCATTACCGACAACGAAGCGGAGGAGTTGCAGCGAATTCTCGACGAGGCGGGTAATCCCAGCCTGTCCAACGACGCTTTCGTGAAACTGGACGCGGAACTACACAGAGCCATCGTGAAAGCTACGAAGAACCGGATCTGGGAACGCGTCTACGAGAGCATCATGCCTCTGTTCATCACCTACTCACACCGCGTCATCCAGCTCCCCGGGCGGCGCGAATCCGCACACAACAGCCACCGCAGGATCGTGGCCGCCATTCTCGCCCGGAGCGTCCGGGAAGCCAGGAGCGCCGCGGTCAAGCACATTCGTGAGGTAGAGCGAGAAATCGTGAAACACCTCGACCCCGCCGAGCCGGCTAAGAAGTCCGGCCGGTAGAACACTTCCACAAGACGAGTTTCCGAAAAGCACAACAGCCGTTTCATTCCCCTTACCCACTCGGTGAGGCCGCAAGATGTATTTGCAGTCGCAAATGAGAAGGAGCAACGATGTCGTCGCTCGACTACACCTATGAGCACATCGACGAGTGGATCGACCGGTCGAACTGGGTCGCCCCAACGATCGATCCGGAGAAGACTATGCTGCTCGTCCTGGACATGCAGAAGGCCTGCGCCGAGCCCGGCGGCGCGATGTACATCCCGAGTACGGGCGGCGCGCCCGAAGGCAAGGACGTCGTCGAACCCGTGAAGAACGTCCTGGAAGCCTGCCGCGCCAAGGCAATCCCGGTGGCGTGGTCGCTGTGGGGCCTGCGCCCGGACGGCAAGGACGCCGGGTTCGCGGACACCAAGTGGGGCCTGGAAGGCCAGCTGGCCACATTCCCCGGTGCCTGGGGCAACGGCGGAGACGAGCTGGTCGACGACCTCAAGCCGCTCGACGACGAGCCGGTCTTCCGCAAGCACCGGTTCAGCTCGTTCTACGGCACCGCGCTGAACGAGTACATGCGCCGGGCGGGCGCGGACACCCTGGTGGTGGCCGGACTGTCCACCGGAAACTGCCAGCTCGCCACGGCGATCGACGGCGCCAACCAGGACTACAAGATGATCGTGCTCGCAGACACCACGGCCGCGATTCCCTCCGGCAAGGAGGATCCGCTGGGCTTCGGCCAGCACTGGGAGGCGCTGCGCCAGATCCACGCCAACCACGGCGACGTGCGCACGAGCATCGAGTTCCTGCGGATGATCGGCGCCTGAACAGCGCCACAGACGCCCAATCCCGTCACGAGAAAGGAAATCATGTCGCTTTCCGGTAAGCGCGTAGCGCTGCTGATCGAAGACGAGTACCAGATTCTCGAGGGCTGGTACCCGAAGCTGCGACTGCAGGAAGCGGGCGCCGAGGTCAAGGTGATCGGCAGCGGCACCAAAAGCAGCTACGACAGCAAGGAGCACTACCCGATGGAGGTCGACGCCGCAGCGGCCGAGGTGTCCGCGAGCGACTTCCACGCCATCGTGATCCCGGGCGGCTTCGCGCCGGACAACATGCGCCTGCACCCGGAGATGGTGGCGCTGGTCCGGGACGCCCACGAGTCGGGCAAGCTGGTCGCCGCGATCTGCCACGCCGGCTGGATGCTCTGCTCCGCCGGCGTCACCAAGGGCCGCAAGATCACCGGGTATCTGCCGATCAAGGACGACGTGCAGAACGCGGGCGGCACCTGGGTCGACGAGCCGGTCGTCATCGATGGGAATGTGATCACCTCCCGCACGCCGGTCGACCTGCCCGACTTCGGCCGCGCGATCGTCGAGTACCTCGAGAAGAACTGACCTTCCAGAACGACTCCCTCCCCACCGCCAACGGGCGCGCCCGAGCCGACCGGCTCGGGCGCGCCGCGGAACCGGACGTCATGCAAAGGAGCAGGCACGTGGTGGACCTCAAACTTTCCGCCGCCGGCGGCAAACCGCCGCTGGGCGGCTGGCTCCCACCGGTCCGGCTGACCGACCGGCAGGCCGCGGTGCTCAACGCGGTGGCCGACGAACTCATCCCGGGCGGCGCCGGTTTCCCGCCACCGAGTGAGGTCGATGTCCTTTCGTTCATCACCAGGTACGTCACCCCCGCCGGGCAGGACGCGAAATGGTTCCCGTGTCTCGGCGAGGACGACTTCAAGGCACGGCTGGAAAAACTGGGTGACGGCTTCCTCCAGGCCACCTCGGCGGAACGCGTGACCGTCCTGACGGGACTAGAGCGGGACGAGCCCGAGTTCTTCGGACACATGCGTGACGTTGTGTACTACGCCTACTACTCGCGGCCCCCGGTCGTGCACATGATGAACCGCACGCTGCGCGCGGGACAAGACTACCGCCTGTCCCCGCAGCCCTACGGCTACACCGACGTGATGGACGACTGGGACGACGAGTTGCTCGCCCGGGTGCGCGGTTCGTACCGGCGCACCGCCGAGGTCCGGCGCGTCGAGCTCCCCGCCCACCTGCGGGAGGCGAGTAGCTGATGGCCGCCTACACCGAAACCGACGTGCTGGTGATCGGCGCGGGTGCCGGCGGCGCGGCGATGAGCAAGCGTCTGTCCGATGACGGGATCAAGGTCGTCTGCCTGGAACAGGGCGACTGGCTGCACCCGATGGACCACCCGCATTTCTATGACGGCTGGGAGCTCGAGCGCCACCGCGCCTGGTCCTGGCACCCCAACGTCCGGATGTTCCCTGAGGACTACCCGATCACCGGGAACACGGAACCGATGCTGATGAACGGCGTCGGTGGCTCGACGCTGCACTATGCCGGTGCGTGGCCGCGGTTCAAGCCGGTCGACTTCCGCAAGGGCACCGAGCACGGCGTCGAGGGCACCATCGACTGGCCGATCAGCTACGAGGAGCTCGAGCCGTTCTACTTCATCAACGACGCCGAGATCGGGGTGGCGCGGCGGACCGGCGATCCAGGTAACCCGCCACGTCCCGAGGGCTGGGGCCCTGCCAATCGCGGCGGCAAGGTCGGGCACAAGATGGCCCGGGGCTTCGACAAGCTTGGCTGGCACTGGTGGCCCGCGGACAACGCGATCCTGACCGTGCCGAAGGACGCGCGCCTGCCCTGCAACGACTGTGGCTTCTGCCTCGGCGGCTGTCCCCGGCACGCGATCGCCTCGACCGACGTGACCTACTGGCCCAGGGCGCTGCGCAACGGTGTCGACCTGCGCACCAACGCCCGGGTCGAGCGGATCAACGCGAAGAACGGGCGCGCCACCGGGGCGACCTACGTCGACCGGATCACCGGTTCCCGGCACGAGGTGCGCGCGCGGATCGTGGTGGTGGCCGCCAACTCGATCGGCACGCCGCGGCTGCTGCTGCTGTCCGCGCAGGAGGGTCATCCCGACGGCCTGGCCAACTCCAACGGGCTGGTCGGCACACACCTGATGTTCCACAGTTGGTCCTTCGAGGACTTCTGGTTCGACGAGCCCCTGGAGGGGTTCAAGGGACCGGAACCCGCGGTGCTCTACAGCCAGCAGTTCTATGACACCGACCCCGAACGCGGTTTCGTGAACGGGTTCTCGCTACAGGTCGGCACTGCGCTGGGCGCGGCGAACAGCGCGCTGGGCACCAACACCGGCAACATCGCGCCCTGGGGCGCCGGACACCGGAAGTTCTTCAACGAGCATTTCGGCCGGCACGCGCTGGTCTACGTGCAGGGTGAGGACCTCCCGGTGCGGACCAACCGGGTGACGCTCGACCCGGAGGTCACCGATTCCAGTGGCCTTCCCGCGCCGCACGTGTACTACGAGCTGCACGAGAACGACCGGCGGCTGATCGAGTGGGGCAGGCGGCGGGCCCGCCAAGCCGCGGACGCGGCAGGTGGCGTGATCGACACCGCGAGCACCGGCATCGGCGGCGTCGAGGGACCGCCCCCGGGCTGGCACATCATGGGCACGTGCCGGATGGGCAACACCCCCGAGGATTCCGTGACCAACAAATGGAACCAGACCTGGGACGTGCCCAACCTGTTCATCACCGATGCGAGCTCGCTGACCACCGGGGCCGCGGTCAACCCGACCAGCACACTGCAGGCCGTCGCCGTGCGGTGCGCGGAATACATCAAACGCCGGCACGGCGACATCCTCGCCCAGACCACGACGCCCGCGAACGCGGATGCGCCGGGTTTCTAAGGCCACAAAGGAGAACACCATGACACACACCAGGAAGCCGGACCCGGTCGACGCGATCGTGGTCGGATTGGGGGCGACCGGCGGTACCGCGGCCAAGGTGCTGTCCGAGGCGGGGATGAAGGTCGTCGGGTTCGACCGAGGCCCGTGGCTGCGGGCGCAGGAGCACTACTCCGGCGACGAGCTCAAGTTCATCAACCGCAACTACCTGTGGCCGGACCCCAAACTGTTCCCACGCACCCTGCGCCACGACGAGGAGTCGGTGGCCGAGCCGTTCCCCTTCTCCCCCACCCCGCAGCTGGTCGGCGGTGGCACCAACCACTGGGCGGGCTGGGTGCCGCGGCCGCGTGAGTCGGACTTCCTCCAGCGTTCCCTGCACGGCGACCTCGATGGCGCGAACCTCGCCGACTGGCCGATCCGCTACGAGCACCTCGAGCCCTACCTGACCAAGGTGGAATGGGAGTTCGGCGTCTCTGGCATCGCCGGTGCCGACAAGTACGAGCCGTACCGGAGCAAGGGCTACCCGAGCACACCGCTGCGCCCGACCCGCTTCGGCAAGCGGTTCTACGAGGCGTGCAACAAGCTCGGCATCAACGGCTTCCCGATCCCGCACGCAATGGTCACGAACCAGCACAAGGGCCGGGATCCCTTCAACACCACCAGTTTCTGGAACCAATACGGCGACCCGAGCACCGCGCGGTCCAACACGCTGACCACCTTCATCCCGGAAGCGGTGGCGACAGGCAACTTCGAACTGCGCGCGGAGTCCTTCGTCCGCGAGATCAAGGTCGGCAAGGACGGCAGGGCGACCGGTGTGATCTACATCGACCCGGACGGCAACGAGGTAGAGCAGGACGCCGACATCGTGGTACTGAGCCTCGGCGCGATCGAGTCCGCGCGGCTGATGCTGATGTCGAAGTCGCCCCGGTTCCCGGACGGGCTGGGCAACTCCAGCGGCCAGCTCGGCAAGAACGCGACCTTCCACGAGTACGTGTTCGCCGTGGGCTTGTTCGACCAGGAGATCGACGACCCACTGTACGGCTGGACCGGTAACTACATCAGTGGCGGCACCTTCGAGTTCTACGAGACCGACGAGGACCGCGGTCACATCGGTGGCTGCCTGATCTCGGCCTCGCAGACCTGCCACCCGATCAACATGGTGTTCCCCGGTCGCCCGACCTGGGGCCAGGCGATGAAGGACGCCGACCGCGACTACTTCAGCTTCGCCATGAAGATCGGTGCGATCCTGCACGACATGCCGGTCGAGTCGAATCGGGTGGACCTGGACCCGACCGTCAAGGACGCCTGGGGCCTGCCGGTCGCGCGGATCACGCACAAGCCGCACGCCAACGACGTCGCGATGAGCAAGTGGCAGGTGGACAAGAACGCCGAGATCCTGCGGGCGGCTGGGGCACGCAAGACGATTCCGGTGTACCTGCAGCGGATGACCGGCAACACCTGTCACCAGCACGGCACCGCGCGGATGGGCACCGACCCGGCGACGACGGTGCTCAACGAATGGTGCCAGAGCCACGACGTGGACAACCTCTTCGTGGTGGACGGCGCCGGCTTCCCCAGTTCGACGGGTGTCAACCCGACGCTCACCATGATGGCCAACGCGTGGCGGGCCTGTGACTACATCACCCAGGTCTACGCCAAGGGCCGCGAAGAGCGCATCAAGGTCGGCTGAATTCCACCCAGGACAAGAAAGGAGTGCGGTCATGACCCTCAAGTCCGATTGGGAGATCGTCGGCGCGCCGATAGACCCCGATTCCGACGAGCGGCTCTTCTTTACCGACCACGGCTGGGAGACCATCGAGGCGGCCGCCGCCCGGATCATTCCCACCGACCACGACCCCGGTGCACGCGAGGCCCGGGTGATCGTGTTCCTCGACCGCTACCTCTCCGGCACCGACTACGTCTTCGCTGCCGCGGACGGCAGCGGATTCCTCAAGCTTACCGACAAGTTCGCCGACGCGTGGCGGGCCCGGATCGCCGATATGCAGCAGACCTACCGCGACGGCATCCTCGAGCTCGACGCGATCGCGGAGCGGGAGTTCGGCAAGCACTTCAAGGCACTTGCCGAGTCGGAGCAGGACAGTGTCCTGGAGATCCTTTCCGGCGCACCGAAACCGAAGCCGGTCACGCTCGGCACGACCGAATCGGTCGGCACCTTCCTCCAGGGCTGCTTCGATGAGGGCCTGTCCTTCTTCGACGCGCTTTGCCTGCACGTGCGGCAGGGCTTCTACTGCGATCCGGTGTACGGCGGGAACAAGGACCGGATGGGATGGCGCACGATCGGCTTCCCCGGGCCGAAATCGCTCAAGGACACCATGGACGGCACGTACAGCACGACCGAGTACTTCGTACCGGAGTACGACTGGCACGAGCTCGTCCCGCAGCTGAAGATGCGGTCCGGCGGCTAGCGCCGAGAGCGCACTCCCGCCGCCCGTGCGGGGCAAACCCTGCAGGCGGTGCCCCGCACGGCGGTCTCCGCCACGCCAAACAAGGAGCTCGATACATGCGAATCACTGGTGTCTCTGCGACGCCGCTCGGCTCTCCGCTCGAGGAGGAGCTGCGCTGGGGGGCCATGGCCGTCCATGTCAAGGGCGGGATCGTCGTCCGGATCACCACCGACGAGGGGTTTGAGGGGATCGGCGAGGCCGGCTTCTCGGCGGAGTACTTCCCCACCGTGGGGCCGATCATCAACTCCCAGCTCGCGCCGATGCTCATCGGCAAGGACCCCCGCGACATCGGTGCGCTGTGGCAGCAGATGCTCGACGCGACGCACATGTGGGGCCGTCGTGGCATCGAAACCTACGCCATCAGCGGCGTGGACATCGCGCTGTGGGACCTGCTAGGCAAGATCGCCAACCAGCCGGTGTACCGGCTGCTGGGCGCGTCGAAACCCAGCGTCCGCGCGTACTTCGCGCCGTCGCTCAAGCCCACCGCCGAGATCGTCGAGGAATGCCGCAAGGCGGTGGCGGACGGGTTCACCGCGATCAAGCTGCGAGCCACCAAGGAGCTGGCGCAAACGGTCGAGTTGGTGGGCTCGGTGCGCGACGCGGTGGGGCCCAAGGTCGATCTCATGGTTGACGCCAACATGTCCTACGACCGCCGCAGTGCCCTGCGGCTCGCCCGCGAACTGGAAGCCCTCGACGTCGCCTGGCTCGAAGAGCCGATCCTGTCGCGCAGCCTGACCCAGTACGTGGACGACCACTCCTGGCTCGCCGACCGGGTTTCACTGCGGCTAGCCGGAGGCGAGTCGCTGCTCACCCGCTTCGAGTACATCGACCTGCTCACCCGCCGTACCTTCGACGTCGTCCAGCCGGACTGCACCAGCGTCGGCGGTATCTCGGAGGCCAAGCGTGTGGCGGACCTGGCCAGCACCTGGAACCTCACCTGCGTGCCGCACATCGCTTGCTCCTCAGGTACCGGCATCGCGCTCGCGGCCGGGTTGCACCTGATCCTGGCGTGCGAGAATGCGCCGCTCATCGAGGTCGACGCCTACGGCGGCCCGGGTTGGGACGGCCTGCTGAAGAACCCGCTGGAGGTGCGGGACGGCTACGTGACCGCCTCCGATGCGCCCGGTATCGGCGTCAATCTCAGCCCGGACGCCTACCAGCGCTTCGCGGTGACCACGGCATGAGTGCCCCGCTGTTCGGCCGGCCCGAGGTCATCGCGATCCTCCGGGCCGCGTCCGCGGACCGGGTCCCCGAGGTCGCGGAGCTGGTCTACCGGGCGGGTGTCCGCGTCATCGAGCTCACGCTGACCACGCCGGAAGCGGCGGCGGCGCTCGCTGAGCTGCGCGAGCGCTTGCCGGACGACGCCGTCCTCGGCATGGGCAGCGTGCGCACCGAGCTCGACGTCGAGGTGTCGGTGGACGCGGGCGCACAATGCCTGTTCACCCCCACCTGCCGCCCCGACGTCATCGAGCTGGCCGTCGATCGCGGGGTGCCGATCGTCTCCGGTGCCGCCACGCCCACCGAGATCTACGACGCGCACGCGGCCGGGGCGGCCGCGGTCAAGGTGTTCCCCGCCGCCCACTTGGGCGGGCCCGGTTTCCTGCGGGCGGTCCGTGGACCGCTGCCGGACGTGCCGCTGGTGCCGACCGGCGGGGTCGACGTCGATGACGTGGGCGCGTACCTGGCGGCCGGTGCCGCCGCGGTGGGCCTCGGTGGTGAACTGCTCGGCGACGCGCTACGCGGTGGTGACCTGGACGCGCTGGCGGCCCGTGTGCGCACCGCGCTCGCCGCCCGGGACGCGGTGGCCGCATGACCGGCGGGCTGGTGACCTTCGGCGAAACAATGGCGCTGTTCACGCCGCCCACAGTCGGCCGGTTGCGCCACGCGGGCAGCCTGATGCTGGGCATCGGCGGGGCCGAGTCGAACGTTGCCATCGGAGTAGCCCGGCTCGGCCTCCCCGCGGCGTGGTTCGGCCGGGTCGGCGCGGACGAGCTCGGCGAGACGGTGCTGACCCGCATTCGGGGCGAGGGTGTGGACGTCGACGCCGCGGTACGCGACTCCGAGGTGCCGACCAGCCTGATGATCAAGGAACGGCCGCAGCCCGGGATCGCCCGGGTGACCTACTACCGGCAGGGCGGGCCCGGCGCCCGGCTCCGTCCGTCAGATGTGGATGAATCCGTGCTGCGCGGGGCCCAGATTCTGCATCTGACCGGGATCACCCCGGCGCTGAGTGACAGCGCGTGCGAGACGGTCCGGGCCAGTGTCGAGCTGGCCCGGACTCTAGGCGTACTGGTCTCGCTCGACGTGAACTACCGGGCGGCATTGTGGCCGGCCGAGCGGGCCACGCCCGTGCTGCGCGAGTTGGTACGGCACTGCGACGTGCTCTTCGCTGGCGACGATGAAGCCGAACTGCTCGGGGTCACTGGCGCGCCGGAGGTTCAGGCGCGGCGGCTCGCCGGGCTCGGTCCGCGCGAGGTCGTGATCAAGCTCGGCGCGCGCGGTGCGGTGGGCTGGGTGGACGGCGCGCCGGTGGCGGTCGACGCGCTCCCCGTGGAGGCGATCGACGCGGTCGGTGCCGGGGACGCGTTCGTCGCCGGGTACCTCGCGGAGCTGATGAGCGGGGAGCCGGTCACCGAGCGGCTGGCCACAGCCGCCGCGTGCGGCGCGTGCGCCGTCTCGGTGCCCGGTGATTGGGAGGGCTTCCCGCATCGCGACGAACTGAGCCTGCTCACCTCCCGGCACGGCACCGTCATCCGCTGAGTGCGCTGCACCGTTACCTTCTTCGTAGTTCCTGATCAAGGAGCTGTGGTCGCCAGGTCCCGCATCACTGATGTCCCAGTCGAGTCCATGATCCGGGGGTGTCACCGGACCTGGTGGCATCGAGGGACCGCTGAATAGACGATCCCGGTCGGCGGGTCGAGCGGGGTGTCGAAGGCCTTGGTGGCGTCGTAGGTTTGGCCGGTTCGCAGGCAGTGGTGGAACTGGGCGAGGAACCGGTTGAACAGGTGCCGGAGGGCTCCAGCGGCACTGTCATGATTTCCGTGTAAGCCACGGATGATGTGTTTCTTATCTTAGTGGAGTGGTATGCGGTT
>NZ_SWMS01000051.1 GCF_005146945.1 Prauserella endophytica
AACACGGCCAACAACCACCCCACCTTCAGCGGATCCAGGTTCAACGCAGTGAAGGTGGCCTTCACTGCGGGTGGCGATCCCGCTAGGAGCTGCGCCGCATCCGGGTCAGGAAGACCAGAACGCCGCCGCCGACGAGCAGCAAGGCGCCGAGGCCGATGAGCCATGCCCCGCCGAAGCCGGTCGAGGCCAGGTCGCCGCTGTCACCCGCGGGCGAGACCGGAGCCGCGCTGGTGGAGGTGCCGGCTCCACCGGCGACGGACGACGTGGTGGTCGTGGTGGCGGTGTCCCCGGACTCGCTCGTGGTGGTCTCGGTCGAGCTGGACTCCGACGTGGTCGTGGAGGTCTCCGAGGTGGTGGTCTCGGTCGTCGAGGTCTCGGTGGTGGTCGTGCTTGTGGTCGTGGTCGTGGTCGTCTCGACGCCGCACACGTACCAGTGGCTGATCGCCGGGATGTTGCCGCCCTTGTTCAGCGGCGAACGAAGGTCCGTCCACGGAGGCGTGGTGGGCAGGCCCCGCTTTCCGGGCTCGTAGACGTTGTGCCTGTCGCCGCCCTTGACGACGATGCCGGTCACCGTGACGTTGCCGGGCACGTCGGTGATAGTCACGTACTGGTCGACGTTGTGCTTGCCGCCTTCGTAGGTGAGGACGCCCTTGTCGATCAGGTCTCCATCGAGACCGGCGTGCTCACAGGTGGTGGCATTGCCCTCGCCGATCTCGGCGCGCGGGTCCTCGTGGGCAGTCGCGGAAGCGCTGACGGCCGAGCCGACCAGCAGGCCGGCCGTCAGCGCGGCGACGACGACAGCGCGATGGGGCAATCTCTGAGTCAAAGGCATGCGGTACTCCGTACGAGGTGGGAGGTAACGGACAAACGCCGCTCTCGGCATACGAACCGCACGGACAGTACCCCGGCCGGGGGATGGCCTTACGCCGACCTCATGCTAGTGATCGTTTCGTTTCCTTCCGGTGATCACGCCGCGTCATTCCTCGGCGGACACCTTCTGCTGTTCACCCTTCCCGAGGAGCGAGTGGCGCTTGCCGTACGCGAAGTACACGAGCACGCCGAGCGCCATCCACGCGAGGAAGCGCAGCCACGTCAGCACGGTCAGGTTCAGCATCAGCCACACGCAGGCGATGATCGCCACGACCGGGATCACCGGCACCCACGGGACTCGGAAGCCGCGCGGAAGGTCCGGCCGCTTCTTGCGCAGCACCAGCACACCGGCCGACACCAGCACGAACGCGAACAGCGTGCCGACGTTGACCATCTCTTCGAGCTTGCTCGCGTCGAAGAAGGTCGCGGCGATCGCGACGACGACGCCGACGAGGATGTTGACGCGCACCGGGGTGCCGCGGGATCCCGTCTTCGCGAGCTTGCGCGGGAGGAGACCGTCCCGCGACATGGCGAACAGCACGCGCTGCTGGCCGAGCAGCAACACCATGACCACTGTGGTGAGACCGGCGAGCGCACCGATGGAGATGATGTGCGCGGCCCAGTCGACGCCGTTGAGCGAGAACGCCGTCGCCAGCGTCTTGCGGCCCTCCGGCTCGGCGTCGGTGGCCAGCTCGGTGTAGGGCACCATCCCGGCGACCACGAGCGACGTCGCGACGTAGAGCACGGTGACGATCGCCAGCGAGCCCAGGATGCCGCGCGGCACGTTGCGCTGCGGGTTGCGGGTCTCCTCGGCAGTGGTGGCGACGATGTCGAAGCCGATGAACGCGAAGAACACCAGCGAGGCGCCTGCCAGCAGCCCGAACGCACCGTAGACACTGCTCGAGCCGCCGACGAGCACGGAGAACAGCGACTGCTCGACACCGGCGCCCGACTCACCGCCCTCGGCCGCGGGCGGCACGAACGGGGTGTAGTTGTCGGGGCTGATGTAGGCGATGCCCAGGATGATCACGAACAGGATGATCACGACCTTGAGCGCCGTGATCACCAGGCTGAAGCGCGAGGACAGCTTGGTGCCCGCCGTCAGCAGCGCGGCCAGCACGGCGACCAGGATCAGCGAGCCCCAGTCGAAGCTGATGCCGCCAAGGTCCACGGTCGTCGAGACCCCTTCACCGAAGGCCGCGACGAGGACCTCCTGGAGGTAGACCGACCAGCCCTTCGCCACGGCGGCGGCGGCCACCGAGAACTCGAGGATGAGGTCCCAGCCGATGATCCACGCGAGGAACTCGCCGAAGGTCGCGTAGGAGAACGTGTAGGCGCTGCCCGCGACGGGCACGGTGGAGGCGAACTCCGCGTAGCAGAGCGCCGCGAGCGCACACGCGATGCCAGCGAGCACGAAGGCCACCGACACCGAGGGACCCGACAGGTCGCCGGCGGTGCGCGCGGTGAGCGTGAAGATCCCCGCGCCGATCATCACGGCGACACCGAAGACCGTCAGATCCCACGCGCTCAAATTTCTGCGTAGCCGGGTGTCCGGTTCGTCGGTGTCCGCGATCGACTGCTCGACGGATTTCGTTCGCCACATACCGGTTCCCGGCACGGTCTCCTCCTTGAAACGCCTGGGTTGCAGGACCGGTTCGGAACCCTAACCCGTGGCCCGGACGGTGTCAGGCCAAGGTCCGGTCCAGGTCGGGCTCGAGGTAGATGAGCCGCGCGACGGGCACCTTCTCGCGGACGCGCCGCTCGGCCTCGTCGATGGCCCTGGCGACCTCGGCCATCGGCAGGCCGCTGCGGAGCGCGAGCTTCGCGGCCACCAGCAGCTCGTCGGGACCGATGTACTGCGTGCGGATGTGGATCACGCGCTCGACATCGCCGGAGGTCAGCTCGCTGACGATGGTCTCCAGCTCCCGCTCGCCGGAGCCCTCCCCGATCAGCAGGCTCTTCATCTCGATGATCAGCGTCACCGCGATGACGCCGAGCAGCACACCGATCATGATCGTGCCGACGCCGTCCCACACCGGGTTGCCGGTGACCACGGAGAGCCCGACGCCGATGAGGGCGAAGACGAGGCCGAACAGCGCCCCGGCGTCCTCGAGGAGCACCACGGGCAGCTCGGGGGTCTTGGACTGCCGGATGAAGCCCCACCACGTCTTGTCGCCCTTGATCTTCTTCGACTCGACGATCGCGGTGTGGAAGCTGTAGATCTCCAGGCAGATCGCCACGACGAGGATCACCACGGCCACCATCGGCGAGGTCAGCTCCTCGGGGTGCTGCACCTTGTGGATGCCCTCGTACAGCGCGAACGCCGAGCCGAGCGTGAACAGCATCAGCGCCACGATGAACGAGTAGAAGTAGCGGTCGCGGCCGTAGCCGAACGGGTGCTCCCTCGTGGCCTTGCGCTTCGAGGTCTTCTGTCCGAGCAGGAGCAGGCCCTGGTTCGAGGTGTCGGCCACGGAGTGCACCGACTCGGCGAGCATCGACGACGAACCCGTGATGAGGAAGCCGACGAACTTGGCAACGGCGATTCCGGCATTGGCGCCGAGCGCGGCCAGGATCGCCTTGGTGCCACCGCTTGCTGCCACCCTTACCCCCTTGGGACTGGTTGCGTGACGGCGTGCAGCTTAGAGGGCTCCTCCCATCGCTGCGTAAGATGTCCCTCCGGCCTGGGGAAGGACGTGATGACGAGTTTCGGTGTGCTCGGGCCACTGCTCGTCACCGATCCCGAGGGGCGGCCCGTGCGGCTGCGGGGCGAGCGGCAGCGGTCGCTGCTCGCGATGCTGCTGACCCACCCCGGTTCCGCCGTTCCCGTGGACCAGCTGGTCGAGGCCCTGTGGCCGGACGTGCCACCGCCCAAGTCGTACGCCTCGAACCTGCACACCTACGTCTCGCGGCTGCGCGAGCGGCTCGCGGTGCCCATCGAGCACGGCGCGGGCGGCTACCGGCTCGCGGCCGGACCGGCCGAGAGCGACCTGGTGCGCTTCGAGACCGAGGTGGCCGAGGGCCGCCGCGCCACGCGGGCGGGCGACCCCGTGGCCGCCGCGGCCCACCTGCGCACCGCGCTCGCCCAGTGGCGGGGGCCCGCGCTCGCCGACGTCCACGTGCCGTTGCTCGCGCCGATCGCGGCGAGGCTGGACGCCGAGCGGCTCACCGTCTTCGAGGACCGCGCCGAGGCCGAGCTGGCGGCGGACGTGCCCGGCGAGCTCGTCGCCGAGCTGGAGAGCTTTCTGCTCGCCAACCCTTTGCGCGAGCGGGCGGCGGCGCTGCTGATGCGCGCGCTGCAGCGGGCGGGGCGGCAGGCCGACGCGCTGGCCCTCTATGGCCGGACTCGCGCCGCGCTGCGCGACGAGCTGGGCGTCGACCCCGGTGCCGAGCTGCGCCGCGCCCACGCGGCCGTGCTGCGCGGCGAGGAGACGCATCCGGCGCAGGCCACGGCGGTCTGGCCGATCTGCCAGCTGCCGCCCGATCTCGCCGACTTCGCCGGCCGCGAGGACGAGGGGAACGTGGTCGCCGCGTCGATCATCGGCGCTTCCGGCGCCGTTCCGGTCACCGTGCTCAGCGGTGAGCCCGGGGCGGGCAAGAGCACGCTCGCCGTGCGCGTCGCCCACCGGGTGCGGTCGGAGTTTCCAGACGGACAGCTGTTCGTGCAGCTCAGCGGTTCGTCAAAGCCACGCGACCCGGCCGACGTGCTCGCCGATCTACTGCGTGCACTCGGCGTGACCGGCCCGGCGATCCCCGACGACCCGCACGCGCGGACCGCGGCCTACCGGGGCAGGCTCACCGACCGCAGGGTCCTCGTGGTGCTCGACGACGCCGCCTCCGTGGAACAGGTGTTGCCGCTGCTGCCCGGCACGCCGGGCTGCGCGGTGCTGGTGACCGGCCGCCGCAGGCTCAGCGCGCTCGACGGCGCCCACCGGGTGCCGCTCGGCCCGCTGAGCGATGCCGACGCGGTGGCGCTGCTGGCCCGCATCGTCGGCACGGCGCGGGTGGACGGCGAGCGCGGAGCCGCCGCCCGCATCTCCGCCGCGTGCGGCAACCTGCCGCTGGCACTGCGCATCGCGGGCACGCGGCTGGCGATCCGCCCGGACCTGCGGCTCGCGACGCTCGCCGACCGGCTCGACGACGAACGCAACCGGCTCGACGAGCTCGCGGTCAGTGACCGGCAGGTCCGCACGAGCATCGCGCTGAGCTTCCACGCGCTGAGCCCGCTCGCCCGCGCGGGCGTGCGGGCGCTCGCGCTGTGCGGGGACATCAGCGCACCGGCGTGGGCCATCGCGGTGCTGATCGACGACCCCGGCGCGGACGGAGCCGTCGAGGAGCTGATCGAGGCGAGCCTGCTGGCCCCGATCGGCACCGACCCGACCGGCGAGCCGCGCTACCGGCTCCACGATCTGGTCCGGGTCTTCGCCCGCGAACAGGAGGGCCCCTCGCCGGGCATCCGGACGCTGGTGCACGCCGCCGTCGGGCTCGCCGAGGCCGCCGGGCAGCAGCTGCCGTGGACCGTGCCGCTGCCGAGGTGGCCCGCCGACCTGCCGGACCAGTCGCTCGCCCGCGACACCGTCGCCCGGCTCGTCGACGACCCGCACGCGTGGTTCGCGACCGAGCAGGCCAACCTGGTCACGGTGGTCGGCTCGATCTTCCGCATCGGCTGGCACCGCGAGGCCGTGCTGCTGCTGGAGCGGCTGACCGGCTACCTGTGGTTGCACGGCCAGTACGCCGACCTGCGGGCCTGCCACGAGAGCCTGCGGCAGCTCGCGCAGCGGGCCGGGCTGTCGCGGGTCGCGGCGTGGGCCGAGGCGAACCTCGCGGTGATCGTGCACGCGAGGGGAGAACACGAGGAGGCCGAACGGCGTTACCGGGCGTGCACGCGAGAGCTGACCGAGCTCGGGGAACGGCGGTCGGCCGCGTGGGTCACCGCGAACCTCGCCCGGTGCCTGATCGGGCTCGGCAGGCCCGGCGAGTCGCTCGAGGTGGCCGACGAGGCACTGGCGTTGCTGGACGGAGAGCCGGACCAGGCCGCGCTGCAGCACGTCGAGCGGATCAGGACCGAGGCGTTCAACCGGCTCGGCAGGCTGGGCGACTCGGTGCGCGTGACCCGGCGGACGCTGGCCGCGGCACGGCTGTCCGGCGATCCCGCCGCGATCGCGCTGGCCCTGAGCGACCTGGCCTGGTCGCTCACGCTGGCCGGTGAGCTGGAGGCGGCGCGGGAGCCCGCCGAGGAGTCCGTCGCGCTGCTGCGGCAGCTGCCGACGCGCTCGGCGCTGGCCCGTTGCCTGCGCACGCTCGGCGCGATCAACGCGGGGCTGGGACGCCGCGAGGCCGCGGTGGCCGCCTACTCCGAGGCACACGATCTCGCGAGGTCGCTCAACGAGCGACCGAGGGAGCTGTCCTGCGCGAGGGCGATCGCGGCGAGCCTGGTCGGTGAGGGCAAGGCTCACCAGGCCATTCCGCTGCTGCGCAGCGGGCTCGCCGAGTTCCGTTCGATGGGCAGCGTGGCGTCGACGGTCATCTCACTGCGGGTGCTGGCGGCGGCGTACGAGGCCGTCGGCGAGGGTGCCCGCGCGGACGAAGCGCTGGCCGAGGCCGACCGGCTCGGCGACCCGAGGGACGCGAGCGCGGCCACCCTGGCCGGTCTGTTGCTGGAGCTGGCCCGGGATGCCGGACGCGCGCTCACGGGGAGCCCTCACGCGCCCGGCATCACCCCCGGTCAACGCCCGTGAGTCAGCGGGCGTTCTTCAACGCCTTGGCGTAGCGGCCGTTGGCGGGCAACCACGCGAGCACGATGGTGACGAGGGCGCAGAGCAACCCCGCGACGCCGAGCGCGATCAGTGTGCCCGTGCCGTCGTCGGTGACCACGCGACCCGCGATCAGCACCGTGAGCAGCGCGAAGATCGTCACCAGGATGCGCGCCCACAGGGCCGCGCGCGCCAGCAGCAGACCGAAGACGAGCAGCCCGCCGCCGAACGCGAGCGCCATTGTGCCGCGGCCGGACAGCGTGTCGGCCACCTCGGCGACGACGAAGTCGGCACCGGCCGCGCGGATGGACTCGGCCGGTTCGCCGAGGGCCGACGCGAGGATGTCGATGGCCAGGTCGTCGCCGCCGGTAGCCATGAGAATGCCGTTGACGACGGTGGCGAGTCCCCCTGCGACCGCCACGACGATCGCGGCGAGCAGCGTGCCGGGACGGCTGACGGCCGGGGCCGCCTGCACCGAACCGGCCGCGGTTTGCGATGTCACTGCGTTGTTCTCCTTGAATCGATCCCCTGTGGATGACGAAGTTCGTCACCCGTACAGAGGACTATGGAGAACACCACCACACGGAGCGAACACAGTGTGTGGAGCTCAGTCGAGACAGGTCCCCGCCGTTGCCCTGAACAGGTGAGCCGGCTCGTGACCGACCGGCCGCACCTTCACGCCGGGGTCGGAGGCGGGCAGCCACACCGACTCGCCCCTCCGCAGTTCGAGCTTCGTGCCGTCGTCGGAGCACAGCAGGAGCTCCCCCGCCGTGCACAGCAGTATCTCGGGGCCGGTGCCGTGGACGTCCAGCTCGCCTCGGTCCTCAACCGTCCATTCGACCCTGGACAGCTCGAACTCCGGCGTCTCCGTGCGGTAGACGGCGGTCCGGCCCGTGGCCTCGCCCGAGAGCACCGGCATGTCACCGCACGCGAAGTCGACCACGCGCAGCAGCTCGGGCACGTCCACGTGCTTCGGGGTGAGCCCGCACCGCAGGATGTTGTCCGAGTTGGCGAGGATCTCCACCGCCGTGCCGTGCAGGTACAGGTGCAGGTTCCCGGCGGGCAGGTAGATCGCCTCGCCCGCCCGCAGGGTGAGCCGGTTGAGCAGCAGCGCCGCGAGCACCCCGGCGTCGCGCGGATGCGCCTCGCCGAGCCCGAGCACCGTGCGGCACTCGGTGTCGAACTCTCCGTGCTCCTTGACGTGGTGCACGCACGCGTCGAGCACCTCGGGCAGCAGCTCGTCCAGCGCGCCCTGCGGCAGCGTGATCCACGTGGTGAACAGCGCCCGCAGCCCGTCGGGGTCCGGCTGCGCGGCGAGCAGCTCGGTGTACTTCGTCAGCCCTGGCGTGTCGATGGCTCGCAGCAGCTCGAGGGTCCGGTGCGGGTCGCGGAACCCGGCGAGCGCGTGGAACTCGGTGAGCGCGCACACCAACTCCGGCTTCGCGGTGGGGTCCGGATAGTTCCGGTTGGCCGCGTCGCGCGCGATGCCGGCGGCCTCCTCCCGCGCGTAGCCCTCCGCGGCCTGCTCGGCCGACGGGTGCGCCTGCATCGACAGCGGCTCCTCGGCGGCGAGGATCTTGAGCAGGAACGGCAGCCTGCCGCCCCAGCGGTCGGCGCAGCGCGCGCCGAGCTGGCCCAACGGGTCGGTCTCCACCAGTTCGAGGAGGCTCCGCTCGGTGCCGTCGGGGCCGATCACGTGCGAGGGGTCGCCGGGATGGGCGCCCATCCACAGCTCGGCCTCCGGGTGCGGAGCGGGGACCGGACGCCCCAGCAGCTCCGGGATCGTGGTTCGGGACCCCCACGCATATGGCCGTACGGCGTTGCGCAGCAGTTCCACGGTCAACTCCACTCCTCGCCGGCCGTTCTCGGTAACCGGCCTTTCCTCGATCGCTGGCCTACGCCGTCGCCGGCGTGTACCGGCCAGCTCCCCCGATGGTTCCAGCCGCGAGGCCGAGGTAGACGGCCGCGAGCTCGAACCGCAATGCAAGTACAGCCGCGCAACCCGCGTCGTCGGCGGTGATCTCGTCGGCGGGCGCCAGCAGGTCGGCTGAGGGCAGCATCTCGTTCGCTCGGTACCGCGCGCCGTCCGCCGCCGGGCCGGTGCGGACTGCGAGCAGGAAGACCCTCGGTGGAAGGCCTTCGGCAGATGAGTCGTCTGGATCGGCGAAGATGTTGCGCTCTCCGAGACTTCTCGCGGCCGCGCGGTGCAACGCGGGCCTCGCGAGCGCCTGCCGGAAGTCCGCGGCGTCACTGACGACGCCCGCGTGCGCACCCAGCGCGTACGCCGCGTGGTGGGCGACGGCGACACCCACCTGGTCGAGCCCCCACAGCAGGGGCGTGTGCTCGGCTATGCGCAGCGCGAGCGCCTTGGCCGGGTTGACGAACGACTCGTGGCTGGGATGGCCGCGCTCCGCCTCACTGTCGAGCCGGTCGGCGAGCCCTTCGACGTCGGCGACGAGCAGGCCGAGTGTGTTGGCCGTGAGCAGACCCGCCGTGAACGCCCTCGCGAAGGACAGCTCCGGCGGCACCAGGACCCTCGGTGCGATCAGCAGACCGCGGCCAGCGATCGCCGAGGCCACGGGCCCGTCGGGCGGGGCCGAGAGCACCACGGTCGCGCCGTAGCGCGCCGCCCGCTCCAGCGACGCGGCGAGGTCGCTGTCATAGGGATCGTCGGTGTGGGCGAGCACGACGTCGAGCGCGCCGATCCAGCCGGGCACGTTGTCCGCGATGACGACCGGCACCGGGCACGCGGGCGCTAGCAGCGCGTTGAGCAGCAGTGTCGCGCTGCGGCTCACGCCCGGACGCACGACGAGCACCACCGACCGGGGGCGGCCGATGTCCAGGCGGTCGGACAACTCGAGCTCCGCGGCGGCCTCGATGGTGGCGCGCACCTGGGCGCCCGCCATCGCAGCGGAGCGCAACAGGCCCGCGCCGTCGGCCTCGGTCAGCCGGGCGGGATCGTCGAGGAGGGAGTCGTCAAGCACCATCGGAACTGGGTTCGTCACGGGAGTCTCGCTCACCGTCCGTCGGAGGGGTCGCTTCGTCGAGCAGCAGGACGGGGATGCCGTCGCGAACGGGATACGTCCGTCCACAGGAAGTGCAGGTCAGCGCGTCGGCTGCCGGGTCGTCCCGCGTGCCGGGCGTCAGCGGCGCGTGGTCCGGCGAGGGGCACGCGAGGATCTCCAGCAGCTGCGGATCAAGGGTGACAGCCATCTTTCCTCTTTATCACGATCGGTCGGCCCGGTCGGTTCAGTGGCGGACGATCGCCAGCACTTCGTCGGTCAGCGCCTTGACCGCGGCCTCATCGGGCGCCTCGACGTTGAGCCGGAGCAGGGGCTCGGTGTTGGACGGCCGGAGGTTGAACCAGCCCTTCTCGCCGAGGTCGACGGTGAGACCGTCCAGCTCGTCGATCGTGACACCGTTGCGCCCCGCGAAGGCATCCTTCACCGCGAGCTGCCTCGCCACCTGGTCGTCGACCGTCGAGTTGATCTCCCCCGACGCCGCGTAGCGGCTGTACTCCCTGGTCAGCTCGGAGAGAGGGGCATCCTGCTCCCCGAGCGCTGCCAGCACGTGCAGTGCCGCGAGCATGCCGGTGTCGGCACGCCAGAAGTCCCGGAAGTAGTAGTGCGCGGAGTGCTCGCCGCCGAAGATCGCCCCCGTCTCGGCCATCTTGGTCTTGATGAACGAGTGCCCGACGCGGGTGCGCACCGCGTTGCCGCCGTGCTCGGTCACGATCTCGGGCACGGCCTTCGACGTGATCAGGTTGTGGATCACCGTGCCGCCCGGCTCCTTGGCCAGCTCGCGGACGGCGACCAGAGCGGTGACCGCGCTCGGCGACACCGGGTCACCGTTCTCGTCGACCACGAAGCAGCGGTCGGCGTCGCCGTCGAAGGCGAGGCCCACGTCGGCGCCGGTCTCGCGCACCTTCGCCTGCAGGTCGACGAGGTTCTTCGGGTCGAGCGGGTTGGCCTCGTGGTTGGGGAAGCTGCCGTCGAGCTCGAAGTACATCGGCACGAGCTCGAAGGGCAGCCCCTCGAAGACGGTCGGCACCGTGTGGCCGCCCATCCCGTTGCCCGCGTCGACGACGATCTTGAGCGGCCTGCTGCCGGTGAGGTCGACGAGCGTGCGCAGGTGGGCGGCGTAGTCGGCGAGGACGTCGCGCTCCACCACGGAGCCGGCCTGCCCGGCGAACTCCGGCACGCCCTGCTCGACGGTGTCGCGGATCTCGGCGAGCCCGGAGTCCTGACCGACCGGGGCGGCACCGGCGCGGCACAGCTTGATGCCGTTGTACCGCGCGGGGTTGTGGCTCGCGGTGAACATCGCGCCGGGCATGTTGAGCCTGCCGGAGGCGAAGTACAGCTGGTCGGTGCTGGCGAGGCCGATGGAGACCACGTCGAGCCCCTGCGACGTCACGCCGTCGGCGAAGGCCGCGGCGAGGGCCGGCGACGACTCACGCATGTCGTGGCCGATGACCACCGACGGTGAGTCCGGCTTGATCAGCAGGGCGAACGCGGCGCCGAAGTCCCTGACCAGGTCGGCGTTCAGCTGGTCGCCGACCACGCCCCTGATGTCGTAGGCCTTCACGATGCCCGACAGGTCTGACACGCCCTCTCCCCGGTGGTCGTCCGATTGGTCGGCTTTCCGCAAGCCTCGGTACTCGGGAGAAGCCTACCCAGTCGAGGGGAGGGTCAGGCGCGGCCGGGCAGCACGCGGAGGTGACCCCGCCTGCCCGAGGTCGCTTCCGGCTGTTCGGGAGCGGGCGGCGGATCGGAGCGGCCCGCCTCGCGCACGGCCTCGGCCAGCGCGGTCAGCTCGTCGCTGGAGGGCTCCGGCGCGGCGAACTCGCCCTCGTGCCGGACGACCTCCCAGCCGCGCGGCGCGGTGAGCCGCAGGGCGTGGGCCTCGCAGAGGTCGTACGAATGGGGTTCCGACGCCGTCGCGAGAGGTCCCACCACAGCGGTGGAGTCGCTGTAGGCGTAGGTCAGCGTGGCGACTGCGGGCTCGAGGCAGCCCGTCCGCGAACACTTCCGTACGCTCGGCACGGTTGATCACGATAGCCCCTCGGCGCACGGGCGCGCCGATGACACACCGGCTTGCCCGCACCCGGCCGCGTTAGGCTTCCCAACGTGGCAACGGCACGCAGTTCCCGGCATCGGCAGCGCCTGCGCCGCGACCGGCACGGTCGCGGCCTGCGCGGTCCGCTGTACCCCGCGTCGCTGCCTGCCGCGGCGAGCCGCGCCGAGAAGTTCGACGCGCTCGTGCTGGACGCGCTGGAGCCCATCGAGGCCCGCTGGCGCACGGAGCTGACCAGGCTCGACGTCGCCGTGGACGACGTACCCGAGGTGCGTGAGGACCTGCCCCCTGCCCAGGCCGAGGGTGTGCTCCACGACGGCGCCGTGCCGCTGTCCAGGCTGGTACCGGCGGGCGTCGACAGGGCGGGGCTCCCGACGAGGGCGAGGATCGTGCTCTACCGGCGCCCGCTCGAGGCCCGCGCCAAGGACCCGAGCGAGCTGGCCGACCTCGTGCACGACGTCCTCGTCGAGCAGGTCGCGAGCTACCTCGGCGTGGAGCCGGACATCATCGACGGCGAGTGAGGCCCCCGACGACCGGGGATCGCGGTGAGCACCGTGAACAGCAGTGCCGCCACCTGCACCAGCAGCAGCACGTTGTGCAGCGCGGGCGAGTACTCGACGGTGACCTCCGACTGCCTCGGTGGCACCGAGACCGCCACCTGGTGACCCCACGCGGGCACGATCGGAACCGGCTCGCCGTTGACGGTCGCGCGCCAGCCCGCCTCCTGCTCGGCGGCCAGCACCAGCAGGCGCCCGTCGGGGCCGTCGGAGACCCGCACTCGCACGTCCGGCAGCCGCGCCTCGACCTCGGCCACCGATGAGCCGGTCATCAGCTCCCCGCTCGGCGGCTCACCGCTGACGGCACGCCGCGCCTGCTCCGGGGAGACGAGCGTGACCTGTCCGGACACGGGTGTCAGCCGGAGCACCACGCGGCCGTCGCTGGTCGTCGGCGCGTCGCGGACGAGGTCCGAGGCCGCCTGCCGCAGCCGGGCGCCCTCCTCGCCGGGTGGGAGCACGACGAACAGCACCCCCGCCGCCGCGGCCGAGGTGACAGCCTCGCGCGAGCCGCCGAGCAGGTCGCGCTGCCAGGCGTCGAGCCGTTCGGGCGTGCCGGGCACGGGCACGAGGGCGTCGTCGCCGTAGGCGGGCAGCCGCCCGCCCGACTGCCTCACCGGCTCGCCGGGGCCTGCGAGCACGAGCACACCGCGGCCGGTGTCGGCGAGCTCCTGGGTCAGTGACGAGGCGAGCGTCCAGCCACCACCGGCGCGCACGGAGCCCTCGCGCCCGGTCGCGACTCCGCCGGCCGCGAGCGTCAGCAGCACCGCGACGCCACCGAGCGCGCCGACCCGCGCGAGCGCCCTCGGCGCCGTGCCGAGCCCGCCGGCACACGTGCCGAGCACCACGAGCAGCAGGCCCGCTCCCGCGACGAGCAGCGGCACGCCCGCGAACGCCGGGGCGGGTTCGCCGCCCCTCGGCGGCGCGAACTCCACCAGCTGCGTCACCCCGGTGCCGACCACGCCGAGCACGAGCACCGCAAGCCCGGGCACCACCCGCGCCGTCGGCCTCACGACGGCGGCGGCGAGCGCGGCGACCACGACGACGAGCCCGAACGGGAAGCCGCCGGGCCCACCGGGGTCGAGTCCGGCGAGGTCGGCTCCCGCCGCGAACGGAGCCGGGGCGCCGAGGCCGTGCAGCAGCAGCGACGGGTTCGTCAGCAGCGTCGGCAGCCACGGCAGCAGGAGCACGAGCGGCAGCAGCACGACGATCGCCACCGCGGGCACACCGCGGGCAGGCCGTTTCCCCGGCGGGGGCAGCACCACGAAGCCGAGCACGAGCGCCACGAGCGCGAGCCCGTGCGCGAGCGGGGAGAACGCGCCCACCACGGCCAGCGTCAGCGCGCACAGCACGCTCGTGCTGAGCCACCTCGCATCGGCGCGCGTGAGGACGGCGACGACGCCCGCGATCAACGCTGGCAACAGGATGTGCACCACCACGACGTCGATCCGGCCCTGCGCGACCGACGCGGTGGCGGCGGGCAGCAGCGCGTACGCCGCGGCGGCACCGGCCCGCACCCAGCGGTCCACGCGCAACCGCCGGGTCGCCGCGTAGGCGACGAGCGCCGCGAGCGGGATGTCGGCGATCAGCAACAGCGACACGAGCGCGGCGGGTCCGCCGAGCGGCGCGAGCGGAGCGCCCAGCAAGCCGAGCACCGGCAGCGCCACGGGAGCGGCGCTGGCCGTGCCGCCCGCGACGGCGTGCCAGGAGTCGAGGTAGGTCGCCCAGGTCTGCGCGAGGTCGCCGACCGGCAGCAGGCTCCCACCGGCGAGGTCGAGCCCGAGCCTGCCGCCGTTCAACACCAGGGCCAGCGCGGTGAGCACCACCAGCAGCACCACCGGTGGCGCGAACAGCGTCGCGGCGAGGATCCGGCGCCGGTCCACCTCCACGAACACCAGCTCGCGCTCTGCCGCCTCGCCGCCGGGCGACGGCTGGGCGGTCTCCTGCTCCGGCTCCGCGGGTTCCGGTTCCGGCAACGGCACGGCCACCACGTCGGCAGGCCTGCGCAGCCCGGTCGCCCGCGACCGCAGCGCACGGGTCGCCCCGGCCGGCAACGCGTCCGGACCCACCGGGACGGGTCGCGAGTAGCGGACCTCGGGCGGGATCCACGCCGTGGTGTCATCCGCGGCCGTCTCCGGAAGTCTGCCGAGCGCCGCCTCGCTCGCGACGCGCCTTCGCACGAGATGCACGACGCCACCGCGCAGAGCGCCCCGCAGCCGCGCGAACCGGCTCGTGAGCATCCCGCGCACCGTGCCGTGCCGCCGGGCCGCCCTCGCCGCCCGCAACCGGCCCGTGCCGCCGAGCAGATAGCCCGCCGCGGCGAACTCGGCCCTGGCGCGGATTCCGTTGCGCAGCAAGGCGAAACCAAGCCCGCGCAGCACGCACAACAGCACGAGGCGCGGCAGCCCGAGTACACAGGAGACAGTGGAGCAGTTGACGAGGAACGTCCGCAGCCCGTAGACGCGGTCGGCCTCCTCGATCCCGGCGAACGTGCCGGGCAGCGCACTCGGCTGCCGCCTGCCGGCGCCGGCCGCGCGCACGTGCCGCAGCCGCGCCACCGGCACGCACAGCACGAGCCCGCCCGCCGCGTTGACGCGCCAGCCGAAGTCGATGTCCTCGCGCAACAACGCGATCTCGCGGTCGAAGCCGTCGAGTTCCTCCCACGTCGTGCGCCGGATGAGCGAGCCCGCGCTCGGGACTGCGAGCACCTCCGTGCTCTGCTCCGGCGACTCCTCGTCGCCGAGCCCTCGGGGAACGGCGGGCTGCCGGTGTCCGGACGCGTCGGTGGAGAGCCCGGCCTCCACGATCAGCCTCGGATCGGCCCAGTCCACGGCGAGCGGGCCGAGCACACCCGCCGAGGGCGCGGTCTCCGCGGCCCGCAGCAGGAGGTCCAGACAGTCGGGTTCCGGGGCGCTGTCGTCGTGCAGGAGCCAGATCCACTGCCCGGGATCGCCCCATCGTTCACTCGCCCGAGTGACGGCTTCCGCGACCGCGGAGGCGAACCCGGTGGTGTCCGGCAGCGTGATGACGCCGTCGAGAACCGGCGGCCCCGCCGCGCCGTCCGCGCTCTCCGGGTTCTGCGCCGCCGCGGCTTCCAGCAACGCGGCGGTGCCGTCCGTGGAACCGGTGTCCACGGCGAGGACGTGCCTCGGCCTGATCGTGCTGCGCCGCAGCGCCGACAGCGTCAGCGGCAGCCAGTCTTCTCCGTTGTGGCACACCAGAATCGCGAGAACCGGTGCCGTTCTGACCGGGGGCGGCGTGGGTGTGCGGGGCAAGGACCTCTCCGTGTGTCAGGCGAATCGCGGGTGGGCGGGTGCGCTCACCCTACGAGAGACACAGCGAAGCGCCGACGTGCCCCGGACCAGGCTGCCCAGGCCCGGCCCGCGATCGCCATCGCGGCCCGGCCCGGATGCGAAACCGGTGTCACACAGCGCGTTTCTTGAGCTTGCGCCGTTCTCGTTCGGACAGCCCGCCCCAGATGCCGAATCGCTCGTCATGAGCGAGGGCGTACTCGAGGCAGTCGTCCTTCACCTCGCAGCCCTGGCAGATCCGCTTGGCCTCCCGCGTCGATCCACCCTTCTCCGGGAAGAACGCCTCCGGGTCGGTCTGCGCGCACAGCGCGCGCTCCTGCCAGTCCTGCTCCTCCGTCACGTCGAGCAGATCAGTGAGCGCGCCCAGATCCTCCTCCGGGTGCCCACCCCAATCCATGACGTGCCCCCATTCCCTTCCACTAGTGTCCAACCGCACGTCCGCCTCCTCGCTCTCACGCACTCCCAGGCTGTGGCGGTGTAACTGCCAATCACCACCCCCCTTACGGCGGCGAATGACATCAATGTGATTACACCTGTGTAGTGCGGCCAGGTCAAGCCGAGTAGCAAGGTTGGGGGATACTTTGGGCGCCGCGCGCAAGCGGACACGCCGAGAGAAGCTCACGAGGATCCGACAACACCGGACACGCACCCCACGACGGATAGGACAGACTGTGGCCGTGCAACGATCACTGGTTCGCCCCAGCCTGCTCTTCTACGCCATCCTGCTGGTCACCATCGCGGGTGGCGTGCTCACCGCCTTCGTCGCGCCGTGGACGGCGACCACCGGCATGCTCGAACGCGACGCGCTGGGCACGCTCGGCATCGTCGTGCTGGTGCTCGGCGGCTGGGCGCTGTCACTCACGCTGCACGAGTTCGGGCACGCGATCGTCGCGTACAGGGGCGGCGACCACGAGGTGGCGCACAAGGGCTACCTGTCGATGGACATCCGGCGCTACACAGACCCGGTCATGTCGCTCGTGCTGCCGTTGATCATCCTCGCGATCGGTGGCATCCCGCTGCCCGGTGGCGCGGTGTGGATCAACCGCTGGGCGCTGCGTAACCGGTCGGTGGCGTCGTGGGTGTCGCTCGCCGGTCCGCTGAGCAACCTCGCGATCGGCGTGGTGCTCACCATCGTGGTCGTGTTCGTCGAGATGCCGGTCGGCCTCGCCATGGGCCTGTCGTACCTCGCCTCGCTGCAGATCCTCGCGTTCGTGATCAACATCCTGCCCGTGCCCGGCCTCGACGGCTTCGGCGCGATCGAGCCGTACCTCTCGCCGCAGGCGCGTGAGTTCGGCGCGAAGGCGCGGCCGTGGGCGCCGCTCGTGCTCTTCGCGTTGATCATCGCCGTGCCCCCCTTCGCCGAGGCGCTCTGGGACCTCACCGACTTCATCTTCGGCGCGGTCGGCGGCGACGAGGTCCTGTCGGACTTCGGTCAGATGGGTTTCATGTTCTGGCGTTACTGACCTCGCTGGCGAACCACTTACCGGCACGCTTGGCGACGCGCTTCAGCCCGGAGCGCTCGCCGAGATAGTCGCCGACCATGCCGAGGACGGGCAGCATGCCGATCGCCTGGTGGTAGAAGCGGCCGCTGGGCCGCTTCTCCAGCTCGTCGGTCACGGCGAGCAGGGAGCGGCCGAGCCGCCAGAGCGTGCGGGCGACGGCCTTGAAGGTCACCTTGCCGTGCTTTCGGGACGACTCGTCGAGCTCCTCCGTGAGCTTCTCGGTCTCGGCGTCCTCCGCCGCGCGGTCGGCGGCCGTGCCCTCGGCGAGCTCCGGGCTCACCTCGCGCTCGAACAGCACCCACGCGAGCAGCCGGACGCGGTCGCCCGTGCCGGTGATCCCGTGCTCGCCCGCGATCGCGCACAGCAGCAGACCCTGGGACGCCGCGCCGAGGGTGTCCTGGACCGGCAGCCGGTCCGCGAGCGCGCCGCCGAGCCCCGGCACCGCGGTGATGAGTGAGGTGACCCGGCCGACCCGGTTGATCCACCAGTTCGTGCGCTGCTCGACGTTCATCGCGGCCCACGCGCGCGTGCCGGGCACCTTCATCGACTTCGCGACGTCGAGCAGCTTCTGGCGCAGCTTCGGCTCCACCTTCGCCGCCTGCTCCCGCTCGCCCGCGATGAACCCGAAGGGGTCGGCCTCCCGCAGCGCGTCGACCACCGGTCCGGTGGCGCGCACGAATGGGCGCAGCACGCCGACGACCTGCTTGTCGGAGATGGGCTCGGCCATCGTCAGCTCCCCTTCCTCGCTTTCGGGCCCGGCCTTGCCAGTGAGAAACCGGCCGCCAGCGCACCGGGCAACGCCCCCGCGGCGAGCAGCACCAGCGCCCGCCAGTCGAGCGTCAGGATCACGTCGCCGCCAGGACCCTGCACGCCCACCAGGAGCAGCGTCAGGATCCAGACCGCCAGCGGCACGATCCCGAGCCTCCGGTTTCCCAGCCGCGCGGCGGCCGACACCAGCAGCGGCGTGGTCACCAGCGCGACGAGCACGCTCAGCGGCAGCGGCACGTCACCCGCCCTCGGCAGGATCAGGCCGTCGAGCCGCAACGGCAGGAAGAACATCTCCAGCAGGGCGAGCAGGGCCGCGTCGACCGCCAGCACCACGAGCAGGACCCGGTCGACGGGCCGCAGGGACCCGGTCACGACCCGAGCCCTCCGAACAGGTCGGTCTCCGCGCCCTCCGCCGGCCCGCGCGCGAGCACGAAGTACTCGGCGGAGGGCACCGGCTGCGCGATGCCGTTGGACAGTGCGAAGCAGTCCCCGCCGACGCTCACCTGGGTCGCGTGGGCACGCAGGGCGGCGAGTTTCCGCTCGCGGTAGGAGCCGATGTCGACGGTCGTGGTGATCCGCTCGTCCGGGACCGTGGGCAGCTCGCCGTCGCCGGGCACGCGGAAGGGCGCGCCCTCGGCACGCAGCCGCGCGAGCCCGCATGCGGTGGCGCTCGCGGAGGAAACCGTGTGGAAGACGCGCACCACCGACTCGGCCCGCTCCGCCGCCATCGTGGTGATCTCGTGCGCGCGGATGTGGTCGGGATGGCCGTAGCCGCCGAAGGAGTCGTAGGTGACGACGACCTCGGGCCGCAGCTCGTCGAGCACGTCGAGCAGCTGCGCCGCCTGCTCGGCCACGGAGCCGCGCACGAAGGCGCGCGGGTGCTCTGCCGACGGTGTGCCCGCCATCCCGGAGTCACGCCAGCGGCCGATGCCGCCGAGGTACCGATGGCGGCTCCAGCCTAGTTCGGCGCCCGCCGCGGACAACTCGCCCGCCCGGTAGCCGCCGAGCTGGTCGCCCGCCCACGCACCGAGCTGGTCCAGACCGGGCGGGATGATCTCGCCTTCCTCACCGAGCGTGCACGTCACCACCGTGACGTCCGCTCCCTGCGCGGCGTAGCGCGCGATGGTGCCCCCGGTGGTGATGCTCTCGTCGTCCGGGTGCGCGTGCACGAGCAGCAACCTCACGCCGCCAGCCTACGGGCGGGCGCGCGACCACCGGACTGCCCCTAACGGCGTAGCCAGTTCACCGATCGGCTGCCAAAAGGTCACCAATTGGCATTCAGTCCTTTCGTCGTGTCCACATGCCGGGATACCTGGGCTATTCTCCCGGCGTCATGCATAGCGCCATGTCGAGGTGGTGGGAAGACAGCGGGTGGGATACCGACACGGAGTGACGCTCCGATCCGGGGGTATGCTCCATATCACTCGTTCGGAGTAATCGTTGGGTAATCACCGTTGGATCACGATCGCTGTCCGGAGCGGCACGGTCGCCGCAACTGTGCTTAGCGTGCACGGTTACGGCGAGCACCATCGATCACATCGACGGCTCACCGACAAGGGGAGAGATCGCCTCGAACCCCGATGGCGTCCAGCAAGGAGAGTCAATGTTGAGAAGTAAGTCAGGCGCGGCGCGGGCGGCCGCGCTCGTCGCAGGGGCGGCACTCGTCCTGTCCGCGTGCGGCGGTGGCGACGACGGAGGCGACGGGGATGGTGCCCAGACCGGGCAGATCTTCGCCGAGTGCGATGCGAACCCCAACGAGTGCAACTCCGCGCCTGCCGACCAGCTGCAGGACGGCGGCGAGGTCACCATGGCGCTGGAGAAGGACATCGCCAACTGGAACCTCAACTCCTCCGAGGGCAACGTCTTCGAGACCGGCATGGCCCTGAAGGGCGTGCTGCCCTCGACGTTCGTCAGCAACCCTGACCTCAAGTTCGCGATGAACGAGGACGTCCTCGAGTCCGCGGAACAGGTCAACACCAACCCGCAGACGATCGAGTACAAGATCAAGCAGGAAGCGGTGTGGTCGGACGGCACGCCGATCTCGGCCGAGGACTTCATCTACATCTGGAAGACCCAGAACGGCCGCGACTGCCCGGACTGCGCGGTCGCCACGACGGCGGGCTACGACCAGGTGCGCTCGGTCGAGGGCTCGGACAACGGCAAGACCGTGACCGTGACCTACGAGAAGCCGTTCACCGACTGGCAGCAGCTGTGGGAGTCGGGCCAGCCGATCTACCCCGCGCACATCGCCAAGCAGCACGGTGACCTCAACACCCCGCAGGGCCTGAAGTCGGCGTTCGACTGGTTCGGCGCCAACATGCCGACCTACTCCGGTGGTCCGTACAAGATCGAGGACTTCCAGAAGAACCGGTCGCTGACCCTGGTGCCGAACGAGCGCTGGTGGGGCGAGAAGCCGAAGCTGGACCGCATCATCTTCCGGATCATCACCGACGCCGCGCAGGAGCCCACCGCCCTGCAGAACAACGAGGTCCAGATCATCTACCCGCAGCCGCAGGTGGACCTCGTGAACCAGGTGCGGAACATCCCGAACGTCTCCTCCTACGTCGGCCTCGGCCTGACCTGGGAGCACTTCGACTTCAACCTGGACACCCCGGCACTGAAGGACAAGGCGCTGCGTCAGGCGCTGTTCACCGCTGTCGACCGGCAGGCGCTGATCGACGGCACCGTCGGCCAGTTCACCGACAAGGTGGAGCCGCTGAACAGCAACAACTTCATGCCGCAGCAGGAGGGCTACGAGGACGTCATCAGCGAGACCGGTCAGGGCTCTGGGAACATCGAGAAGGCCAAGCAGATCCTCACGGACGCCGGCTACAAGCAGCAGGGCGACCGCCTGATGGCTCCGAACGGCCAGCCCGTTCCCGAGCTCTCCATCCGCTACACCACGGGTAACCAGATCCGTCAGGACTCGAGCGAGCTGTTCGCTCAGTCCGCCAAGCAGCTCGGCGTCACCGTGAACGTCTCGCCGACCGACGACCTCGGCGGCACGCTCGAGAGCGGTGAGTACGACATCATGCTGTTCGCGTGGGTCGCCTCGCCGTACCCGTTCGCGAACGCGGTCCAGAACTGGACCACGGGTCAGGGCAACAACTTCGGCAACTACAGCAACCCGGACGTCGACCGCCTGCTCAACGAGGCGGCAGCGGCGACCGACCGCCAGGACGCGCTCGCCAAGGTGAACGAGGCGAACCGCATCATGGCCCAGGACGCCTACGTGCTTCCGCTGTACCAGAAGCCGACGTTCATCGCCGCGTACGACAACCTCGCGAACGTGCGCAACAACTCGACGCTGGACGGGCCGGTGTACAACATCGGTGAGTGGGGCATTCGCCAGGGCTGATGCCCGGCGCGTGACCTCCTGATCCGACGTCCCGATGGGGGAGGTCGCCTTTCACCGGCGGCCTCCCCCATCGGGCGAGAACAAGATCACGAACGTACCCTGATCGGCGGTACCGCCACGAGCGGCCTCGTCGCTCGCTGACCCGTTCCAGCAGGAAGACCTCCATGCTCGCCTACTCCTTGCGCCGACTGCTGATCTCGGTGCCGATCTTCATCGCCTCGACTTTCGTCGTCTTCCTGATGGCGGCGCTGTCGGGCAACCCGCTCAACCGGCTCCTCGCGATCAGCCCGCCGCCCCCACCACAGACCATCGAGGCCGAGCGCGTGCGCCTGCACCTCGACCAGCCCATCTTCGAGCGCTACTGGAACTGGCTCACCGGCCTCTTCCGGGGCGACTTCGGCCCCTCCGTCGAATCGACGATGGACATCGGCAACGAGGTGATGAGCCGCTACCTGGTCACGCTGCGCCTCGTGCTGCTCGCCATGCTCCTCGCGCTGATCCTCGCCATCATCGCCGGTGTCGTGAGCGCCGTGAAGCAGTACTCCGGCATCGACTACACCTTCACTTTCATCGGCTTCCTCTTCCTCGCGATGCCCACCTTCTGGTTCGCGATCCTGCTGAAGGAAGCCGGCATCAGCTTCAACAACGCCGTCGGCGAGCAGGTGCTGTTCACCATCGGGGACAGTTCCGTGTACGTGGCGGGCGGTGCCTGGGACAAAGTGCTCGACACGGCGGGGCACATGGTCCTGCCGACGATCTCGCTGGCTCTGCTGTCCTTCGCGGCCTGGAGTCGGTTCCAGCGCGCCGCGATGCTCGAAGTGCTCAACAGCGACTACGTGCGGCTGGCCAGGGCCAAGGGCCTGCGGCGGGGGCAGGTGATGCGCAAGCACGCGCTGCGCACCGCGCTCATCCCGCTCACCACCGTGACCGCGCTCGACCTCGGCTCGATCATCTCCGGCGCCGTCGTGACCGAGACGGTGTTCCAGTGGCAGGGAGCGGGCACGTTCCTGCTGGAGGCAATCCGCAAGGACGACGTCTATTCGATCATGGCGTGGCTCGTGATCTCGGCGACCGTCATCATCGTGCTCAATCTCGTCGCCGACCTGCTCTACGGCGTGCTCGACCCGAGGATCCGCTATGCCTGACAACACGAACAGCGACGTCTCCCCCGTGCCCACCAGGACGAGCGGACCCGAGAAGCGGACCCGCGTCGAACGCGAGTTCACCGTTGCCGAGCGCAGCCAGGCCCAGCTGGTCCTCCGCCGGTTCCTGCAGCACAAACTGGCTGTCGGCAGCCTGATCGTGCTGATCCTGATCATCCTGCTCGCCTTCGTCGGCGGCTGGCTGTGGAAGTACGGCGTCGAGGACCTCACCGGCGACCACTCGCAGCCGCCGTCGTGGGAACACCCGTTCGGCACCGACGCGATCGGGCACGACAGCTTCGCCCAGGTGCTGCGGGGCACGCAGATTTCGATCGGCATCGCCGTGCTCGTGGCATTGTTCGCCACGATCGTCGGCACCATCTGGGGCGCGGTGGCCGGCTTCTACCGCGGCTGGGTCGACACGGTGCTCATGCGCGTCGCCGACCTGGTGCTCACCCTGCCGCTGCTCGCGGTCGCCGCCGTGCTCGGGCACAACACCCAGGGCACGTGGTGGCTCATCGCGGTCGTGATCGCAGGCCTCTACTGGGCCTACGTCTCGCGCGTCGCCCGCGGCGTGGTGCTCTCCCTGCGGGAGAAGGAGTTCATCGAGGCCGCGAAGGCGCTCGGCGCCACCGACGCCCGGATCATCTTCCGCCACCTGGTGCCCAACGCGCTCGGCTCCGTGATCGTGAACGCGACGGTGCTCGTGGCCATCGCGATCCTGATCGAGACGTCGCTGTCGTTCCTCGGCTTCGGCGTCCGGCCGCCGGACACCTCGCTCGGCCTGCTCGTCAGCCAGAACCAGACCGCGGTGTCGACGCGGCCCTGGCTGTTCTACTTCCCGGGCCTGTTCATCATCCTGATCGCGCTGACGATCAACTTCATCGGGGACGGACTGCGGGACGCGTTCGACCCCCAGCAGACGAAGGTACGCGCATGACCCCCACAGACCCCACTGCGACGACGGGCGACACCGTCCTCGAGGTGGAGGACCTGACCGTGCAGTTCCCGACCGACGAGGGCCTGGTCCAGGCCGTCCGCGGTGTCAGCTACGAGCTGCGCCGGGGCGAGGTGCTCGGCATCGTCGGCGAGTCGGGCTCCGGCAAGTCGGTGACGTCGCTGGCCGTGATGGGCCTGCTGCCCAAGACGGCCCGAGTGTCCGGCTCCGTGCGGTTCAACGGCCGGGAGCTGCTCGAGTCCGGCGACAAGGAGCTCTCCCGGGTCCGGGGCAGGGGCATCTCCATGGTCTTCCAGGACCCGATGACCTCGCTGAACCCGGTCTACACCATCGGCGACCAGATCGCCGAGACCCTCCTGGTGCACAACGACATCACCAAGCAGGCGGCCCGCAAGCAGGCCGTGGAACTGCTGGAGACCGTGCACATCCCGAACCCGGAGCAGCGGGCGAAGGCGTACCCGCACGAGCTGTCGGGCGGTATGCGGCAACGCGTGGTGATCGCGATCGCGATGGCCAACCAGCCGGACGTGATCATCGCCGACGAGCCGACCACCGCGCTCGACGTCACCGTGCAGGCGCAGATCCTGGAGGCGCTGCGCACCGCGCAGAACGAGACCGGCGCGGCGATGATTCTGATCACCCACGACCTCGGCGTGATCGCGGGCCAGGCCGACCGGGTCATGGTGATGTACGCGGGCAAGCCCGTGGAGAAGGGCACCGCCGACGAGGTGTTCTACACGCCGAGGATGCCCTACACCCTCGGCCTGCTCGGCAGCCTGCCCCGCCTCGACGTGAAGACCGACCGGCTCACTCCCATCGCGGGCGCGCCGCCCTCGGTGATCAACATGCCACCGGGCTGCCCGTTCAGCCCCCGGTGCCCGCTCGCGGAGGACATCTGCGACCAGGAGGAGCCGTCACTGGAGCCCGGGTCGAACCCCGAGCACCTCGCGGCCTGCCATTTCAGCTACCGGGTCGAGGGCCACGCGCCTGCCGATCTGTTCCGGCAGGCGGCGGATGACCCGCTGCCGACCGGCGCGACCGAAGGAGAGGTCCGCGAATGACCGAGACGGCACTCGACGTGGAGTCGACGACCAGCCGGACGCCCGTGCTCTCGGCTCGCGACATCGTGAAGCACTTCCCCGTGCACGGCGGCGGGATCCTGCGGCGCAGGATCGGCGACGTGCACGCGGTGTGCGGCGTCTCGTTCGATCTCTATCCGAACGAGACACTGGGCCTCGTCGGTGAGTCCGGCTGCGGGAAGTCCACCACCGCGCGCGTGGTGCTGAACCTCCAGCCCGCGACCGCCGGTGAGGTCTCCTTCGAGGGCCAGAACCTGAACAGCCTCGGCGGCAAGGAGATGCGGCGGCTGCGCCGGAGTATGCAGATCGTGTTCCAGGACCCGTACGCCTCGCTCGACCCGAGGATCCCGGTCAACGAGATCATCGCCGAGCCGCTGCGGATCCACGGGCTCTACGAGAACGGCGGCAAGGAGCGCGTGCGTGAGCTGCTGGCCACCGTTGGCCTGCGCCCGGAGCACGGCAACCGCTTTCCGCACGAGTTCTCCGGTGGACAGCGCCAGCGCATCGGCGTCGCGCGGGCGCTCGCGCTGGAGCCGAAGGTGCTGGTGCTCGACGAGCCGGTGTCCGCTTTGGACGTGTCCATTCAGGCCGGTGTGCTGAACCTGTTGCAGGACCTGCAGGCCGAGCTCGGACTGTCCTACCTGTTCGTGTCCCACGACCTGTCGGTGGTGCGGCACGTGGCCGATCGCATCGCGGTGATGTACCTCGGCCGGATCGTGGAGATCGCCCCGGCCGAGCAGCTGTTCGAGCGGCCGGCACACCCGTACACGCAGGCGCTCATCTCGGCGATCCCGGTGCCGGACCCGCGCAAGGAGCGCACCCGGCAGCGGATCGTCATCACCGGTGACGTGCCGAGCCCGGCCAACCCACCGAGCGGCTGCCGGTTCCGCACGCGCTGCCCGAAGTTCGCGAACGAGCTGAGCGAGGGCGAGCGCAAGCTGTGCGTCGACGAGGTGCCGGAGCTGGTCGACCGCGGCCAGGGCCACCCCTCGGCCTGCCACTACGCGGAATCCGCCCAGCTCCTCTGAGGCTCCCCCTTCTGCAGTGAAGGCCACCTTGCCTGCGTTCAACGCAGTGAAGGTGGCCTTCACTGCGTTGGGGCGTCAAGCGGGTTAGCGGGGGGCGCGGGTCCAGTTGACGGCGTTGGAGAAGGGGCCCGCCATGGCGGGGCCCGCGGTCACGCCGGACACGGTGGTACCGATCGCCATCGTGTCGGCGAGCTGGAAGAGCGGGATCGACACGTTGCTCTGCCACAGCGCCGGTTCCACCGAGGCGAGGCTGTCCCGCAGCGGCTCGGCTCCGCTCAGCGCGGCGTCGATCGTCGGCTGGAGCACCTCGTCGCAGAACGCCGCCGTGTTGGCCGGCACCCGCGGCGCGGACTCGCCCTCCTGGTCGGCGTCCCAGCCGGGCGGGCAGCCGAAGGTCGACGCCAGCGTCGACGCGGGGTCGTAGCTCACCGGCTGCGGCGCCACCGCGATGTCCACCGCCACGTTGCCGTTGGGCGGCGGGGCAGGCGTCGTCGTGGTGGGCTCGGTGGTGGGTGTTTCGGCGCCCTCGGTGCCGTCCTCAGGCTCCTCCTCGGTGCCGCTCACCGGCGTCGGCAGCAGCGAGTTGAACAGCTCTCGGGCGGGCGGGTTCACGGTCGTCACCTCGACCCCCGCGGCGATCAGCTGTCTGCTCAGCTCCCTCGCGATGCTCGCGTACGGCTCCTGCTGGCCCGGCGAGGCGACCACGATCGACAGCGGCACGCCCTCGCGGGTCCAGGTGCCCGCCTCCCGCGTGTACCCGGCCGCGGTGAGCAGTTGCTCCGCCTTGCGCGGCGAGGGCGTCAGCGGCGAGCCTGACCGCGGGATCGTGGGCTGGTAGTCCTTGGCCGACGGCGGGAGCACGTGCGCACCGGCC
>NZ_SWMS01000052.1 GCF_005146945.1 Prauserella endophytica
TCAAAGACACCTGTCCACGACACGAAATACCAGGTCAACGGCAAGATTCGGAAATCGAAGTCGAGATAACGGCGGTCATGGACGACCTCCGCAAGGAGGCCACCACGGGCAAGCCGAAGCCTGGCCAGGCGCCGCGGCGGGGCGAGGTGACCCTCTCCGGCGGCGACAACTTCCTCGCCGGACCCGAGTTCTCGGCGAGCCTCGAGAACGGCGTGCCGTTCTACGACGCGCTCGCGGTGGACGGCATCGGCTACGACGTCAGCGCGATCGGCAACCACGAGTTCGACTTCGGGCCCGACGTGTTCGGCCAGTTCATCGAGAGCTTCGGCGGTTCACTCGACTTCGTCAGCGCCAACCTGGACGTCTCCGGCGAGCCCGCGCTCGACGCGTACGCGCAGGACGGGACGATCGTGCGCAGCAAGGTCCTTCGCTCCTCGGGCCAGCGCATCGGCGTGATCGGGCTGACCACGCCGGAGCTGCCCGCGATCTCCAGCCCCCGCGACGTCGAGGTGAGCGGTGACCTCGCCGGGATCACGAACGGCCTCGCCGCCGACTTCGCCAGGCGGGGCATCGACAAGGTCATTCTCGTGAGCCACCTGCAGGACATCGACAACGAGCTGGCCCTCGTGCCGCAGCTGTCGGGCGTCGACGCGGTGGTGGGCGCGGGCGGCGGCGAGATCCTCGCGGGGCCCGAGGACCGGCTGATCCCCGGTGACGTCGCCGAGCGGGGCTTCCCGCTGTACGCGAACGACAAGACCGGCCGGTCGGTGCCCGTGGTGACCACGACGGGCGACTACAAGTACATCGGCAGGCTGGTGCTCAACTTCAACCGGCGCGGCGAGGTCGTCGGCGTCGACGAGCAGCAGAGCGGCCCGGTGCGCGTGTCCGGCGTCGGCCCCGACGCGGTGGCGGGCGACCCGCGCGTGCGCGCCGAGGTGGAGAAGCCGGTCGCGGAGCACGTGGAGTCACTGGCCGAGACGGTGGTGGCCAACACCGAGGTGCCGCTCAACGGCGTCCGCAACGACGTGCGCTCGCGGGAGACCAACCTCGGGAACCTCGTGGCCGACAGCCTGCGCTGGGCCGGTCAGCAGCGCGCAGCGGAGTACGGCGTGACGCCCCCGCAGGTGGGCATCCAGAACGGCGGCGGCATCCGCAACGACTCGAGGTTGCCCGCCGGGGACATCACGGCGCTGAACACCTACGAGGTAGCGCCGTTCGCGAACTTCGTGGCCGTGGTGCCCGACGTGCCGCGGGCGGTGTTCCGCCAGCTCCTCGAGCGCGGTGTCGCCGCGGCACCGGGCGCCGCTGGCCAGTTCATGCAGGTGTCCGGGGTGTCGTTCACCTACGACGTCACGCGCACGGCGCAGGTGGTGCGGGAGGGCACCAACACGATCGTCACGCCAGGCGACCGGGTGCGCGACGTCGTGCTGGAGGACGGCACGGTGATCGTGCGGGACGGCGTGGTGGTGGACGGTCCGCCCGTCTCGATCGCCACGAACGACTTCTCCGCCCGCGGCGGCGACGGCTACTCGTTCGAGGGTCTGCCGTTCACGCCGGTCGGTATGACGTACCAGCAGGCGCTGCAGGCCTACCTGACCGACGGCCTCGGCGGCGCGGTCACCTCGGCGCAGTATCCGGTGGGCGGCACGGGCCGGATCGTCGCTCTGTAGCTCACGCGGTGAAGGCCACCCGCTGTGTGTTCAAGCACGCAGTCAGGGTGGCCTTCCCCGCTGTCAGGATGCAGGATGAGGAAGTGAGCTGAGCGCCCGCTTAGTCGTCGTCGTGCAAAGGAGTACGCACCATGCCCGAAGCCGTGATCGTCTCTGTCGCCCGCTCGCCCATCGGCAGGGCCGGCAAGGGTTCGCTGGTGGACCTGCGGCCCGACGACCTCGCCACGCAGATGGTGCGGGCCGCGCTGGACAAGGTCCCGCAGCTCGACCCCGCCGACATCGACGACCTGATGCTCGGCTGCGGCCTGCCCGGCGGTGAGTCCGGGTTCAACATGGGCCGCGTCGTGGCCGTGCAGCTCGGCTACGACCACCTCCCCGGCTGCACCATCACCCGCTACTGCTCGTCGAGCCTGCAGACCACGCGCATGGCGCTGCACGCCATCAAGGCAGGCGAGGGCGACGTGTTCATCTCCGCGGGCGTGGAGACCGTGTCGCGCTTCGCGAAGGGCAGCTCCGACTCGTGGCCCGACACGCACAACCCGCTCTTCGCCGACGCCGAGGCGCGCACCGCGAAGGTCGCCGAGCAGGGTTCCGACACCTGGTCCGATCCGCGCGAGAACGGCGACGTCCCGGACGTCTACATCGCGATGGGCCAGACCGCCGAGAACCTGGCGCGGCTCAAGGGCGTCACGCGCGAGGAGATGGACGAGTTCGGCGTGCGCTCGCAGAACCTCGCCGAGAAGGCCATCGCCGACGGCTTCTGGGCCAAGGACATCACGCCGGTGACACTGCCGGACGGCACGGTCGTGGCGAAGGACGACGGGCCGCGTCCCGGCGTGACGCTGGAGGGCGTGGCCGGCCTCAAGCCGGTGTTCCGGCCGGACGGCCGCGTCACCGCGGGCAACTGCTGCCCGCTCAACGACGGCGCCGCCGCGGTGGTGATCATGAGCGACACGAAGGCGAAGGAGCTTGGTGTCACGCCGCTGGCCCGCATCGTGTCCACGGGCGTCTCCGGGCTGTCGCCGGAGATCATGGGCTACGGCCCGGTCGAGGCCTCCAGGCAGGCGCTCGCGAGGGCGGGGCTGAGCATCGGCGACATCGACCTCGTCGAGATCAACGAGGCGTTCGCCGCTCAGGTGATCCCGTCCTACCGCGACCTCGGCATCGACATCGAGCGGCTGAACGTGAACGGCGGCGCGATCGCGGTCGGCCACCCCTTCGGGATGACCGGTGCTCGGATCACGTCGACGTTGATCAACTCACTGCAGCACCACGACAAGCAGTTCGGCCTCGAGACGATGTGCGTCGGCGGCGGCCAGGGCATGGCGATGGTGCTCGAGCGGCTGAACTAGACGGTCTTGGGCTGTGCCAGGCAGACCACGGTGGGCGGTCGCGTGTAGACCGCTCCCGTGGCCGCCTCGGTGCCCGAGCACGCCTTCGCCGGGTCCGTCTGTCCCTCGACGACCTTGACGACCTGTATCTCGGCGGACGGGTCCGTGCAGGGCACCCGCGCGTAGCCCTTCGTGCTCGAGGTCACGTTGGCCCAGCACTCGCCGTTCTTCGCGTTGAGCATGAGGCAGAGCTTGGTGTCCTCGGTGGCGAGGTAGTCGTAGTCGCCCTGCGGGCAGCTCTCCCCGCCGTCGCTCAGCCGCACGGCCACCTTGACATTGGCCGACGGATCACCGCAGTCGACCTTCTCCGGGTCCTCCTGCGCCGTCGTGGAGAACTCGGGAACGCTGAGGCATTCGCCTTCCTCGGCGGTCCAGCCGCCCAGCGGAAGGTTCCGGACCAACGCGCCGAGCCCGAGCAGCACCAGCACGGCGGCGGGCACGCCGATGCGGAGCCAGAGCCCGCGCCTCTTCCGCGGGGGTGGCGGTTCGCCGAACGGGGCGGGTGGGAGCGGCGTGCTGCCGTAGGCCCCCGGCTGCTGGCCGTACCCCGGCTGGCCCGGCGGCGGGTACTGCCCGTACCCGGGCTGCTGCGGATACTGCGGCGGCTGACCGGGCTGCCGCGGGTACGGCTGGCCCGGTTGCTGCGGATACTGCGGTGGCTGGCCGTACGCCGGGGGCCGCCCCTGGGGCGGCGGGGCGTAGGGGTTGGGCCTGCCCGGATCCGGCTGGCCAGGGTAGGGCGGAACCGTCACCGGGCACCTCACTGCGGACACGTGAACTGGACGGATCCATCTAACACGGCGTGATCACCACGGCCACGATCAGGTGACAAAAACGAGGGGCGCCCGGCCGATCCGGCCGGGCGCCCCTTCGTCCAGGAGCCGAGTCCGCGCTATTCGCTCTGCAGGTACGAGAGCAGCCGCAGGATCTCGAGGTACAGCCACACGAGCGTGGTCATCAGACCGAAGGCGACGTACCACGCGAACTTGGCGGGAACGCCCTCGCGGATCGCCCTGTCGGCCATGTCGAAGTCCAGCAGGAAGCTGAACGCCGCGATGCCGATGCAGACGAGGCTGAAGATGATCGCGAGTGTGCCGCCGTCACGGAGGCCCATGTTCACGCCGAACAGCCCGAGCACCAGGTTGGCGAGCATGAGCACGAGCACGCCGCCCAGCGCGCCGATGATCCACTTGGTGAGCTTCGGCGTGACCTTGACGGCGCCGGTCTTGTAGACCACCAGCATCACCACGAACACGGCCGCGGTGCCCAGAACCGCCTGCAGGGCGATGCCAGGGAACATGAGCTCGAAGACGCCGGTGATCGCACCGAGGAACACGCCCTCGGCCGCCGAGTAGGCGAGCGTCATGGGGGCGCTGGCGATCTGCTTGAAGATGATGATCAGCGACAGCACGAGGCCGACCAGCATGCCGCCGATCATGGCGCCCATGATCGGGCCCATCGCGTCGGCAGCGGCCTGGCCCTGCGCCCAGATCGCGGTGACGATGCCGACGAGCAGGGTGACCCCCAGGCTCGCGCCGGTCTTCATCACCACGTCGTCGACGGTCATCGGGCGGTCGGCGGACCCCGCAGGGGCCTGCGGCGTGCCGTAACCGGGCACACCGCCCTGCGGCTGGTTGAAGCCGGCGTACGGTCCAGCTGCCGCGGTGCTCGTCGGCAGGTTTCGGAACGCCGGGTTGCTTGAGGTTCGCACCTGATCCTCCTGGATCTCCTGGCACTTGCATTGGGCTTAACGACCGCGTGCGCCGGCCGGTTCCCGTAGGTCAGTAAAGGCGACTTTACCCACAATCGAGATCGTGCCGCGTGCACACACCGTAAATGTTCTGTGCCTTTTACCGTCCGGCGACGTCCACCGCTCGGCCGATTGCCCTGCTCACCCGTTTCGGGACATTCTCACCAGCAGTGTCCCGATCTTGCCCGAAGGCGTGTCGGGATGGATCACACAAAGGGGGAACTGGTGGGTTCGACGACACGCCGGGCTACCGTCGTGCGCCTGTTGATCGCGTGCGCGCTGGCCGCGTTGTCACTGGTCGTCGTGGCGCCGGCCGCGTCGGCGGCCGTCGAGGAGGGCGCGGGCCACCGGACCACGCCTGGGCAGTCCTGGGGCGGCCGCGACCGCGCCTACGACTGGGTCGGCTCCTACCGGGTCGGCGGCAAGCAGGTGTTCTGCGTGTCGTTCGCGCTGAAGGCGCCCGACAGCGGCGAGGTGTACCGGCCAGGCGACGAGCTGCTGACGAAGTGGGGCGAGAAGCTCTCCCCCGAGGTCGCGGCCAACATCTCCTACCTGCTGCTGCGCTACGGCGACACGCGGAGCGCCGACGAGGCCGCCGCGCTCGCGCACCTGCTGCACTCGTGGACCGCGGCGCCGCGCTCGCCCGCCGACCTCGACCCGGACAAGCCGTTCACCGAGATCGGCTACGACATCGACCTGCAGTACGGCAAGCTCCCCGCGAGCGCGCAGCAGGCCGTGGAGCGCCTGCGCGCCGACGCCGAGGCCAACCGGGGCCCGTGGACGGCCGCGGTCACCGCGCCGGAGGAGGCGCAGACCATCGGCACGCCCGGCGAGTGGACGATCAGCGTCACCAACGCGGCCGGCAAGGGCGTCCCAGGGGTGCCGGTGGCGCTGACCCTCGCCGACGCCGAGGTCGACGGCGAGCAGACCGTCACCACCGGCGAGGACGGCACCGCCACGCTGCAGGTGGTGCCCACCGGCGAGAACCCGAAGGTCGCCGGCGCGCTCTCGGCCCCGGCCGAGCGGCCGTACGTGCAGGACCCGGTCACCACCGACACCCAGCGCGTGGTCTCCACCGGCGGCGAGCAGGAGCTGACCGCCGAGGCCACCACGCAGGCCGTCACGCCGCCCGGCGTCGTGCGGGTCGCGAAGGTCGACGCCGCAACGGACAAGGGCATCGCAGGCGTCCCGCTACGGATCACGGCCGCAGACAAGACCTCACCCGCGCTCGGGCAGGACGACCAGCCGCTCGTCGGCGAGGACGGCAAGCCCGCCGTCGTCACCACCGAGGGCGAGGACGGCCTGGTGACGGTGGAGAACCTGCGCACGCCGCAGGAGATCTGCGTGATCGAGGTGAGCCCGCCGAGCGGCTACGACGACGCGTTCGACCCCGCCGACCCGCCATCGGCGTGCGGCACGGTGCAACCAGGCGAGACGCTCGTCCTGACGATCGAGAACGTCGCCGACCAGATACCCCGCACCATCCCCGCCGGTGAGCAACCGACGACGGTCGCCCAGAGCGCCACCACCACGAGCACCCCGGTTGGCGCGCTCGCCGGGATGGGCGTGCTCGCGGTCATGGTGTCCGGGCTCGTCGGCCTTGTCGCCAGAAGGCGGTTCACCCGGGACTGATGACGAACTCGAAACGCGGCAGGGGCAGGTGGGCCAAGGCCTACCTGCTGGGAGCGGGCACGGTGCTCGCCGCCGAGCTGGCCGTGGTCGGCGTGGTGCTGCTGCCGCCGACGGTCGCGGTGGCGGGCAGCCCGCAACCGGTCGCCGTGCCGCAAGCTCGTGAGCAGGCGGCACCGGAGACCACCACGGCGACGCCGGAGCCCACCACGGCGGCCCCGGAGCCCGAACCGGCGCCGCCTCCTGCCCCGAGGCCGGAACCCCCGCCACCGCCCACACAGGACCGTCCGGTCGCGAGCGGCCAGCGTCCCGGCACCATCCAGCTGCCCCAGGGCGGCACGGCCGAGCTCGTGCGCAGGGAGGTCGGCCCCGACGCGGTGCTGCCCGTGCCGGACGACCTGGACGAGGCCACCTGGTGGGGCGCCGGACTCGACGCGCCGAGCGGCGCGAGCGTATTCGCGGGACACGTCAACTGGAACGGGCGGACGGGCCCGTTCTCCGAGCTGTGGGAGATCGGCGTCGGCGACGAGGTGACCGTCAGCGACACCGGAGGAAAGGTGTGGCGCTACCGCGTCGCCCAGATCGTCACGCTGCACAAGGACGAGCTGCCCGCCCGCGCCACGGAGCTGTTCAGCCAGAGCGGCGGGCACCGGATCGTGCTGGTCACCTGCGGTGGACGCTGGCTCGGCGGAAACACCGGATATGCCGAGAACCGGGTCGTCATCGCGGAACCCGCCTGACACAATGCGCCAATGGCGACGTATCTGGTGACCGGCGCGACGGGATTGATCGGGCGTCACTTCACGCGGCTGCTGCTCGGCAGGGACGACACCGAGCACGTCACGTTGCTCGTGCGCGAGACCTCGCGGGAGCGCCTCGCCGACCTCGTGCAGCAGTGGCCGCATCCGGAGAAGGTGTCGCTGGTCACCGGCGACCTCGCCGCCGAGGGGCTCGGTGTCGGGGAGGGCGAGCGCGACCGGCTGCGCGGCAACGTCAGCCACCTCGTGCACCTGGCCGCGCTGTACGACCTCACCGCCGACGACGACGCCAGCGTCAGGGCCAACGTCGACGGCACCCGGCACGTCATCGAGCTCGCCGCCGACCTGCGCGCCGGATGCCTGCACCACGTCTCCTCCGTCGCAGTCGCCGGTGACTATGCCGGCGTGTTCACCGAAGACATGTTCGACGTGGGCCAGCGCCTGCTCACGCCGTACCACCGCACGAAGTTCGAGGCGGAACGGCTCGTGCGCGAACAACACGACGTGCCGTGGCGCGTCTACCGGCCCGCGATCGTCGTCGGGCATACCGAGACCGGCGAGATGGACAAGATCGACGGCCCGTACTACCTGTTCAGCGCCATCAACCGGCTGACGTCGCTGCCGAACCTGCCGGTGGTGGGCCCCGACATCGGCGACACCAACATCGTGCCGGTGGACTACGTCGCCAGGGCGCTGCTGGAACTCGTCGCCAAGGACGGCCTCGACGGTCGCGCCTTCCACCTCGTCAACCCCGAGCCGCAGCCGGTGGTGTCGGTCTACAACGCCTTCGCCCGCGCGGCCGGCGCGCCCACGGTCAACGTCGAGCTCGACGAGCGGATCTCCCGCGGTGTGGTCGGCCTGGTGAGGCTCTCCGAGCACGTGCCGGGCGTGACGATCGCGCGCAACGCCGTGCTCGGACGCCTCGGCATCCCGCCGGTGCTGCTGGAAAACCTCACCTTCCCGTCCGTGTTCTCGTCGGCCGCCACTCGCAGGGAGCTGGCCGGGTCCGGTGTGGACGTTCCCCCGCTGCAGAGCTACGCGCCCGCGCTGTGGCGGTACTGGCGCGAGCACCTCGACCCGTTCCGCGCGCGCAAACACGGCCCCCGCGGCGAGCTGGACGGCCGCCGGATCGTGATAACCGGTGCGTCGTCGGGTATCGGGCGGGCGACCGCGCTCCAGGTGGCGGCCGAGGGCGGGGTCCCGCTGCTCGTCGCCCGGCGCAGGCCCGAGCTGGAGGAGCTGCGCGACGAGATCGTCGCCGCGGGCGGGCAGGCGTCGGTGTACCCGGCCGACCTGACCGACGAGGAGTCGGTGAACAAGGCCGTCGAGGCGATGCTCGCCGACCACGGGCGAGTGGACATGCTGGTGAACAACGCCGGCCGGTCGATCCGCCGCTCCGTGAGGCTTTCCTACGACCGCTTCCACGACTTCGAGCGCGCGATGGCCATCAACTACTTCGGCGCCGTGCGGCTGATCCTCGCCCTGCTGCCGCACATGGCCGAACGGAAGTTCGGGCACATCGTCAACGTCTCGTCGATCGGGGTACAGGGCATCGCGCCGCGGTTCTCCGCGTACGTCGCCTCGAAGGCCGCGCTCGACTACTTCAGCAAGATCGTGGCGACCGAGACGCACGGTGACGGCATCACGTTCACGACCATCCACATGCCGCTCGTGCGCACGCCGATGATCCGCCCGACGAAGATCTACGACGCGTTCCCGACGAAATCCCCCGAGCAGGCGGCGAGAATGGTCGTGCGGGCGCTGAAGGAGCGACCGAAGCACATCGGCTCCCCCGAGGGTTACCTGATCCAGGCCGCGTACGCCGTGGCGCCGAACCTGGTGAACGCCGTCGCGTACGAGGGCTACCGCGTGTTCCCCGACTCCACTGCCGCCGGCGGCACTGGAAAGCTGAACATCGGCAAGGGTGATCGCCACCTGTCGAGGGCGGCGGGCGCGCTCGTCAAGCTCACGCGCGGATTCCACTGGTGACACACCCTCGGTAACCGCTGCCCGCGCGGATACCACGAACTCTCAGGTGGACAGACACCACACCCCTTCTCGGCCTGCCTGATGCCGACGACACCCCGTGCGCGGGTACGGTCGGGGCATGGCTTCCGAGCACGACAACCGCCTGCTGCCGCTCCGGCGCGACTTCACCCAGGCGTGGCACGGGTTCGACCGCACTCAGGTGCTGCAGTACGTCGACCATGTCGAAGCGCAGCTGCGGCGGGTACTCGCCGAACGCGACTCGGCGATGGCGCAGTCGAGCACCGTCTCCCGCGAGCTGGAGAACGCCCGGCGGGAGCTGGGCAGGCTCCAGAACCGCGTGGAGGAGCTGAAGAAGCCACCGGAGCGGGTCGAGGATCTCGACGAGCGCATGCAGCGCACGGTCCAGCTCGCCAACACGCGCGCCGAGGAGATCGTCGCCCGCGCGGAGGCGGCCGCGGAGAAGAACTGGGCGGAGAGCAGCGACGTCGCGAACAAGCTGCACGAGCGCTACATGAAGCTCGTGGAGACGCTCGACAGCCACGCGAAGGCGCTGCAGGAGGAGCACGAGGAGGCGCTGGCCGCCACCAAGGCCGAGGTCGAGGCGCTGACCACCAAGGCGGCGAGGCGGCGCGAGCAGCTCGACGCCGAGGCCGAGCGCAAGCGGCGCAACATCGAGCGCGAGTTCGACGCGAAAATGAGCGCGGAGCGGACGGCTCTGGAGAAGCACATCGCCGACCAGAAAACGGCGAGCAAGAACGCGGCGGAGCGGCGAATCGCGGAGGCGACGGCCGAGGCCAAGCGCCTCGTCGACGAGGCGACGGCGAAGGCCAAGCGCCTGCTCGAGGAGGCCACCTCCGAGGCCGACCGGCGCACCACGGAGGCCAACGAGACCGTCGAGCGGCTCACCAAGATCCGCGAGGAGGCCCGCGCGCGGCTCCGGGAGGCCGACGAGGTGCTCCAGCGCGGTGAGTCGGCGCTCGTGCCGGTGCACGACGAGGACAGCGAGCTGGCCGATGTGCCGCCGAAGGACGGCAAGCGGGACAAGCCGCGGCCCACGCCCAGCGGCGACCGCCAGACGACCTACTCGGCCTACGCCACCAAGCCCAGGCCCTGAGGCGCGCCCTCACCCGCAGCCGGGCGGCCCCTTCAAGCGGCCCCTGCAGCTGGCCCCGCAGTGAAGGCCACCTTGCCTGCGCCCAACGCAGTGAAGGTGGCCCTCACTGCAACCGGGCGACCCCCTCCAACCACCCCAACCCGCTCCCTGCAGTGAAGGCCACCTTGCCTGCGCCCAACGCAGTGAAGGTGGCCCTCACTGCAACCGGGCGACCCCCTCCAACCACCCCAACCCGGCCCCTGCAGTGAAGGCCACCCTGCCTGCGCCCAACGCAGTGAAGGTGGCCCTCACTGCAACCGGGCCGCCCCCTCCAACCACCCCAACCCGCTCCCCGCTGTGAAGGCCACCTTGCCTGCGTCGACCAGGCACAGCGGCGCGAAGCGCCTCCGCTTGGGTGGCGGCGGGAGACGGGTGGGCGCAGTGAAGGTGGCCCTCACTGCAACCGGGCGACCCCCTCCAACCACCCCAACCCGGCCCCCGCAGTGAAGGCCACCTTGCCTGCGTCGACCAGGCACAGCGGCGCGAAGCGCCTCCGCTTGGGTGGCGGCGGGAGACGGGTGGGCGCAGTGAAGGTGGCCTTCACTGCAGTCGGTTGGTCTCCTCCAGTTGCGCCGCCAGGCCCAGGAGGGTCGCCTCGCCGCCCGGGGCGGCCACCAGCTGCACGCCGATCGGCAGACCGTCGGCGAACTGCCCCGCGGGTACCGACATGGCGGGGAAGCCGGCCAGGTTCCACAGCCCCGCGAAGCCGGCGAGCCGGATCGACGGCGCCGCGTTGGCCAGGCACGACCGTTCGTGCCAGCGTCGCGCCTTCGGCGGCCTCGCCGCGAGGGTGGGCGTGACCAGCACGTCGTGGTCGGCGAAGAACGCCTCCGCGCGCCGCGTCCACTCCCGCGCGCTGTCCTCGCGGACGAGCCCGGCCCTGCGCACGGCGTTGCCGATCCGCACGTGCGTACGGGTACGGCGCTGCAGCAAGGCCGAGTCGACGCCGAGGTCGTCCGCCTGCTCGGCGGGGCCCGCGAACCAGCGTGTGAGCAGGCCCAGCGCCGCGGCTCCGTAGGCGGGCGTCGCGGCGACCACCCGGTGCCCGGCCGCCCCGAGGCGCGCCCCCGCACGCCGCACGGCCTCCCGCATCGGGCCCGGCACCGGGGCGTGCGTGAGCGGCACCTGCGTCGACACGGCGACGCGCAGCCTGCCCGGGTCGCGCGGCGTACGCAGGCCGGGGCGTTCGGCGAGCACGCCGAGCAGCAGAGCGGCGTCGGCCGCGGTCGTGGCGATCGCGCCGTGTGCGGACATCCCGAACCACTGCGGGTCGCTGGACTCGGCCACCACGCCCCTGCCCGGCTTTATGCCGACCAGGCCGCACATCGCGGACGGGAGCCGGATCGAGCCGAGGCCGTCGGTGCCGTGCGCGAGCGGCACCAGCCCCGCCGCCACCGCGGCCGCGCTGCCTCCCGACGACCCACCGGCCACATAGGACGGTTGTCGCGGGTTGCGGGCGATCCCCTCCGGGGTGTCGGTCATGGGCCAGATACACAGCTCGGGCACGCGCGTGAGGCCCACGATCACGGCACCGGCCGCCCGCAGCCGGGCGACGACCTCGTGGTCGGCGCTCGCCGGGGCGTGGTCGGTGGCGCGCGAACCCCATTCGACGCTCTCGCCCTCGACGCTCACGACGTCCTTGACCGCCACGGGAACCCCCGCCAGCGGCAGCTCGCGCAGGTCGGGGCGGTCCCGCAGGGCCTTGGCCTCGGCGAGCGCCTCGGCGGCACGGACACTGCGGAAGGCGCCGACGGCGCCGTCGGAGGCCTTGATCCGGCTCAGCGCGTCCTCGGTGGGGCGCACGGGGTCCAGCTTGCTCGCTCGCACTGCCGCGGCGATGTCCACGGCGCCAGAAGTCACCATCAGGTGACCTTACGCGAGCTCTCCAGGTTCTCGGCCAGGTTGTCGAGCGTGCGGGCCTGCGCGACGTAGTCCATCGAGCTGAACTCCCACGGGAACACCTGCCCGGCCTTTGCCGCGGGCGTCGCGGCGAACGTCGGTTGCTTCAGCATGTCCTCGCCGCTCATCGCGCGCAGCGAGTACAGCACCACGTCGACGGGGTGGTCGGCGATGTTCTCCCAGCTCACCTGCTGCCAGAAATACTCGGAGCCGCCGGGGTCGGGATACTTCACCCCGAGCTCGGTGTAGCTGCGCAGGGCGGGGTCGTCCTTCGCCTTGGCGATGTAGATGCCGTCGCCCTGGTAGGCGGCGACGGCCATGACCGAGAGCCCCGACTTCGCGGCGTTCTCCAGCCGCGTGCGGGCGGCCTCGTAGTCCTCGCGTGGTCCCTTCAGCTTCTGGTCGGTGACGCCGATCGACTTCGCGAACTCGACGGTGCGGTCCACGACGGCCGCCGCCGAGCCCTTCATGGCCAGTGCGACGATCGGAGCGATCTCGCCGACGAGCTTCTGCTGCTGGAGGTCTTTGAAGCCGAACAGCGGCTTCGACGGGTCGAGCTTGCCCGACGAGTCCACGGGGTAGGCGTGGGTCAGGATCAGGTCGGGGGCCAGGTTGGCGAGCTTCTCCAGATTGATCTCGCCGTGGGTGGTGCCGAGCTCGGTGACCTTGGAGAGGTCCTTGCCCTTGAAGTTGACGTCGTCGGCGAGGCCGGTCTGACCGAACGAGCCCACCGGCGTGATGCCGTAGTTCCACAGCGACGCGATGGCGTCGTTCAACCCGGCGATCGTGGTGGGCCTGGCGTCGAGTTCCACCGTGGCGCCGGTGTCGTCGGTGAAGGACCAGGCGCCGGAGCCGGACGCGGCGGAGCCGCCACGGCCACAGGCGGCGAGCAGGCCGGAGGCCGCTACCGCCGCGGCGCCGCCGAGCAGGCTCCGGCGGGAGAGAGTGGAAACCATGCCGGTCAACTTAGCCAAGCCTAAGCTCAGCGGGAAGCAAGTGTGAGCTATGCCGACGCGGTTTCGCCGGAACGTTCCGGACCCGCCCACCGGCACAGCAGCAGGCACACGTCGTCGTCGTGGTCGCTGCCACCGAGCATCACCTTCAGCACGTGCTCGGTCCGCTCCTCCAGCCGCGCCGCCTCGCACGTGGTGAACGCGCCCGCGAGCCGCTCCATGCCCGCGTCGATGTCGCTGGAGCGTCGCTCGATGAGCCCGTCGGTGTAGAGCACCACCGACGAGCCGGGCGACAGCGCGCGCTCGTGCTCGGGGATGTCGTACGGGATGTTGATCCCGAGCATCGGCCCGTGGTCGACGTCGAGGAACTCCACCTCGCCGGTCGGCGCCTGCACCAGCGGCGGCGGATGGCCCGCGCTCGCCCACCGCATGACGCCGGTGCCGAGCTCAACCTCGGCCACGACGGCGGTCGCGAACAACGTGCCCGGCTCTCCGCGAAGCAGGTCGTGCACGAGCCGCAGGGACGCCGCGGGACCGTGGCCCTCGATCGCGTAGGCCCTCAGCACGTTCTGCAGCTTGCCCATCACCACCGCGGCGTCGAGCCCGTGCCCGGTGACGTCGCCGACCGTGAGCACCACCTTGCCGTCCGGCCGGTGGAACGCGTCGTACCAGTCGCCGCCGACGTGCACGCCACGCGTGGCGGAGCGGTACCGAGCGACGATGTCGAGCTCGTCGTAGGAGGCGAGTGCGGGCAGCATCGCGCGCTGGAGCCGTTCGGCGAGCTCGTGCTCACGCTCGTACTCGTTGGCGTTGCGCAGGCCCACGGCGGCGCGGTTCGCGACGGCCTTGGCGAGCGTGATGTCGTCGTGGACGAACGGGGCGGACTCGCGGTGCAGGTCGAAGATGCCGAGCACGTGCGGGCCCGCGGTGAGCGGCACGCTGACGCGGTGGTCGCCGTCCTGGACGGGTTTGTGCGAGACGAGGGCCCTTCGGGTGGTCACGTCGGGTTTGCGGTGCGGGTCGGCGGGACAGGCGAGGCCGTCGCCCGCCGCCGTCCACACTCGGGTGCGATCGGCCAGGCCGTTGCTGCGGACGAGCGACGCGACCTCGTCCAGCATCTCCACGCTGTCCAGCGAGGTCGCCGACGCGCGGCTGACGTCGTCGAGGAACGCGGTCCGCTGGCGTTGCCGGTCGATCTCTGCGTGCAGGGCGAGCAGGCCCGCGTTGGTCTGCTCGAGCTCCGACTGGTGCCAGCTCAGCTCGCCCCGCTGCTCGCGGATGACGGCGGTGAGCGCCTCGAGCACGTCACCGATGGGGCTGCCCGGTTCGATGGCGGCGAGCTCGGCCGTGATCGTCTCCCAGGCGCGGGGCGGCAGGTTGCGCGCGCTGAGCACGCGCTCCACCTCGGCCTTGAGCTCGTTGGTGAGGCGAGGGTCCGCGGTCACGAAGCCTCACCTCCCGCGATGGCCAGCACGCAGGCGTCGTCGCGCCGCCGGATGTGCTGCCCCAGCAGCCAGCCCGCCACCGTGGCGGGATCGTGGCCGAGGAGGCCGGGCCATTCGGCGGCGTTCCATCGTTCGGACACTCCGTCGGTGTGCATGATCAGCCAGCTGTCGGCGGACCACGGTCGGACCAGCGGATTCGCCCGCCGTCCCCGCCGCTGCCTCCTTCCCACTATGCCCGGAACAGAGACCAGTGTCTCCCGGGTCTCACCCGGCCCGAACAGGCGCGCGGTGACATTGCCGACCCCGGAGAAGGACAGTGTGCCGCGTGCGAGATCGAGTTGCACGAGCGCGACGGTGGAGCCGCGTGCCGCGGCGGGGTCCTCGTCCATCGCGGCGAGCAGCACGGGCAGCGAGGCGGCCGGGTCGGCCGTGACATGACCGATCGCCGCCGCGCTGGCCGCGGCTGCGGCCGGCCCGTGGCCGAGCCCGTCGGTGAGGGCGATCGTCACGAGCCCGTCGGCGTCCACCGCGGTCCAGCCGTCGCCGCTGACCGACTCACCGGGTGCGGCGAAGAGCACACTCCCCACGCGCACGCCGCGCCAGCGGGGCGCGCCGATCAGCCAGCGCGCCAGCACGGCGGTGCCCGCGCCGAGGCGCGAGTAGACGTCGAACTCGTCGGCGAGCCGCCGCACCGCGCCGAGCCCCGTACCCATCGAGCCGGTGGTGGAGAACCCGTCCCGCATGCTCTCGTCCACACTGCGCAGCCCGGGGCCCCGGTCGGTGGCGATCAGGTCGAGGCCCAGCGGGCCGTGGGTGATCGCGAACAGTCCGTCCTGCGCGTACTTGAGCAGGTTGGTCGCCAGCTCGGACGCGGCGATGGCGATCCGGTCGACGGTCGCGGCCGGCAGTTCCTCGTCGCGCGCCGCCGTGGTCGCGAGCGAGCGTGCCTGTCCCACGTGCGCCGGCTCGGCGACCGGCAGGACGAGGCCGCTCATCCTCGGGCCGGCTTACGGGCCCGGAACCCCACCGAGACCGTTGTGCCCTCCCCCGGCGCCGTGCGCAGGTCGAACTCGTCGGCGAGCCTGCGCGCACCGCTGAGCCCGAGGCCGAGCCCACCCGCGCTGCTGTACCCGTCGGTGAGCGCGAGTTCGACGTCCGCGATGCCGGGACCGTTGTCGGTGAACACGAGCCGCAGCGTGGTGGTGCCGTCGTCGGCCTTCTCCAGATCGATCTTGGCCTCGCCACCGTGGCCGTGGACCCGCGTGTTGCGCGCGAGCTCGCTCGCCGCCGTCACGAGCTTGGTCTGCTCGACGAGGGAGAAGCCGATCGAGACGGCCACCTCCCGGACGGCCTGGCGAACGTGAACGATGTCGATCTCCTCGTTGATCCGCACCTCCTGGACGGTGAGGACGCTCGTCATCGTCGCCTCGCGGAGCCGTTCAGCCTGTCCAACCCGTCCGCCACCGTCAGGGCCGTGCCGAGGCCGGGCAGGGTCAGTCCCAGCTCCACGAGTGTGATCGCCACCTCTGGCCGCATCCCCACGACCACCGTCTCCGCGGCGAGCAGCGCGCTCGCTCCCGCGATGTCGTGCAGGGTCCTGGCGAGAAAGGAGTCGACGAGGTCGAGTCCGGACACGTCGATGAGCACGCCCCTGGCGCTGCTCCTCGCGACGTTGGTGGTGAGCTCCTCCTGCAACGCCATCGCGTCCTCGTCGGTCAGCTCACCCTGGATGGTCACGAGCAGCACGTCCTGCAACTCGACGACGGAAGTCGCGCTCATGGCCGCTACCCCGCACCGCGCTCGTCGGGGCACACGGTGAGCCCGATGACGCGCAGCGCCTGCCCGAAGGCGTCGGCGAGCGTCGCCCGGGTCGCCACCTCACCGAGGTCGATGCCGAGCTGGACCATCGTCTGTGCGATCTGCGGGCGAATTCCGCTGATGATGCACTCCGCGCCCATCAGCCGCGCCGCCACCGCGGTCTTGAGCAGGTGCTGCGCGACGAGCGTGTCCACCGCCGTGACGCCGGTGATGTCGAGGATCGCCACCCGCGCCTGCTGCGCGACGATCTGCTCGAGCAGGCTCTCGGTCGCGATCTGGCCACGCGTGCTGTCGAGGGTGCCGATGAGCGGGATGGCGAGGATGCCGTCCCACAGCTTGATCACGGGGGTCGACAGCTCGGTGAGCTGCGCCCGCTGCGCGAGGATGGTCTCCGTGCCCGCCGAAAGCTCGATCTCCAGCAACGCGATGCGCAGCGTGTTGAGCACGTTGGACAGCACCAGGTCGCCGCTGTGCACGATGTCCTCGGGCAGATCCTGTTCGCGCCACAACCGCAGCAGCGGGCCCTTCAGCACGGTGACGTCGGGGCGGTCGCTTCCGGAGGGACCGCCCGCGGAACGGGCGGCGAGCGAGGCGAGCACGGGGCGCACGGTCGCGAGACCGCCTGCGGAGGGGTCCTCTTCGCCGCCGGTCTCGATCACGTGCCTGAGCCCCGTGAGCAGTTCAGCACATTCCTCGGCGGCATCGGCGGGGCGCCGGGCGGTGAACACGGGCGTCGTGGCCCACGCGCGTTCGATGTCGGACCGGTTTTCCTTCAGGAACTGGGCCACCCTGTCACGGATGTTCTGGCCGGTACCGGCGGTCATGCCCCACGTCCTCCATCGCGCCTTGAGCCACTTCTCGTTGTGCTGAGGATTCGCTTACCTCCTGGCAAACTTAGGGCACAGCATGACCCACCTCCAGGGGAGGTACAAACCCAGGCGCCAGCGAAGCGCGCTCGACCAGGAGTGATCTGACGATGACCAACGGCAGCGAGGGAAACGGCGCCACCGCGAACCCGACGGTGGTGCATGCCGAGCTCGTCAGTGACGGCGAGGGTCACATCGCGCTCAGCGGTGAGATCGACCACGGCGTCGCGCCTCAACTCGATGCCGCTCTCGAGTCGCTCTTCTCGGCCGGGGCGGGCAGGCTCGTGGTGGACTTCGCCCGCCTTTCGTTCTTCGACTCGGCGTGCATCAGTGCGCTGGTGCGCGCCCATTCGAAGGTGACCGAGCGCGGCGGGACGGTCAGGCTGGTCAACGTCGACCGCTACGCCCACCGGGTGCTGCAGATCGCCGGCCTCGTTCCGCTCTTCGAGATCGAGCAGGCGATCGGCCCCGACGCCGAGCCCGATGACTGAGCGGACGGGGCGACGACCACCTGACACATTGCTGCTGGACCTGCGGCTTCGTGCCGATCCGAACGCGGCTTCCGAGGCCAGGCACGCCACCGAGCGCGCACTCGGGCCAATCGACCGGGCGGTGCGCGAAAGCGTGCTGCTGATCGTCACGGAGCTCGTCACCAACGCCGTCCTCCACGCGCGCTCCGCCAGCTCGTTGCGTGTGCTCGCCGGGGCAGGCCGCGTGCGGGTGGAAGTCGCCGACCGCGCACCCGAGCGACCGGTGGTGCGCAGTCCCTCACCGCGGCAGCCGCACGGCCGCGGGATGCTGCTGGTCTCCGCGATGGCGGACGAGTGGGGTGTGCGGCCGACGGACGAGGGCAAGATCGTGTGGGCCGAACTCCGCCCCTGACGTCGTCCAATCTGGTAGTAGTGCCTGGTCAGGGTGAGTCATCCGGGGAGTGGGTCGGCGTGGAGCTTCGCGAGGTCGAGGTGTTCCTGGCATTGGCCGAGGAACTGCACTTCGGCCGTGCCGCCACCCGGTTGCGTCTGACGCAGGGCCGCGTCAGCCAGACCATCCGCGCGCTGGAGAACGAGATCGGCGGGGCGCTGTTCGAGCGCACCAACCGGCAGGTGAGCCTCACCCCGCTGGGCGCCCGGTTCCGGGTCGGCGCGCAACGAGGTTACGAGGAGTTGCACCGCGCCCTGCGGGACTGCCGGGCCGCGGCCCGCAACATCACCAGCCAGCTGCGCGTCGGTTACCTGCCCAGCATGGGCAACGACGTGGTCACCCGTATCGTCGGCGCCTTCGAGCAGCGGCACCCCGAATGTCACGTCTACCTGCACACCCTGCACCTGCGGCACAGCCTCGACCCCGAGCCCGCACTGCTGGCGGGCGAGACGGACATCGCGCTGTGCTGGTCGCCAGGCGGTGACGGCCGCGCGCTGGAAACGCCGAGGCTCGTGGTCGGTCCCGTGCTCGAACAGGTGCCGAGGGCGGTGCTCGCGCCTGACGATCATCCGCTGGCGAAGCGCAGCAGCGTCACCCTCGACGACCTCGCCGACCACGTGCTGATCAACCCGTCCAAGTCGGCCCCGGTGCAGCAGCGCGAGCTGTGGAGCCCGCCCGTGACCCCGTCAGGGCGGCCACTGCGGCACACCGGCGAGGACATCGTCGGCCTGACCAACCGGGCCGAGCTGACCGCCGACGACGTGCTGACGCTCGTCGCCCGCGGGCATGGCCTGCACCTCACTGTCGCGACCCTGCTCGAGCACATACCGTTCCGTGGTCTCACGCTGATCCCGGTCACGGACCTGCCGCCGATGGCGCTGGTTCCGGTCTGGGCGGCCAGCACTGAGAACGCCACCTTCCGCGCGTTCGCGCAGGCCGCGGCCGAGGCGGCGAAAGCGATGCAGCGCCAACAGAAAACCGAACATTAGCTAGGCTAATCGTTCTATTAGTAAACACTCATTGATCGGCCGCCGAAGCCTCCGGCAGACTCAATCCGCCGCTGGATGGAACAACCGCGGCGTTGTGTCGCTCCTGCAGACTCGGGTCGGCAGTCGCTCGACTGGGGGTGCGGCTGCCGGCCCGTCACCGCACGGGTCCGCAGCCGCTTTTCTTTCGGCCTCCCCGATCACCCGGTGACGCCGCTTCGACCGGATCCTGAAGCGCCGCAACGGTTTTGTCGGCCAGCGCGAGCGCGAGGACGCCGCCGGACACCGTGGCGAACGCCGCGGGCGTCGTACCCGCCACCAGCCCGCCACGGAAGTTGCCGAGGTCCGGCGCGGCGGCACCTCGCTCGTGCTCCAGCGGGCTCACCCGGCCCCGGCGGGAGTCCGGCGTCGCGAGCCGCCCGTCAGCTCCCGCGCCTGTGCGAGTACGGCGATGAGGGCGAGCTGACCGCCCACAGTGGACAGGCCGGCGCCGATCCAGCGCCTCCGGAACGCGGCTGAGCCGCAGCGGGCGGAGGTCGCGAGCCTCACTCGCCGTGGGCGAGCCGCCGCACGATGCGGTCGTGGAAGGACCGCCGCCCGAGTGCGGCTTCGATATCCCGGACGACCCTGGTCATCGCGTAGGGCAGCTCCGCCTCCAGCTCCGCGACCGCGTCCTCGGTGGCCCGCCACTCGGCCTCCAGGAAGGGCACCAGCTCGCGGGCGCGATCGGTGAGTGTCACCTCGCGGGTGCGCGCGTCGGCCCCGGGGCTGCTGGTGACCAGGCCCTCGCGGCGCATCGCGCTCACGGTCTGGCTCATGGCCGAATGCGTGACGCCCAGCGACTTCGCCAGCTCGCGGATGGTCATGGGCCCACGCCGGCTCAGCCGGATCAGCGGCATCGTGAACCTCGGCCGTACCCCGACGACACCGCGCTCGTCGTAGAGCTTGGCGATGTCGTCGTCCATCGCGTTCAGCAACCGGCGCAGCGGATCCCACTGGCTCCGCTCAGTGGGGTCCGCGCCTTCGCCCGCGCTGTGCTCGGCGGTCGTCATGCCACTGATTGTAACAGCGCTTATATAGCTATCCGATCACCCGATCCGTCCACTCGCTCTCGTCGAGACCGAGCAACGTGACGCGGTCCAGCAGGCCCTGTACCCCGCCGATCGGGCCGAGGTCGGCGGCCGCGGGCCGGTCGACCGTGACGCACACCTGCAGCTCGTTCCCGGTCTTGCAGACGGGGTTGCCGAACCCGGGCGGCGCCCCGCCCTCGGGCTTCACGTGGAAGGCCACGTTGGCGCCGTTGACGGTGTAGAACAGCTGGACCTGCCACGGAAGGCCGTCGTTCAGCTCGGGCCTGCAAGACGTCGTGACGTCACCGAGGCGGAAGTTGTCCGGCAGGGCACTGATGTGCAGCGGCAACGGCACCGCACGGTTCCCGACCGTCACATCCGCGGCCACCCTGAGCAATGCCTGCCGGGGGTCGCGGTAGTCGAGGTAGTAGGCGTAGATCTCCGCCCATCGCCCATCGCCGGTCGGCCAGCGCAGCCACGTGTCTCCGCCGTTCAGCGGGTCCCCTGGGTCGACGGTGACCCAGTAGCCGTCCTGCGTGCCCACCCTGACGGGAATGCGGACCGGGTCGCCGCCCAGGTCGCCTCGCCGGTCGAGCGGTGGCTCCTCGTCGTGGACAGCGAGCCAGATCATCGCCGGGAACTCCCCCTGCCCGACTCCGCCAGCGCGTAGTCGCCGTGCGCCCCCACCCCGTACTCGACGCCGGTGATCACCTCCGGCAACCAGCCGAACGACGCCTTGGCAACCAACGGATTGTGCTGCCGATCGACCATCCCTGTCGCCTCCTGCTCGTCAGGACCGAGCGCCGCGGGAATCGCCAGGCCGGCCGCGAGCACCACGGCGGCGCACCCCGCGACGACCGAGTAGGCGCGAAGCCGCCGCTTCCGCCTACCCTTCCGCCTCGCGCCGTCGATGTCGAGCGCCATCCGCGGCGCGGGAGTCTCGGCCAGCCAGTCCATGGAGTCCCGGGCCCGCGATGAACCCGTCGAGGGAAATCGTTACGTGGAGCGGCGACTACAAGACGGCTTCCAGCGGTTGGTCGCTACCGCGCCAGGTGGCTGCCAGCTCCTGCACCGGCAGGTTGAGCGCCTCGCCGAGGCAGATGATCGTGCCGAACCCGGGAGAGGGCAGCCGCCCGGTCTCGATCTTGCGGAGGGTTTCCGGTGAGATGCCCGCCGCGTGCGCGACCTCCGCCAGGTCGCGTCCCGCTCGCGCGTGGCGCAGCAGTGCGCCGAGACGCCTGCCTGCTTCGATCTGCTCGGGTGTGAGCGGTTGGCGGACCATGCCCCCAGAATAGAGTTGGTATTACTATACCGACAAGTGTTAGGGTGGCGGTATAATAATACCAACACTCTGTGACGCGAGGTATTCGTGATTGAACTGAAGACGCCTGCGGAGATCCAACGCATGCACGTGGCGGGCCGTTTCGTCGCCGAGGTGCTCTCCGAGGTCGGCAGGCTCGCCGACGTTGGCGTCAACCTCCTGGACCTGGAGCACCACGTGCGCGGCATGATCAAACGACGTGGGGCGGAATCGTGCTACTGGGACTACGCTCCGTCCTTCGGCAAGGGTCCGTTCCGCAATGTCATCTGCCTGTCGGTCAACGACGCCGTCCTGCACGGCCTGCCGCACGACTACACGCTGCGCGACGGGGACGTGCTCAGCGCGGATCTCGCGGTCAGCATCGATGGCTGGGTGGCCGACTCGGCGCGCACGGTCGTCGTCGGGACTGCCGCCGAGGAGGACCTTCGGATCGTCCGTGCCACCGAGGAGGCGTTGGAGGCGGCGATCAAGGTGGCGCATCCGGGCAACCGCCTTGGCGACATCTCGGCGGCGATCTGGGCGGTGGCCTGCGACTACGGCTATCCGGTGAACACCGAGTTCGGTGGTCACGGCATCGGCCGCACCATGCACGAGGAACTACACGTCTCCAACAAGGGCCGGGCAGGCCGCGGCCTGAAGCTCCGGCCGGGTCTGACCCTCGCGCTCGAGCCCTGGTTTGCCCGCACGACCGACCAGATCATCTATGACGCCGACGGCTGGACCATCCGGTCGGCCGACGGCTCGCGCACGGCCCACTCCGAGCACACGATCGCCATCACCGAGGACGCGCCCTTGGTACTCACCCGGCGTGAATCGGAGGTTCCCGTGACGAGGGTCGATTCCGCCGGTCGTCCATCCACAAGAGACGCTTAGGTGAAGGCAGTCGGTCTTGGACCCTCCACGGAAGCCGACCCTCCCGGGGAGGCGACCTCCCAGTAGCAGGCGCTACCGAAGCCGATCCGCCCATTGTGGACGGACGGGGCGAAGCGGTCGGTTCACCGATCGGAGTGCGATCGCGACGCCCAGAGCACCAAGACCAGTGTGTGGGACCTCCGCCGATGAGGTCGTGCTCGAATCGGCGCGGCAGAGTTGCGCACCCAAGACCTGTTGCGACTAGGGCGTGTCTCCGATCCTAGGGAATCTGCTTGCCTCGCCGAACCCGGCCAATCAGCATCGTCACCTGAATCCTTTCGGTGAACGGCAGATGTGGCTCAAGTACGTGGCAAAGTCGCTCGGCGAAGTGTGGGCGTTGTTCCGGGGAGGGGAGGCGGTTCACAGGTAACGCTGAATAGACGCCACCGACGATCTGGTCGGCGCTGAGCTCGTCGATGTAGTCGACGCTAGTGACGGTTACGTCGTAACCTGCCGCGGTCAAGCTGTCGCGATATTGCCGCTGGCTGGCTTCATCAGTACCACAGGTGCCGGTCAGTTTGCTGCCCAGCCAGTCCTCCAGATACCCACGCAGAACCCGAGACCAGGCCGTGTTCTGCAGCCACAACGGTGTTCCGTTGGTTACCACAGCTACCCCACCACCCGGCCGGAGGAAGGGAACCGCCGCGCGGAACAACTCCTCATGGTCCATCCAGTGCAGCGCCTGTCCAATGGTCACTGCACCCAGGCGTCGATCGCCGATCAGAGCTCCAAGCGTGCGAATATCAGTGTCGGTCCCGAGCATCCAGCTCACGTTGACCACTCCACGATCACGCGCGGCGCGCCGGGCGCGTAGCAGCATGTCCGGCTCGGGATCCACGGCAACCACCGACCGCACCCGCTCGGCGACCGGCAGGGTCAGCTGGCCGGTTCCGCACCCGAGGTCCACCACGACGTCGTCGGTCGTCAACCCGAGGGTGCCCGCTAGCGAGTCGATCACGGTCGGCGGATAACCACGCCGAAACCGATGATAGAAGTCGACCACGTCACCACGAAAACCCAAGTCCATAGCCGAAGTGTGCTTACCGGATCCTGACTGCGACAGCGGTTCGGCTCACAGCGTGAAAGCTCGACCAGCGGGACGAAACTTGCCACCGCTGCCGCCCCAACACCCGACCACACCGGTCCGCGGCAGAAAAGTGGACTGGACGTTTTCACGACTCACACACAGTGAGCTCGGTGGTCATCCCGCCAACCGCACCGCGGCTACTTCCGGCCATCCCGGAGCCTGCCCGTCCGGCGAGGACATGCGCTTCTTCTTGTTCAGCTCACCGGCTCCCCGGCCTGCCTCGGCCCGGCCGACGCGCGGGGACCGGCGCCAGCCGCACGCCCCGCGCAGGCTCGGCCGGGAGCAGGAGGCCCGCCGGGGCCGCCTTGACTCTGCGGGCAATTCGAACTCCGGGGATGAACCGGGAAATGGTCTCGGATGCCCTGTCCCAGGTCGCTGACCTCCCTGAACGTTACCCGCCATGAGCTGGTCGGATAACGGATGCAAACGAGCACCGTACGCCGCAATCCGTGGTCATCTACCGTCGATTGCGGGGCGTAAGTGGGGCGGTTGATCTTGGAGCTGGCTCGCTGTTTGGGAGGAGACATGGCCGTCAGGGCGCGCTCGAACCAGCCTCTTGCACCGTACACTGTCGGCATGAGCGCCGACCGTGACGAACTGTTGCGCCTAGTCCAGGAACTGCCGGACGAACAGGTCCGGCAGGCGCTGTCCGACGTGCGCAAACACCTGCGACCAGCCAGCGAGCGCCCCTGGCCGCCCGCCTTCTTCTCCAGCGCACCCGGCGACGGCATCAGCATCGCCGAACAGGCCGATGAGCTACTTCGTGAAGGATTCGGCCGGTAACGTCGCGTGATCATCTGCGACACAGCGCCCCTCGTTGCCGCCGCGCTCTACAAGGATCCCGATCATCACCAGTGCATCGAGCTATTTACCGGTCTCCGACTGGCGAATCGCCGCATGCTGCTACCCGCGCCGATCGTCGCCGAGGTCGGCTACCTGCTGGCGGTCAAGGCTGGCCCACAGATCGAGGCGAACTTCCTCCGGGCGTTGGCCAACGAGGACTTCGAGGTAGTCGCGCTGACGACCGCCGACTTCGACCGCATGGCAGAGCTGGTTGAACGCTACGCAGACATGCCGCTAGGAACCAGCGACGCCTCCGTCATCGCCCTCGCGGAGCGCTTAAACGTCGCCGACGTAGCCACACTCGACCGACGCCACTTCACCGTGGTCCGCCCCAACCACGTGCAAGCCCTCACGCTGCTTCCCTGAGCCCCTTCCGGGCCTGGGCGACACGGCAAGGCAGATTTGAACCTGCGCCCCTTGGCCCTATTCGCCGGAATCGCTACCTGCATGGCGAAAGCGGAAGGATCCACTGACGGGCGGGGACGCGCTCGTCCCTGGCTGAACGTTGGATGCGTCGCCGTCCGCACCGCTACAGCCCTGGAACTTCGCGCGTGATCTTTCCTGAGTTGCAGGCCAAGTCCAGCGCAGCGCATGCCCGAACGGCGCGGGCTGCCGTGAGCGGCATCCTGCGTTACGCCGCTCGCCACGGTGCGATCACGGCGAACCCCATCCGAGAAATCGAGCCCATCGAGGACGGCAGCAAGAAGAAGGTGCGCGCGCTGACGCCCGAGGAACGGCGTGCATGGCTGGCCCAGCTCAAACTCGATCCGAACGCCGCTCGGAAGGACCTTCCGGCCCTCACCCGCTTCATGCTGGCGACCGGTGTCCGGATCGGCGAAGCGCTCGCGCTGTACTGGGAAGACGTTTGACCTCGACGCGGCGACGGTCCTGATCAACTGGACTGTCGCGGAGAACCGGCCGGCCGATAGCCCGGTCTTCCCGGACACGCTGGGTGGCCTCCGGGACCCGTCGAACACGCGTCAGGCACTACGTGAGGCTCGGGGTAGCGAGGGGTTCGCCGGGGTGACCTCGCACGTCTTCCGAAAGACAGTGGCCACGATCATGGACGAAGCTCGGGCGCTCCCGGCCGTCGATCACGCAGGATGCTTACCTAGAGCGTAGCGCGGTGTCGTCCGCTGAGGCCGCCGCACTGGAGGACACGCCCCTGTGAGGGTTCAGAAGTTTGTGGGGCGTAAATGGGGCCACTCAATCCTGGTGCCCCATTTCCACAAGCCGTCGGCCAGCGCAGGTGGTGCCCCCGACGGGACTCGAACCCGCACTGAATCGATTTCCGAACGGCACTCGCTGACTCTTGCTGATGC
>NZ_SWMS01000053.1 GCF_005146945.1 Prauserella endophytica
CCGCAGGTAGAAGCCCTGCAATCGAAGGCCGTTTCAAGATCACCGCGATCGAACCCGCGGGCTTTTAATCCTTGGGTCCAGGGTTCGAGCCCCTGGCGGCCCACCGATTTCGTCATTGTGCGAACCACGCCGTTTGGGGCCGTTTCCGCTGGTAGGGTGGCTTGCGGCCCGATCAGGCCGCAAGCCCAGGGCAAGATGCCGCAGAAGCTCACCCAGCACTTCCAACGTGATGCTGAGCTTGAGGCCGAGGTCGGGGCGTGGCCAGGGTTGGAGTTGCTGTTCGCCGCGTTCCCGGTGGCTGATCGTGGTGCGATCAACACTCAGCGCCTCGGGCCAGACGGCACTGTGTGTGTTGGTCGATGATCACGTGGTGCCTTTCCGTGCCGGTCGTAGGCTCCGACCTGAGCTGACTGACAGTGAGCTGACCACGACAGCCGTCGCGCAGATGCTGCAGCACTACGACAGTGAGCACCAGCGATCCGGCACATCCGCGCCGACACCGAGTGGCGCGCGGCATTCCCTGGGATGTTGACCCAGTCCGGCTACCATAAGAGGTTGAACGCCGCGCAGCCGTTGCTGCGCAAAGAAATGCTCACAGTGCTGCGTGCTGCCCGTCATAGTTCGACGACATGTGGATCACCGACGCCCCCCGCTGCCCTGGGGATGTCGCAGGGAAACGGCGAAAGCGCTCGGACCTGGCCGGACACGCCAGCTACGGCTACTGCGCGTCGAACTCGCTGTGCTACTGGGGCGTGAAGCTCTACCTTGCCTGCACCGGCGACTGGGTGTCTGTCAGGCCGCTGAGCAGGCAGAGGTCGCCGCTGCGCAGATCCTGACGTAAAGCTCGTCCCGGTCGCCGAGATCGTGGTTACATGCGATTCGCCGACCTCGGGGTCTTCATGCTGGTCGGGTGACTCGCTGAACGAATTGTGTCGGGGGTCGAGTGCATGCTGTGTGCCATGTCTGTTGCTGACCTTCGTACGCAGTTGACGAACCTGGCCGCGCAACTTCCCGTTTCCCATTTGTCCGCCGCTTACCGGAACGCCGAAGACTCTCGGGCGACTTTGGTCATAGCATGGCGCGGCAGCGACCACCCATCAGCCCAGGCAGCGCAGGCGGCGGCGTCCGCCGCAGTGGGACGCATCGCCGAGTTGGTCGCGGTCTTGGAACAGGTGACCGAGGACATCGCCTACTACAACGAAACCTTGTGAGCGATGTCGGCGCTCAGCGAGACAATCGGTAAGCTCCGTACCGCTCTCGACACGCTTCCAGAGGGAACAGTTCAAAACGCGCACGGGCGGCTTCTCGATGACCTTCTTCCGCAGCTTGCCGCATTGGCCGCCGGCACCAATAACGGCAGCCGTCTTGCCATAGCACACACCCGCTTGGCCTCTCTGCCAGACGACGTGGACCAGGTTCGAACTCTTCTGCGGACCGTGCGCCGACACACTGAAGAGTGGATCAGCCAGCACGGTGACACCGCTCCTGCCTCCGTAGCACCCTCTCGCCCAGCGGCCCCCGCATCCGCTCCGACGTTCGCGGATCGCGTGGTGGGCTACCGTGCCAAGCTGGACAATCCCTGGCCCTATGGGAGGCCACTGCAGGGATGGCGGCTGGGTGACACCGGCGAGCAAGGTGATCAGGAGCTGGCCAGTGGGACCACCCTGACTTCCGGGCAAATCGACCCCGCCTACACGGCCGCGGTCCAGCGTGCGCGTGAACTCGGGTTGGCTCGCGGCGGCTTCGTGCCCGACATTGCTCGACATATCGAGATCAAGCAGGCCTCCACGATGAGTGCGGGCGAGACACGCTCCATCGTGATCGGCAAGGACCCGTGCGGAATCGACCCGGTCACCAACGTCAGTTGCCACCGGTTCCTCCGGTACTTCCTCCCACCGGATGCCACACTCATCGTCTACGGTCCACAGGGGGAGCCGTACCGGTATGAAGGGAAGCGCACCTCGTGACGATCCAAGCCCAATACTGGGTTCACGCCCCCGACCAGCCGCCCGCTGAACACGTCGCCACACTCGCCACACCCGAGCAGGTGCGAGAGTTCGTCACGCTGTTGTCGCGTAGCCAGATCAGTGACGCCATCCTCACCCACACCAGGCGCCCTCGGATCGAGACCTTGATCCCCGACGAAGACGACCCAGAGGCGTTCCTCACCGTGCCGGACCACTCCCTGATCGTCGGCATCCATGGCGAGCACGGAGCGTTGTCCTACCAGGGCAATGACGGCCACGGCATCGATCCGGTACACCTCTACAGCCACGGCAACGGTCCCGAAATGGCCGCGCTGTACGAAACCGATGAATTTCCTCCGCACTGCGAGGTTGAAATCGACACGATCACTGAGGCGCTGGTGGCGTTCCTGCAGACCGCGAAACGCCCGGTCACACTGGCCTGGCAATCCGCGTACGACTCCGCTCCGCAGTAATCAATCGCGGCGGGCTTCCTCCACCAGCGATATGGCGACATAGGACGGCCACGGGCTATCTGAATCGTCCAAGCGGGCGGGGGGATGCTTGGCCAACTGCTGAATGAGGCCGACCGACCCTCCCGGGGAGGGTGGACACTAAGTCTGCGCAACTTCAACGGTCGACTCACGCGCGACTTGTCAGTTCAGTCCCCTGTGGGTGGTCAGTAGGCCCGCACGGCAGGCGCTACCTCGCTTAGGAAAACTCCCTACCAGCAGCTTCGTAGTTTTTGGTCGCACGGAGAGTACTTCTACTTACCGCCGTTCACTCGTATGGGTCTAGTTCGTCTGGGTTGCTTGCGGTGCCCACGAAGCACGAGATACCAACCTCGTATTGCCGTTTCGCCAGTTCAGGGGAGGACGTCCCGATCTCTGTCGGGTGGCGACCACGGCGACAAGGGGAGGAGTCACGATGACGAAGCGCTGTCTGCCGATACGAGCGGTAGGCCATTCGAGTTGCCCTCGGTTCAGCCGTCTCCATCGAAGTCGTCCTCGCCTGCGAGTCATCGCTCGATCGCTGCCCAGTGGTACGCGACATCCGTGGGCGCGCTGACTCTTCGCCGTCTGCTTGTCGAACTCGGGTCCCCGCCTAATCAATTCGTCTCGCCGCACCGTGCCTGGTGCCGTTATTGCACGTGATTACACGTGATCACTTCATTTTGGGGAGAGTATGGCCGGGATAACACGTTTTGGGATGGAAGTGCAGCGTTGGCGGCGTCAGCGAGGCATATCGCTCGCAGTGTTGTCCGAGATGACGAGCTTCAGTGAAAGCTATCTATCGAAGGTGCTGCATGGGCATCGGTCGCTGCCGCTGTCCTTGGCCACCGAAATCGACACTGTGCTCGGGGCGAAGGGTGCACTGTTACGGCTGGCGGAGCGGGAGGAAGGCCTGACGCGGTGGGACGCGATGCGCCCGTCGCAGCTCCCGCCAGCGCTCGCCGATTTCGTCGGGCGAACGGAGTACCTGCGCACGCTCGATACGTCGCTGCGTATCGCTACGCCGCCGGGATCGGCGATTACGACGGTGATTGAGGGAGCGCCGGGCATTGGTAAGACCGCGCTCGCTTTGCACTGGGCCGCGTCCCTCGTCGAGCGGTTCCCCGCGGGGTGTCTCTATGCCGATCTGCAGGGGTTCGATGTCGAACAGCCTCGTCAGCCGGACGCGGTATTGGACGAGTTCTTGGGGGCACTGGGGGTTGCGCGGGCCGCTGAGGACAGCCTGTCGCAACGGACAGCGCGCCTGCGGTCGGTGTTGGCGTCGAGGCCGATGCTGGTCGTGCTGGACAACGCCGCCTCCTATGAACAAGTCCGTCCCTTGCTGCCCGGAGCCGGCAGCATTGTGATCATCACCAGTCGGGTTCATCTGTCGGGCTTAGCGTTGCACGCCAGCGCGACCCATGTGCGGCTGAGTCCCCTGCGGCTCCACGAGGGGGTACAGCTTCTCGGAGAGCTTGCCGGTCGCGCCCGTGTCGCCGCGGAAACAGCCAATGCGGAGCTTATCGTGCGCCACTGCGGGGGTCTGCCTCTGGCTGTGCGCATCGCGGGAGAGCACCTGGCGACACAACCGCACCTCACCCTCCGGGAGATGGCACACCAGCTCGGGCCACAGAGCAGCCGACTGGACTTTCTTGCTTCCGCTGACGAGACGACGAACGTCCGTGGTGTGATCGATCTGTCCTACCGGGCGTTGAAACCGGCGGAAGCGACGATGTTCCGGCTCCTCGGGCTCCATGCGCAGACGCCGATCAGCGTGGGTGCGGCGGCGGCACTGGCGGGAACCGACATCGCTTGTGGAACTCAGTCGTTGTCGGCCTTAGCCAACAGTCATCTGGTGGAGTCATCGCCGGGGCAGCGTGTGAAGATGCACCACCTCGTCCAGCTGTATGCCACAGAACGGGTACAGGCGGAAGAGACTCCAGCACAACGCGACGGCGCTGTCGACCGTCTCCTGCGGTGGTACTGCGCCTCGGCCGCCAACGCCACCAACGTGCTCGCGCCGGACTGGGCGGGACGCGCGATCGCTGTGGACACGGCCGGAATCAGCCCTCAGCAGTTCGCGTTCGACGATCACGCCGGGGCAATGGCCTGGTGTGAAACCGAGCTGGACGCCATCGCGAGCGTGACGCACCTGGCCGCGACTCGGGGCATCAGCTCCGCGTGGATGCTGCCCAGCACGCTGCAGCCCTTCTTCTATCTCACCAAGAAATGGAGTGCATGGATCGACAGTGCCAGCCAGGCGCTGCACTGCGCGAAGGCAGCAGCTGATGACGTGGGAGTTGCACGCTGTCAACAAAACCTCGCCGCTGTCCTCAGTGAACTGGGCAAGACCGACGACGCGCTGACGCTCTTGCAGGACGCGACTCGCCTTCATCACAATCGGGGTGATGACGAGGGGCAGGGGTGGACCGCCGTCACCCTCGGGTTGACCTACACCCGCATCGATCGTCCTGACGATGCCATCGCGGCGTTCACCGAGGCGGCGAGGTTGTTCGAGCGCGGTGGGCTCGAGCTCAGCGTCGCGGTCGTTCACGCGATGCTCGGAACCGTGTACGGGCGGGTTGACCGTCTCGACGACGGCATCGACTGTCTACACGAGGCGATTCGCATAGCGAAGCGGCACGACTCTCCCCTCGCGGAGAGCCTGGCTCGTCATCATCTGGGTGCCCTGTACCTGCACAGCGAGCAACCGCAACGTGCACTACCTCAGCTCGACCGGGCCCTGGCCATTCGACGCATCCAGGGTGAACGCTGGGGTTACGCGGACACACTCGTGGTGCGTGCCGAGGCGTTGACAGCCATGGGCGAGCACGAGTTGAGCATGGAGTGCCTCCGGGAAGCCGTTGCTGTTTTCGATGATCTGAAGGACCCGCGGGGCCTGGAGCTGCACGCCACACTGGCCACCAACCCCAGCTTCCTCGACACGGAACCGTGAACGACGGCCGAGGCGCTGGTGGTGTGGCTACGCGTTGCGGATGAGCCCCTGGGCCCAGCGGCTGGTGCCGTGGCTGTAGGCGTGGACGCCCACGGCAGCGAGCACGCTGATCGTGGCGAGTGACCAGTTGACGTTCACCCCGGGATAGCTGGCGAGGACACCGGGATCGTGTCCGCTCGCCGTGAGCACCACATTCGACAGATAAGCCGTGGTCACCGCGGCGGCGGCCAGCGCGGGTGAGAGCAGCGCAGACAGGGTGAACGTGGTCCCGCTCAGGATGATCACGTTGGGCAGGAGCCACACCCAAGCCACACCCTCGGGAAGGCGCATAACACTCGCGAGCAGGGGGAGCATCACCAGCAGGGTGCCGATGACGGGTACAGCAGCGGCGGCCAGCCTGGTCCGCAGGCCCCCGAAACGCTCCCAATGCCAGAAGCGCGGGCGAGCCAGGGCTGCCAGCACAACCGCGGCGACGAGGCAGATCAGCTCGACCGTCGGCACCTTGTGCGGCGGCGTCAGCGGATCGAGGTCCACGTTGATCGCGCTCACCCCGAACGCCCAGGCAAGAGCACTCATCGCAGCGGCGATGGCCGCCATGTACCCGATACGGTGTGCACGCAGCAGGTGCGTGACGATCACGGGAGCTGGTCCGTCGTCAGCTGACAGCCATGGATCATCTCTCGGTGATGCCGCATCCAGTCACGCAGCTGCATCACGGAGATCTCGTCGAATCGGCCGCTGGGCTCAGCGGGGGACAGCCCGAATCCCGCGTCGCGCACCAGCCGGTCGCCGAGTTCGGCGGCGAGGGAGAACTGCTCGGACACTTCGCCCGAATCCCCGATATCGCAGTTGTCGAGGCCGCTGAGGGAGTACGCGACCGCCGAGGCGGCGTAGTAGCCGAGGTCATTGGTCGGAAAAATCGGTATCCATCCCGTCGTCGCCTCCGGCCGCCGCGGATCCTCGACTGGGGTAGCCAGAGCGGTGTCCCGGAGCCTGCGCAAATCCCACGTCCCCTCGCCAGTGACCTGACGAACGCGTGTGACCGCGTTCGCGATCTCGGGAAGCTGCGAGCGGTGTCCCGCGTGGACACACACCTCGATCCCCGACACGTCGCGACAGAGACGGGGGTGAGCCGGTTCGGCGGTCACCAACCTCGGAGCGCTGACGAGGGGAACCGCCACGGCGAGTGCCGTGAGGGCCGCCGCTGCGGCGGTCGTCGGTGACGGCACCTTCCACCGGTGCTGCCGCGCCAACGCCCGCGCGGCGACCACAGCGGCGACCACGGAGATCAGGGTGAAGAGCCCGAGGCGGTACCACGTCAGCGGAACCGACTCGGTTTCCCCGAGCGCAGCCGGAACGTGCGTCACGGGAGTGACGGCCGACAGAGCGGCCTCGATGTGCGGAGACTGCATGAGGACGAAGGTGACAACCAAGGTGATCGGGGCCAGCCACGCGGTGCCGGCGAGAACACCGATCAAATACCCGACAGTGATCGCCGCGACCAGCCCGACCACACCGGTGAGCATGATCAACACGTGGGGGCCACCGTAGTCCGCACTGGCAACGGTCACGGCCACGAGGGGTAACAGCCCCAGCAGGTAGCTGATCGTGAACGCGATGGTCAGCGTGCGCAGATGCCGAAGCACGATCGGCATTCCCGCACGGGGAGCCCAGGGCTGGCTGGCGATTCTGTCCGGCGCGGCATGCCGCCCCGCGTAGTACGTGGCGGCTGCGGCGGCGATGGGAGCGGCGAGGAGCAGCTGCTCGTGGAACTGCTGGGAAGTCTGGATCCACTCCTGCCACGGCCACGCAAGACGAGGCCACGTTTGGGCCAACACGACCGCGATAATCACCAGGCTGGGTTGCAGGACCGCGAGACGACCCAACGGCCAGCCGCTCACCGACCGCAGCAGCGCCCTCATGCCTCCCCCAGCTTCGCGATCAGCGCGTCGTAGGCACGCTCAAACCGGGACCCCGGCGCAGCCTCAGGCACCGCGGCCCCATCAATGAGGCCACTGAGTTCGGCCACCGTGCCGTCGAACACCACAGCGCCGCCGGCCAGAACACCCACGCGGTCACACAGGTGCTCGATGTCTTCCAACAAGTGACTGGCAAGCAGCACAGTGCGCCGCTCGCCGACCGCCGCGACGCGCTCCCGCAGCCGGAGACGCTGCCCGGGGTCCAACCCCACGGTCGGTTCGTCCAAGACCACCACGGCGGGATCATGGGCCAACGCCGCCGCCAGGCCCAGACGCTGTCGCTGACCCCCGGACAACGCACGAACAGGATCCTCGCGCCGATCGATCAGTCCGACTTCCTCCAACGCCCGCACAGCCGCCTGCGGACAGTCCCGTTCCGCCACCCCATGGACCCAGGCGGCATAGGTCACGGTGTCGCCGACCCGCATCTCCGGGGCAAGTGAGAATCGCTGGGGCACAAAACCGAGCAACCGCCGCGCCTGCCGCCGCCCCGCCCCAGTCGACAGATCATGGTCCCCGACATACACCCGGCCAGAATCGGCTCTCAATAACGTCACCACCAGCGACAGCAACGTCGTCTTCCCAGCCCCGTTCGGGCCCAGCAACCCCGTCACACCTCCACCGAAGCCCCACGTGACATCACGCAGAGCGCGGCGACCTCGGTAAGAAAAAGACACCTCATCAAAACGAACCCGCACGAAACCCCCTCGTTCGCCGAAACTCAGTACACCCACACTCATGCCGCAGGGCATGGCGACCACCACAGCGGCGATCGCCACACCCCACGTCATACACCGTGATCAGTGGCAGAGCGATTTGTGACTACCCTCGGACACTCCACCGGTGGAACTTCTCGTTTCGATGTAATACGGACCCGGGATGCTGGTACACCCCGCACTGACCGTCAGGTGCACGTTGCGGATTCCGTGACGACTCGCCGACGACAGCCGACGGTCCGGCCACCACGCAATCTCCTCATACACACCCACGTTGACATCTGCGTGTGTGGAGCACCCGGCCCTGCCACCACTGCCCGAGAGCACCCGCCCGGTCTGCTTAATCGACCCCGCGTAGAGCCTGCACGCCTGGGTCTCGATCTCACCTGCCGACGTGTCGCCTCCCGCCCACGCGGGCGAGGACACCACTACCCCCGCACTCAATGTCGCTCCCACGAGAACCAGGGGTGCGACCAACCTTCGAACATTCACAGAAACCCTCCCCTATTCGATGTCCGACTCCGGAATTCGCTGAAAGACACGACCACGGCAGATTGCTCCCAGTGATTCGTCGCCTCCCCCGGAACCGTGAGATCACGCTTGCACAGTCTCAAATGAACAGTCAAGACCCAAAACACACTTTCCGAAAAGCGCAGAAACCCGGCAGTCATCCCGGCACAGGTTCGCTACACCTCAAACCCGCAGTTCGATGCAAGATTTGACAGGCGGGAACCATGGGACACTTGTGGATCGTGGCTGCGCACAAAAACGCAGTCCGGCACACAAGAGCACACAATCCGCACAGAGCAGTGATGCTCCGTCGTACTTCCCGGGCGCGTTCAGAATGCATAGTAGGCACGTGTTCGCCGAGATGTTCTCAATGCGCAATCGAATTGCATGAGTCCCGACAACGCTTGATTCAGGGTTCGTGCACGATCGGCGATGCGCGAGCGGCACAGGACGGCGGACCCTGACGAAATCAACACGGTGAGTCCCGGGAGCAGTTTCCCACCATCGCCCTGCTTCAGTCAGCTCCAGGTGCGCCCACACCTCGGAGCCGGGGTGACGGGCACCCAGTACACCCCCAACTGACGGTGCCCGTCACACCCACTTCAGGAGCGGCCCGCTTCTGCACTAGCGAAACGCACTCACGTGTTCTGGTGCTCGACGACCGCGCCATCAGTCCACAGCCACCAACCCGACGACCGGCCTATACCGGTACTCCTATAGGGAGTAGCGAGCGAGACGAAGTCGTTAACTTGCAACATCGCTCCACGACACTCGGTCGCTCCCCCGTCGCCAGGAACTCGTGCAGCCCTCGGCGCACGGTAGCCAGGGGAACTTCCACGCTCGCTGGCACTTCGCTGTGATTGCCCATGTAGATGTAGGAAACGACCGCGTTGGGGTCGCCATCCCCGATGGTCCAGCCACCCTTCAGTACGGGAGGTATACCCGATGAAGCCCTTCTCCTTGCCGAGGCCGACCTCTAGGGCAGGCGAGCGCTTCACCCCGGTGAGGACAACCTGGATCATGGGTGGCGCGTCGTGCTCGGCTGTCTCACCGAGGATGCGGTCGACCAGCTCGTCGAGTTCGGCAGCAGTGCTCACACGAATGACGACGTTGCCCTCGTCATCCTTCGGCGTCTGGTCGTACCAGATGGCGAGCGCTACCACTGCTAGCCTCCTTCAAATGCCACCCTCTCAAGCAAGATCGCTCGAGAAGTATGGAAGCAGGGTTCTGCGCGAGGGGCCAGCAGAAGCCAGCGCGAGCAACAACCTCAGCTAAACAACCTATCCACCTCCTCCACTGCGTGATAGAGGTTAATACTGAGAACCATCGCCTGGCGGGCAAGTTCTGCCAGCTCTTGAAGTTGGACACCTGTCTGCCCAACTTGCGGATGATGACTGGCATGCGGGGTGACACGTGCGAACGTTTGCACGGCCGCTTCGGCATCTCTACAGAACGCCGAAGCCGCGAGAGCGGCAGCTTCAACGAACTGTTGTGTTGCGGCGATATCAGACTTCATTACGTGAAAGACATCCCAGGAGCTGAAATGTCAAGCCGCAACGTTCTCGGCGTGATGCGACCAGGCGGTCGTCTCGTCGTAGAGGGTGCCGGTTTTGAGGCAGCCGTGCAGGATGCCCACCAGCCGGTTCGCCAACTGACGCAGGGCGGCGTTGTGCCCGGCCCCGCGGGCGCGCTGCCGGTCGTAGTAGGCCCGTGCTCCGGGCGAGGCTTTCAGCGCGGCGAACGCCTGGGTCATCAGCGCGTCGATCAGCCGGTCGTTATGCACGAACCGGGCCAGAGCGACCTTCTTCCTGCCCGACGCGCGGGTGATTGGGGACGTTCCGGCGTAGTTCTTGCGGGCCTTGGCGCTGATGTAACGGGCGGAGTCGTCGCCGAACTCTGCGAGCACCCGGGCGCCGAGCACCGGCCCCAGACCAGGCTGGGACAGGATGATCTCAGCGGCCGGGTGCTGCCCAAAATGGGTCTCCACCTGCCTTTGCAAGGCCTTCACCTGAGTGTTCAGCACGGTCAGGACCGCGATCAACGCCTGGACCGAGGCGGCATAGGCGCTGGTCAGGATCTCGGGCTGGCCCAGGTGCTCGGCCCGCAGCGCGGCCTGGACGGCCACCGCTTTCTCGGCCACATTCTTGCGGCGTGCGCGTTTCAATGCGCCGCTGATCTGTGCGGTCGTGAGCCGGGCGGCCTGAGCCGGAGTGGGCGCTTTGGCCAGCAGTTCCAGGCTGTCGGCGGCGTCCAGGTCCTCGAAGGCGATCAGCGCGGCCGGGAAGTAGTCGCGCAGCGCGTGCCGCAGCCGCTGGGTGTGGCGGGTGCGTTCCCAGATCAGCGTCTTGTGGGTACGGGCCACGACCTTGACCGCCTCGGCCTCGGTGCTGTCCCCGGCGACCGGGCGCAGCTCGTGGGCGTGGGTGCGGACCATGTCCGCCAGCACGTGCGCGTCACCAGCATCGCTCTTGGCACCCGAGACCCCCAGCCGGTCCCGGAACCTGGCCGCCTGCAACGGGTTAACCGCCAGCACCGTGTACCCAGCGGCGACCAGGGCCGCCACCCACGGACCCCGGTCGGTCTCGATCCCGACCAGCACCTCCACGTCCTCGTCGTCGGCCTCGCCGAGCTGCTCGCCGAGCATCGCGTGCAACCGGGCCATCCCCGCCACGCCCTCGGGCAGGCGAGCCTTGGCCAGCCGACGTCCGGCCATGTCCATCAGCTCGATGTCGTGATGGTCCTCGGCCCAGTCATCTCCCACGAACAGTCGCAACGGTCCTCCCGCTCTCGATGCCGATCACCCTGTGCAGCCAGTGGGAGAACCATCAGCGACCTAATCAAGCAGTGCTTCCCGCCACCCTCACGCGGGGCACGACATCCCAGCAGCGATCAACTCTCCCGGCCTACCGGCAGGGGCACTGTCTTTCACCAGGACTCGAAATCCAGGAACCGAGAGTGCTCACCTGCCGGCCGGCTACCAGCAGGAGTGTGCCGGATAGCTCACTCCCAGAACTGATTAGGAACTCAAGAACCTGACTTTCTCGCAGTTGCGGTTGAGCCTAGAAGTTGGGTGCGCCCCCTACCGCATGCGGGAAAGCAGGGGGCGCCGGACTCCGACGAGGATGCCCAAAGACAGGAGGACTACAAGTTCTCCAAGCCGTCTCGACTCGTCGGAGAAGATCAATATCTGGCCGGTGTTCCGGTGGTCGCCGGCCCGCGGCGTTGGGGCTCGGTGCCGACGGGTTCGCAGCGGTCATTGAAGATGTCGCTCAATGTCACAGTCATCTTCAGTACGCATCAGGCCCGACCTGATGCCGGCAGCATGACTCGGAGGCCAATCAGCGACGTGAGTACGCGGTCGGGGTGTCGGGATTGGGTACAACAGCGCGAGGCTCTCCACGGCGCATTCCGGGCAAATTCGTTGGTTCACGGGTCGGCGCGGGCTCAGGGAGTCGAGCACGAGTTGGCCGTCGTGCAGGTGGCGGGTGCAGACGGAGACGTCGGTGCCGGGTAGAGCTGTGTGGGCGCGCTCGCGGTGGTAGGGGCTGATGCCCCAGTGCAGTGTGGTCATCGGGACCCTCCGGGGGTTGCGGTAGTGATCTCGTCGTAGTTGAGGTAGGCGGTCTCGATGTCGGAATCGGGGATCGGGTCGAGGCCTATGTCGGCGCGTGCGAGATTGACTTCGGCCGGGCGGTGCAGCGGGTAGAGGCGGCCGGGCGCGCTGCCGATCTGCAGCCACTGGGTGCAGTAGTGCTGTGGTCGTCTCTGGTCGGTGGCGACCCGATCGGCCAGGTAGGCGAGGTCGCGCGATGCGGCGTCCTGGTTGGCTACGGCGGCGCGCAACTGGGGTAGCCACCACGCTCGGTACGGGGCGGGTGCGTGCTGGGCCAGCAGCCAGGCGGCGTGGGCTCCATCCACTCCGACGGCGCGGTGACCGGGCCAGCCGTGCACCGCCACGATGGGCGCGAGCCAGCGCACGTTGTCCTTGTCGACTTGATGAACGTGTTGCCACTGTTGTGGTGTGGGAGCGACCGGGTCGAGCTGTGCGCGGGCGCGCTGATCGCTAGCGGCACGATCGATCAGTTCGTCGCGCAGCGCGAAGGCGATCGAGGGCGTCATGGCTTCTCCTGTCGGGTGTGCGGCACCGAGGCGGCCAGTGCGCAGGTGGTGGCCAGCAGTGGGGCTTGCGCGGGCAGATCGGCCCGGGTGGGCCAGTCGATCCAGCGCCAAAGATTGAGCGTCTCGGTCTCTGGCGAGGGCAGGACCACCAGCGCGTTGTCGCCGATCACGCTGATACCCATCAGCACCAGCGCGGCCACGTGTTCCAGGGTCGCGCTGCCAGGACCGCTGAGGAACGTCCACCGCTCTCCGCCCGGGTGCACGATCGCCGGGGCTGGCATCGCACGCACCCGCAAGCTGGGAGCGACCTTGCGGCCCAGCGCGGCGGGCATCGTGACCCCGCCGAGCAGACCTCCGAGACGCAGCACGATCCGGTTGCCGTCTACCAGCTGGGCGGGCAACCCGCACACCACCCCGTAGTACTCGCACCGCAGCCATGCGGAGTCTCCGGCGGCGGCCGGGGGTGCAACGACCTGGACAGACATTCCCCTCAGTCCCTTCGCCTGTCGGCGTGCAACGCGGCCCACGCGGTGGCGTGATCGGGCAATCGCCAGTCGGTCGCTTCCGGTGCGACTCGCCAGCGGGAGATCCGCCATGGCGCCTGGCTCGGCGGCAGCAGCAGGCACCCCTGTCGCGTCGATCGCGGAAGGTGGCTCGCCGCGTGGTGAGGGGCGTGTTCGACGATGAGATGCCAGCGCGGGCCTGGCCCGACCAGGATCGGCCCGAGACACCCTGCGTCCCGCAGGACCGCTTCGGTCCGGCGATCACCGGCACCGAGATCGATCGACCCGACCGCGCCAGGGCACAGGAGAATAGGCCAGGGCTGGTCCGTCCACGCCTGAAACGCCTCGTCCTGAGACAGGGGCCCGCCACGGCACACCAGGTCGGCCTCCTCGGGCCGCGACTCGGGGTCGAGGGTTCCCGCGCCAGGATGTGCAGCCGGGATACCAGGGCAGATCGGCCAGCCATGTGCGGCGTAACCGGTCGCGGCGCAGCGCATCTCCGTCAGCTCGCCCGCCGGATACGGATGTGTGCTCAACACTGAGCATCACCCGCCTCTGGCTCTGGCCGGAGCACCTCGTCCGCGGACGCACCTTGGTCGCTCGGCACCGTGGGGGTGAACCAGTCATGGAATTCCGCCACCGTGCGGCGCGGTTGGTCCGTGTTCAGCCGATACAGCCCGTCGAGCACCTGCTCGTACAACACAGCGCGCTCCGAAACCGCATCGTTCGAAGGCGCGGGAGTGGGTGCGGTCGACGAGACCGGACTGGGCAGGGGCTCGGGTACGTAGGTTTCGTCGAGGGCGCGCCGATTCACGATGTCGGCCTTGCCTGCGCGACCCGCTCCAGCAACGCAATCACCACGCTGAAGGGCGGCAGCAGCGGGTTTCGCTCAGGAGGCAGCACCCAGCCGCAGTCCCCCGAGCCCGTTGTCGCTCCTCCGGGATTGGAGGGCAGCGCGAACGACGTCCCCTCCGGGTACAGGCGCACCCCGGCCTGTATCAAGGATTCCGGCAATGCGAAACCGGCTCGACGGCGCGTCGCGGTCAACACCGTCCACCGCCGGGGCGCGTGCCGCAGGACAGGACCACGCAGGCAACCCGCCCAGAGTTCAGCGACCACTGGCCGCGCCAATTCCACCGGTACGTCGATGGCATCGACGGCCTGCCTCATCAGGGTCGTTGCACGGCCCCCTGCGCCGTGCAACGACCCTCGGTGGTGCTGACGACTGATCATTTCGCAGGCTCCAGTCATCACGCAGCCTCCGACAGGACAGCAGTTGAGCGCAGCGCATGACGGCCACTGGGCTCGCCATCACCATCGTCACCGAAATCCACTCGAACCCGTCCGGCCGCCGCCTCCACGTGCGAACCAGCCGGATGCTCGCAATGTGGCGTCGGCGCAGCACCGGGATGGCTGCGAGGGGCGGGCACTCCATCTCGCGCAGCCCCATCGAGCCGTGCATACAGCTCGATGGCCTCCTTCAGCGCGGCACGCAACCGGCCCGCCGCCAGAGGATCGAACACCGCGACGCTGGAGCCGTCGATCGTGAGCTGAGGCCCGTGTTCAGCGATCGAAACCTGCGCATACCTGCGGTGGCTATCGCAATCACGACACGGCACCATCCATGCGCTACGCCGGGGCTTCCAGCCCACTCTGACCAGCAATGCGAGGATCGTTGAGCACCTACGGCGTTTCATTCTGCGCCTCCCGTAGCCGTCACGGAGTGCGGCAGCGCACGCCGACTGCGGTGTGTCTGCGTTGGTGAAGAGCGAAGTTCCGAAGTGGCTCTGTTAGCACGTCGGCGGTTCGTCGGCTGGACGACCGATACCCGGGGCGCCTTGCTACGTGGCCCGGTAAAGCCCTCGCCCCGGCAACGACGGACTCTGCGCCGTTCGGCGGCATGCCACCAGCTTGCGGTGACACCAACCAGGCACCCCACGAACAAGGCTGCGAATGCCAGCAGAAGCAGCGGGTTGACGGGCGGGGTGTGGAAGACCGAGGAGGCGACGTCCACGGTCGGTCGGCTGGTAACGTAGATATCGAACATCTAGGCACCTCGCTAGGCTGGGAGCACAAACGGGTTACCTACTGACCATAATTTAGATATCTATATTAGATAGTCCGCCATTTGGGTGAATGATCGGCGACCGGGGCGATGAGGAAACAGGAGACCAGGGTGACGCAGGGAGTGGAGCAGCCTCAGCATCTGCCGGTTGCCGTTATGAAGATCGTTCTCGGCAGCCTCCTGGAGCGCCGACGCAACGAAGCTGGAGTAACGCAAGAACGGGCCGCGCAGAGCCTCGGCTGCGGGCAGTCGAAGATCGCGTACATCGAGGGCGGCGGCGGGATCAAGTTGGCAGAACTGAACGTGCTTCTGGAGCTCTACCAGGCAGACGAAGCCGATGTCGCCTATGCGCGGTCGCTGCAGGCGGAGAGCAACAAGCGCGCCAAGCGTGGCGCGTTCAGCACGCGCTTCAAGCAGCAGCTACGGCTCTTGGTAGACGTCGAGCCCACGTGCAACAGACTGCTTAGTCACAGATCGACGGTCATTCCAGGCCTATTGCAGACCGAAGCGTACATGCGCGCCCAGGCACGTTCTTGGCGTCCGTCGCTCACGTCGGAAGAGATCGACCGCGACACGGCCAACCGGCTCGGTCGTCAGTACGTTCTCGACCACGAGCACCAGTACTTCTGGTTCATCCTTGACGAGGCTGTCCTGCGTCGCACGCCGCTGCCAGCGAAAGAGATGAAGGCTCAGGTCACGCATTTGATCGACGCGATCGACCGGCCCAACATCGAGATCCAGCTCGTACCGTTCAGCGTCGGGTATTACATGGGACAGGGCCATGACTACAGCGTGTTCCGGTATGAGACGAAGCCTCCGGTGAGCGTGGTCTACCTGGAGCGATACAACAAGGGCGAGTACGCCGAGTCTAAGGAGACCAAGGGATACCTGGAACTCTTCGATCAGCAGAAGGCAGCCGCTGCTGGACAGGAGCACACGAGGCGCCTGTTGCTTGAGTTCGCCGCTAGCCTGTAGATCGAACGACTTTCACGAAGGGGTGTCACCCGCGATGCACATTCAGAACAGCCACAAGTCACACCTCAACACCGACTTCACCGGCTGGGCGAAGTCTCCCGTCAGCCATCCCAACGGTAACGAGTGCGTCGAGATTGCCTTCACCGACAACGCCGTCGGCATGCGGGACAGCCGCAAACCTGACGGCGCAGTGCTCGTCTTCGACCATGCCGAGTGGAACGCCTTCGTCGCTGCAGTCGAGTCTGGTTTCTTCCGGCGCCAGTAACACCCGGCTGCGACTTGGCCAGTCTATGCCTCAAATCATCGAGAACATACTGCCACTAGACAGCCACGACACAGCCATGTCGCCGCCAGTTCCTAAGCAGCCACCGTGCGCGGCATATCCCCAATTCAACGAAACACACCGTTCGCGCAGGGAGAGGAGGAGTCGTTGACTGATGAGCAGCACTCGACGCTACCCACCCAATACCAAACTGGCCTGGGAACGACTTCAACACGGCTGGAGTCGTCAAGAACTGGTCAACCAGATCAAACGGAGCATGGAGCTCGCAGGTGACGGCGGCTGCGGCCTCACCGCAGACACGGCTCGCCGTTGGGAGTCTGGTGAGCGGTGGCCAGAGCCTCAGTTTCGTAAGCACTTGGTGCTCGTCTTAGGCAAGCCAGCCACTGAGCTGGGACTGCTCACCGATGACGAATTGGCGCTAGCACCGACCGAAGCCCAAAACGAAGTGCTGTCGCCCGAAGACCGCCAGCTGGACGGCCTTGCCTGCCAGGTAATGACGAGTATGTGGGACATGGGGAAGGGCAATGGCCGTGGGATCAGCCGCCAGACCTTCCTGCGGATACTGCTCGCCGTTGCCAGCACCGTACCGTTGCTGCCTCCAGACCTCGCCGAAGCCGCCGACACAGTGACGAGCCCGAATGCCGCGGCCCGAGACCCCAAGGTCCTCGCCGGCTATTCGGACATCACCGCTCGACACCGGCAGCTCTACTGGACTTCGCCACCAGGGGCCCTGCTCGAAGCTACCGTCGCGCACACTCAGCTCGGCGTCTCTCTCCTTCGTGCCCGACCGGCGTCGTCCTCGGCCCGTGAGCTGGCCTCCTCCGTTACTGAATCAGCCCTGCAAGCCGCACGGCTGGCATTCTTTGATATCGGCCAGCCAGAACTCGCCGCCTGGCCCTTCTTGATCGCACAACAGGCAGTAGACCTGGCTCGCGATTCCGCGCTGGCTGCCGCCGTGGCGGCCCACCGATCTTTTGTCCCGGGCTTTCGCGCCGCAGTGGGGGATGCAGCTGCCGCACGTGCACTGCTTGAAGTAGCTTCCGCACATGCGCGATACGCTGGCGGCCCACGCTTGCGCTCATGGCTGCATTGCGTGGCAGCGGAAGTCCAGGCACGCACTGGCGACACGGACGCCAGCCGGGACCGAATCCGCCAGGCTCAGGAAGCCCTCCACACCGAGGGCGCCGATCCAGAATGGCTCGATTTCTTCGACGAAAGCCGTCTCGCGGGATTCGCCGGGAACGCCGAACTGCTCGCTGGCCGCCACAAGTCAGCCAGTCGATGGTTGCAACAGGCCATAGAAAACCTACCCCAGAGTGAGAGCAAGCAGCGCACAGTCCTGCTCTTCGACCTGGCCCTAGCGGCAATCCCGAACGACCCGGACAAAGGCGCAAGCCTTGTCCACTCCGCGTGCGAAGAACTTGAACGAAACCCATACGCAGCAGCAGCACTCCGCATCCCAGCTGTGACAACAGCACTGACTGGCACGCCCTACGAACGCGAAATCGCGGATCGAACGCACGGGTTGCTACCGTCTGTACCTGCGCTCGGCTAGGGGGTTCCTCTACCGACTTGCCTCGCCGATCACGTTGTACTGCTTGACTAAGTTCGCCAGCCCGCGCAGATCTGGGATGTCAAAAAGGAGTCCTTGCTCGGCATCGGTGTCCGCGAGAATCCTCCCCCATGGGCCTCGACGCACCAGGGCCGTCTTCAAACCGAGCGCCTGCGCGGGACGCACGTCCCAGTCGAGCCGGTCGCCTACATACAGGACGTTCTCCGGTGGCGCGTCCGCTTCCTCCAGCAGTCGGTGAAAGAACTTGTCGGATGGTTTGTCTGCACCCCAGCTGCTCGACGTCCCTAATACGTCCAACGGCAGCTTCAGGTCGCGCAGAATCGCTTCGGCTCGAGCTGTCTGATTTCCTGAAACACCAACGAGAATCCGTTGCTGCTGAAGTTCGCTAAGGCAGGCCCGGACGTCGGGGTAGAGGTCTTGTTCGTCAAAGGTCTCTGGCTTCCCGGCTTCTGCTCGACGCTGACGTTCCGCAGTGAGATCAAAGCCGGGACGGAAAATCTGGAACACTTCGCGATAGTCATGACCCATCGCGATAACCGAACCGAAGACAGCAGAGAACTCGTGCCTAGAGACACCCAACCAGTCCGCCCACGTGCCGTACTCCCGAGTTTCGTTGACCAGAACTTCGCCCACGTCGAAGAACGCAGCCTTGATCACCATGTGTTCTCAGCACCCTTCTCGTCGCTTCACTCTACATTCTGCCCGACGGGCAGCTGCGCTCCGCGCCAGGCCATAGCATGGCTGCCTGCTGGCAGTGACATGGCGGCTACTACCCGCGCACGCGGGCATGTTGAATGCGTGAACCGAAGCCCAGCGAGGAGTTGACAGCACGCAGGTGACATCGTCAGCGAACAGGAAACTGCGGTAGCAATCTTGTGGCACTTCAGAGCTGCAGCCTTACCTAACCTCGCTCATTATGACCAGATCACGCGGGGGTGAGAAAATGACTGTTCGTCTACGCCAATTCGAGTCGTCACGTTTTCCAGTCCGCAAAGCGCTGCTTCCGCGCTTGCATAATGGACTGACACGCGGAAGTCCTCGATGTATTCCGATGTACAGGCTCGGCAGATTCTTCCACCTGTGTGCAGGATATTCCCGGATGACCTTTACTGAGATGTCAAAATCTGGAACCGATGCTCCGCGAAACCCTAGAACTATGCTCCCTGACCAGAATCATGAAGACCAGTGACTGGTTTGAACAACAGACCCAAGGCGTCCTCACCTCTATCAGCCCAGGCTCATCCCTCGGGGCCTGGTAGCGAGGTGAGGCACGGGGCGGCACGACCATTCGGCGCTTCGACGACTCCCCCTCCTGCCGATGGCCGTGCCGCCCCAATCCCTGCACGCGGGCTAGAGCCAACGCCGCTGGTGATCGTGTTGCCTGCGCAGACCCGGGCGGACACCGTGGCGGCCGTGGCCGAGTACACCGAGCGCGCGGTCCTGGCGACGACACCTGCCCGCTCGGTCAGCACCGTGCTGGTGGACACCAGCGCTGCCGACGATCGCAGTACGCGGTCGTCGTTCCAGGCCGCACGGTTGTGGGGTTCGCGTCTAGAACTAGGAGTTCCCGGCGCCGAGTGGGGTGCCGCAGTAGCACGGGGATTGCGACACGCCGCGCAAATCGGCGCCAGGGAGGTAGTCCTGGCCGATTCAGCGGTACCTGCGGATCTTGATGCACCGGCCGGACACACCCAGATCGCGTCGGCATTGACGCAACTGCGTGCCCAGGAACGGCCAGGAGTGGTGTGCAGCCCGTTGGCCGCTCCGTGGTGGCAGCGTCTGCTGGCCATCCACGTGCTGCGGCCGATGTGCGCACCCACACTGGGAGTGACGCTGCTCGATCCACAGGCCCGCACTCTGGTGCTGTCCGGCACGGCCATACCCGCCGCGCTCGCACCTACCTGGGGATTGCTGCGCATGAGCTGGGAGCACGGGCACGGCCTCGGTATCTTGGCAGCCGTCTGCCAAGCCGGTCTGAACCTCGGACAGACCCTGCCCCGCATCCCGCACCCAGACGTGTTCGCTCGGTCGATGAGGCGAGACCCGCTGGACCGCAACGACGCTGCTCCCCTGCTGCGGATCGCGCTGCGGATGGCGTCGATCCCCACAACGGCGCGCGAGCCAGCTCCGGTGGTGCCGTGGGTGGCCGATCTCGGCTTGATTCGGGGACAGCTTCCGCCACCGGAGGTGTTCACCGCGATGCTGACCCAGTGCGTCCAGGCAGGCCACGAGGCAGCGGCGCCCGCGGGAGTAGCCGCGGGCTGGCCCGAGCCGTTGCTGGCCTCATGGCACACCGCACGCACATTAAGAGCCAATATCCCCGCGCTCACGGAAGGGCTATGGCTGGCCTACCTGGCGCGACTCGGGCCGTGGCTACGCTTCGCCGCCAGCGCGGGTGGCTACACCCTGCCCGCCCGCACGTCGGTGGTGGCGGCGGCGCGCCAGTTCTTGCTGGCCACAGGCACACCGATCGCGGCCGAGCAGACCGCTGACGATTCCTACGGCGAGGACCTCGTCCCACCTCTTCCCGGCACTGGCTGAGCGTCGCAGGGCTCACCGGTCACGTCTCCCGACGCGAAGTACCCAACGAGGAAGGTTCAAATGCCACGACGACATTCAGCACCGGGTGACACCGTGGACTGCACAACGGTCAGCGGTCGCGACTGCGCCGAAGTGTTCACCACCGCAGGCACATGGCTGGCCGACCCTGCACAGGCCGACCTCCAAGTCTGGGGCGCCGAACTCGACCAGCCGCGTCGTCGCGATGCCGAATCCGACACGAATACGTATCTCGACCTGTTCTACACACGTTCCGGCGACGAAGCCCACAGCATCCAGGAACAAGTCGAATGACCACACAGGCCAACCCAGACCGTCTCGTCGCGCGGATCGCGCTGTTCGGAGCACTCGCCAGCGCCTTCCACGGAGCACACCTCTGGGCGGATCACTGGCTGCAGAGGCCGAAAGACGCTGTCCTCAAGGGCTTGCACGGCGACGAGCTCGTGTATCCCAGCGACGGCGCCCTGGTCTGCGAAGTCGAGGGCCCGCGTGAGGGTGAGGTTCCGGTGCCGGCCTGTGTCGTCGGCCGCCGCGCGGCCACTAGTCACGTGCTGACTTATACCGCCGGGCAGCTGGTCGTCACCGAGGCCGTGGCACGCGCTCTCGGCATGCGGTTGCCGTGGCGTGCCCGGCTTGTCGGCACCGCGATCAATTTCGGGACGCACTGGATCATCGACCGCCGCCACTTCCTGCTGTGGCTGGCACAGCGAGTCAACCACAAGGACACCTTCATCGCGTACGCCACCGTGATGCGCAAACCCGACACCCCGCCGGACACCTCCGGGCCAGGCACCGCGCTCTACGACCTCGACCAAGGACTCCACAAGGCACTGGGGGTCGTGGCCGCCGCGGTGACCGCCCGACTTGCCGTGCCCGGGCCGTGTCGCCGACGGCGAGGTGCCCCCTGCGAGTCCCCGGCTCCGCCGCTCCAACAACCCAGGCCAGGCAACAGCATCGATGTCTTCGGCGAAGGCGTGGAGTGGCCCCGTGGGTAAGTCGGTTCCCGATTTCGATTGGGCACTGGAGAACCTGGAGTTCCGCGATATCGAGCACCACCCGACCTACGGTCCGCTGCTCGAACAACTCCTCGTGAAGCGTTTTCGCGCCAGGATGTCGCAACACGCCCTCGCCGACCGGTTCGGCTTTCCCCTCAGCGGGATCCGCCGAGTCTTGCGCCGTGGCGGTGCGGCAACCCGTCCGCAACCCGAGCCAACCACTACCCCGCCGCCCAGTAGCGCCGACCTGGACTCGTGTTCCGATCAGGGCTCGCCTGACCCCCTTACCGCACGAGAGGAATCTTCAGCGGAAGAGGTGACTACGGCACAGCTGTCAGAGGAAACCCTGGGGCTGTTCGCCACAGGCATTGGCGAGGCAATGCGGTTCGAGCGCAATCGTCGGGGGTGGACCCGCAAAGAGATGCGACGCGAGATGGGGACAGACCGCTCACTACAGACCATGGCAACGCACGAGCTCGGAACGCGGGCGATGTCGATGTGCCAGTTCATCGAGTACTGCCATGTGCTGGACGTGCGGCCAGGACCGATGGTCGATCGGGTGTACCACGACGTGGTCGACACACGCGAGAACGCGATAGTCATAGCGGACCTGGACAAGCTCGCCAGGTCCGAGTACCCGAACCTTGCCGCCTGGGCCGAAATCCGGCTGCGTTCCCTTCCCGCGTCCGCCAGGGGAATGTTGCCCCTTCCCCGGCAGGCCCAGGACGCGCTCGCCGCGCTGTGCAAATTCGAGCGGCGTCAACTCTTGGAAATCCTGGGCGCCGCGTAGATGTCCCGCGCAACTAGCCGGTCCTGCGTCGACAAACGTCGGTGCCATGCGCGTCCCGCATCTAGCGCTCTCCAAAGGGGCCGACCTGGTGTGGTGCCCGAGTGCTCTCCGGTGGCTTCACACGCCCGTAGCGACCCGTCAGGTCTACCGGCAGAGTCCCGTCCTCGACCGGAAGGAGCCAGTGGCGATGAGCGACTGGTTCCTTCCATCGGAAGAGACCGTGCGGTTCCACCCCGTCCCACCGCCGGAGACGTCGTCCGAGCGGACCGTACAGTTCCCTGCCATCCCAGGTGAACCCCGAGCGGAGCAGACGACGGACCTGGTTCTGTTCTCCACCCCACGCCCTCGCAAGCTGCACGACTGGATCGCCGCGCAGATGCCTGAACCCGAGCCCGAGTGGCCGACCGTGGACCTGGATTCCCAGGACTACACCTGATTCCACCCACGACACATCGACCCGTGCATGAGACATGCCCCCTCCCGGAGCACGTCTCCGTTAGATTCCGCCAATGTGACAGCCCCTCGGCTCTACACCCATGCAGGGGCCAGGAAACAGCCGCTACGAATCGAGCCGATCGTGCGACAGGCCTATGCTGGGTGGCAATTGCCGAACACCGGATCTGCGTCGCCACCTGGCGGCCGATATCCACCCCACCAGCACCAGCACTCCCATCCCCGCCGCAACGAACAGCCCCTCGCGCCAACCCACGAACAGCACCATGAGCGACGCCGGTGTCACGATCGCCAACACCGCCAGCCCGAACCCTTCGCCGTCGATCACTCCACGACTATAGACCGTCATTCCACATGCACCCTCATTTGCAATGATCGCGAGAAGCATTTCCTGGCGACGTTTGGTCACGGTGAGAGCGGTTGTCGGACACTCCACTCAGAGAGCAGCGCAACGACATTGCTGCTGCGGTTTCGCAGTAGCAAGGCAACTAATGGGACTCGTGGCGCGTTACCGACGCGAGGGCGCCGTCCGCGTACGGAGACATCGAGCCACGTCACCAAGATCGGGTCGATCCATGAAGTGCAAACGCTAAACCGCCGTCCGGCCGCCCGCTTCGCTCAGCTCGACACCGGTTTGCGCGCAACGGCACCCAGGATTGTGGCGTGCATATTGGAAGTGTCCGGATCCTGCTCCTGCGGTCGCCAGTCCTGGATGGGCACGAGCCCGGGCTCGACGATCTCCCAGTCGCCGGCCAGCGCGCGGATCTGTGGCGTCGTGCGTGAGTGGACCTGGTTGATGGTGCGCTGGGTGTAGTTGTCGGCAATTTGCCCGGCGCTGTCGGGTGTGTCGGGCCGGTCGAAGGTCACGTGATTGAAGGCGAGCAGAGAACCGGCCGGGACCTGTGACTGGTAGAAGGCCAATGCGGGCGCGGGGTCGTCGATGAAATGCAGCAGCGAGACCGTCAGCAGCGCGAGCGGTTTGCTGGGGCCGATCAGTCCTGTGTCCAGTACTTGTTCCCAGAGCTGTTCGGCGTCGCGGTAGTCGGCGCAGATGGCGCCGTGGCGTGCAGGGTCAGCGGTTGTGCCGAGGAGGATCTCGCTGTGCGCCCGGCAGATCGGATCGTTGTCGATGTAGACCACGTGCGCCTGCCCGGGGGCGTGCTCCTCCGCGATCTCGTGCACGTTGTTGCCAGTGGGCAGCCCCGAGCCGATATCGACGAACTGGGTAATCCCTCAGCGAGCGCGAACTGGACCGCGCGCCGCAAAAAGGCGCGGTTGGTCAGCGCGAGGGTGCGGATCTCCGGGTCGAGGGCCAACTGCTGATCGGCGAACTGGCGATCGATTGCGTAGTTGTGGCTCCCGCCGAGCAAGTAATCGTAGATGCGCGCAGCGCTGGGTTTGTCCAGACTGTCCGCCAGGACGCCGGAATCGTGTTGCGCCATGTATGGGTCGGCACTGTCATGATTTCCGTGTAAGCCACGGATGATGTGTTTCTTATCTTAGTGGAGTGGTATGCG
>NZ_SWMS01000054.1 GCF_005146945.1 Prauserella endophytica
CCGATACTTCCTGACCATCGCCCACACAACTCCTCAAAGGCGATGTCTCCACACTACGAGGGGAAGCCCAACTGTTCGCGATGCTGCGCAACCGGACCTACTACCGGCATCCCGAACCCGCCACGACGCCCGTAACCGCTTGACAACGACATAGGGACACGTTACGTCCGGCTTTTGGAGGAAGGCCGGATCGACCCAGCTCCCATCCTCACTCGCACGTACCGGTTGGGGGAGATCAACGACTCGCTCGCGGACGCCAGGGACCTGCGAGGCGCGACCACCGTCCTTATCCCGTGACAACAGGCATCTCCTGCTACGACTCGGTCATCTCGACGGCCGCTCACGCCTCACGAGTCGGCAGGCTCCTGTGCAGGAGCGCAGCGCTTCGGCACCGCGAACGCTCCCGTGCTCACCGGCGATCCTCGGTCCGCGCGGGCGGGTGCCGTCATCGACCAACTACTCGGATCAAGTGGCGCCTTCGCGGCGTGATCAGGAGAACTACATGCTCACCCACACCGTACTGTTGCGTCTGCACCGGCCGGTTGACTCAGCTGCGCGTCAACAGCTGATCTCGGGCTTGCAGGCATTCGGCACCGAGGCGCCGTTCGCCGTAGGGCCAGTCTCCGTCGGCACGGACCTACAGCTTCGGGATGCCGCGAATCCACGAGTCGCCGATGTTGCCATGGTGATGACCTTCGACACCGCCGAGGACTTCGCAGCATATCTCGATCATCCGCGGCACCGCGGCCTCGTTATCGACCTGCTCCAGCCACTGTGCGAGAGCTGGCTGTCGGTCCAGAATGAGGTGCCGACGTGACGATCAGTTCCGTCCGAGAGGCGGTGTCAGCGCGCGGCTGATGCAATGAACAGGCACCGGACCGCAACGGCAGGTCTGTGCTTGGGGCTACCGTGGTGGACCAATGTGGCTTGTGACCTGCTCGGCGTGCGTCGCCACGGCCCGGGCACTTGTCCATGGTTCTGTCCATGAACTGGATTGGAACGGTGCCTCCAGTGCGACGATGTGGCCGACGGTCCGCTGGGCTACCTGCGGTTTCTACTCCTGACGGGTGATTTGGCGGGCTCATAATCCCTTGGCCGCGGGTTCGAGCCCCGCCCGGCCCACCCTTCTGACCAGGCGAAATTGGTCGTGGGACGTTCGTGGTGCGATAGCCTCGGCTCGTGAGCATAAGGTCGGCCAGACGTTCCGGTTGTGCACCCGACAACGCCTCGCCTACATCTCCCAATGAGTCGATCATGGCATAGATCTCTGCGTCCGTGATGACGTCCGGCCGTGACGATCCGTCCAGCTCCGCACGCGCCGCCGCGCGTTGAGCCTGCGCCTCGTTGATCGACTCGACCAAGGCGACTGGATCAACCCCGGCCTCGATCGTCCTCGAACGACCCGAGCATCCGGTAGCAGTGCACGTGCAGCTCCCGCCGGTGCCGCTCCGCCAGCCCCGAGAACGCCGGCTCGTCGACCTCGTTCAGACCGCTCACGCCCAGCTCCTCCAGCCGCATGTCCGCACTCATCACGTCATCCTCCCGCCTCGTCGTGTCCCGTCGTAGGTGCGACGGATGCGGGCGCGACTCCCAGCGCGGCGAGGACGGTTCGGCGGGACGGTGTCGCGTGTTCGGTCATGCTGTTGGCTTCCTTCCACAGATCACGGTCGGTCGGGAGTCTGCGGTTGGCTGGTCAGGATCTGGTCAGGATTCGCATCGCCGCCCTCTTGGCTGACTCACAGGTCGCACGGCTGGTTCACCGGCTCAGGACTCTCATGACCGGTGATGATCCCCCGCGAGCGCGTCGACGGCCCGCGTTGGTCCTCGTGCTTGCTGAGGACCGCGGCAAGAACCAGGCCCGAGCCGCCCGCGAACCTGACGGCGCCGGAACCGCTCAAGGCACGATGGGCGACGAGGCGGCAGCCTCCGTGCCCCAAGAGGGAAGTGATGTTGTGGCGTTCGGGGTTCACGGGTCCAGCTGGACAGAGCTGGCGGGCCGAGCTCTCGGGTGGGTGAGCTCGCGGAAGCAGCTGGCCTCCATGCGCCTCTCGGGTACGTGGAACGTCGGCAGAGTCCGGCGCGATCAGATTCGGTCCGGGGCGCGCTCGACGCCGAGCAGCACTCGGCGTTCCGCGGGACAGCACGACGTTGCCCAGTCGCAACCCGCGGCCAGGAGCTCAGGGCACGCACGCCCGAGACAGGTTCCTCGCCATGACTGCGCGACACCACGGTTGTGATGAACAGGCGCCGGCCGCCGAAGGTGGGCTCATACGCCCACCGGGCACCGGTCCCATCTCCCGGCACCCTGATTTCGGGACGCGTCTAGCGCGGGTGGCTCAATGCGCCGTCCATCCTCCGTCGACGTAGACGGTGCTCCCGGTGACGTAGGACGACGCGTCGCTGGCGAGGAAGACGGCGGCGCCTCCGAGCTCGGCGGGCTCGCCGGTTCGGCCGAGGGGCACCGAGTGGCGGATCTTCTCGCCCCAGTTGCTGTTCATCAGCGGACCCGCCAGATCGGTGTCGAAATAGCCCGGTGCGAGGGTGTTCACGCGGACCCCGCGCCCGGCCCATTCGACGGCGAGTACACGGGTGAGCGCCTCCACCGCGCCCTTGCTGGCCGCATACGGTGCGATCCGTTCGAAGCCGGTGGTGGCGTGCACGGAGGACACGTTGATGATGCTGCCCCCGCCCTGTTCCAGCATCCGCTTCCCCGCAGCGCGCGAGCAGTACCAGGTGCCGTCGAGGTTGACCCGCAGGACCTGCTGCCACTCCTCGTCGGTGACCCGCTCGCTGCGTTTGAAGACCGGGCTGATCCCGGCGCAGTTCACGAGGACGTCGAGCCTGCCCAGCCGGTCGACCGCCTCCTCGGCGAACCCTGGGTCGCTGACGGAGCCCGGGAGCACCACCGTGCCCTTCCCGAGTTCCGCGGCCAGGTTCTCCAGGTCGTCACGGGTGCGCGAGGTGACCGCGACGGTGGCGCCGGCCGAGGCGAGTGCCACGGCGATGGCCCGTCCCAGTCCTTTGCCGGCACCGGTCACCCAGGCGGTCGTGCCGGTGAGGTCGAAGTCTTTCATGCGATCACCGGAAGCGTCCGCAGGTCTCGCTTGAGCACCTTGCCCGACGGTGTGCGCGGTAGCTCGTCGATGAATTGGATCTCGGCCGGAACCTTGAACTTCGCGAGCCGTTCGCGGCAGAAATCCCTCAGGTCCTCGGCGTCGAGCGCGGCGCCAGTGCGCAGGACGACGAAGGCCTTGGGGACCTCGCCCCACCGCGAGTGGGGCATGCCCACGACGGCTGCCTCCACCACGTCCGGGTGCTCGTAGAGGACGCGTTCGACCTCCGGGGTCGCGATGTTCTCGCCGCCCGAGACGATCATGTCCTTCTTTCGGTCCTCGACGTAGAGGTAGCCGTCCTCGTCGAGCCGGCCGATGTCGCCGGTGTGGAACCAACCATTACGCAGGGCTTTCGCCGTCGCTTCGGGATCACGCCAGTACCCTGCGAACACCTTGGGACCGGAGAGGGTGATCTCGCCGAGCTGCCCCCGCGGCACTTCCTCACCGAGGTCGTCGACTATGCGCACCCGCAGGTGCACGACAGGCCTGCCCACCGATCCGACCTTCGAGAGCATGTGCTCGGCATCGTTGAAGGTGTCGCCGGAAACGGTCTCGGTGAGTCCGTAGGCGTCGGCGAACCAGGCCGACGGGAACGCGGCCCGGATCCGTTCGACGAGGGGAACCGGCATCTTCTCGCCGCCGCCGATGATGAACCGGATCGAGGAGGTGTCGCGTTCGGTGATGCCGGGGAGGTGCAGCAGAGCGTTCATCATGGACGGTGCGAGCCAGATGTTGGTCGGGCGTTCGCGCTCGATGGTGTCGACGACCTCGTTCGCGTCGAACTTCCTGGTCAGGATCAGCGAACCGCCGGCGTGCAGGGTTGCCAGAGCGGGGAGGTCGAGTCCGCCGACGTGGTAGAGCGGACCGCACACCAGCGTGGTGTCGGAACTCGTGATGCCGAACTCCACGATGTGGCCGAGGTTCTTGTGAAGCAGGTTGGCGTGGGTGATGCACACGCCTTTGGGCCGCGACGTGGTGCCGGAGGTGTACATCAGGCGCTGGAGCGCGTCCGGGCCGACCTCCTCCAGCGGCACCGTCTCGCCGAGGTGCCGGGCGACGATGTCGTCGTAGGAGTGCCACCCGTCCTGCCCGCCGCCGAGGATCAGCCGGTGCCGCACCGGCATTCCGGCCGCTGCATCGGCGAACTCGGGCTCCGTCAGGACCGCGCTCGCCTCGGCGTTGCCGAGGATGAACTCCCACTCGGTGGGGGAGAGACGGTAGTTCAGCGGCAGGAAGGCGGCACCGAGGTGGTTGAGGGCGAGCACCGTTTCGAGGAACTCGATGTGGTTGTACAGCAGCAGGGCCACGATGTCGCCGCGCCCGATCCCGAGTTCGCGGAGGCCGGCCGCGAGGGCGTGGACCCTGGTCGACAACTCGCGGTTGGTCAGCCTCCGCTCGCCCTGGGTGAGGACGACCTTGTCCGGGTACCGGCCCACGTTGTGTTCGAGTACCGCGGCGAAGTTGTGCATCAGCGGTCCTCCGAGTGGAAGCTGTGCAGCTCTGCGCCCGCCTTGCCCCAGTGGATCGTGCTGATCATGCCGCCGTCGGCGACGAGGTCGGCACCGGTGACGAAGTCGGCGTCGGGGCCGGAGAGGAAGGCGACGACCCGTGCGATGTCGTCCGGCTCGCCGAGGCGGCCGAGGGGGATGTTGTCGACGGTGGCGGTACGGATGGCCTGGTTGCTCAGGGTGTCCCGGTTCAGGCCGCTCTCGACCACGCCGGGGCTGACCGAGTTGATGCGGATCCGGTGTTCGGCCAGTTCGGCCGCGAGCTGCTTCGTCAGTGCGAGCACCCCGCCCTTGGCCGCCGTGTAGGAGGAGAACCCGTAGCCGGTGTGGCCGGCGATCGACGCGATCTGCACGATCGATCCTCCGCCCGCGTCTGCCATGGCCGGGATGACGTTGCGGAGCAGGACGAAGTATCCGGTGAGGTTGACGTCGACGACCCGTCGCCACTCCTCGACCGAGCAGTCCAGCAGTTTCTTGCGGACGATGATGCCTGCTGCGTTGACGAGTACCCGCGGGGCGGCTGGCAGGCGCCCGATGACCTCGCGGACCGCGTTGTCGTCGGTGACGTCGACCGCGTACTCAGCGGCCTTGCCACCTCGCTCCTCGACCTCGCGGCGGGTGTCCTCGGCCCCGTTGACGTCCAGTAGCGCCACGGTCGCCCCTGTCGTGGCCAGGCGTAGCGCACAGGCGCGTCCGATGCCGGATGCGGCGCCGGTGATGACAGCACAGTCCATTGTGTTCTCTCCTCAGGCCATCGCGTATCCGCCGTTGACATCGATCACGGCGCCGGTCATGTAGCTCGCGGCGGGTGAGGCGAGGAACGCCGCCACCCGTGCTATTTCTTCAGGCTGGGCGAGCCGGCCCAGCGGGCAGTAGTCGGGCCGGTATCCACGGCCGGTGACCATCTGGGTGTCGACGACGCCGGGAGCGATGGCGTTCGCGGTGATCCCGTTCCCGGCTTCGGTCTTGGCGAGCCACTTGACGATCGCGTGCACGGCTCCCTTGCTGGCCACGTAGTGCGGCCCGGCCAGCACTCCGCCGACCTTGCCGGCGACGGAGCCGATGCAGACCACCCGCCCCCCGCGCTGTCGCAACAGCGGCAGCGCGGCCTTGATCGTCCACAGGGTGCCCTTCACGTTGACGCCCAGTACGAAATCGACCTCCGGCTCGTCCAGCTCGTCGATCGCGACGGTGTCGCCGTAGACCGCTGCCGACGTGACCAGCACGTCGAGCGCGGGCAACGCCGAGAGGATCCGGCGGACGGCGGCGAGGTCCGTCACGTCCACCGCGTGCCCGGTAGCGACCCCGCCCTCTTCCGCGATGGCCGCGACGGTCTCACCGGGATCGTTGACGTCGAGCACCGTCACGGCGGCGCCCGCGGAGGCCAGTTCCCTGGCGATCCGGGCGCCGATGCCGCGGGCGGCGCCGGTCACGACGGCCTGCTGGCCGTGCATCCCGGCAGGTCCGCCCGCGGCGAGAACGCCATTCACGAGTTCTGACCGTTGCGCTGCTCGTGGGCTTCCAGTTCCTCCATCAGCACCGGCACACCGAGGGTGCAGGTGTGGATGCCGAGCACGCTGGTCAGCTCAAGGACCTCCATGATCTCTTCTTTGGTCGCCCCGTAACCCAGTGCGTTGCGGATGTGCTGGCGCAGCCCCGGCTCGTACAGATGTGTGGTCGAGGCGTCGATGGCGGTGTAGATCAGCTCCCGCACCTTGGGTTCGAGAACACCCTTGCGCCACGGCACGGCGGAGAAGTTGAGATATGCCTCGAAGAACTCGGGGTCGAGGCTGAGCAACCCCTCCCAGAACTGGTTCCAGTACCCGCGTTCGGACAGGAACTGCTCGCGTAGTTCACGCTGACGCTCGGTCAGTTCGACGGAAGTCATGCGGTTCCTCCTCCTTACCGAGCGGCCATCTCGGCCCGCCGCTTGCGCGTGGCGGCCTCGTCGACCTGCAGACCTTCTGGATCGGTGAGCGGATCGCCCGTGATGACGACCCCGTAGTCGCGGTAGGCACCTTCGATCGTGACGTACTCGTCGCGCACGTCCCTCTTGACTCGTTCAGGGTCACGTTCGGTCGGGTCGCCCCAGCCTCCGCCGCCGTTGGTGAGGTAGCGGAACACGGCGTGTGGCTTGGTGTGCCAGACCGGCGTACTGGCGAAGTAGAAGTACTTCCCGTCCGGGTCGATGCATTTCGTGTCGGGGTTCAGCATCCCGGCGACCGGGGTCGCCTCGGCGTAGACCTCGTCGGCGGTCCCGATGAGTTCCTTGCGTCGCACGACGTCGCCGCGGTCGGCGTGGAAGACCCACGTCGCACCCAGGCCACCGCTCTTGCCGCCGTAGACGCCCAGTCCGCTGGGGCTCTTGGTGTGCAGCGGGCTGGACCAGTGCTCGGCGGCGGTCAGGTACAGCGTGTCCTTGAGGACGGCCGCACCGCCGCGGTTGGTTCCCGCGCCGCCGCTGTCCGGTGTGTACTCCTTGCGCAGCACGACGGCCGGCAGCTCGGACTCGATGGCCTCGGTCGCCGGGTCGAGGTTGTTGGCCTGGTACACCACGGAGTAGCTGTCCGCGTCGCCGGCCTCGGTCGCACCCCACGGGCCGTGCTCGCCTCCACACTGGGCGGTAGTGACCCACGGAGTGCCGTCCTCGAGGACGCCGTTGGCGTTGTGGATGTTGAGCGAGCCGTAGTCGCCGCCGACCGCCTTGCGGCCGAGTGCCTTCTCCAGCGCCCGGAACACCGCCAGCAGGACGGGCCCGGTGCTCTCCCAGTAGAGGAACACGGCGCCGTCCGGTGGGGTGGCGCTGATGAACGTGCCCGCGGGCAGCACGATGTCGATGTCGCGGTAGGCGCCGGAGGTGAACGGTGTGGCCGGGTCGATGAGGAACTTCAACGCGACCCCGACGGCGGTCTTGGTGTCCAGGATGCCCGCGTTGATGCTGGTGCGTGCCTGCGGCGAGGTGCCGCTGAAGTCCAGTTCCATGCGGGGTCCGGACTTGGTGATCTTCACTTTGATCCGGTAGTCGATCGTGTCGTCGATGCCGTCGCAGTCGATGCCCTCCTCGGCCTCGTACACGCCGTCGGGCAGCTCGGCCAGCGCCGTGCGCATCGCCTCCGCGGACACGTCGGTGCTGTACCGGATCGCGCCCAGGTACGCCTCGACGCCGTAGCGCTCGACGCTCTCCAGGATCAGCTGTTCGCCGAGGAGCAGGTTCGCGTAGATGGTCTTGATGTCGGGCAGCAGCAATGCGCAGTAGCGGGCGTTGTCGAAGATGAGATTGAACGCCGACTTGATCGGCTTGTTGTCGCGGTAGAGCAGTGTCGGCGCGATCACCAGGCCGTTCTCGTACACGTTGCGCTTGGTGCCGCTGAACCCGGCGGGAACGACGCCGCCCATGTCCAGCTGGTGTGCTCGCAGGGTGACGAACGAGATGAGGCGGTCGCCGGCGAAGACCGGCCGGATGAAGCAGATGTCGTTGACGTGGTTGCCCGCGCGGTAGGGGTCGTTGCAGATCACCACGTCGCCGGGACGGAGGTTCTCCGGGCCGTACTCCTCGACGGTGTTGCGCACCGCCTCGGACATCGTGCCGAGGAACATGGCGAGGCTGTTGCTCACCGACGACATCGGGTAGTTCTGCTCCGGCGGACCGGAGATCGTGGCCGCGAAGTCGTACCAGTCGCGCAGGATCAGCGAGAACGCGTTGTTGAGCAGGCCCGTGCACATGTGCTGCACGATGTAGCGCATCCGGCTGGCGAGGACGGTCGCGGTGAACCGGTCGGCGCCGTATCGCTCGGTGAACTGCCCGTCGTCGAGGTCTTTCAGCGAAACAGTCATGGGTCTTCCCTTCACGCCTTGCGGATGCGCAGCTCGCCGTGGGCACCGACGTGGGCGGCCTGGCCGGGCACGAGGAACGTGGTGGACAACGGTTCCCTGATGACCGCGGGGCCGGGGATCGTGTCACCGGCGCGCAGGTCGGCCCGCTGGTACTCGTGCGCGGGCAGGTCCTCGTCGGTGAGGTAACGGATGGTCAGCGTGCGCGTCGGTTCCGGACGCTCGCCCTCCGTCCTCTCGGGCAGCACCGGGTACTCGACCTTCTCGGCGTGCACGACCGCCTGGACCCGGTAGGTCACGCCCTGTACCGGCAGCGCTTCGAACTTGTTGCCGGATCGCTCGGCGTAGGCCTCGTGGAAGTTGGCCACCATCTGCTCGACGCCTTCGGCGGTGATCTCACCGTCGGGCACCGCGATGAACGGCGTCTCCCAGGTCTGGCCCGCCAGCCGTCCGTCGAAGCTGCGGACGAAGGTGACGTTGCCGCGGTCCTTCTCCTTCAACCGCTCGGACAGTCGCTGCTCCATCGAGCGGTAGACCTTGTCGATGGACTCGGCCGCCTCGGCGGTGAGCAAGGTGTAGGCGCTGCGGCTGTCGGCGTAGACGAGATCGGTGCTGACCAGGCCGAGCGCGGAGAACAGACCCGGGTGCGGTGGCACGATCACCTCGGCGGCGTGCACCAGGTCGAGTACGGCTGGCAGCAGCATCGGCCCGGCCGCGCCGTAGGCGACGAGGCTGTAGTCACGTGGGTCGACGCCGTGCTGGATCGCGATGTTGGTGACGCCTTCGGCGATGTTGTTGATGCCGATGTTGAACGCGTACGACACCCGCTGCTCGAAGGAGAGCTTCGTGTCGAGCGCCTCGAACGCCTGCCGCGACAGCTCCGGGTCGAGCTTCATCCGGCCGCCCGCGAACCCTTCCGGGTCGATGATGCCCATGAGCAGGCAGGTGTCGGTGGTGGCGGGCTGTGTGCCGCCGATGCCGTAGCAGGCGGGCCCCGGGTCGGCGCCGGCGCTGCCCGGCCCCACCTTCAGCTCGCCGGCCGCGTTGATAGTGACGAGGCTGCCACCTCCGGCGCCGATGCTGGAGATCTCGTTGGACAGCGCGTTGACGATCAGGTCGTGTTCGAGCTCGAACGTGGTGTTCACGAACGGTTTGCCGTCGCTGACGATGCTGATGTCGCAGGAGGTTCCGCCCACGTCCGCGCAGAGCAGGTTCTTCGCGCCGATCAGGCTGCCGAAGTGGGCACTCGAGACGGTGCCGGCTGCGGGACCGGCGAAGACGATCCGGAACGGGTGCTCCATCGCGACGTCGGAGCGCACCAGCTGGGCCGCGCAGTCGGCGAAGTTCAGGTCGCCGGTGAACTTCAGGTCGCGCAGACCGGCGTCGAGGCGCTTGGTGTAGTCGTCGTAGATCAGGCGCATGAACACGTCGACCACGGTCGTGGAGGCGCGGGCGAACTCCTTCGCCAGCGGCGAGACCTCGCTGGAGATCGACACTGGGACGTCCCCCAGCTCTTCGTGCACCAGCTGCCGCAGGCGCTCCTCGTGGTGGTCGTTGACGTAGGCGTTGAGCAGGCAGATGGCCACGCCCTCGACACCGCAGCGGCGTAGCACCGCCAGCTGTGCGCGGGCTTGCTCCTCGTCGAGCGGGATCAGCACCCCGCCGTCGGCGGTGAGCCGCTCGCGGATGCCGCGACGAAGGTAGCGAGGCACCAGGGGCCGGTTGGCGTCACCGTAGGAGCGGCGCCATGCCGGGTTCATGAGGCCCTCGACCGGCCGCCAGGTCCGTCCGATGTCGAGGATGTCCCGGTGGCCATCCGTTGTCAGAAAGGCGATCTTGGGCAGCCGGCGGGTGATCACGGCGTTCAGGCCGTGGGTGCTGGCGTGGTTGAAGACCTCGGCGGTCTCGACGCCGATCTCCCCGGCCCCCTTGAGCACGCCTCGTTCGGTGGTGCGCACGTCCGTGGACACCTTGACGGTCTTGATCTTCCCGTCCTCGATCGCCACGACATCCGTGAAGGTGCCGCCGACATCGACTCCGATCATGGTGACTTCTCCTCTCTCAGTTCACGTCGAGACCGTCGGAGGCCAGAATGATCGGGCCGAGCAGCGGACCCGGCTCGCGGGCGACCGACTCGAGCGTCCTCTGGTGCTTCACGGCGATGAACCAGCCGCCCTCGGACAGGACCGGGTACCGGCGGAAGTCGGCAGCGGTGCTGCCGGGGAAGTCCCGGGCGAGATCGACGCCCAACGCGTGCAGGTCCTCTTCGGAGACTTCCTCCCGCGGCACGGCAAGGCCTCGAGGAGCAGGGGACTTTTCATCACTCACGGGCCATCACTCCAGTGTGTTGTGCCGGTGGCGGGTTTCGTGTACCAGTCGGTCTACGAAACGGTGACGGGAAGCACTTTAAGGCTCGTGTCCTGACCTGACAAGCCCGGACCGGGTGAGAGTGGAGGAAGCGAGACGGCGGTTCGCCGAGGCACCGCGCGCGCGGCGGGGAGCGCCGCATAGGCTCTGGACTTATGCCAAGACCACCGGGGCACGGGCCGGGTTACGAGATCAAGCGGCAGGAGATCATCGACCAGGCGGCACAGCTGTTCGCGAAGCAGGGCTACGCGGCGACCGGCATCGCTGAGATCGGTCAGGTCGCCGGCCTGGCAAAGGGCGCGTTGTACTACTACATCGGGTCCAAGGAGAACCTGCTGGTCGAGATCCAGAACCGGGTTCTCAACCCTTTGCTGACCGCTGCGCGGCGGATCGCCGGCCTGGACGAGGACCCGGTGCTGCGGCTGCGTCTGCTGTCGCAGACGCTGCTGGAGCTGATCCTGGCGCGCCTGGACCACATCTGGGTCTACGAGCACGACTACCGGCACCTGCGGGGCGCCAACCGTACGCGGCTACTTCGCCAGCGACGCGAGTTCGAGAAGATCGTGCAGGACCTGCTCGTGGAGGCCATGGAGTCGGGCGCCTTCCGGAAGCTGAACGCCCGCCTGGCGATGCTGCAGTTCCTCAACATGCACAACCACACCTACCAGTGGGCCAAGCCCGACGGCGAGTGGGACGCCGAGTTCCTGTCCCGCGAGTACTGCGCGACGTTGATCTCCGGCTTCAGGAGCCCGTCCTACGACGCCGATGATCTGGAGGAGCGGGTGCGCTCTTTCCGGGAGCGCGAGGGGGCTTAGCTGCGGCCCCCGGAAGCGCGCACGCTAGCCGAGAACGGACTTCCGCACGGCTGTGGCGATCCTGTCCCGGTCGGGAAGCCAGGCACGCTCCAGAGATGGAGCGTACGGCGCGGGTGTGCGAGCCGCGCCGACACGGACCACGGGCGCGTCCAGGGTCCAGAATCCGTGCTCGGCGGCGACGGCGGCGAGCTCCGAACCGACGCCGAACGACTCGACGGCCTGGTGCGCCACGACCAGCCGGTTCGTCTTGGCCAGAGACCGCAGCACCGTCTGGGTGTCCAGCGGCGCTATGGTGCGCAGGTCGATGACCTCGACGCTGATCCCCTCCTGAGCCAGCTCCTCGGCGACCGCGACGCAGTCGTGGATCACCTTCGAGTACGACACCAGGGTGACGTCCGTGCCCTCGCGCCGTACCGCCGCCCTGCCGAGCGGCACCAGGTGACCGGGCCGCGGTCGCGGGCCCTTGCGCCCGTACAGGAGCCGGTTCTCGACGAAGACGACCGGATTGGGGTCGCGGATCGCGGACCGGAGCAGGCCATAGGTGTCCGCGGGGGTCGAGGGCATGACCACGGTGAGTCCGGGGATGTGTGCCAGCAGTGCCTCGAGGCTTTGTGAATGCTGGCTTCCCGACGACTTGCCCGCGCCGAACTGGGTGCGCACCACCAAGGGCAGGCTCACGGCGCCGCCGGTCATGAAACGCAGCTTGGCCGCCTGGTTCATCAGCTGGTCGAGGCACACGCCGAGGAAGTCGAAGTACATCAGTTCCACTACGGGACGCAGGCCTGCCATCGCCGCCCCCACGGCCGCCCCGACGATCGCGCTCTCGGAGATCGGGGTGTCGCGAACGCGGCCGGGGTACTTCTCCGCCAGCCCTCTCATCAGCCCGAAGACGTTGCCTCCCGCCGCGACGTCGATGCCGGCCAGGAACACGTCCTCATCGGCGGCCAGCTCGTGGTCGAGCGCCTCATGGACGGCGTCCATGGTGCGGAAGATCTCGCCGTCGGGTTCGGGCGGCTCTGGCACCGGCTCGCGCGGGACGCCGACGAAGTGATACAGGGTCTCCGGCGCCGGCTCCTCCGCGGCCTGCGCTTCCGTGACCGCCGCGTCGATAACCGCGTCCACCTCGAGGTCGATCTCGGATACGCGGCCGGCCTCCAGGTGCGAGGCGAGAAGGGTGAGTGGATCACGCGTCTTCCACTCTTCCAGCTCCTCGGGCTCTCTGTAGCGCTCCGGGTCGCCCTCGTAGTGCCCGTGCCAGCGGTAGGTCTCCGCTTCCAGCAGCACGGGACCGCCGCCCCGGCGAAGGTCGCGGACCAGTTCCGTGGTCGTTTCGGCGACGGCGAGCACGTCGTTTCCGTCGACGTGGGTGTAGCGGATGCCGTATCCGCGAGCCCGGTCGGCCAATGTGGCCCGGTGCTGGTCCTTCGCGGCGGAGAACTCGGCGTAGTGGTTGTTCTCGCAGCAGAAGATGATCGGCAGCTGCCAGACCGCGGCGAGGTTGACCGCTTCGTGGAACATGCCCTGGGCGACCGCGCCGTCGCCGAAGAACGCGAGCACCACTCCGCCGCGGTCGCGCAACTGCGCCGCGGCACCGGCACCGGTGGCGATGGGCAGACCGGCCGCCACGATCCCGTTGGCGCCGAAGATCCCCTTCCGGGGGTCGGCGATGTGCATCGAACCGCCCCGGCCCTGGCACGTCCCCGTTCGCCGGCCCATCAGCTCGGCGAACATGCCGGTCACGTCCAGGCCCTTGGCGATGCAGTGCCCGTGGCCGCGGTGGGTCGAGGTGATGACGTCGCGGTCGTCGAGTGGCCAGCACGCTCCCACCGCCGTGGCCTCTTGCCCGATCGACAGGTGCAGAAAACCGGGAATCTGGTTGGTGCGGTACAGCCGGGACGCCCGGTCCTCGAACTGGCGGATCAGCCGCATCCGCCGGTACATCTCGGTCTTCTCGGCGACGTCGACGCCGACGTCGCTCGCCTGAGTGGAAGTCATCGCGTTCTGCCCTTGTCTTGCTGGGGTTTCGGCCCGCCCCCTTGACATCTGGCGGGGAACCACGATTCTTGTACCGATTGTTCGAAAAAACAACTCTGACGCGAAGGTGGGTCGGATGCGATCGTTGCGGTGGCACGGCAGAGGGGACTTGCGGCTCGACGAGGTACCCGAGCCGCAGGCTCCCGGACCCGGTGAGGCGATCGTGGAGGTGTCCTACACCGGCATCTGCGGGACGGACCTGCACGAGTACACCGCGGGCCCGAACCTGATCCGGACCACCCCGCACCCGCTGACCGGGGCCACGCCCCCGCTGACGCTGGGACACGAGTTCAGCGGCCGCGTCGCAGCACTCGGCTCCCCGGTCCCGGGAATCGAAGTCGGCACACGGGTGGCGGTCGACCCGTGCCTGCGGTGCGGCACCTGCCGCTGGTGCCGCCACGGCGAGTACCACATCTGTGCGAAGGGCGGCTCGGTCGGCCTCGCGTCGCCGGGGGCGTTCGCGCCGCTGGTCACCGTTCCCACCGTCGGACTGGTACCGGTGCCCGACGGAGTGCCGGACGAGCTGGCGGCGCTCGCCGAGCCCCTCGCGGTCGGCCTGCACGCCATCCGGCGGGCCGGAGTGCGACCGGGCGACACGGCATTGCTGATCGGCGCGGGCCCGATCGGCATAGCGGCGCTCATGGCCCTCAAGCTCGCCGGCGCCGCGGGCATCTACGTCAGCGAGCCGGCACCCGACCGGGCGAAGCGTGCCGCCGAGCTGGGCGCGACGGAGGTCTACGACCCCGCTGTCACCGACGTGCGGCGCGAGGTGTTCCTGCGCACGGGAAGGGTCGGGCCGGACGTCGTCGTCGAGGCCACGGGACGGCCCGAACTGGTCGAACTCGCCATCTCGACGGTCAGGCGAGGGGGGCGCGCCGTGCTCGCGGGAATCAGCGGGGGCGCCGCCTCGATTCCGCTGACACAGATCGTGCCCTTCGAGCGGACCGTGCTCGGATCGCTCGGCTACAACTTCGACATCCCACGCGTGCTCGACCTGATCGCCACCGCGCGCCTCGACCCCACACCATTGCTGACCGGCGTGTATCCGCTCACTCAGGGGCTCGACGCGTTCCGCGAACTCGGCTCGGGTTCCCACCTGAAGATCCTGCTGGACCCCAAGGAGCACTGACATGGATTTCGACCTGCCAGCGGAAACCGTTGCCCTGCAACGAATGTGCCGCGACTTCGCCGCCAAGGAGATCGCGCCGTACGCGGCCGAGTGGTCCGAACGGTGCTACTTCCCGGCGAAGGTGTTCCGCAGCCTCGGCGAGCTTGGCCTGATGGGCATGCTCGTCGAAGAGACTTACGGTGGCGCCGACGCCGGGCTGGTGTCCTACGTGGCCGCCATGGAAGCCCTCGGCGAGGCCGACCAGTCCGTCGCCGCCGCCTGGAACGCGCACTCCACGATCGGCATCCTCCCCTTGGCGCGGTTCGGCACCGATGAGCAGAAGAAGCGCTGGCTCGTCCCGCTCGCGACCGGCGAGAAGCTCGCCGCATTCGGACTCACCGAGCCCACGGCCGGCTCGGACGCGGCGGGCATCCGCACCCGGGCGCGCCGGACCGAAGACGGCTGGGTGCTCAACGGCACCAAGATGTTCATCAGCAACGCCGGCACCGAGATGAGCCTGGGGGTGACCGTGCTCGCGGTCACCGGCACCGACGACAACGGCAGGAACAGGTACGGCACCTTCTTCGTGCCGGACGGCACGCCCGGCTACGACAAGGGCCAGCCCCTACGCAAGCTCGGGTGGCATGCCCTCGACACCCGCGAGCTCGTCTTCACCGACTGCTGGCTCCCGGACGACCATCTGCTGGGGGAGGAGGGCAACGGGCTGCGCCAGTTTCTCGAGGTTCTGGACGCAGGGCGAGTCAGCGTCGCCGCGCTCTCCCTGTCGCTCGCGCAGGCCGCACTCGACCTCGCGATCCGCCATGCCGAGGATCGCGAACAGTTCGGGCGCCCGCTGAACAAGTTCCAGGCCGTGGGGCACAAGCTCGCCGACATGGCCACCGAGGTGGAAGCCGCGCGCTGGCTGGTCTACCGTGCCGCGTGGCTGGGTGACCAGGGACGTCCCTATGCCCAGGCGGCGGCCATGGCGAAGCTGTACGCGTCCGAGGTCGCCAACCGCGTCGCCAGCGAGAGCGTCCAGATCCACGGCGGCTACGGCTTCATCCGCGAATCCGCGATCTCGCGCTTCTACGCCGACGCGAAGATCCTCGAGATCGGTGAAGGGACCAGTGAGGTCCAGCGCAACGTCATCGCGCGAAGCCTCGCGCCATCGGGAAAGGAGCTGCCGCGGTGAGCGACGAGGTACGGGTCGACGAGCAGGATCACGTTTTGATCATCACGATCAACCGGCCGCAGGCTCGCAATGCGATCAACGCGGCGGTCACCGGCGCCGTCAGCGCCGCACTCGACCAGCTGGAGGTACGCGAGGACCTGCTGTGCGGAATCCTCACGGGCGCCGGCGGCACCTTCTGCGCCGGCATGGATCTCAAGGCCTTCCTGCGCGGTGAAAGTGTCGTGATACCCGGCCTGGGTCTCGCGGGCATGACGGAACGCAGGCTGCGGAAGCCGGTGATCGCGGCCGTCGAGGGCTACGCGCTGGCCGGCGGATGCGAGCTCGCGCTGGCGTGCGACCTGATCGTCGCGGCCGACGACGCGCGCTTCGGGATTCCCGAGGTCAAGCGCGGTCTCGTCGCCGCGGCCGGTGGCCTGCTCCGACTGCCGCTGCGAATGCCCTACCAGCTGGCCATGGAACACGCACTCACCGGCGATCCGATCGAGGCGGAGGCGGCATATCACCAGGGGCTGGTCAACCGGCTGGTAGCGCCCGGGCAAGCGGTCACCGAAGCACTCGCGCTCGCGCGCCGGATCAACGCGAACGCGCCAGTGGCCGTCCGGGTGTCCAAGGAGGTCATCAGCCGGTGCCTCGACTGGACCACGGACGAAGCTTTCCGTGAGCAGGAGGCGTTGGTCCGCCCCGTCTTCGATTCCGAGGACGCACGGGAAGGTGCGCGTGCTTTCGCGGAGAAGCGAGCTCCCGTGTGGCGGGGTAAATGACCGGCGTGCGGCCACGATCCCAGTGCACTCCGGTGACCTTGCCGGAGCTGGGTGAGTCATCGACGCCGCTGCTGAGTTCTCCATCGACAAGGTCGACACCGAGGTTCCCTCGCCGGTCGCCGGCACGCCGGCCGTGATCGGTGGTACGAGCCCTCCGCTCGCCGCGCGGCACACGGTCCTTCAGCCCGCGCCGCAAGAGCGGCCCGCGAGTCGGCGCCGAGTGACGGCAACGGCCCGTACATCGCCCCCTGGCGCGCAAGCTCGCCACCGAGTAACCCAGGCTCGTCCACGTGTCAGCGAGTTCGTAGTCGTCCCGGCATTTGGCTCGTATCCCCAAGCGTTGCGCGTGCTTGTCGGAGATCGCGTCCACCAGGGCACGGGCGACACCGGTGCCGCGGGCATCAGGTGCTACGCACCAGTGCGTCAGTGATACCTCGTTGCGCGGCAGCCGGCGCAGCGCATAGGCCAGGACGGGCCCCGCAGCTGAGTCCCTTGCGATCAGAATCCGCCGGCCGTCGCGTGCATCCTCGAATGCAGCGTAGGGCAACTGCCCCAGGCGATCGCTGAACCGTCCATACGGCCACCATTACCGATCACTCGCCGTGTGTTCTATGGAAACAATGACTATTTCACCCGGACGGCATGGCCGACCACAATTGTGGGCTCCTCAGGGTTGTTTCAAGATCGTTTGTGTCGTGAGATGCTGTGATTCGAGCGGAGGTCAGACCGTCGTCGGCTGCCTAGAGACCCTGCCGCTGGCCGCGCTCGCCCAACGTCCAAGGCGTCGTCGACGTCACCATCGCGATCGCGGGAGCCAACGGGGGCATAACCTCCGGACTGGTCACCGCGGCCACCAGCTGCCCCGTGTGCGCCGTGCCCGCGGACTTCTCACCCTGCCCGTACTGCCGCTGATTGCCAAGGAACGCTGACGCGCAACGGCCGGTTCGCCGCGTCCTCGCCGCCGGTGGCTGATTGCGGCTCTTCGCACACGTCCGCGCCGACACCTCCGGACTCGCCCGTGTCCAGCGGCTCCTTGGACGGGACCGTCTGGCCACGCCTGGCCGGCGGCCGCCGCACCGGCCGGTGCCCGCGGATTGAGCTGGTGTGGCTGTCTGCCCGGATCACGCGCCCGAAGCCAGCTCGGTGAACCGCTGCAGGTAGAGCGGCCAACCACCCTCGGAGGCCACGCCGTCGCGCCCGCGCTCCCAGCCCGGGCCGTGGCGGTCCAGGTGGCGGTGCTCGAGTTCGACCCGGGTCCGGTCCGGTCCTGTGGCGATGAAGCGCACTTCGACCTCGCTGCACCGGTCAGGGTCGCTCTCGATCTGCCACTGGGGATCGATGTCCCAGCTGATCACAAACCGGTGCGGCGGCTCGAACTCGAGCACCCGCGCCCAACGGCACACCGACCCGTCTTCGCCGCGGTCGTAGACCGAGCCGCCCACGCGGGTCTCGAACACGGTTTCGGCGATCGGCACCGCCAGCAGGTTGTGCTCACGGGGCTTGATCCGGTCGAACTTCTCGGTGAACACCGCGAAGGCGCGCTCGACCGGGACGGCGACCTCGGTCTCGCGCCGTACGGACGTTTCGGTGGACGTGCTGGTCATGGTTGCTCCGTTTCCTCTTCCACTAAGCGCTTGAAGTTCTCCAGGGCCCTGCCCCAGAACTGGTCCAGTTCCTCGCGCAGTGTGGCGAGGCCCTGGAGATCGACCTCGTAGATCCGCCGGGTGCCCTGCGGGCGGACCAGCACCAGGCCCGCCTCCTTGAGCACCCGCAGGTGCTGCGACACCGCCGGCCGGCTGATGGGCAGCTCCTCGGCGATCTCGGTGACCGAACAGGGCCGCTCGGCGAGGCGCCGCAGGATCTGCCGCCGACTCGGGTCGCCGAGGGCGGTCCACGCGTCATCTACGTAAGTGGCCACTAACGTAAGTTACGCCTTACGGAAACCGATAGTCAAGGGCACTCTCGTCGAACGATCCGGTCAGCTCAACCGGATGCGGCAGAGCGAACATGATCACCATCGTGATGATCGAGGCGCCCAGTAGAAGGGCTCGCCGAATGGCCTTCGCCCGCGCGATGGCAGATTCGCCCGCCGTGCGAGCGGGACTATGCGCGTGGGACTGCTCGTGATGTCGGTGGCCTCCGTCGTGGCCGTTGCCCACAACGCCGCGACGATCTTCACATCCCCGCGTTGGTCACTCGTCGGCGAGCGCGCACTTCGACCGTGCGGCGACCCGGACGTCATCCCGCGGCGACGCGGTCAACGTGCTGGATGTCGGGTAGGTGGGCGTTTGGGTTCTCGCGGTTGATCCGGTGCCGTAGTTGGCCGGCAAGGGCGTGTTCGTGGAGCGAGGCGAGGCGATACACCGAGCGCGGGTCCCCGAGGTGTTGGGGCGGCGGCGATCCCGAGTCCGATGGACAGGTGGGTCTTGCCGGTTCCGGGTGGGCCGAGCAGGACCACGTCTGGGTTTGGGATGAACTGGGCGGTGGCCAGATGGGCGATGGCGTCGCGGGTGCAGCCGACCGCCGCGGCTCGCTCTGCATCCGGTTGGTGAGCCTCACCAGCGCTACAGACACGTAGCCGGTTACCGCACAAGGGGACAGGGGCAGCCGGACCCTGCCACGGTCCGCCTTGGTCAGTTGTAGCTGACCCCGTAGCGTGCCGGACTGGCAAAGCGTGAGCCTTCTCCGGCATGGTGTCCGTCGATTGTGACCCTGTGTGAACCACCGTGTTGCAGTCACGTGCGCACGTCGCCGTGCCTAGTCCTGCCAGTCCTTCGCGAGGCCGGTTGGGCGATGAGGAGCAGGTCGGCCTGCGGATCGCCTTCAAACGCCGGACGCCCACCCTACTGACGTCACATGCTGCCCCATGCCCCGGCTGAACGAGGCATTGGGTGCTGGGACACGTGTGCTGTCAGGCTGAGCGAGCGCGCCAGGCTTGACTTGCCGGAGGTGGTGATGATCTGGGCGGCGTGCTTGTCTCGCGAGTGTCCTTACTCCCGAGGGGGGATGGGGCGGTTGTTGAGGTCGATGGACAGGAAGATCTCGTTGGCGACTGGTGTGTGGAGTTCTTCTGCGAGTTGGCCGATGAGTCCGGCGGTTCTGGCCAGCAGTGCGAATCCGCGCAGTAGCTCTAGCGGGAGGTTCAGGTCGGCTAGGGCGGCGCCGCAGACACCGGCGCCGTTGAGGGGCAGGGTTTTGCCGAGGACCTGTGGGTGTGTGCGGCCGATGGCCTCGAACAGCTCCAGGTGGGGGCCGAACTGGTTCTCCTCGCGGGCGATTTCGAACAGGCGAGGGGTGCGGGGGTCGCCGTTCTTGTGGACGTGGTGGCGCAGTCCGGGAATTATGCGGTTGGCTGCGCGTTCGGCTCGCACGGTCCGCAGGGCGAGCTCGTCTCAACCGGCTTCGTTGTTCGGTTGTTGGTCCGCTGCGGCGAGTACGTCGTGGAGGAACCGGCCGGTGTCCTCGGTGACGCCGAGGAAGCGTGAGCCGCCGCCGAGCAGTCCGGCGGCGAGTGCGCCCTGAATCGAGTCGGGGGCTGACAGGTGGGTCAGGCGGGTCACGATCGCGGTGGGTGTGAAGCCGTGATCGGCCAGGGCGGCGAGTACCGCTTCGAACACGCGAACTTCGCTGGGTTGGGGTTTGCGCTGGGTCGCCAGCCAGAATGCCAGCTCACCAAAGGAGGTGTTGCCCATGATGTCCTGGGCCAGGTCCTGGCCCAGCAAGGTGATCTTTTCCAGCGACGATGCGCCTAGCGCGGTCGGGTACTCAGGCATCGGTCTCCTCCAGCCACGTGCGGATCTCTGCGCCGTGTTCGTCCAGTTCCGGCGGTGGCAAGCGGTAGGACGCCGGTGTTTCGGAAAACCGGATCGGGTGCCGCGTGGTCGGCACGGCGCGATCCCCGTCGCCGACCTCGACAATGGGGTCGAGCTCGAACCGCTCGGCCATCGCGAAGCCACCATCGATGGTGTTGATCGGCCCGCTGGGGACGCCGGCCTCGGTGAGCAGCTCGAACCACTCCAGTGCGCCGCGTTCGCTGAGTTTCGCGGTGAGGATCGGGCGCAGTTCTTCACGGTTGGCGGTGCGGTCGGCGTTGCGGGCGAACCGGGGGTCGTCGGCGACATCGGGAATCCGGAGCACATCGCACAGCTTGCGGAACTGAGCGTCGTTGCCGGCGGCGACGACGAGATCGTTGTCCGCGGTGGGCAGCGGCTCGTACGGAAAGACGCTCGGATGTGCGTTTCCCATCCGGTAGGGCACCGTGTTGCCTGCCACGTAGGCGGAGCTGTGGTTGACCAAGCCTGTCAGCGCCGAAGACAGCAAGTTGACTTCGACGTGCTGGCCAACACTGGTCGCATCGCGGTGGCGCAATGCCGCCAGGATGCCGATGGCGGCACTGTCATGATTTCCGTGTAAGCCACGGATGATGTGTTTCTTATCTTAGTGGAGTGGTATGCGGTT
>NZ_SWMS01000055.1 GCF_005146945.1 Prauserella endophytica
TGCCCGTACCCATCCCGCCGGATTTCACCCCGGCGTGTCGGGCCAGAAACACCGCTCACGACACAGTCCCAGCCAGTCGGCAAGCTGACAGTCCTCCCCGGTGGCATCTCAGGTGATGGGCCGATAACAGGACGCATGATGGCCACAGGGCTTGTGCCGGTGGCGGTCATCTCTGCTGAACTCGGGCGATCAGACGGTTCCGGTCGAGAGCGTCAGAGCTTGGTCCAGGTCCGCGATGAGGTCGTCGGCGTCTTCGAGCCCGATGGAGAGGCGGACCATGCTGTCGGCGATGCCGCGGCGGGCTCGATCGGCGGGATCGAGGCCGTGGTGGGTGGTGGTAATGGGTTGCGTAACAAGGCTTTCCGCGCCGCCGAGGCTGGCGGCGATGCTGAACACACGGAGCCGGTCGACCACGGCCGCGGTGGCGTTGGCGTCGCCGTCGACGAGGAAGCTGAGCATGCCGCCGTGGCCGCGCATCTGGGTTTTGACGATGGTGGCTTGATCGCCGGTGGCCAAGCCGGGGTAGTTGACCTTGGTCACGCGGGGATGCTCGGCCAGGTATTCGGCGACGGCGGTGGCGGCGGTGTTCTGGGCACGGACCCGAACGACGAGGGTGCGGATGCTGCGGGCGAGCAGGGATGCGATCTCGGGGGCGATGACTTGGCCGAGGTTCTTGCGCCACGCGGCGATCGGGGCGAGCAGTTCGGCGGGGCCGGCGACGGCTCCGGCGGTGAGGTCGCTGTGCCCGCCGAGGTATTTGGTCGCGGAGTGGAGGACCAGGTCGGCGCCGTGGTGCAGCGGGTTCTGGTTGACCGGGGTGGCGAAGGTGTTGTCCACCACGACCAGGGCACCGACTTTGTGTGCCTGGGCGGTGATCGCGGCGATGTCGAAGATGTCGAGGTTGGGGTTGGACGGGGTTTCGAAGAACACGATCCGGGTGCGGTCGGTGAGCACGTCCGGCAACTGGTCGGCTTCACCGGCGGTGAGGAAGGTGGTCTCGATTCCGAGCCGGGGCAGGTTCTCGCCGAGTAGTTCGAAAGTGCCGCCGTAGACGTCGCCCAGGCACACGATGTGCTCGCCGGTCTTGATGTGGGACAGGAAGGTCGCGGCTTCGGCGGCCATGCCGGATCCGAACGCGAGCGCGGTCTCGGCGTCTTCGAGGTCGGCGAGTTTGCGTTCCAGGGAGCGGATGGTGGGGTTGAGGCCGTAGCGGGTGTAGAGGTTGCCCTCGCGTCGGCCCTCAACGACGTCGAGCAGGTCGGCGGTGGAGTCGAAAGCGAACGTGGAGTGCCCGTAGAGCGGTGGGTGGATGGCGCCTTGCGGGTCGCGGACGTCTCCGGCGTGCACGCACCGGGTGGACAAGCCGGGTCGCTGTTCGGGCGTGGTGTTCACCTTCGGGTCGCTCATCAATCCCTGCTTCCTGTCGTGGTTGTGATCAGGTCGATGGCTCGGTCGATGTCGGCGGAGGTGCTCCAGCGACCGAGGGACAGCCGCAACGCGGACAGGCTCCGTTCGGCGTCCAGGCCCATCGCGGTCAATACAGGTGAGGGCTGGTGGTTACCGGCGTGGCACGCGGAGCCGGTCGACGCGGCGATCCCCTGTGTCGCGGCGAGCAGGCTGTGCCCGGTCACCCCGCAGATGCTGATGTTGAGCGTGTTCGGTAGCCGCGCTGCCACGGGTCCGTTGAGCTGCACCCGGCCGGGCAGTTGCGCGGCGAGCTGGTCGTGGAGCCGGTCGCGCAGGGTCTGGATGCGCTCGTGGCCTCCTGCCGCGAGGTCGGCGGCGGCCAGGTCGGCGGCGGCGCCCAGCGCGACGGCGAGTGCGACGTTCTCGGTGCCCGCGCGCAGGCCGTGTTCCTGTCCGCCGCCGTACACCAAGGGTTCCAGTGCCAGGCCGGGTCGCATGTAGAGGGCGGCGATGCCTTTGGGGGCATACATTTTGTGCCCGACCACGGTGAGCAGGTCAACATCGAGGGCGGTCACGTCGAGCGGTACCTTGCCGACGGTTTGGGCGGCGTCGCAGTGGAACACCGCGCCGTGATCGTGGGTGATGCGGGCCAGTTCGTCGATCGGTTGCAGGGCACCGGTTTCGTTGTTGGCGGCCATGATGGACACCAGGACGGTGCGGTCAGTGAACGCGGCGGCCAGCGCGGCCGGGTCGACGCGCCCGTCGGTGTCGACGGGCAGGTAGGTCACCTCGGCGCCGTGCCAGCGTTGCAGCGCTTGGCACGCTTGCAGGACGGCGGGGTGTTCGGTGGTTTGGGTGATCACGTGCGGCCGGTCGGATCCGGCGGCCAGGACCACGCCGCGCAGGGCGAGATTGTCGGCCTCGGAGCCGGAGCCGGTGAACACGATTCGTCCGCCTGGCGCGCCGATCAGGACGGCGACCTGCTCGCGGGCGTGCTCCAGTGCCGCGCGGGGCGCGGTGCCGTAGTGGTGGTCGCTGGAGGGGTTGCCGAATCCGCCGGTCAGGTACGGCAGCACCGCCTCGACGACTGCGGGATCGACGGGCGTGGTGGCGTTGTAGTCGAGGTAGATCGGGCCCTCGGCGAGTTCACTAGGGATGGTCACGGCGCGTCTTTCTCCTGTAGTGGAACGGATTCGGCGCGCTGGTCGCGCGGGTGTGTCTCGTACATGCGTGCCGCGACGATCAGACCGGAGGCGGCGGTGATCGCGGCGACCACCCACACGGCGGCGCGGATGCCCCAGAGGTCAGCGACGATCCCGGAGAGCAGGGCGCCGACGGCGAACCCGCCGTCGCGCCAGAGCCGGTAGACCCCGACCGCGCGGGCCCGCCACGCGGGGTGGGCCACGTCACCGATGGTGGCCAGCAGCGTCGGGTAGACCATCGCGGTTCCCGCGCCCAGCAGCACCGCGGCCACCGCCCAGAGGGTGAACGTGTCGGCCAGTGCGATGAGGACGAGTGCGGCGGCTTGGACGAGCATTCCGGTGGTGATGAGGTGTTTGCGGCCCCACCGGTCCGACAGCGGACCGGTGACAAGTTGTCCCAGGCCCCACACGGCCGGGTAGAGCGCGGCGAGGATCCCGATCCGGGCGACCGACAGCCCGGCCGCGGTGAACAGGATCGGGAACAGTCCCCATGCGAGGCCGTCGTTAAGGTTGTTGACCATCCCGGCCTGGCTGGCTGCGGACAGGGCGGGTTCGCGCACGCTGGTGTGGGCGAAGACCTGCCTGTTGGTCAATTCGGAGTGCAGGTGGTCGTGGCGGCCGTCGGCGCGGGTGGTGTGCTGGGCGGCTTCCACGCGGGCGTGCTCGCGGGTCTCGCGGACCACTAGCACGGACAGCCCGAGGCCGAGCGCAACGTAGGACAGGCCGAGTAGGAACGGCGCGGGCCGCAGCCCGTAGCGTGCGGCGAGGTAGCCGGTGGCCACGGCGGTGACCGCGACCGCGAGGTAGCCGGCGGCCTCGTTCAGGCCCATCGCCAGGCCGCGGCGGGATGGGCCCGCAAGGTCGATCTTCATGATCACGGTGGTGGACCAGGTAAGGCCCTGGTTGATCCCGAGCAGGATGTTGGCGGCCACGACCCAGCCCCACGACGGCGCCCAGATCAGCATCAGCGGCACCGGGATCGCGATCAGCCATCCGGCTACGAGCACGGGTTTACGGCCGAACCGGTCCGACCACGTGCCCGCGAAGTAGTTGGTGGCGGCTTTGGTGGCGCCGAAGGCCAGCACGTAGGTCAGCAGGAACGTGTAGCCGGTCAGGTGAAAGGTCTGCTCGGCCAGCGGGGACAGCACGGTGCGTTCCTGCCCGAGCACACCACCGACCAATGCGTTGACGGCGACGAGCAGGCTGAACTGGGCGAGGTTGGCGCGGATCCCCAGCCGCGGTTTTCCGATGGCGCGGCTCATGTGCCGGTCTCCAGCTGGTGGCCGGTGACGGTGGCCCAGTCGTCGGGGCCGCCGGTGAGCACGGCGAGGTCGCGGTGGCCGGCGCGTTCGAGCAGGCTGGCCGCGCCCATCGCGCGTTCGCCGTGTCCGCACATCACCACCAGCGGCTCGCCGGGCACGTCCTGGGCGCGGCCGGCGAGCTCGCCCAGTTCGAGGTGCTGGGCGCCGGGCAGGTGTCCGGCGGCGAACTCCGGTTCCTGGCGGATGTCGAGGACCGGCGCGTCGACCTGGTCGGGTCGCACGAGCCTGGTGCTGGTGGTGGGGTGTTCGGCGGCGGTCCAGGCGTCCACGCCGCCGGTGAGGTCTCCGGCGAGGTTGCTGTAGCCGATCTTGGTGGCCTGCCACGCGATCTCCGCCGGGTCCTGATCAGGTCGGCGCACGATGATCAGCGGCTGGTCGTGTGGGGCCAGCCATCCCAGCCAGGACGCGAACACCGGCCGCAGCGGGATGGACACCGCGCCCGGTATGTGGGCGGCGGCGAAGTCGGCGACCGGCCGCACGTCGACCGCCACCGCGCCCTGCGCCAGCAGCGCCCGCACCTCGGCGACGCTGAGCGGCGCGAGGGCCGGTGGCTGGTCGAGCACGGCGGGGCCGCGGCGGTTGATCTCGCCCAAGCGCAGGAAGTACGGCGGGAAGCTGCCCAGCGAGCCGAGCAGCGTGGTGACGAAGGTGTCCTCGTCGGCCGCACGCAGCAGTGGGTTGGTGGCCTTCTCCTGGCCGATGGTGCTGGTGCGTTCGGTGCCGGGCGGGGCGGAGCAGAACGAGCCGGCGCCGTGGGTGGGCCACACCGCTACGTCGTCCGGCAACTCGGCAAGCCGCCGCAGTGAGGCGTACTGGGCGCGGGCCAGCGCCTCGGTCTGCTCCGGGGAGACGAGGTCGGTGCGGGCCGCCGCGCCCACCAGCAGCGAGCCACCGGTGAACACTCCAACCGGCTTGTCACCATCGAGCAGCAGGAACGACAGGTGCTCGTGGGTGTGGCCCGGTGTGCCCAGTGCCCGCAGCCGCAGCCCGCCGAGGTCGACCTCGTCACCGTCGCGCAGCCCGCTGTGGGTGAACTCGCGGTGTCCGGCGGCCGAGGCGAGTACCTGCGTGCCCTCGGTCGCGGACAGCTGGCGGGCGCCGGAGAGGAAGTCCGCGTGCAGATGGGTGTCGGCGGCGAACGCCACTGTCAGCCCGCGACGTCGGGCGAGGCGCGAGGACTCCCGCAGGTCGAGGCTTACGTCGACCACCATCGCCCGGCCATCGCCGAGGTCGAGCAGGTAGGCGGAATTGCCCAGTCCCTCGTCGACGAGCGGGACGATGTCGACCGTGCTCACCTGGCACCTCCGTGGCTTTGCGGGCGGGTTGGGTTCCCGCACGAGTTCTGTTCTACACTATTCCAAGGATGATTGGAGAACCATGGGTGATCGGGACGCGAAGACGGCGTTGTTCGAGCAGTTCGCCCGCGTGGGGAAGGCCCTGGGCAGCGGCAAACGGCTGGAGTTGCTGGACCTGCTGGCACAGGGCGAGCGCACGGTCGAGTCGCTGGCACGGGCCGCCGAACTCGGGCTGACCACTGCCTCGGCGCACCTGCAGACCCTCAAGCAGGCCAACTTGGTGACGACCCGCCGTGACGGCACCAAGATCTACTACCGGCTCGCCGGGGATGACGTCGCCGCGCTGTACGCGCTCGTCCAGGCCGTGGCCGGCGAGCACCTCGCCGACGTGGAGGCCGCACGCGCTACCTATCTCGGGCCAGAGACCGAGGAGGTCACCCGCGAGGAGTTGCTGCGACGGGTCCGTTCCGGCGGCGCCACCGTGATCGACGTGCGTCCGCACGAGGAATACACCGCCGGGCACATCCCCGGCGCGGTGTCGATTCCGCTGGAGGATCTCGCCGAGCGCTTGGCTGAACTCCCCCTCGATCAGGAGATCGTCGCCTACTGCCGCGGCGCCTACTGCGTGTTCGCCTACGACGCGGTCCGCCTGCTCATCGCCGCCGGTCGCCCGGCTCGCCGGTTGGCCGACGGCATGCTCGAATGGCGCTTGGCCGACCTACCGGTGGCAACTTGACCAAGATTTTCTGGGGCGGTGTCGAATCGGGCGTGTTGTCAGTGGTCTCCTGAGCAAGGAGGTGTTGAGCCGGCTACATCGCGCCATCGCCCTACACGCCACGTGGCCGACTCTGAGGCCGCACCCGAGCTGTCCACATTGGATAGTTCACTGGTCCATTGCTACCGCTATCAGGCCCCGCGCCGAGTCGCTGCGCGAGCTCGGCGACTCCGAGGCCCAGGCCGCCGCGCGCTGGAGCTGACCGCCCCACCCGACCGAGCAAACCCTGTTGCGGCAACGCATTCTCGACAGCTAGCTACCCGCCGTCGCTGGTTTGACGGCCGCGACCCGCTCCACCATGCCGGCTTTGAGTCGTTCCTGTCGTTGAATGACGAACCCGGCCTCCTCGACCAGTGGCAGTGGACGACGGGTTTGGTAGTCGCCCAGCATCCGCACGGTCAGCTTCTCCAGCAACCATTGCCCAGCCCGGATCAGCCGGTGGTGGCTGCCGACGTGGTCGAGCAGCAAGAGCGTCCCGTCGGGACGTAGGACCCGGTGCATCTCGATGATCGCTGCCCGCTCGTCGGGAAAGCCGCACAACCCGAGGGTGCACACCACGGTGTCGAACGAGGCGTCCGGGAACGGCAACGCCTGCGCGTCACCCTCGCGCAGGTCGATCTCGCGACCCAGCTCGGCCGCGCGAGTGCGGGCGATCGCCAGCATGGCGGGGCTGAAGTCGATCCCGGTCAACCGCACCTCGTCCGGATAGAACGCCAGGTTTAGCCCGGTGCCCACCGCCACATCCAGCACCTCGCCGTGGGCCTGCGAGCACACCCACTCCCGGCCGCCGCCGAACTGCACCCGCTCGAAGAACCCGATATCGCGGTCATACCGCAGCGCGTACTTGTCCCACTTCGCCCGCAACAGGTCACCGCTCAGTGCCTTACTCATCGCCTTGTCCCTTCGTCGATACCAGTCCGTGGGTGAGCAGCCCGGCCAGCGTGGCGGCCACGACCTCCGGCGGCGGTAGCTCGCGATCATCGGAATCAACACGGGCGGGATCCCAGTGCAGGTGCACCGCCCACAACACGCAGGTCTCCAAGATCGTCCGCGCCACAACAGGCGCCGGCCCCGGCAGACGCACTGCCCGGCTGGCCGCGCGACGCGTCAGATAGTCGGTCAGCACGGCGACCTGTCCCGCCCGGCCAACCCCGAACCACACCTCACCGAGATCCGGCAACTCCGGCGCGCACCGGTCGACCAGCTTGATACTCACCCGATGCCGCGCCAGCCGCCGATACAGATCGACGATGATCTCGGTGAGCTCGTCGGCGATCGGCACCCGCCGACGCCCGGACACCGCCTTCACCAGCCGCAGCTCGGCAACCTCGCCGCGGAGCCGATCGGCCACCAGCGCCGCCAGCTCACCCGCCACCGGCGTCGGCACCGGCAACTCGGCCAACTCGGGCAGTGGTTCTACATCGTCGGCGTAGCGCATCGCGGCGGCCAGCAACGCGGCCTTGCTCTCCACGTACCCGTACACCGTGCCCTTCGCCACCCCCAACCGGTCCGCGACATCCTGCATCTGCGTGCGTTGGAAACCCTGCGCGATGAACGTCTCGGCCGCCGCCGAAACCAGGCGCGGGAAGAACTCCGCCGACCGAACCCTGGGCATCTCGCAACAATAACTGACCGACCCGGTCAGTCAAGACTAGAATCGGTTACCACTGCACCGGGAGTGCGGCCAGGCCGCCGGTCAGCACGTCGCGCCGCATGGTCAACTCCTCCACGCCGACGGCCAGCCGCAAGGTCGGGAATCGTGCAGCGAGTTGGGAGAACACCACCTGGAGCTCGATGCGGGCCAGCGGTGCGCCGATGCAGTATCGGGCGCCGTGCCCGAAGGTGAGGTGCGCAGCGGACGCACGGGTGATGTCCACACGGTCCGGATCAGCAAAGACGGCCGGGTCGTGGTTGGCCGCCCCGTTGTCCAGCAGCACCAACTCGCCCGCCCGGATGATCACGCCGTCGACCTCCAGGTCGGTCCTGGCGTAGCGGGGAATCCCACCGCCACCCTTGCCGGGCGCCCGCAACATCTCCTCGACGGCGTTCGGCACCAGGGTCGGGTCGTTCACTAAGCTCTGCCACTGGTCGGGGTTGGTCAGCAACGCCAGTGCGCCCAGACCGATCTGGACCACCGTGGTCTCGTGCCCGGCGAACAGCAACGCCATGGACATTCCCGCGGCCTCGACGTCGGACACACCCTCGGTCACGCACAGCCGGGAGATCACATCGTCACCAGGCTCGGCCCGCTTGCGGGCGACCAGCTTCTGGCCGTACGCGAACAGCGCACCCAACCCCTGTTCCGAACGGGCGCGATCACGGATGTTGGCAGCGTCGGCGGTCCAGGCGCGGAACTGATCACGGTCCTCGTAAGGCACGCCGAGCAACTCGCAGATCACCAGGATCGGCAGCGGCACCGCCACCGCGGCGTGCAGATCCGCGACAGGCCCCTGCTCGGCCAACTCGTCCAGCAGTAGCGCGGTCAGGGCCTCGACCCTGGGGCGCAGGGCACGCAGGTGCTTGGGCGAGAAGTGCGGCTGCAACAGCGACCGCATCCGGGCGTGGTCGCTCTTCTCGGTGGCGAAGTTGCCCAGCGGTCCGCCGAACAACGCCGACTCCCCGGTCCGCGCGGCGGTCTCCGGCGCCGGATGGGCGCGGCCCAGCCGGTCGTCGTCCAGCAGCCGCCGCACCTGCGCATGGCCGGTGACCAGCCATGCCTCATCACCCACCGCGGTGCGAACCCGGTGGACCGGGCCCTGGGACTGCAACTCACGCAGCCGGGGCGCCACCCGCAACGGATCTACCTGCTCGAACGGCAACTGAACCGGGGCGCTCATCGCGACCTCCATCATTACACACCACTTGTACAAGACAACTTCAACAACTTACTTGTATAGTCTGCCTTTAACAAGAGGAGGTTGATGCGATGGCAGCCGCCCGACAATCCGCGCAGTCCACGTCGGAAAGCCAGCCCGAGCGTGTCCGGCGTATGCCCCGCGCGCAGCGGCGCGAGCAGATCCTCGACGCGGCCACCCGCGCGTTCGCCCGCACCGGGTTCACCGCCACCGGCCTCGACGACATCGCAGCGGAGGCCGGCGTCACGCACGTGATCCTCTACCGACACTTCGCGTCGAAGAACGACCTGTACCGAGCGGTGCTAGACCGCGCCTGTACCCGGCTCGGGACCTCCGTTGGGATCGAGACCTACGACGAGGGCAGCATTCCCGCGCTGCTGCGCGCCGCCGCAGCCGACCCTGACGGGTTCCGGCTGCTGTTCCGCCATGCGGTCAGGGAGCCGGAGTTCCGCGACGTGATCGACAGGATCCGGTCGGCCTCGACCGAGATCGCCCACCGCCACCTCGCCGACGCGATCCCGGACGGCCCCTGGCAGAACTGGGCAGCACGACTGATCCCCACCCTCACCCTCGAAGCCGTGATCGCCTGGCTCGACACCGGCCAACCCGACCCTGACCACGCCGCCAATCGCATCGGGCAGGCCATCCAGGGCGTGATCCAAGCTGCTCAGACCGGCTGAACACACAGTGGACTGTCCAGCAACTGCCTCACCGCGCGTTCGCGCTCGATCGCGGCACGTTGCCAGACTGCCTATTGATGCGGCTCGACATCACCTATCCCTCGGCATCGGGTGATCGGTTCGAGTCCGGGTGCTCGGAGAGCTGATCGACAACCAGCGTGATCAGCTCTTCCAGGCTCTGAGGGCCGGTTGCCGCGATACTGGCTCTGGCGGTGACCGGTTCGTCCGGGCGCTCGGTGGGCGCGAACAGGGACGGCAGCGGCGGCCATCTCAACGTGGCCAGCAGCATGACGATGTCGGGGTCGCTGGTTGATCCGGGCTCGACGGTTTCGCACCGACGCAAAACCGCGTTCAACTCCGTAACGATGGGCGTCAGTGCCATCCGGTCATGACCTGCGAGCACCTCACCCGTGTCAGAGTCGATCGCGCGGAACGGGGCCGGCTGTTGCGTGAACTCCTCCTCGGCCAGGTCTGCCCACGACTGCGGGATGCGCTGGTCGCGGACAAGGTCGTCGATGCGTTCGTCGAAGTGATCGGCGGAGTCCCGGACCTTCCTGTCCCGGAGGGCCGAGGTTTCGCTGACCATCAACTCTGTCCGCAGTCGATCGGCGCGGAAGCGACGCCAACGGGACTTGAGATCGGCTCCCTCGGCCCTGACGGGCCACAACAGCTTGCTGATGATGGCGGTCGCGGTGAGGAACGACTGGACCGCCGGCCACGCCTCGGCACGCCGCTGCGGATCCCGGCTGAGACTGAGAGCCTGTTGCACCGCGGCCAGGGCATAACTCGCCTGCCGCACGATCTCGGCGACGTAGAACCGCCGGGCTCCCGATGCCCAGCGCAACTCCCAGTCATCGCTCACTCGATCATTGTGTCCCGTCGACGACGTAGGCGTTGGCCATCCGGGCCAGGCGGGAGCGGCCCGTCATGTTGCCCGTCGCTCCCTCGGCGTAGGTCCCGGTAGCGGGTGACGGCGTGTGCGCCCGGAGTCCGTACCCACAGTGGAGCGCCGATGAGGATACGTTCGACGTCTGGGCTGATGCCGCCGTCGCGGTCAAAGGTCCACCGGTCTTTGTCGAGTACGACGTCGCTGTAGATCTGTGCGAACCACTCGGATTCAGTCGCGTGGCCGAGCGTGAAGCCTCGCGTCCAGGGCTTGTCCTCGTGTTCGTCCCAGGTTCCGGTCACGCCCTGCTCGGTCGCGATCTTCAGGGCTTCGACCGCGAGGGACTCCGGGTCGTCCCACTGTGAATTGTTGATCGTTCCTCGGCTCTGGATGTAGAGAGCAATCGTCCGAGCCGCGGAGGACGACCATCCTTCCGGCGGTTGGTCGGAGCCGCCGACGTAGTCGGCGGTGTTCTCCAGGCTGCCGAACAGGCACACGTCGACGCGGGCGCCGGTACTGCTGCGAGTGCTGGTGTGCATCACAACGCCTTGTCGCTTCTCGACACCGCCCGTGAACTGGGCGAAGTCGACACGGCCGACGCCCTTGGCGAACGTCGCCGGCGGCGGAGTGACGAAGTCCTCGACTGCGAGGTCGCCGATCGCCGTTTCGATTCGGCGCGCCATTTCAGCACGGTCTAGCGTGCGCGCCTCCTGCGCGAATTCGAGCCCACCGATCAAGGGAATCGACGCCGTCTTGGCCTTCCAACTCACGCGCCGTTCGAGGGCGATGCCGTTTGCCGACGCGATGTCCCGGATACGGCGATCCGACCAGTACGCGTAACTCCGGATCACACCTAGCTCGCCCATGAGCAGGCCCCTCCTAGCGCCAATTCGTCGAAGCGGTCCCGTCGGGGCCAGCACGTTCGAAGCCTAGCGGTGTCGCGCGTAACGCCAGGTCGAGCGGGTACGACGCCTGTTGGTAGCTGAACGGCGGAGGTGATGGCGTGGGTGGCGAGGAGGACGAGCTCGCGGTTTTGTTGGCAGCGTGGCGTGAGGACATCAACAGCGTTCCGGCGCCGGCCATGCTTGTGTTGGAGCCGCGCTCACGCTCCACGCCGACTTGCTTGTTCTGTCCGCGGTTCCTTCTTCCAGGCGCTCCCACCGGTTCCGGGCGAAGCGCTCGCGTCGCCTGCGCCCTGGTGGCCGTCGCTGCCCTTGGCCTTCTCGTCCTCCACGGCGACGCTGACTGCCAACCCCCACTCGGGCGACCGGCTTCACGGGTTTGGGCCAACGGAGAGTCAGGTGGAGTAACGCTCGGCGAGCCGGTCGAAGAACGCTGCAAGCCGCTGCCCAGTGGCTGGAGTATCGGTGAGCTCGGCACCGCCGAAGCGGTAGACCTCGTAGCCGTGCAGTCGTAGTTCACGGTCCTCGGCCACCATCTCGGCGTACCGACGGGGGTCCGCGTGCCCGTTCTCGTCGGCGTAGTGCTGCTTACCGTCGCACTCGACGACGATACGGATCCGCTGTGGCAGCAGCAGGAGGAAGTCCATGCGCTGACGGGCCAGAGGTGGTGTGCCAGGGGCGTGGTGCGCTCGGGTGTACGGGTCGTAATGCAGGTACACCTGCGGGATCAGCGCCGGGATGCCGTCGCCGAGCCGGACGTACCGGTCGGCGTACGTGCGCAGTATTCGTCGCTCCGCGTGGTTGTCACCAAGCGAGCGGTCCAGCCGTCGGTACAAGTCGAGCGAGATCTCACGGGCCGGTGCTTCGGTCAGTCCCGCGCGGTCGGCCCACCAGCTGGTCAGTTCGGCCCAGGTGAGGCCATGTGCGCCCAGCGGCCGGTCGTAAACGAGACAGAACTGCTCGTTCTTGACTACGAGGACGTCGTTGTTCAGGGCGTCGCTGAACACGATCTCCGGCTTGGGGCCGTCGGCCGCGAAGATCAGGTTCTTCAGTTCGCCGGCTACGCCGTGCGTACCGGATGCGTCGAGCAACGGCTGTAGGTGCTCGGCGTCGTACTCGGCCGCGACGCGGTGGGCGAGGTTGGTCAAGTCCGTCAAAGACATGCCCTGTAGCCGGCCCTCGACGTAGCTGCGCTTGCTGTTGAACGGCTCGGGGCTGCCCTCGCGGGCGGGTTTCATGCCGAGCGCGTCACAGGCCCCTTCCAGGTGGTGGGCCTTGACGCACTCCCAGAGCGTTTCGGCGATGGCCGAGCGCAGCCTCATCGGCGTGACGGTCATGCCGCTCCACCGCGTGCGTCAAACCTGGTCGCGCCCACCTGAGCACGTCGGGTTCGCTGGTTGACCATCACATCACGGTAGCGCGGTGGGTCGGCGGTAGATCTCTGAGCAGCGCAGTGTCCGACGCGCGTTCACAGCCACCGAGCGACGCGGCCGCCTCCTCCTCCGCCGCGCGGCCGTCCTCCACCCGCACGCCCAGATCGACTCGATCACCGCGGTACCCGCGTGCTCGTCGTCGACCGCCCTGCGTTCTGCCAGCTGGGAACTTCACTCGCGCTTTCGCAACACGTTGAAGGGCACGAATTGGTCGACCAGGTGCAGCTTGTCGCGACGGCCGTCGGCGTAGCCGATCTCGTAGTTGACGATCCCGTACCAGTCGCCCTCGATACTGGGGAAACGGCCGTGAAGCCGTCCGGGGACCACGCCCGTCAAGTCCAGGCCGGTCTCGATGACGTGCCGCGGTGCGTCGGCTGGCCGGGGGAAGAGGATGTCCAGGTTGACCCATACCGAGGTGAGCACTGGTCTGCGTCCGTGGAGGTCGTCGCCTTCCCACTGAGTGAACGGGCTGTTGATCACGGCATCATCGGCCTACCTCGTGCCGGCCACCGTTCGCACGCGGCGCAGAATCAGATCGCCATACGGCTCGTCGTCCAGCTCGGCGCGGTCCGGGCTGGGGCCGCTGCTGGACAGGCGCCAGGTCGCGTCGGCTCCGGGTGTCGCCGCACAAACAGGGCAGTCGATGCGGACTTCGTCCTCGACCGCTATCGCCCTGCTGACGCCTGGGATGACGAGGTGCCGGCCACCTTTGCAGGTGGCTGGAAGGACGGCGATCGTCGTGCCGGTGTGGTCGACCCGGTAGCGCAGCGCGCCGTCCGGTGAGGCGGGTGGAGGCGACGAACTCATGTCGAGAAAACTACCACCGCGCTCGCACATATGTTCGACTGTGGTGGGATCCGGCGAGTCACGTATCGGCTGGTGATGGGATGCCACTCGGCCGGGTGAACCGTGCCGCCGCTGAAGTCGTGCTCACACGTGGTGCCGCCTCACGGACGCCTCACCAGCGCCTCCTTGCCGCTCTGGTTCAGATCTTGATATCGCCGGTCTAATCGCCCACACGAATCGACCCGGCCGGTGCGGCTGGTGCGGATGAACCGCAGGTCACGGCTACCGGGTCGACCAGGCGCATGGCGCGAGTCGGCTCGTGGTGACGAGGCGGGGTGGGGAGAACTTCACGGTGATGGCGACGCATGGGGACGCGCCAGGTCTTGTGCAACAGGTAGACCCCGACGCGCCGTCGCTGTTCCGGATCTACGACTACCTGCTCGGCGGTGGGCACAACTTCGCGGCCGACCGCGCCGTGGCCGACAAGATCACCACGCTGGTGCCTGGGTATGACGTATTCGTCCGCGAGAGCCGCACCTTCGTCCGCCGCGCAGTCCTTCACATGCTCACGGCCGGAATCGAGCAGTTCCTCGACCTGGGTGCGGGCATGTTCAGCGCGCACCCCGTGCACCATCTCGCCCAGGCTGAACGTCCTGACGTCCGCGTCGTCTACGTCGATCGCGACCCCATCGCCATCGCCGGTCTCGGTCTGATCGTCCATGCGGACGATCCGAGCACCGGGGTGATCGAGGCCGACCTGCGGCACGTTGACGAGGTGCTCGACCATGCCGTGACCACTCGGCTGCTCGATCTGACTCGCCCGGTGGGCGTGGTGGCCGGGTCGGTGTTGCATTGCCTGCCCGGCGCCGAGGATCCGGCCGCCGCATTGGCCAGGTACCACGAGCGGCTGGCACCCGGCTCGCTGTTGGCCGCCTCACACGCCGACGGCATCGTCCTCGGGCTGGAGTCGGCCGCTGCGGTCGAGGACTGTCTCGCCAGGGCCGGGATCACGCTCGTCCACCGAAGCCGGCGGCAGTTCGCCGACCTGCTGGGACCGTGGCAACCACACCCGGACGGCGTGGCGCCGATCGGCTTGTGGCGACCGGACGGGCTCACCCTGCCCGTACGCGAGTGCCTGTGGGGCAACGCCGTGCTCGCCGACCGCCGTTCCGAGCCCGCGGAGCGAGCATGAACGAGGCCGAGCACATCAACACCGTGTCCGGATCGGTCCACGGCCAGGTGCTGCAAGCCCGCACGGTAACCGCCGAAACCATCGTCCTGCACGCTCCCGAGCACCGAGTGCCGGTGCCCCGGCAGCTTCCGCCGCCCGCGCACACCTGGGTCGACCGCGCAGATGAATTGGAGTGGCTGGACCGTCTGCTCACCACGGCGGGCCCGACCCGCGTGGTGGTGACCGGCCTGGGTGGGGTCGGCAAGACCGGCTTGGCGGTGCGCTGGCTCGACGGACACCACGAGCGCCACCCCGACGGCGTGCTGCACGTCGACCTCAACGGCTGGAGCGGCCACCCGCCACCGGCCACCGCGCAGGTCCTCGCCGGATGGCTCCGCACGCTCGGCGTCGCCGCCGACGACCTGCCGGGCGAGGTGGCCGAGCTGGTCGCGCTGTACCGGACGGTCACCTCGGACAAGGCGGTGGCCATGCTGGTCGACAACGCCCGCTCCGCCGAGCAGGTGCAGGCCCTGGTACCTGCCACGGCGCGCGGCACGATCCTGGTCACCAGCCGCAATCGGCTCGCCGAGCTGGCCATCGCGGGCTTCCGCCACCTCGACCTCGACTGCTTCCCGGCCGCCACCGGCGCCGCGCTCCTGACCGGCCTCCTCGACGAGGACCGACAGCCCATCGGCGAGGAGCTGCTGCATGCGCTGGCCACCCGCTGTCACGGGCACCCGTTGGTCTTAACCATCGCCGGGGCCCATCTCGCCGCCTACCCCCGGCGCGACCCGGCGCGCCTGATCACCCGCCTGACCCACCTCGCCGAGGCGTCCACTGGCGCTTTGGACCCGCACGAGCTGTCCGTTGAAGGAGTGCTGCAGATGAGCTACGAGGACCTCGACGCCACCACCGCCCGGCTCTACCGCGGCCTGGCCGAGCATCCCGGCGTCGAGTTCACCGCCGAGCCGCTCGCGGCCGGGCTCGACGTGCCGGTCGCCGAGGTCGGCCGCGGGCTCGGGCGGCTGGTGGAGGCGAACCTCGTCACCGAGACTGGAGACGAGCGCTACCGGCTGCACGACGTCCTGCGAGAGCACGTGCAAACCCTGGCAGGCCAGGATGACCAGGCCAAGCGGCTTGCGGTGCGCCGCCGGATGATCGAGTGGTACCTGCGGCGCGCGGCGGCGGCCGACAAGATCATCAATCCTTTCCCTCGCCGGTTCAGCCCCGTCTACACCGGTCTGGACACCGGCGTGTTCGCAGCGAAGGCCGCCCTGGAATGGGCCGAGACCGAACGCGCCAACCTTCTCGCCGCTCAACAGGTCGCCGCCGACCAGGGCTGGACGGAGCTGGTGTATCAGTTCGGCGAGGTCCTGTGGAACCCGCTGCGCCCCAACTACACCGCCGGTGAGTTGGTGAGCTCGCAGTTCCTCGGGGCCAATGCCGCGGCCGACGCCGGGCACATCCTGGAGGTCGTCTGCCGCACCCGCCAGGGCTTCGGCGAGACCAACCTCGGCCACCACGAGGCCGCCGTCGCCATCTGCACGATTGCCGTAGAGCGCGCCGCCGAAGTCGGCGACCCGTGGCTGCACTCCGGCGCGCTGTCCACCCGCGCCCGCGCCCACCTCAAGGCCGACGACCCGCACGCCGCCCTCCCTGACCTCGAACATGCCCTCGAAATCGCCGAGGGGATGAGCGACGCCCGCAGCATCGCGCTGCGGCACCGCCGCCTCGGCGAAACTGCCCTGCACCCCAAGGTCGCCGACGCCCCGCTCGCACTCCACCACCTGCGGCTGGCGGCGAGCATGTTCACCGGCATCGGCGATGACATCGGCCACGCCCGCACCGTCCTGCACCTGGCACGGGCCCTGACCCTGAACGGGCAAGCCGCCGAGGCAGTGTCGGAGCTCGCCGCGATCGAGCAGGCCGTGCGCGACTACGGCTCGGTCGGCTACTTGGCCGACCTATGCACCGTGCTCGGCGAGGTCCACGCCGCGCTCGGCGACACCGCCGAGGCCCACCGCCGCTACGGCCAGGCCATCGACTACTACACCGCCGCCGGCCCCGGCGCCGACAAGAGCAAGGCCACCGTCATCGCCCGGCGCGACGCCCTCGACTCCGACCAACCGACCGCCTGAACGCGAAGAGGAGCGAACGGCATGGCAGCACACACCACGGCCAAGGGACGCCGGATCACCGGCGAGGCCCGCACCAAGATGGCCGCTGACCTGAAGAAGAAGTACGAAAAGGGCGCCAGCATCCGTGCGCTGGCCGAGGCCACCGACCGCTCGTACGGCTTCGTGCACCGAATCCTGTCGGAGTTCGGTGTGGTGCTGCGTGGACGCGGCGGCGCTACCCGGACCAAGCCCAAAGCCTCATAGCCCAGCGACAGCGGGCACGAGAACGGCTCGCGACACCAGCCCATCCGATACGCGAGCGGAGATCATGATGCCCAGACGGGTCTTGCGGGGCTACCGCCTGGGAACGCACACTGGCGAACCGGATTGCGATGCGCGGCCGGCGCCGCGGATTCAAGTCCGCTTCGCGTGCCGAAGAGGACACGAGTTCACCGTGCCATTCTCGACAGACGCCGAGATACCCGCCGTCTGGAGATGCCCACGACACGGCGTCGAACATTGCCTCCGCATCAATGAAGACTCCGCCTGGCAACCGCCCAAGGGAAAGCCTCCACGCACGCACTACGTCATGCTCTTGGAACGACGCAGCATCGCCGATCTTGAAGTCCTCGTCGACCAGGCGCTGGCGGGCATCCTCCTGCAGCGCCGATCACCTTACGGTCGCGTGCCCATCGGCGACCGAACCTACGGTTTCCGGTTCGAGCCATGACCGCCGGCCCGAGAAGGCGTAACAGGCAGGCTGGCTCTGATGTTTTCGAGCCGACTACCTCGGAGCATGCGAGGTATCGAGCCCGAGGGCGCCTCGCCTCATCATCGACGTGCAGGTCGCGGTCTACGGCTTGGGCTGGCCGGTGCCGGAGTTACGAGCCGGTGAGCCGCGCAGTTCCGTGACGCGCTCGCGGAATGGTGCGCCGACCGGCCCGCGCAAATGCCGACCCACGGGCACCTCTTTGTGTTCACAGTTTCCTTCGCTATGCCCCCAGGTGTTCATACACATGTTTGCTCGATACGGGCCGCGCCAGTACCGGTGGCGATAGTGAGGCGAGCGGCGGCTGTTGTCCGACGTGTCGTGGTCGGCGTTGTCCTCTCCGTCGTCGGGAGGCAGGTCTTCGGTCCTGAACCGCGGGTGTACCCGGACGATGTTCACGTCGATCGTCGCGATGATGCCGGCTCGGACGTGTTAACGATTCCTGAAGACTGACCCCCTGTGGTTCTCCGAAAATTGACCCCTCTTGATGATCATGAGGTGTTGAACGTGGAGGACTGGGCTGAGATCCGCCGTTTGCATCGTGCGGAGGGTGTGCCTATCAAGGAGATCGCTAGACGGTTGGGTGTGGCGCGGAACACGGTTCGGGCGGCGTTGTCGTCGGACCGGCCGCCGAAGTATCAGCGGGCGCCGCGGGGTTCGGTGGCGGATGCGTTCGAGCCGCAGATCCGGGCTTTGTTGCAGGAATGGCCGAAGATGCCTGCACCGGTGGTTGCGCAGAAGATCGGCTGGCCGTACTCGATGTCGCCGTTGAAGAAGCGGCTGGCGGCGATCCGGCCGGAGTACGTAGGCATCGACCCGGTCGACCGGGTGGTCTACGAACCCGGGCAGGTCACGCAGTGCGACTTGTGGTTCCCGGAGCCCAGGGTTCCGGTCGCGGCCGGGCAGGAGCGGGTGTTACCGGTGTTGGTGCTGACGCTGGGGTTCTCCCGGTTTCTGACCGCGACGATGATCCCGTCGCGGCAGGCCGGGGACATCTTGTCGGGCATGTGGGAGTTGATCGGTGGGATCGGCCGGGTGACCAAGACCCTTGTGTGGGACCGGGAATCCGCGATCGGCGGGACCGGACGGGTCAGCGCCCCGGCGGCGGCCTTCGCCGGAACGCTGGCCACGAAGATCACGCTCGCTCCGCCTCGGGATCCGGAGTTCAAGGGCTTGGTCGAGCGCAACAACCGGTTCCTGGAGACCTCGTTTCTGCCCGGCCGGCTGTTCACCTCCCCGGCGGACTTCAACACCCAGCTCGGGGAGTGGCTGGAGCGGGCCAACGCGCGCACCGTCCGCTCGATCCAGGGCCGCCCGGTCGACCTTCTGGAGACCGACTACCTGTCGATGCTTCCGTTGCCGCCGGTCGCGCCGCAGATCGGGCTGAACCACCGCATCCGGCTCGGCCGCGACTACTACGTGCGTGTCGACGCCGTCGACTACTCCGTTGATCCGCGGGTCATCGGCAGGTTCGTCGATGTGACCGCGTCGCCGGACAAGGTGACCGTGTTCTGCGAGGGCCAGGTCGTTGCCCGCCATCACCGGTCCTGGGCCAAGCACGGCGTGATCACCGATTCCGCCCATGCCGCCACGGCTGCGCAGATGCGCCGGGCTCTCAGCGCCCAACGGCAGAAACGTCAAGCAGCCACCCGTCATCACGCCGACGGGCATGCCGTCGGGCTGCGGGCGCTGCCGGACTACGACGCCCTCTTCGGCGTCGATTTCACCAACCCCACCGAGAAAGTGAGCAACACGTGAGTACTACCAGCAAGCCGAAAACCGAGGCCCTGGCGCCGAAAGACGGCACGCCATCAATGATCGCCTATCTGACCAGAGTGCTGAAAACCCCGACGATCGGGGCGTTCTGGGAACAACTGGCCGACCAAGCCCGGGACGAGAACTGGTCGCACGAGGAATACCTGGCCGCGCTGCTGCAACGCCAGGTCGCCGACCGCGAGTCCAAAGGCACCGTGATGCGCATCCGCACCGCACACTTCCCGGCGGTCAAGACCCTCGAAGACTTCAACCTCGACCACCTGCCCTCCCTGCGCCGCGACCTGCTCGCGCATCTAGCAACCGGCACATTCGTCGCCAAAGCCGAGAACGTGATCCTGCTCGGGCCGCCCGGAATCGGGAAAACCCACCTCGCCATCGGCTTGGGAGTCAAGGCCACCCAGGCCGGCTACTCAGTGCTGTTCGACACCGCTAGCAACTGGATCGCCCGCCTCTCCGACGCCCACCACGCCAACCGGCTCGAGGCCGAACTGAAGAAGATCCGCCGCTACAAGCTGATCATCATCGACGAGGTCGGTTACATCCCGTTCGACCAGGACGCGGCCAACCTGTTCTTCCAGCTCATCGCCTCCCGCTACGAGCAAGGCTCGGTCATGGTCACCTCGAACCTGCCCTTCGGACGCTGGGGCGAGACCTTCTCCGACGACGTCGTCGCCGCAGTTATCTAACCGCTCGGGTTGAGCGTCCACGATGTACACGATGGGGTTGGTGCGCCTCCCTGGCGTTCGTT
>NZ_SWMS01000056.1 GCF_005146945.1 Prauserella endophytica
ACACCAAGCCCGCCTCAGCCACTACAAACGCCGCGGCTACCCACTTCCTTAACTGCCGTTGCAGTACTAGAACCAGCCGAGCGCGGGAGGTGTGAGTCGCCGTGAACGTCGGCAATGCGTTTCTCCTGGCCGTGGTCATCATCGGCATCATCGCTGGCCTTTACGGTGTCGCCTTCCTCCTCCGATTGGGCAGCACCCTCAGGGACGTACGTCCGTTCCTGTCCGGGCACGCGCCCGCCGAACATGCCGTGTCGCGATATCACGTTCGCTGGTACACGCTGACGATGATCTTCCTGGCGTTCGACATGGAAATGGTGTTCATGTACCCGTGGACGCTCGTGGTCGCCGAGGAAGGCATGACCGCCGTGGTGGAGATGTTCGTTTTCCTGGGAATTCTCTTCGCCGGTGTGACCTATGCCTGGCGAGAAGGGGCGTTGCGGTGGAGCTGAGCAGGTGGCTGCTGAGGACGATGCCACCCCGGCCCCTGGTGGTCACCGTACCTGGTGGCACGGAGGCACGGCTGGCCGTCGAGCGCTGTGTGAGGGAACGGGCGTGGGGTACGGCGTTCAGTCCCGCAGAGGCGAACATACTCGTCGTTGCAGGTGTCGCCGGGCATGCGCTCGAGCCCCTTGTCGAACAGCTATGGGGGCTCATACCCGCACCCCGCACACGGGTGGACGTGCAGGCCGCGAACGACGCACCGCGTGAACTCGACGTGGCGGTCAGCGCCCTGCACAACGTCGATTACCAGCACAAACAGGCGACCGAGGCCCTGTCCGCCGGTGATCGCCCTGAATCGGAGGCCGGCAGGCAAGAACACGGAAGCCATGCCGAACATCGTTCACATCACAGTGCGCCGTCCGGCAGCGGACACGCGGAGCAAGACCAACAGCAACATGGTCACCACGAGCACCACGGTCATCACGGACACGACATGGATGGCATGCAGCTGGCGGGCGGCGTGCCGATGGCCGGCCGGGCGGACGATCGGGATGGGCTCACTCTCGACCAGCTGCACGTACCGCTCGGTCCGCTACTGCCGCTCTGGCCGCCCGGGCTCGTCGTGCGCACGAAACTACAAGGCGATGTCATTCAGCAGGCAGCGGTCGAAGTGCTCGGCATAGGCGATGCCCGGGGAGACGCATTCTGGCTGCGCCCGGGGCGCCCCCTGAAGGCCAGGTGGTTGGACGCGAGCGCTGCCCTGCTCGCGATCGCTGGCTGGGCGGATGCCGCCGCTGTCGCGCGACGTCTGCGGGATCAGGTGCTGACTGGGACGCCGCAAGCCGAGATCGCGGGCCCCATCCGGAGGTGGGGCAGGCAGGTGCGCCGCTCCCGCACGCTGCCGTGGCTACTGACCGGGGTGGGACAGGTGCCAGACAAGCCCTCCACGCCGAGGGCACTCGCGGGAGATGCACTGACCCGTCTCTACCGTTGGGTCGACTCGCTGGCCGACCCCAAGACGTCAGTCGCACCCCCGGATGTGGCTGACGGCACGCCGTGGGCCGTCGATGTCCTCCCCAGCGTGCTGGAGGGCTGCGAGCTGGCCACGGCGCGGCTGATCGTCGCGAGCCTGGACCTCGACACCGACATGCTCACCGTGTGCGAGGCTCATCATGGTTGAGACGACAGCGTGGGGAGTGCTGCTCTTGCCAGTGATTTTGGGGTTGTTCGCCGTGGGCGCAGCGGCGTTCGACGCCACCCTCGCCGCCCGGGCCGCCGGGGTGGCCGCACCTCGGTCGGCTGCTCTCGCTCCGCTGCGCTCCGCGGCCGGGCTGCTCGTGCAACAGCGTCGGCGCACGCTGGCCGCCGACACGCTGCTGTGGCGCGCAGCGGGCATGGTGCTGCTGGTGGCCGCGGTGCTCGCCTCGCTGGTCACTCCCCTGGGGCAGTGGGCAGTCGGAGATCTCTCGGCAGGTGTGGTGTGGTTCAACGCGATGGAGATCGTCGCGTGGGCGGCGGTGTGGCTGGCGGGGTGGGGCGCCAACTCGGCGTTCGGTCTGGTGGGCGGGTACCGGTTCGTCGCACAAGGCCTGGCGTACGAGCTACCGCACATGTTCGTACTGACCACCGCGGCGCTCGGTGCCGGTTCGCTGCGGGTCGCCGATATCGTCGCTGCCCAGCAAGACCTGTGGTTCGTCGTGTGGATGCCGGTCGCCTTCGCCGTCTACCTGCTCTCGGTGCTGGCGATGGCGTTCGCCGGACCGTTCAACCACGCCGTGAGCAGTGACGTCGCCGGTGGTGTTTTGGCCGAGTTGTCCGGCGTGGACAGGCTCGTGTTCGTCGCGGGCCGATGGGTCCTCCTGGTCTCCGGGGCAGCGATGGCCGTGCCGCTGTTCCTCGGTGGCGGCTCCGGGCCCCTTCTTCCGGACTGGCTGTGGACGCTGGTCAAGACAGCACTTGTGCTGGCCGCATTGGTGTGGGCGGGCCGCCGGGTGCCGACGATCCGGATGGAACGGTTCGAAGAGATCTCCTGGATGGTGCTGATTCCGGCGACGCTGTTGCAGGCGCTGTTCGTATCCCTTGTGGTCATCTGAGGAGGTGCTCGATGTGGCGTGAGATCGTGTTCTGGTTGTGCGCGGCCGGATCGGTGATCACCGGCGTCGCGGTGTTTCGCGTCGACTCAATGGCCCGCGCGACGTTCGCGCTGCTGGCGTCGTTCCTCTTCGCAGCCGGGACCGTGCTGCTCGTGGACCTGACATATCTCGGGGTGCTGGTCATCCTCATGATGATCATGGAGATGGTCATCATGGTGGTCTTCATGCTGATGTACATGATGAATCCCGCCGGGTTGATGCCGATGACCATGGTGCACAACCAGAAAGGTTCGCTGGCGATCGCCATCGGCACTTTCGCAGTCCTGGCGACCGGGATCTACCTCATCGACTGGCCCACATCGTCCGCGCCGCAGCCCGAGGATCCGACTATGGCCCTGGGTGAGGCGCTGATGGGGCCGAAGATGCTGATGATGATCGTTCTTGGGCTCGCCCTGTTCGCCACGATCGTCGCCACGGTCGTCCTGGCCACACACCGGGGCCGGTACGACCGCTACGGCGACCGGCTGGACCGCGATCGCCCCGACGACCCCGTCCGAGGAGGTGTCGGCAGGTGAGTCTGCAAGAGTATTTGCTCCTCGCGGCCGCACTGTTCAGCGTCGGCCTCTACGGTGCGCTCTCCCAGCAGTCCATCGTCATGATCATGATGGGCCTTGAGTTGATGATCAACGCCGTGATCGTAGGTGGCGCGGCGTTCTGGTACTTCACCGCGCCCGATCGCCCGGACGGGCAGGTGGTCATTGTCCTGGCCATCACAGCGATGGCGATCGAGATGGCGGCCGGGTTTGCCGTGACAACAGCGGTGTTCCGGGCCCGAGACGTGGACATGACCGACATGGCCGCGGATTTGAAGGGCTAACACATGACGCTGTGGTTCCTGATCGGAGTTCCACCGGCGGTCGGCAGCCTGCTGCTGGCGTGTGGCAAGCGCGCGGATTCGCTCTCCGTGCCCGTCGCGATCGCCGCAGCGGCGCTGACGCTGGCGCTGTCGGCCATCGTGACCACCCAACGCCCGGCGGTCGCGGCGTCCTATGTGGAAGGTGTGTCGTTCGGTCTGCGGGTCGACGGCCTCTCCGCGGTCATGGTCATCATCGTCTCCGTCGTGCTACTTGCGGTGCTGATCTTCGCCGTCGGGGAATTCAGCCCGGAGGAGGCGCGGGCACGGTTCTTCGGGTTCATGTTGCTCTTCGCCGGCGCCATGTTGGTGACGGTCACCGCCACGACACTGGTCACGCTGCTGATGGCATGGGAGGTGATGGGCGCGGCCTCGTACGCGCTCATCGGTTTCTGGTGGCGGGAGTCCCGGCGGGCCAGTTCGGGCACGGTGGCGTTCTTGACCACCCGCTCCGCCGACCTCGGGCTCTACCTGGCGGCGGGAGCGGCACTCGCCGGCGGCGCGGGCGGGCTCGCCCTCGACGAGCTGGCCGGGTTGTCAGACGGGTGGCAGGACGTCGTGGCCGCGGGTGTGGTGCTGGCGGCGCTCGGCAAGTCGGCCCAGCTGCCGTTCAGCTTCTGGCTGTCTCGCGCCATGGACGGCCCCAGCCCCGTGTCCGCCCTCTTGCACTCAGCGACGATGGTCGCCGCCGGCGCCTACCTGTTGCTGCGGCTGGAGCCGCTACTCGGTGCCAACCCGTGGGCGGGTGTGCTGGTGGCGTGGACCGGCGCCCTGACCGCGTTGACGCTCGGGGCCGTGGCCGTGGTGCAGAGCGATCTCAAGCAACTGCTGGCCGCCTCCACTTGCGCCCAGGTCGGATTCATGGTGCTCGCCGCAGGAGCGGGCGGGGTCGCCGCCGGGAGCGGTCAGCTCGTGGCGCACGCGCTGACCAAAAGCCTGCTGTTCCTCGCCGCTGGGGCGTGGCTGACCGCATTGGGCACCAAAAACCTGCTAGCACTTCGCGGCGTCGCCCGTCGGTACCCGGTCGTCGGCGTGACCTTCACCGCCGGAGCCGTGACGCTGGCCGGGATCCCGCCCTTGTCGATCTGGGCGACCAAGGACCACGTGCTCGCCGTAGCACTGCGGGAAGCCACGCCGCTGTATCTGGTCGGGCTCGCCGCCGCGGCGCTCAGCGCCGCCTATGCCGGTCGTGCCGTGGCGATCGTGTGGTCAGCTCCCGATCCTGGCGCGGCGGGGCACGTCGAGCAGCGCGCCACCGGCCGGGTCAATGCGTGGCAGCGCAGCGCGCTGCCACCGCTCGCCGCCGGGGCGGCCGCCCTCGGCGTGCTCGCCGTCCCCGCCGTCTGGGACGCCTTCGCCGGGATCGTCTCCACGACCGAAGGCGCGGCCGCGGCGTGGTGGGAGCTGCTGGTGTCCGCGGTCGTCGCCCTGGCCACCGCGGGCGCTGCTGCCGCGGTCGTTCGCCGTCGCGGCGACGTCCGGGCACGCGAACCATGGGTTGGATGGCTCGGGCTCGAGGCGGCGGCACTCAGCCTGGTCGCGGCGCCGACCCGGGCCGCAGCCGTCGCGCTGGCCCGGTTCGACGACCGGGTCATCGACGGCGGCGTGCGCGCCGCGGTCGCGGTGGGTTCCTCGGTGGCGCGCGCGGTCGACGCACGCGTCGAGTGGTCCGTGGACGGCGTCGTCCGCGCGGTAGCCCACGGTTTCCGCCGCTTGGGACGGTCGGCCCGGCGCCCCCAGACCGGTCAGCTGCACCACTACTACGCGCAGGCCGTCGTGGCCCTCGCCGCGCTCGTCGTCCTGCTGGTCGTGCTCGGATGAACACCGGATCGAACGTGAGGTAGGCGTGCTCAGCATCATCGTGTTCCTGCCCGTGGCCGTCGCCGCCGGGTTGCTGGCCTTCCCACGGCTCGGCGACAGCGCGGTCCGTTGGACCTGGATCACCGCCAGTGCTGTGGAGCTGGCTCTCGTGCTCGGCCTGTGGCTCGCCTACGACCCCGCGACCCCGGGCTACGCCTACGAGGTGAACCGCCGGTGGATCCCCAGTGTCAGCTCGGGCTACCACCTCGGCGTCGACGGACTGAGCCTGCCGCTGGTGGCGGTCACCGCCGTGCTGTTCCTGGCCTGCGCGATCTACTCCCTGCGCCAGACCCAGCGCATCCGCTCGTTCGCCGCCCTGTTTCTCTTCCTGGAAACGGTGTGCCTGGGCCTGTTCGTGTCCCTGGACCTGATCCTGTTCTTCGTCTTCTTCGATCTGTCCATCGTGGGCATGTACTTCGTCATCGCCGGCTGGGGACACCGGGGAGCGGCCAGGGCGGCGCTGAAGTTCTTCCTCTACACGTTCGTCGGCTCGCTCGCGCTGCTGCTCGGGTTCATCGGGCTCTACCTCTCCGCCGAGCCCCACACCTTCGACATCGCGCGGCTCGCCGAACAGAACCCCTTGGCAGGACAGGGCGTCGCCGGAACGCTGGTGCTGCTCGCGCTCGTCGTCGGCCTGGCGATCAAGACGCCGACCGTGCCGTTCCACACGTGGCTCCCACCAGCCCATACCGAGGCCCCGGCAGCGGGGTCCGCGATCCTCGCGGGTGTCCTGCTGAAGCTGGGCACCTACGGGTTCGTGCGCATCGCGATGCCCCTGCTGCCCGACACCTGGCGCCGCTACGCCTGGGTGATCGTGATCGTGGGTGTGCTCAGCGTGCTCTACGGTGCGCTGGTCGCACTGGCGCAACGCGACTTCAAGCGGATGATCGCCTACACCTCCGTCAACCACATGGGATACATCATCCTCGCCATCGGCGCGGCCGGGCTCATCGCCACGTCGAACGAACAGGCCCATGACCTCGCCGTCGCCGGAGCCGTCACGCAGATGGTCAGCCACGGCCTGATCACCGGTGCGCTGTTCCTGCTCGCCGGTGTCCTCTACGAACGGGGACACACCTACGACATGGGCTCCTATGGCGGGCTCGCCGCCAGCGCACCCCGGTTCGCCGGGCTCACCGCGATCGCGGCCTTCGCCTCCCTGGGGCTGCCTGGGTTCTCCGGCTTCATCGCCGAGTTCCAGATCTTCACCGGCTCGCTCGGGGCGACGCCCGTCGCCACGGCCTTGGCCTTCCTCGGCATTCTCATCAGCGCGGCCCTGTTCCTCCGCGCATACCAGCGCATCTTCCTCGGCCCGCCGCGCACCGCGGGCGGCACCACCGATCTCACCGCCCCCGAAGCCATTTCGATCGCGCCGCTGATGGCGCTCGCCGTCGTGGTCGGCCTGTTCCCGCGATTCCTGCTCGACGTCATCGAACCCGCGGCCCGCACCCTCGGCGACCTGGTGAGCCGCTGACATGGAAGGAACGATGACCCAGGAGCTCGGCCTGCTCCTGCCCGAGATCTTCCTCGCTGCCAGCGCCGTGCTCGGCCTGCTCCTCGGCTCCTACCTGCCCCGTCGGCGCCAGTGGCTGATCCATGTTCTCGCCGCGCTCGCCTGCCTCGCCGGGCTCGTCTCCACGGTGCTCGACTGGCCGGAGCCGAGCACGGCGGTGTTCGAAGGCAGTTACTCCATCGACATCGCCACCCACGCGACCCGGGTCGTCGTGCTGGTCTCCGTTCTGCTCGTGCTCGGTCTGACCGCGGACGTCCGTGGCCATCGCCGGGAAACCGAGTTCGTCGTCCTGCTGCTGCTCAGCGCGCTCGGCACCGTGCTGCTCGCCGGAACGAACGACCTGCTCCTGCTCGGCGCCGCCTATCTACTGGCCAGCGTTCCCCTCTACGCGCTGACCGCGTTCGCCAAGGACTCCCCCGGCACCGAGGCCAGCCTGAAGTTCTACCTGCTCGGCGCACTGCTCGGCGTCACCATGCTGTTCGGCATCATGCTGCTGTCCGGGGTCGGCGGCGGAGCTGGCTACGCCGCGCTCGCCGGGGGAATACCGGACGCCCCGAAGGCCGCCGTGGCCGTCGGCGTCATCGCCGTGCTCGCCGGCCTGCTGTTCAAGGCGGGCGCGGTGCCGGCCCAGTTCTGGGTCCCTGACGTCACGCAGGGCGCCCGGCCACCGGTCGGCGCGATCGTCACCACCATCCCGAAGATCGGCGCGGCCGTGGCGCTCTACCGGCTCGTCGCCGCTCCACTAGGCTTGGCCTCACTCGACTGGCCACTTCTGTTCGCTGTCCTCGCCGCGGCCACCATGACCCTGGGCAACCTCGCCGCGTTCTTCCAGACCGACGTACGCCGCCTGCTCGCCTACTCCACCATCAGCCAGATCGGCTATCTCCTGATGGCCGTCGCCGCCGCCGGACGCAGCACACTCGCGCTCCCCAGCCTGCTGCTCTACCTCGCCGCCTACGCCGTGACCAACCTCGGCGCGTTCGCGGTAGTCTGCGCGCTGCCCGCCGCGCGCACGCTCACCGACTACAGCGGCCTGCGGCGCCACCAACCCTGGCTGGCGCTAGGCCTCACCATCTGCCTGCTCGGTCTCGTCGGGACGCCACCAACCGGCGTGTTCGCCGGCAAGCTCACCGTCTTCACCGCCGCCTTCGACGCCGGCTTCGTCTGGCTGGTCGTCCTCGCCGCCGTCAACACCGCCGCCAGCGTGTTCTACTACCTCCGATGGATCGCGCCCGCCATGCGCTCCAACCCCACAACCATCGAACACGCCGAACCCCGGGCGGCGACCACGGCCTACCTCGCCGCACCGGCCTCCATCGCCGTCGGCGTCCTCGCCGGCCCGATCCTCGCAGTCTTCCAAGGCAACATCCTCATCAGCTAAGCATTCCGCCGAAACAGGGCCGCGCCAATCCCCTTGATACCCTACCCCCGTAGTGTTAAGTTGCCATTGACCACCGTCGAAGGGAAATCAATGAGCACGAGCACCTACACCGTCAAAGGCATGACCTGCTCTGGATGCATGAACAAGGTGACCACCGCAGTCACCGGCGTAGCCGGCGTCAACGACGTCGATGTCGACATCGCCACCGGTGAAGTCACCGTGATCAGCGACAACCCAATTGACGGCAAGCTCGTCCGGGCGGCGATCGCAGACGCCGGCTACGAAGTCGCCCAGTAAGCCATGAGCACCGAACCAAGTTCCGACCGCATCGTGGTCAAGGCGGTGGACAACGGCCCCTATCAGATCAAGGGCCCTATCCGTCTCGTCGATCACGAGAACAACAGCTATGAGCTGGGTCCAGGGCGCACGACCCTGCTGTGCCGTTGCGGGATGTCGGCGAAGAAGCCGTTCTGCGACGGGTCACACGCCCGCAACGGGTTCAACGCCACCGAAAGGTCTACCTAAGCAGCAGCGGTGGCGCTGGCAACCTCCCAGCGCCACCGCTTCGCCACACTTAGCTCTGCATCGCCCCAACATTGCCGAAAACTACTAACCTATATAGTTCACTTTGTCCGGGGAGGCAGATGACGAAGGAGTTGCAGCTCGGTGACACAGCGCAACAGGATGCGCCTTGGCGTGATGACTGTGATCGCCGCCGCCACACTGACCGCGTGCGGTCAAACCGCCGAGCAGACGGCGAACAACGTGCCCGGCGCGCCGCCCAGCCTCGGGCACGTGCACGGACTCGGCATCGACCCCGCCGACGGCACTCTCTACGCCGCGAGCCACTACGGGGTGTTCCGGCTTCCCGATCAGGGCGAACCCGAATTGATCGCGGACCGACAGCAGGACACGATGGGATTCACCGTCGTAGGCCCACGGCATTTCCTCGGAAGCGGCCACCCCGCCCCGGACGAGGACCTCCCGCCGCACCTTGGCCTCATCGAAAGCACCGACGCGGGGCAGACGTGGGCGCCCCTCTCGCTATCCGGCCAAGCCGACTTCCACGCCCTCGAAGCCAAACACAACCAGGTGTACGGCTACGACAGCCAGAGCCAGCAGCTCATGGTCACCAGCGACCGACAGAACTGGGACCGGCGCGCAAGCATCGCACTCGCCGACTTCACCGTCCACCCCACCAACGCGAACACCGTGCTAGCAACCACCGAGGAGGGCCCGGCGCGTAGCACCGACGGCGGCCGCACCTTCGCCACCATGCCGAAAGCTCCTCTCCTGCTACTCCTCGACTGGCCATCCGAGAACACCCTTATCGGCATCGATCCGGATGGCAGGGTGCACACCAGCAAGGACGGCGGCACCTCGTGGTCCACGGCGGGCCAGGTACCCGGCGCACCGCAAGCCCTCGCCACGAACGGCAGCTCCGAGGTCTACGTCGCCACCGAAACGGGAATCTACGCATCCCGCGACGGCGGACGTACGTTCACCCTGCGCCAAGAGCTAGGCTGAAAGCTCGCCCGCCTGGTTGCGTCGGTTTCAACGATCTTTGATCAACCAGTAACACCTCGCACATCCGCCCGCTGACCTGTCGGTGCGCCCAGCGGGCTTCCCATCTGTGGCGTGGCCTCCGTTGGTGCTCGCCGAGCGAGCAAGCCCACGATACAGCCACGCTCTTTGACCTGGCCGCGCGTCGCGTTCTCTGGCGGTGGTCAAGCTCAGACAGCTCGTCTCCGATTGGGCGGATACTTCGATCCGCACCTGCAGTTCGATTGCCGCCAGGAGAGCGGCAAGGCCAACGATCGCGAGGACGCTCGGGGCCATGAGCGCGAGCCCGAGATACGCGAGCGCCATGGCGCTGAAGATGGGATGCGCATCGTCGCGAACAAGCCATTGGTCACCAAGTCGGTCGTCGCCTCCCTGTGGATCGACTCCGATGCGCCAGCAGCGCCGGGTGGTTCTAGCCCCGTCAAGTCGTTCTTTGGTCTGGACGGAGGCGGTCTGTGAAGCGGCGCGCGCTCGTCGCGGTCGCAGACACCGCCTTCCGCGTCGGAGCTGAGGCCGCGATGATCGTCGCGGTGACGATGGTCACCGTTGGGCGCAGGGTCGATCGAGCCGTGTCACAGCTCGGCCACAGCTCGCAAAGAACGGTGACACGGCAGGAGATTCCTCCGAAGAGCCTGGTAGACGACCAAGGAGCGCCATGACGCAGCCCTACCTCCCCGATCCAGCCAGAAGTACGGCCATCAGCAACCACCGAGCGGGCCTCAGCCGCTCGTCCCCTACCAGCAGTCCTACTCGCAGTACCAGGCTTATCCGCCGCCCGTGCCCCACGCGGCGCCGTATCCCTACCCGTACCGGGCGCCCGACAACGGCACGGGCACTGCAGCGCTCACGCTCGGGCTCATGTCACTGCTGCTGTGGCCGCTCGGCTCATCTCGCTGATCCTCGGCATCCTGGGAGTAAGCAAGGTGCGACAAGGCCTGGCGACCAACGAGGGCAGCGCCGTCACCGGCATCGTGCTTGGCATCCTCGGCCGCGCGTTCGGCATCCTCGTGCTCGCCCTGGTGTAGGCCTAGCGGGTGGGGGTGGTGACGCGCGAAAGAAGTTCACGTGCGTCGTCACCCTCGGCGGCTGCCTCCCAGAGCCGGTCGGTGATCCCGCGGTAGAGCGCCACGTCCTCGGGGTCGGTAGCGACGACATCGGTGTGGTTGACCTCGATCGTGACCGTGTCGTCGAGGATCGTGTAGCCGTGCATCGTGACGGTGGGCAGCACGGTGTCGAGCGGCAGCACGCCGAGCCGGACGTGCGCTAGGCCCGCGAGGTTGCCGAGCCGGTCCAGCTGTGCCCGCATCGCCACCGGCGGGCAGATCGGGTAGCGCAGGGCGGCCTCGGCGACGAGGATCTCGACGCGCTTGTCCGGGTCATAGAGCACGTCCTGCCGCCGAATCCGCTCGCGTACCGCGTCGTCGGAGTCGCGGGGTGTCTGGTGCATCTCGGCCGCGAGCTCGAACACGGCGCGGGCGTACTCGGCGGTCTGAACCAGGCCGGGCACGAGGAAGAACTCGACCATCACAATCGAGCGGGCGTCGTGCACAGCCTTAGCGGTGCTGCGCTGGAGATCGGCGTGACCGTGCCGCAGCTGTCGTTTCCAGCGGCCGCGTTCGAGCCGGATCTCGCGCACCTCGTCACGCAGCTCAATCTGCGCCAGGTCGCCGCCACCGACCGCTACGGCCCACGCGGCCACGTCGGCGTCGCTCGGCAGGGTGCGGCCGTTCTCGATCCGGCTGACCTTCGAGGGCAGCCAGCCGATGTGCGCCGCGAAGTCCTTGCCGGTGCGGAACCCCGCCCGCTCGCGCAGGCCGCGCAACGTGTCGGCCAACGTGAGCTGCCGTTTCTCGATGCTCACCTGTTCCCTGCGATGTAGTCGGCGTGGGTCGTCGCCAGCGGCCACACCAGATCACGCCACCCCTGGTGCTGCCGCACGACCTCGGGGTCGTCGTCGAGGTCGATGCCGATCAGCTCGGTCTGCTCATCGAAGCAGAGCACCGCGACCCGGTCGTCATCGAGGATGTAGAAGTCGTAGCCCGGCATCCCCAGCTGGGCCGCCTGGTGCTGGTCGATCCAGCGGATGCCCTCGCCCGCCTCGACGTTGGCGTGGGTGACCGAGAGCATCCACCGCAGGTACTCGCTGAGCGGGTCAGTGAGCATCCGCACGCGCTCGAACGGGATGCCCGCAGCGCGCAGGCGACGGATGTAGGCGTGCCAAGCGCGGTCCTCGTCGGTCTCCTCGACCGGCTGGCCGGCGCGCCACGCGTCGAGCTCGTCCTCGTCGACGGCGTAGTGACCCTGGCATTCCCACCGCCACGACGAGCGGCGCACTGTGTCGAGCAGTGCGCCCAGCTCGCCGGGGCCGAGACGACGTACCGTCACCCACGGGCCCCCTGGAAGAACTCCACCAGCTCCTTGGGGATCTCGACCGCGGTCTCGTGGTCGGGCAAACCACGCTCACAAAGAATCGCGAGCGCCTCGGGATCGGTGACCCTCGTGCCCTGAACGACGAAGGTGCCGCGATCAGTCTCGTATGCCTCCGGGCAGCCACCGTTCTTCGACGTGCTCCCCAGGTGAGTCAGCTTCACGAGTGCATCCTTCCGTAGCTCGTCATGGAATCTACAGAATCCATGAAAAGTCGCCCGCGCCACGAGTGTCCATCCGCGCCATCCGCACGCCGGAATGAACACACAAAGTTGCATCATTGACGCAAACAGGTGAAGTTGCGCAAGAATTCTATGAATTCTATTGCCTTCGCGCCGACCGTAGAGGGATATTCGGACCGCACGGACGGAAGGAGCGCGGCGCCGTGGCAGCTCGAACATGGCAAACCGTTGGCCAGCAGAAGCATGTAGTCCTCGAGACACGGCAGGACGGTCGAGGCATCTCCTTCGTGCGCACGCGCTGCAACCGGCTGATCTGGCCGAGTGCTGTCGACGCGCGGCTGGTCGATCCCTCGACGTGTCAGACCTGCATGTGGTTGACGCAGTCGACCCCGAGACAGGTGGAGGTGGCGGCATGATCGCTCGCGATCGAGAACTGCTCGCCCGGCTGGCACAGGTGAATGTGCACCTCGGCGACGTCGTGGTCGAGCTGATGATTCACCAGGACGGGGGCGAGTTGCCGGCCGAGGGGCTTCGTCAACTCGCCGAGGTTCTCGGTGGTATCACCGCGGATCTCTACGCGCGCGCCGCCGAACTGGACGCCCGGATGATCGCCCCGCAGCGCGTCATCATCGACGCGCGGCCGACAGGTCAGCCTTGATCGTGCCGCTCGTCGAGCTGCCGCAGCAGGTCCTCCACATCCCACCGTGCATGCCCGCCGGGTGTCCGGTACTTCGGCGTGACGACGCCGTCCTTGGCCCATTCGGACAGCGTCTGCCGCGAGACGCCGATCTCCTTGGCGGCCTCACAGTGGTTACGAGCTTGCTGGGCACGGACCACTTTTACAGGACGTTCCCGACGGAATCCGCTGGTCAGTGACGTTTACGACGATCTTGAATGTTCCGACGGTTTCCGATGTTTCTGTACCCTTCGCCACCGGCGGGAGGAGACCGGCGTGAGCTGGTGCGTGAGCCGTGAAGGCGACTTTGCACACCTGAGCCGTGAGCAGTGGGGCGACCTGTACCTCTTCGTCGAGGAGGGCGAACAACAGGCGGCGTTCGATGTGCTCGACCAGATCAAGCCCCCGCACTGGCCTGAGGCCGACGTCATGCTCGGTCCTCCCCACCCCACATGAACATGCCGTGGCTGAACGTCTTCGCCCCGCGCCGGATCAAAGCTGAGGGCGAGACGTGCGCAACCCCGATGCCCCACCCCCTTCGCGACATTCGGCGACCTGATTCTCGTGGCGATGGCATTCCAGTGGGTGGTCTACGTCCGCGATGGCATCTACGTCTGGTGTCCCGAGCCACCAGGAACCGGGCAGCCCCGACGACAACAGCACACCACCCTGACCATCGGCTGCCCTGGTCGCGTCGACCGCCCAGCGACGCCGGCCACCCGCAAGGCGCGCCGCGCATGCCCGCCCGGCGCCTACGCCCGCCTCCCAGCGCCGGGCGGGCCCTCGACCGACGCACCGGAAAGGACTGGGCACCGTGGAAGCTGAGCACGGGAGATGTCGGACTGGCGTGCCATGCTCCGGCGGGGGTAAACGGATGTCGGTGGAAGCGCTCGCGGCGGCGATCTGGCGAGCCCTGGATCTGCTGGCCCGGGTCCGTGCCGACGCGGAGCACGTCGCAGGACTCCTCGGCGAAGCGCGCGACGCCTACGCCGCCGTCCTGTATGGCGCGAACGACCCCGAGGCGAAGCAGCTACCCGTCTCGGCCTCGCAGGCTGCTGAGGCCGCCACCGCAGTCCACGGCCCACTCCGAACCGTCGACGAGTCGCTGCGGGCCTACCTGCACGAGCTGGGCGCCACCGGGCGCGACCCGACTACACCACCACGACGGCCAGATCCGACACCCGCGCCCGCACCGACCGCGCCGGGGGTGCCAGCGCCGGACGGCTCGCGGTACCCGACCGAGGCCGCATGGTGCGTCGACATGCTGCCCTGCAGAGTCCGAGCCGGCCAGCCGTCGACCGCACCGTGGGCTTCGCCGACGGCAGTCTCGTGCCATTGACCTCCGGCCAGGACGGCACGTGGACACCCGCGATCCGCCAGCGACTCACCGAGCTGGGGTTCCCCAACCAGACCGCTCGACGTCTGGGCAACCACGTGGAACTCAAGGTGGCCGCGAAGATGCTGCTCGAAGGGAGCACGCACAGCGAGGTCACGATCAACAACGAGCCCTGCCGGGCCCGCAGTCGCATGCTGCTCGGTGGCCAAGAGGTGCTGCCGAGGTACCTTCCCGAAGGGCACACGTTGACCGTGCACGGCACCAGTCAGCGGTGCGAACCGTTCACGGAAACCTACGAGGGGACAGCATGAGCACCACGTTGACAGCTCAGCCCGCCTGCGACGTCACCACCATCCCCGACGCTGATGAGCTCCTGCGCATCATGGACAACGTCAGCCGCGAACTGGCCCGCCCGCCCGAGGCTGGCGTGGTATGGGAGCTGTACTCCGGCGAGGACGGCGAGCACGTGCTCGTCGCCGGCATCCGCGGCGACCGAGGCTGCCGCAGCTGGGCCGACCCCAGCGAACTCCAGTTGCCCCTCAACGGCTTGAACGCCGAACCGGTCGAGTACTTCACCTGGGACGGCCACCAGTACGACCAGGACCCCCGGCTCCGAGGTGCCGATCGAGACCATGCACGCGGCCGTGCGCGAGTGCGTCACCACCAGGCAGCGCCCCACCTGCGTCCAATGGGTCGCCGCGCCGCCGTGAACGCTGGCAGGAGCCCGAGCGGAGCCCCCGGCGGCGCGTGAACGCGGGGCCGGGGGCTCCTCGCCGTTCAGGCCGCGCATGCTGCAGACCTGACCGGCTTTTCCCGGGAGGTCAGCGGCACTGGTCAGGGATGCCGAGGTCGGCGACCGCCACGGCGTCGGTGGCGTAGGTGGGCAGTGCCCGGTCGAGGCCGACGATCTTCAGGACCCGGTTCAGCGGCGGTGACGGGACGACGGCGAGATGCGCTTGGCGAGCGTGGGCGCGTTCGGCGAGCTCGGCGAGGTAGCTCACCCCGGCGGAGCCGCAGAAACAGACCGCGCGCATGTCGATGATCAGCGCTTGTGTCCTGCCGGCCGGTTCATCACCAACCACGCGCCGCACCTCCTCCACCGCGACCATGTCAACCTCGCCGGCCCCCGGCACCACGCAACACGAGTCACGGCGTGTCACATCCGCGGACAGCAGGGCCGCTGCCGCCCTGGCGGCTGGGTCCCTGTCCTGGTTGCCGGTCATGGTGACCCCCATCCGACCACGGAACCAGTGCGCCGTCGGGCACGCTCGCCGTCCGCAGCCCTCATTGGTCGAAGCACGCCCATCGCCGCGCGAGCGCGCCACCTGCAACGCTAGTGCCCCCACTGTACGCCCGCGGCGACTTCGACGAGGCCCAATTGTTGCCGCCCGATGCTCGATGGAAATGGCGCGCACGCGCACGGCGTAGTGGACTGTGACTGCCGCGGCGGAGTCGTTTGTCGCTCACTCCCGCGGGCTACATCTCGGAGGATGCGAGCAGTGAGGCAAGGGTGGTATGGCAAGTGAGACGGAGCGGCCGCGAGAGGTACCAGCGGTATGGCACCGCCGGGTCCCGGCGGTCAGCAGTGAAACCACTCTGCTGCGCAACCAACTGGCCCGCTGGGCACGCGCACACGGGCTGCCTTCGGGATTGGTCGAGGACGTCAAGCTGGCCGCGTACGAGGCGATGGCCAACACAGTCGCCCACGCCTACCGGGACGCCGTCCGGGGAACCATGGCGGTCACCGCCCGGGCCGTCGACCACACCATCGAAGTCACGATCTCCGACGCGGGCCGGTGGAGCGACCGGCCAAGCCACCGGCACGGCGGCCGGGGCGTGCCGCTGATGCGCGGCCTGGCCGACGCGGTCACCATCAGCTCCACCGACACGGGCACCACGGTGACCCTGTGCTGGACTCGCCGGTCTTTCTCACTCGATCGGTAGAAGTGAGCCGCGCGAGCCGGGTCGGACCGCTCCGAGACACTACCGTTCTGGGTGATCGGTGTCATAGCCGCCGAGCCGCCTCGCCCCGGTCTGATGTCCCCCCGGCGGCCGGGGGCTTCTCTGGCCGCAGGCACCGGCGACGGTGTCAACGCCGCTTGAATCCTGACCCGGTTGTTCCGGGTGAAGGTTGACCCACCCCGGGATGTTGCTAGTCGTTGGTCTTGGTGGCCGCTGGGACGCGGCCGAGGTCTCGGTCCTTGAGTCGGTAGCTGTCTCCCTTCAGTGAGATGACTTCGGCGTGGTGGACGAGGCGGTCGATCATCGCGGCGGTTATCTAACCGCTCGGGTTGAGCGTCCACGATGTACACGATGGGGTTGGTGCGCCTCCCTGGCGTT
>NZ_SWMS01000057.1 GCF_005146945.1 Prauserella endophytica
CGAGCTCCGCCAGCTCGAGCACTTCGCCACCAAGGCACAGGCTCGTCGCCGGATACCGGCCTGGATCGAGAAGTCAAGCAGCGCTTCGTCGTCGAGGGCCCGACGCGAGGGTGACTCGCGTCCCGCCAGTCGTAGTAGGTCGAGGCGGGGATGCCCAGGACCCGGAGTATGAGACAGGCCGGGAAGCCATGTGTGTCGATGAAGCTCAAGACCGCCTCCGGGTCGGGCCGATCTCGCTGGCGAAATAGGCGCTTGCCGCGCAGGACCTCGTTGACCCGCCGCAGCTCAGCGTTCTCGGCCGCCAGCCGCCGGTTCTCAGCCACCACGTCCGTGCTCGGCCGGTCATCGCGCTCGCCAGCGGCCGACCTCGGCCGGCCGGACCCAGTTCCGCAGGGCCTCGAGGTGCACGTTCAACTGCCAGCCGCCTGAACGACGGCCGCGGGTCGGACTCCCGATACAGCCGAACCGCCCGTTCCCGCAGCTCATCGGGGTACTTCCTCGGTTCTACAAACAGAGCCTCCTACCCAGTCCCAACCAGAAAACCAGCCTTCAAAGACTCCGGAAAAGCGGGGGACCTCATGACCACAGATGGAGTTGGATCATGTGTGCGCCTCCCTTCCGACGTCGCGGCGTGCTGCAGGGTCTGGTAAGCCGCTAGGCGTTGATGCACTTACGCTCGTCAGTGGACGGAGAGGGGCTGGTCGACTCCCTGATCTTCAGAGATACCGTTGACGGAGGGGGAGGGGCCGGATCGGCGCCGTCAATCATGCCAAGCAGCAGCTTGGTGGCCTGAATGCCCATCTCCCGAGCGGGCTGTCGGACGGTGGTGAGAGCCGGAGTGAGGAGGGAAGCGAACGGTAGGTCATCGAACCCGACCACCGAGACGTCCTCCGGCACCCGCAGGCCAGCGCGGCGACAGTAGGACAGGGCCCCAATTGCCATGAGGTCGTTCGCGCAGATTAAAGCAGTGGGCCGATCGTCCGCCGGGCGGCTAAGGATCTCGGCAGCCAGCTGCTCGCCCGACGACATCCTGTAGTCACCTGCGAGCACGGGGATGCCGTCGGGATCCAGTCCGGCGGCGACGATGGCCTCGCGGTAGCCCGAGAGGCGCTGTTCGGCCGTCCAGAGCTCGAGCGGACCGCCAAGGATGGCTAGGCGCTCGTGCCCGAGCGAGGTGAGGTGGGCGGCGATCTCCCTCGCTCCCCGGCGGTTCTGCGAGACCACAGACGGCAGGTTGAATCCAGGGAGCTTTTCGTCCACGAGGACGACAGGGCCGACCCGGGTCAACTCGACCAGAGCCTCCATTCGCGTCTCTGATCCGGAGAGGTAGATGAGCCCGTCGAGGCGCTGACTGCGTAGCAGCCTGCTGTTCCAGGACTCGCCGCCACCGGTTGCTTCCGGTGTGCAGAACACCACCAAGACGTCCTTCTCGGACGCGGCTTGCTCCACTCCCTCGGCAATCAGCGCAAAGTACTGGTTCACAAGGTCGGGGACAACGAGGCCTACGGTGGCCACGCTATGGCGCTTGAGGTTGCGAGCAGACTCGTTGGGCAAATAGCCCAGCGCGCGGACAGCCTCCAGCACCCGTGCACGCCGGTCGGCCGCAACGGGCCCGCTGTCGTTGACCACGTAACTGACCGTGCTGACCGCAACTCCTGCCCGCTCAGCAACGTCCTTCATCGTGGGCCTGCGTGTCGGCATGGCTCCCGAATTCCGGGTCAAGGTCCCCCCCCACGTGTCGTCATGCGGCACTTCGTTCACGTCGCGAAGGGTAACCATAGCGGATTCCGGCTCAGGGATAGAACGCTTTCCAGAACGACTGCTGCAACTCTCTGGCCTAGGCTGGCGCGCGTTGTGGCGCAGCGTCCCCGATGTCGCGGGTGGCCCGGATCCGTCGGTCTATATGCGTCGTCGCTACACATGCTAGGTTCGGGCGCTGGCCGCTGAGGTGACCTGGGCCCGCAAGCCATGCCGGGCACGAGGGATGTGCCCAGCGAATCGAGAGCTCGACCGCCGTCAGGTCCTCTGGCCGGGCAGAGCAGGTCCTAACCTGGTCCCTTGCGGCCGATCGAAACTCCCCGTTTACAGAGCCCATCTACCGCTGATACAGTCCGCCGCTAGAAAGGTTTCTATCCACTGGACCAACGGTCTGATCAGCGAAGGTCGCGATTTCAGGCTGCATGCCTCGCGCTGTCATAGAATCGTTAATAGTCCGCTGGCGACTACCCCAGTCGCGGGGCGACCGAGAGGAAGGACAAAGATGTCCCTGGGCGATCAGTTCGACAACATCATCGTCAACACTGACAACTACAAGCACTGCCACTACTCGCTGTACCCGCCGGGCACCGAGTACATCTCGTCGTACATCGAGTCCCGCGGGGGCCAGTTCCCCGTCACGATGTTCGTCGGGCTCCAAGCCTTCATCCGGGACTACCTCATGCGCCCCGTGACGCTTGAGGATGTCGATGAGGCCGAGTACCTCATGCGCGAGCAGGGGATGCACTTCAACCGCGACAACTGGGTAGGCATCATCAACGACCACGACGGCTATCTGCCCGTCGAGATCGAGGCGATCCCCGAGGGCACCGTGCTGCCCACCAACAACGTGCTCGTGCAGCTCATCAACACTGACCCGAAGTATTACTGGGTGACCAGCTTCTTCGAGACCGCCCTGCTGAGGGCGGTGTGGTACCCGACCACGATCGGCACCCTGAGCTGGCTGTGCAAGCAGGTGATCCGCACCGCCCTGGAGCGCACTTCCGACAACGAGGGAGCGCTCCGGCACATGCTTCACGACTACGGCGCACGGGGGGTCAGCTCGCAGCAGTCCGCCGCACTTGGTGGCATGGCGCACTTGGTAAACTTCAGCCAGAGCGACACCACCCCAGGCATCCTCGCGGCCAAGCGCTGGTACAACGCCGTGGCTCCATCGAACTCCGGCCCCAACTCCGAACACGCCGGCTTCACTGCCTGGGGGCGAGACTTCGAGGTCGACGCCATCCGAAACATGCTCGAGACCTACCGCGACTACGGCTTCGCGCTAGTCTTGACCGACACCTACGACCACGAGCACTGCGTCAAGAAGATCCTCGGCGGCGAGCTGAAGGAATTGATCAAGAACTTCCCCGGCCTGGTGGGCGCGCGCCCCGACTCCGGCGACGTCGTCCAGGTCACCTCCGACACCATCGAGTGGCTCATGGACGCCTTCGGCTACGAAGTCAACAGCAAGGGCTTCAAGATCCTCCCTCCGTTCATCCGAGTGGTGCAGGGCGACGGCGTCACCGGCGAGAGCCTCCGGGCGATCTTCATCGAGATGGAGCGCCGCGGCCTGGCGGCCGACAACGCCGTCTTCGGCATGGGCGGCGGCCTCCTCCAGCACGTCAATCGCGACACCAACAACTTCGCACAGAAGGCAAACGCCGTTTGCGTCAACGGTGAGTGGCGCGACATCTCCAAGCAGCCCACCGGGGCCAGCTTCAAGACGTCCAAGGCCGGGCGGCTCGCCCTCATCCTGGAGGACGGTGAGTACAAGACCGTACCGCGCGACTCCGTCAGCCCCGAGAAGAACCTGCTCAAGCCCGTCTTCCACAACGGAAAGCTGTTGAAGAAGTGGGACTTCTCTGAGTTGATCGCTGCTAGTGAGGCGCCGGTGCCGCAGGAATGGTACCGCGATTACATCGCGCCAATGCTCACCGGACCCGCACCGGCACCCGCCGGCGCGGCCGTCAACTGAACCACTGACCCACGGGGCACTCATGAAGCAGCCCACGGCATCGTGGTCTTTCCCGACGCCGCGGACTGCCGCGCCGAGCGCCCCGGGCTTTAGTCCTACGGCCCCCTTGGACGTTAGCGAACAAGAGTTGAGGAAAACACGATGGCAATGAAGTTCTGGGTTACGGCGCCGTTCTTTTATCCGGACATGACCCGGCCCTGGTCCGAGGTTTTGGACAGCATGCTCAGGATCGTCGATGCCGCTGAGGAGTTCGGCTTCGAGGGGATCACGATCAACGAGAACCAGTTCCAGAACTACGTAGCCAATCCCTCGGCGATGATGTTCGCAGCGGTCGCGGCTCAGCGGACCAAGCGGCTGCGGATCGTCCCGGGTGTGGTCGTCCTGCCGGCTTACAACCCGCTCCTGGTCGCTTCTGAGATGAGCCTGCTGGATCATCTCGCGCCAGGTCGGATCGGCATCGGCGTGGCACGCGGTGGGAGCAGGTTCCAACTCGATCGGCTCGGGGTGAAGCCGGAGAACCAGCGGGCAATGTACGAAGAAGGGTTGGAGATCGTCCGTCGTCTCTTCACCGAGGATGACGTGTCCCATGACGGCCAGTTCTATTCGTTCCCGCCGACGACCCTGGTCCCAAAGCCGGCGACGAAGCCACATCCTGACATCTGGGTCGCATCGCAGAGCAACGCGGGTGTTCGCCGGGTCGCCCAGCAGGGCTTAAATCTGATCACGGCGCCGAACTACGGCAACTTCGAGCCCTACGGCGACCTTGAGGAGCTCATCGGGAGTTACAACGACGAGATCGAAAAGACCGGGAACCCTCGCGGCGAGGTCATGGTGCTCCGCCACACCTGGATCGGTCGTACCGAGGAGGAAGCGTTGGAGTACTTCGATGACGTCGTGAACGAATACAACTACTACATGGCCCTGGTCAAGGGTCCCGGCACGGTCGACACGAAGGAAGAGCGGCTCGCCACTCGCGATGTTGGCGAGAGCCGTGACTACGTGCACCGCGGGAAGATGACACCTGAGCAGCATTCCTTCGCCAAGGACAACCTGCTGGAGAAGTACGCCGACCCGGTGTTGACCACGCCCGATCGCATGATCGAGCGGTTCAAGTCCTACGAAAAGCTTGGAGTGGACCACCTGGCATGCCTCATCGCAGTCGGTCAGCCCACCGACGCGATCGTCAAGAACATGAAGATGATGGCTGAAGAGGTCCTTCCCGCGTTCGCGGACTAGCACCCTTCGGGTGGCCAAGTGCGCCTGAGCGAGACCAGCCGTGGGCATCCACCCGTCAATTGCTGTGAAGGCTCAGAACTCGAAGACCGCAGAGGAGATCAACAAGGTGATTTACGAGGTTCGCGAGTACGTCCCGGCGGCGGGTCGTTTCCGAGATGTCGTCGACCTGTTCACGTCAGTGGTGGTGCCGCTGTTCAGGAAGCACGGGATGGAGATGACGCAGGTGGGTTGCACCACCATCGGTGACAACTCCTTCAATGAGCTCGTCTACACGATGCGGTTCTCCGACCTTGCTGAGCTGGAGCGCAAGTGGGGGACGTTCCTTGCGGACCCTGATTGGGCATCAGCACTGGCCAGTCGCGAGGAGAACGGCCCGCTATACCAGGCCATCCGTCGGCGGGTAATCGACTCCACGCTCTTCGAGGGGGTTCTGGATCACGCTGTGTGACGACGAGTCACCGGGGCCACCGCGTCCAGTTCCTTGACCACGGGCCCCGCGCCCACCGCCGATTGGGCGCGATCCGATGAAGGGCCGGGTCGGCAATTGATGACAACCACGAGCTCTGCGGTAGCCGAGCAGTTGGAGGCGAAGCATTCCGATGACAACCAAGACGCCCAGCGCGCCGATCTCGAACCCGGGGCAGTTCTACATTGACGGGCAGTGGGTCAATCCTTCGACGACCCACACGATCGACGTGATCGAAGCGGCGACGGAGGAGCTGTTTTTCACTGTCGCTGAGGCCGAAGCGGCGGATGTCGCGCGGGCGGTGGGAGCGGCACGGCGGGCGTTCGACGACGGTCCGTGGCCACGGATGTCGCCGAGCCGGCGGGCGGAGTTCCTGCGCGCCATCGCTCAGGCTGCAGCCAAGCGCTCCGATGACCTGGTCCAGCTGTGGCCCCGTGAGACGGGGATCATCGCCCGTATCGTGCCGGCCGTCCTGGAGGAGGTCCCTGCGGCGTTCAACTACTACGCTGATCTGGCCGATCGGTATCCGTTCGAGCAGGAGGTGCCCACCAGCTCGGGCGAAGGCTTCGGGATGATCGTCGGGGAGCCCGTAGGCGTCGTGGGGGCGATCATTCCGTGGAACACCCCGATGCACCTGGCCGCCTGGAAGCTGGCGCCCGCGCTGCTCGCCGGGTGCACGGTGATCGTCAAGGCGTCACCGGAGGCGCCGGGCGCTGCGTATGTCATCGCGGAGATCGCTGAACAGGTCGGCCTCCCCCCCGGTGTGGTAAACGTGCTCACCGCCGACAGGGAGGCCTCTGAAGCGCTGGTGACCGATCACCGCGTGGACAAGATCACCTTCACCGGGTCTACGGCGGTTGGGAAGAGGATCGCGGGGATCATGGCGGAGCGCATCGGGCGGTACACCCTCGAGCTGGGAGGCAAATCGGCGGCGGTCGTCCTCGACGACATGGACATTGCCGAGGCGGCCGACAGCCTGACCGGGGGCGCGTGCTTTGTCTCCGGCCAGATCTGTGCGTCGCTGACTCGGATTATCGTGCCTCGCCATCGGCACGACGAGATGCTCGAGGCGCTCGCCGAGCGGTTCTCTCGGGTCAAGGTGGGGAACCCGTTCGACCCCAGCGTCCAGATGGGGCCGCTGGCCTCTCGGCGACAGCGTGAGCGGGTCGAGAGCTATGTCCAGATCGGCAAGGACGAAGGGGCTACCCTCGCGTTCGGCGGTAACCGACCCAAGGACCTCGACCGGGGCTGGTTCATTGAGCCGACTGTCTTCGGGAATGTGGACAACTCCTCCCGGATCGCCCAAGAGGAGATCTTCGGGCCCGTGATCTCAGTCATCGCCGCTGCTGACGAGGAAGACGCGATCCGGATCGCCAATGACTCTGTGTTCGGTCTCAATGCTTCGGTGTTCACCTACGACGCGGACCGTGCTCGCGAGGTAGCCAGGTGCCTGCGCGTAGGGACAGTGGGGCAGAACGGCAACCGGGCGGACTTCGGGATCGGCTTCGGCGGCTTCAAGCAGTCTGGTGTCGGCCGAGAGGGCGGCGTCGCCGGCCTTCTGCCGTACCTCGAAAACAAGACCGTAGTGCTCGATCAGAAGCCGCGGTTCTCCTCGTCCGAAGGGCAGTACTGAAGGTGAACACATCCGCTGAGGCTACCGCGGTGGGCTGCCTCCATGTCTTCGACATGGACGGCACCCTCCTGAGGAGCACCGCCACGATCGAGCTGGCTCGCCAGATGGGCCAACTCGAGGCCGGGCAGGAAATCGAGAGGCTGTGGCGCGAGGAGACGGTCTCCGACACCGACTTCTGGTTGAAGCTCCTCGACATCTGCAAGGACGCATCCCCTGCCGACTTCGACGATGCCTTTCAGAGCTCGCCCTGGATGGAAGGTGTCGCCGAAACCTTCGAGGACATTCGATCTCGCGGTGAGGACGTGATCGTGATCTCCCAGTCGCCGACGTTCTTCGTCCGCAGGCTGGAGCTTTGGGGCGCCAACGAGACCTACGGCTCGGCTGTTGAGTTGGGCAGCCCGCTGGAGAACTCAGCCACGCTAATGCCAGAGGAGAAGGTGGCAATCACCAAGTCGGCTCTCGCTGCTCGCAACCTGAGCGCCGATGAGTGTGTGGTCTACGGGGACTCATCCAGCGACGTGGAGCTGTTCATGACGTTCCCGCACTCGGTCGCGGTGAACCCGACGCCCGTCTTGGCGCCCCTGGCTGCGAAGACCTACCTCGGGATCGACATTCGCGAGGCGCACGCGCTGGGTCGCCAGCTCCTCGCCACATCAACCAGAAACTAGTTCGCGCAAGGGAGTTCAAGCTGATGAGCACCATCGGGTCGCCGCTCAGGGTTCTGTTCGTGGGGGAGTCGTGGGTGAAGCACACGATCCACATGAAGGGCTTCGACCAGTTCCACTCGACCGAGTACGAGGAGGGCGCGGGCTTCTTCCTCGGCTGCCTGGATGACGCTGGGTTCGATGTCACCTACGTCCGGGGCCACGAGATCACCTTGCGGTTCCCCCGCTCGCCGGAGGAAATCGACGAGTTCGACGTAGTCGTCATCTCTGACATCGGATCCAACTCCTTCCTGCTGCCGGATGAAACGTTCCTGCGATCGGAGAGGTCGCCAAACCGGCTTGGTCTGGTTGCGGATTACGTCAAGCGAGGTGGCGGGCTGGTCATGGTCGGGGGGTATCTTTCCTTCACCGGGATCGATGGCAAGGGCCGCTTCGGCATGAGCCCGCTCGCCGATCCGCTGCCTGTGGCCATGCTCCCGTACGACGACCGTGTCGAGAGGTCGGAGGGGGTCGAGGTGGAGGTCTGCCAGCCCGATCACCCGGTCCTGGGTGGCACGCCGCCTGAATGGCCCCACCTTCTCGGCTACAACAAGCTCATCGCGAAGCCGGACGCCACCGTCGTGGCGCGAGTGGGTGAGGACCCGATGTTGGTCGTGGGCGAGTACGGTGACGGCAGGACCGCGGCGTTTGCCTCCGATCTTGCTCCACACTGGGCACCTCAGGAGTTCCTGGACTGGCCGCACTACGGCGAGATGTGGACGGCGATGCTCTCGTGGACCGCACAGGCGCAGGAAGCGCCGGTGCTCGCGGAAAAGGTGTCGTGAGCTTGAGCGACGGTGCGCAGTCGGCTGGATCAGGCATGAGCGGGCGCCTCCTCGTCGTCGGGGCGCTGAATGTCGACATGGTCGTCGCCGCCTCCAGGCTTCCCGGACCAGGGGAGACCGTGGTGGGGGCGGACTTGCAGCGTCACGGCGGCGGGAAGGGCGGCAACTCCGCTGTCGCGGCGGTGCGCTCAGGTGCCGATGTCCGCTACGTCGGCGCCGTGGGGCCTGACGAGTTCGGAGTGGCTGCGTTGGCCGAGCTGCGTGCCGAAGGGATCGACGTCAGCGATGTCGTGATCAAGGAGGGGTCCACTACTGGAGCTGCGCTCATTGTCGTGGATCCCTCCGGGGAGAACCAGATCGCCGTAGCTGGCGGCGCAAATGCGGCGGTGAGCGCTCGGGACGTGAGGGCCGCGATCGAGCGAGCGAGCGGGTGGCCGGGGTGCGTTCTGGTCAGTACGGAGATCTCTGTCATGGCAGTTGTCACCGCAGTCGAGGCCGCCACCGCACAGGGGTGGCTGTGTGTGCTCAACCCGGCCCCTGTCGTCCCCGGCATCCAAGAGCTCCTCAAGCTCGCCCCAATCATCACCCCGAACCAGGGCGAGCTGCGAGACCTCTATCGTCTGCTTGGTGAGCCCGGAGACCCGCCGGTGGAGATGATGGCGGCTGCGGTGGCATCCCACACGAGAGCGCCGGTGGTAGTCACGCTGGGCGCCGACGGCGTGCTGTTGTGTGGTGCTGACGGAGTCAGCACCCGGATCCCGGCTTGGTCGGCACGTCGGGTGGTCGATACCACCGGCGCTGGGGACACCTTCAACGGCGTGTTCGCCGCCAGCTTGGCAGCGGGAACGGACGTCGCCGGCGCGGCGCGTCGCGGCGTGGCTGCTGCGGCGTTGTCGGTTGAGTTGGCGGGCGCGCGCACGGGCATGCCGAGTGCGGCAATGATCAACGCCGTCTTGGCGACCGCAGAAAGCAGCGCGGGGACGTGATGGTGGTCGAACCCGCAGCGTCTCCCCTTTTTCTGACCGATGTCGAAAGGTTTCTACGTCGTGAATCTGACCACTGACAGAGGAAGGTCGGATGCGCCCTCGGGCGTCCGTAATCCGCACTGGCGGAGTGGCGAGCTCATGAACGCGTCGTTGCAGGCAAATTGGGGCAGGCGGCTGATGGTGTTCTCCGGCCGGTCCAACGCGCCATTGGCGGGTGCCATCGCCGAGCTTCTTCAGATCGAGCTTGGCAAGGTGACCCTTAAGACGTTCTCCAGTGGAGAGGTCTACAGCAGGTTCGACGAATCAATCCGCGGAGCGGATGTCTTCATCGTTCAGCCGATGTGCGCGAACCCGGAGACGGGTGTCAATGCGAACGACTCGCTCCTGGAGCTCCTGGTAATGGTGGACGCCGCCGTCGGTGCGAGCGCACACCGCGTGATCGCAGTGACTCCGTGGTATGGCTACTCGCGGCAGGACAAGAAGTCGGCTCCGCGCGAGCCGATCTCGGCTCGCATGGTGGCTCGCGCACTTGAGGCGACGGGTGTTGACCGCGTGCTGACGATGGACCTGCACGCCGGCCAGTTGCAGGGGTTCTTCGGTATCCCGGTCGACCACATGACGGCCGTGGGCATCCTCAGTGACCACTTCGCCGGCCTCGACGACGACCTGGTGATCGTCGCCCCGGACTCGGGTCGGGTGAAGCTCAACAAGCAGTTCGCCACCCAGATCGGGGCCGGCCTGGCCATCCTGGACAAGGAGCGGCCGCAGCAGCAGGTCGCCGAGATCACCACCGTCATCGGCGATGTCCGCGGGAAGACCGCCATCGTGATCGACGACATCATCGACACCGCCGGCACGCTGTGCGCGGCAGGAGAGGCGCTCAAGCACGCGGGTGCTCGACGAGTGCTCGCCGCGGCGACCCACGGGGTCTTCAGCGGGCCTGCATACGAACGTCTTGCTGCGTCGCCTTTCGAGCAAGTCGTCGTCACCGACACGATCCCGCTCCGCGCAGATGCTCCCGACAAGATCAAGGTGCTGTCATGTGCCCCGCTGCTCGCGGACTCGATCAGCAGCATCTTCACCGACGACTCCGTGAGCGCTGTCTTCGGCGGAAAGAACCACACCTTCTAAGGGGATAGGAATGTCAGATCCAGCGTTCTTCCAGGGCTCGCGATGACTCCCGGCGACATCGCCATCGAAGGCGGCTGGGTATGGTCGGGGCCGGGCCAGCATCACAGCGACGGACTCGTTCACATCCGGGCAGGCACGGTGGTCTACGCAGGGCCGCGGGGAGAGGGCAGGGTTCCCCCGGGGACTCCCCGGCTCGACGCTGCAGGTTGCACCGTCCTGCCCGGCCTGATCGACGCCCACGTCCACCTGACGACCAACTCCGATCACCACCACGTAGTTGCGAGCGATGTCTTCCGCGGCCAGGTGAGCAAGCCAGCCAAGCTGCTGCACGGGCTGCGCAACGCCCACCGAGCGCTCGCCGCCGGATTCACGACGCTGCGGGTCATGGGGCACCGCGGCGCCGGAGAGACCGAGCTTCGCGACTTCGTCGATGACGGCTTGGCGGTCGGACCTCGTTTGGTGGTCGCTCCGTGGTGGATCACCATGACTAACGGTCACGGCGATCTGTTCTACCCGCCGTACACACCACGGGAACAGTGGGACACGGCAGATGGCATCGAGGAGTGCCGCAAGCTCGTGCGCCTCCACGCACGGGCTGGTGCGGACTTCATCAAGGTGATGGCCAGCGGAGGGATGTCGAAGGGCGAACGGCCGAGCTGGCCCAACTACAGCATCGCCGAGCTGGCCACCATCGTCGAGACTGCCCACGAGCTGGACCTACGGGTCGCAGCGCACGCACTGTCTGCCGAAGGCATCCGGCGCAGCCTTGCGGCAGGTGTCGACTCCATCGAGCACGGTTCGTATCTCGACGAGGAGATGGCGACCGAGATGGCCGAACGCGGGACCTTCCTCGTCCCCACCATGTCCTTCAACGACTGGTGCCAACGGGAGGGGACACTCCGAGGTCTGACCGCCCAAGGGGTGGCTGACCTCAGCGAAGCACACGACCGCACGCTGAAGTCGTTCGCACTGGCACGCGAGGCCGGGGTCAACGTGGCGATGGGCACCGACTCCTCGGGCACGCTGTGCCCGTTCGGCGCGCACGCTCGCGAGCTCGAGCTGTACGTCCAGCACGGCATGTCCGCAGAAGAAGCGATCACCACCGCTACGACGAACGCAGCATCGCTGCTGGACCGACCGGATCTTGGCTCACTGCGGACCGGCGCCGTCGGCGATGTCGTCGTAGTCGAGGGAGACGTGCTCACCGACATCGGTCGCCTGGCCCAGCCCTCCAACATCAGGCACGTCGTGCGGGCCGGGCGTGAGCTCAGCGGGTATCTGCGAGCCGTATCGGAGGCGCTCGACCTTCAGGAAGCGGAGCACCCGACCAGGGCCGAGGATTCCTGATCGAACGACCACCACAAATTCATCGAGAACGGTGCCAGCGAGACGGTGATGCCGACCAGCCGGGCTCGAACAACACAGCACGGTGTAACCACGAAAGAAGGAGAAAGAGAGCAATGGCTCACATCGAAGCATCATTCTTCAAGAGTCGTTTCGACGACGAGACGTTCGGCGCGAAGATGGTCGAGGCGCTGACGCAGGCAGTCGGCTCCGTCCTCGGGGAGGACGCGGCAAACGACACAGCCATCATCCTCCACAGTATCGAGCCCTCCCGCTGGGGCTACCGCGGCAAGCTGCTGGGCTGACCAGCCACGACCCTGCTGACGGAGTTGTGGCCGCCCGCGGCCTGGGGCCGGCGACGAGTGCTGGCCGACGACATGCACGTCGGCCAACACCGCGCCGGTGCGCGAACTCTCACCGTGATCTGGAGACAACGATGACCGATACCACCTTCGCGGTTCACGCGATGTCGGGTGGACGGCGTCCGATGAGGGCGCAGTCTTCATCACCGATGTCGCACTCTGGCTGGATTGCTCGATCGAGGAGGTCCTGCCCGGTGGTGATCACGAGATCGTCCTTTTCCGAGTGGGCACGTTCGAAAGCTTCGACGGTGTCTCACCCCTCGTCTTCCACGGCAGCAAGTTTCGTGAGCTGGTGATCTGAATGTCTTTGACATCGTCAGCGGCGGCCCAGTCCTGGGCCGCCTGGCCTTCAGGAGCGTCGCGGCTGACGACTCGCCGTCCCGCTGTCCCGCATGTGCCGACTCACGGAAGGGGAAAAGCCGTGGACGGAACGGCCGCGGTCGAGGCGGCCATAGCTGATTTCGCCGCCGGGCGACCAGTGATAGTGGTCGACGATGAAGACCGCGAGAACGAAGGCGACCTGATCTTCGCCGCCCAGTTCGCCACCGCAGAGCTGGTCGCGTTCACCGTCCGCCACACGTCCGGATACATTTGCGTGTCGCTGACGGAAGAGGATGCGGACCGTCTCGACCTGCCGCCGATGGTCCATACCAACCAGGATCGGCGGGGGACCGCCTACGCGATCACGGTCGATGCGAAGCACGGGATCTCGACCGGGATCTCGGCAAGCGACCGTGCGAGAACCATTCGCAGCCTCGCTGATCCGGCGTCAAGCAGCGGCGACTTCAGCCGGCCCGGTCACGTCGTCCCGTTGCGTGCCAGGCCCGGCGGAGTGTTGCGCCGGACGGGGCACACCGAGGCGGCCGTCGACCTGGCCGTGCTCGCGGGTCTCGCCCCGGTGGCGGCGCTGTGCGAGATCGCCAGTGAAGACAACCCAGTCGAGATGGCCCGCGGCCCGGAGCTGCAGCGCTTCGCGGAAGAACACGACCTGAGGATGATCTCGATTGCCGATCTGATCGCCTATCGGTGGCGGGTCGAGAAACTGGTCGAACGCGTTGCCTCGGCCCGTCTCCCTTTGATGGCGGGGCGGTTCACCGCGATCGGCTATTTGTCCCTCCACGACGAGCGTGCGCATATCGCATTCGTCTGCGGCGACTTGTCCGACGGCGAGGACGTGCTCGTCCGCGTGCATTCCGAGTGCCTCACCGGTGACGTCTTCCGGTCGCTGCGCTGCGACTGCGGTCCCCAGCTGGATGCTGCCCTGTCGGCGGTCGCGCGGGAGGGCCGAGGTGTCGTGCTGTACATGCGGGGCCACGAGGGACGGGGGATAGGGCTGCTGCATAAGCTGCAGGCCTACCAGCTGCAGGAGTTGGGCGCGGACACCGTCGACGCCAATCTGGAGCTCGGCCTGCCCGCGGACTCCCGCGACTACGGCACCGGGGCACAGATTCTCAGCGACCTCGGGATCCGTTCTGTGCGCCTGCTGACTAACAGTCCCGCCAAACGCGTGGGGCTCGAAGGCTGCGGATTGAAGGTGCTCGGTCAGGTGCCGCTGCCGGTGCAGGCGACCCCCGAGAACATCCGTTACCTGGAGACCAAGCGGGATCGGATGGGGCATGACCCGAAGCTGATCCTCGACGCCGGCGGAATCGCCCAGTGACCCGAGGAGCCGATATGGGTGAGCACGTCCTGTGCATGGTCAGAGGTGTTGTCGTCATCGGGGCGCAGCGCGGGCGAAAGCTGGGATTTCCCACCGCCAAGGTGGATCCGGGCCCCGTGTCGCCGGTGTTGCCGCCTACAGCTACAGCACGACCTCGTCCACGTCCCGCAGGCGACGCTGGCGCTTCTTGACGATCGTTGGCTCGAATGTGGATTCCCGGTCACGTGGCACGTCGATCTCGACCTCGCCCACAGCATCCGAAACCACGGTCTTCTTCCGTGATCCGTTCCGAATATTTATGGACTCCCGACCCGAATCGACACGGTCCTTCTCGTGCCCGAGGTGGTCGGTCACCTCCTCGTTCAGCGCTGTTTCCAGCACGTTCTCCGTGAAGAGTTTCAACAGCCCGTCCGGGCCGGTCAGCTCCAGCCCACGTTGCCGCGCCTCGGCCACCATCGCCGCCGCAGCGGCCTGCTCCCGCGACAACCCGGATTCCGACTTCTTGATCTCCTTCTCTGTGCCCACGGCGTCAGATCACAGTGCCCATCCCGCCGTACCTCAGCCCGGCGTGTCGGGCCAGAAACACCGCTCACGACACAGCCCCTCAGCAGGATCGGCGGGTCGGGTTGCTGCGAGAAGCGCTCCTCGATCTCCTCGTCCAGCTCGGCGATGTCGGCGTCGGTCGCCATGATTTGCTCGGCCAACCGGCCGACGAGCCGGGCGCCCATCGTCTGGGTGTGTTGGGCACGGGCGGCTTCCACGGCCTTGGCCGCGACTGCATCGACACCGCGTGCCCCGCGCTTCTTGACCCAGCAGGTCCTCTCCCCCGTTACCTTTTTCGTAGTTCCTGATCAAGGAGCTGTGGTCGCCAGGTTCGGTATGACTGATGCCCCCAGTCGAGTCCATGATCCGGGGGGTGGTGTCGCCGGGCCTGGTGGCATCGAGGGACCGCTGAATAGGGACACGGCCGCCTTCGGGTAGGTCTCGTCGTAACGTGGGTGCCGGCCATCGATGCTCGACCGGCGACCACCCGCGACGGACGAAGGACGTGGTGGATGACCAACGGTTATGGCGTGTTCCTGGGGTTGGACGTCGGCAAAGGCAACCATCACGCCGTCGGCCTGGACCCGGCAGGGAAGCGGCTGCACGACGGGCCACTGCCCAACAGCGAACCCAAGCTGCGAACGTTGTTCGACACGCTCGCCGCCCACGGGCCGCTGCTGGTCGTGGTCGATCAACCGGCCACGATCGGCGCGCTACCGGTCGCGGTCGCCCGCGCCTGCGGGCACCAGGTGGCCTACCTGCCCGGCCTGGCGATGCGCCGCATCGCCGACCTCTACCCCGGCACCGCCAAGACCGACGCCCGGGACGCGTTCATCATCGCCGATGCCGCCCGCAGCCTGCCGCACACGCTGCGCCAGGTCGATGTCGGTGACGACGCCCTTGCCGAGCTGGAGGTGCTGGTCGGGTTCGACGATGACCTGGCCGGTGAGGCCACCCGCCTCGGCAACCGCATCCGCGGCCTGCTCACCGGCATCCACCCCGCCCTGGAACGCGTCCTAGGACCCCGCATCACACACGCGGCCGTGCTGGAGATCCTCTCCCGCTGCGGCGGCCCGGCCGGGATCCGCACAACCGGACGCCGCAAACTGAGCGCCATCGCGACCAAGCACGCACCTCGCATGGGCGCCAAGCTGGTCGAGAGCATCCTCGCCGCGCTGGACGAGCAGACCGTGACCGTCCCCGGCACGGCGGCCGCCGACACCGTGCTCCCACGGCTCGCCGACAGCCTGAAAGCCGTGCTGGCACAACGGAAACAGGTCGCCACGGAGGTGGAGGAGATCCTCGATGCACACCCTCTTGCCGGGGTCCTGACCTCCATGCCCGGCATCGGGGTCAGGACCGCGGCCCGCATCCTGCTCGAAATCGGCGACGCCTCCGCCTTCAAATCCTCGGCACACCTCGCCGCCTACGCCGGGATCGCCCCCGTCACCCGCACCTCCGGCAGCTCGATCAAGGGCGAACACCCCGCCCGCACCGGCAACCGCAAGCTCAAACGGGCGTTCTTCCTGGCCGCCTTCGCCGCCCTGCACGACCCGACCAGCAGGGCCTACTACGACCGCAAGAGAACCGAGGGCAAGAAACACAACGCCGCCCTCATCTGCCTGGCCCGCCGCCGCTGCGACGTACTGCGGCAATCCCTTGAAACCGTAGAGACGTGAATTTGTGGTTCTTGGAGCCCCCCTCGTGGCTTCCCGCTCGCTGCTTGTGGGCGGCGCCCGCAACCGGGGTCAAGGCCGGCCGGAGGCCGCCCGGAGGGGTGGGCCTTGACGCCGGTGAGGACGACGTCATCCTCGGGCGCTGGGGGAGCCGAGACAGCACGAGGTGGCCGCCCGTCCTTCGGGCTGGTGGTCGATGTGATCCGCGCCAGCTGGTGCTCGAAGGCGACCGGTGAGCACATCCCGAGTGAGGAGTGCCGCCGGTCGTAGTTGTACTCCTCGATCCAGGCCGGTATCCGGCGACGAGCCTGTGCCTTGGTGGCGAAGTGCTCGAGCTGGCGGAGCTCG
>NZ_SWMS01000058.1 GCF_005146945.1 Prauserella endophytica
CGCAACTGCTCGGAGGGACCGCCGCGCGTGCCCTCGGCGATCAGCTTCTCGCGGTCGAGCAGCGCGGCGATGCCCGCGCGCACCTGGTCGTCGGCCAGCACGCCAACGGGCCGCAGCAGCGTCGAGGCGAGGTACGGCCTGGCGACGGTGTGCAGCTCGACGTCCTTGCCCAGCTCGGAGAACAGGTCCAGCCCCGTCGCGTCGGTGCCTGCGAGCGCGAACTGGTCGTTGCCGCTGCGCAGCGCCGCGACCATGCCGGAGTGGTCGGAGCTGCGCAGCACGATCCGGTCGACCGCGGCGGGCTTCTCCCAGTACCGCTCGTTGCGTTCCAGCACGATCTCGCCGCGCTCCTTGTCGAGCGTCTTGATCGAGAACGGCCCGCCGTAGGCGGGGAAGCTGTCCGCGAGCGCGCCCCGCCAGCCGCCGGGGGCGTCCTTGAGCAGGTGCGAGGGCAGCAGGTTGTCGAACAGGGTCTGCCAGCCCGGGTACGGCTCGCTGAACGTCACGTCGAGCCGCTTGCCGCCCGCGCCAGGCTGGATGCCGGTGATCAGCCGGTAACCGGCCGCGTCGGCGACTCCCGGCTGGTTCTTCATCGCGTCGGCGAGGTAGGCGAAGTCCTCCACGGCGATGGGCGCGCCGTCGGACCAGGACGCCTCGGGCCGGATCTGGTAGGAGACCGTGAACGGCTCCTGCGAGGTCACCTCGGCCGAGGTCATCAGGCTCTCGTCGAGCTCGAGCGCGCCGTCCTCGGCGGGCCGGAACACCGACGGCAGCAGCATCTGCGACAGCGCCGAGGTGACCGTGGAGAGGTCGGCCAGGTTGTGCGGGTTGTACCCGCCCGTGATGTCGTCGAGGCTCACCACGATCTGCGAGGGCGTCTCGGCCGGCGGCGTGGACGTCGCCGCGACGGGCGAGCTGACCACGGGTGGCGGCGGGGTGTTGGTGCACGCCGCGAGCACAGCGGTCACCAGCGCGAACACGAGCGCCAGCAACCGCACTCTCGCTCTCCCGCCAGTCGCGCGCACGCCGCAGCCCCTCCTGCTCGTCGAACCTGTCGTGATCGGCACCCTCAGCACTGCCGGAACCAGAAGACTGCCAGACCGGACGTCAAGCCGAGGTACTGGACCAGATACCGCCACCTGGGTGACGCATGATCCAACCACGCGGTTCCCGGCACGCCGGGATCGGGCCGCGCGTCAGGCGTTCTTGTCGCGGCTCTTCGCGCGCGAACGTTCCTTGGCCCGCTGCGACACGTCCAGGGTGACCTTGCGCACCCGCACCACGTTCGGAGCCACCTCGACACACTCGTCGACGGAACAGAACTCCAGCGCCTCCTCCAGGCCCAGCTTGCGCGGGCGGGCGAGGCGCTCCAGCTCGTCACCGGTCGACGACCGCATGTTGGTGAGCTTCTTCTCCTTGGTGATGTTGATGTCGAGGTCCTCGGCGCGCGGGTTCTCGCCCACGACCATGCCCTCGTACGCCTCGGCGCCCGGCTCCACGAAGAACGTGCCGCGGTCGGCCAGCTGCAGCATCGCGTAGCTGGTGATCGGACCCGACCGGTCGGCGACCAGCGAGCCGCTGTGGCGCGTGCGGATCTCGCCCGCCCACGGGAAGTAGCCCTCGAACACGTGGTTGGCGATGCCGGTGCCGCGCGTCTCGGTGAGGAAGTCGGTGCGGAAGCCGATGAGGCCACGCGCGGGCAGCACGTACTCGAGCTTGATGCGGCCGGTGCCGTGGCCGTCCAGCTGCTCCATGCGGCCCTTGCGGGACGCGAGCAGCTGCGTGATGGCGCCCATGTGCTCCTCGGGCGCGTCGACGTAGAGCCGCTCGAACGGCTCGTGCAGCTTCCCGTCGATGATGCGCGTGACCACCTGCGGCTTGCCGACGGTCAGCTCGAAGCCCTCGCGGCGCATCTGCTCGACGAGGATCGCGAGCGCGAGCTCGCCGCGGCCCTGGACCTCCCACGCGTCGGGACGCTCGGTGGCCAGCACGCGGATGCTCACGTTGCCGACCAGCTCGGCGTCGAGCCGCGCCTTGACCATGCGGGCGGTGAGCTTGTCGCCACCACCGCGGCCGGCCAGTGGCGAGGTGTTGACGCCGATCGTCATCGAGATCGCCGGCTCGTCGACCGTGATCCTCGGAAGCGGCTCGGGGTCGTCGACGTCGGCGAGGGTGTCGCCGATGGTGATGTCCGGGATGCCCGCGATGGCCACCAGGTCACCCGCGCTGGCCTCCTGCGCGGGCACGCGCGTGAGGGCCTCGGTGACCAGCAGCTCGGAGATGCGCACGGACTGGGCGGAGCCGTCCTCACGCAGCCACGCGACGGTCTGGCCCTTGCGCAGCTTGCCCGCGTGGATGCGGACCAGGGCGATGCGGCCGAGGAAGCTCGACGCGTCGAGGTTGGTGACCAGCGCGCGCAGCGGGGCCTCGGGGTCGGCGGTGGGCGGCGGGATGTGGTTGAGCAGCACCTCGAACAGCGGGTCGAGGTTCTCGCTGTCGGGCACGGCACCGTCGGCGGGCTGCTCCAGGCTGGCCCTGCCGTCGCGCGCGGCGGCGTAGACCACCGGAAGGTCGAGCACCGCGTCGAGATCGGCGTCCTCGATGTCCGAGGCCAGGTCCAGCAGCAGGTCGTGGGTCTCCTCGACGACCTCGGCGATGCGCGCGTCGGCGCGGTCGACCTTGTTCACCACGAGGATCACGGGCAGGCCGGCCTGCAGCGTCTTGCGCAGCACGAACCGGGTCTGCGGCAGCGGGCCCTCGCTGGCGTCCACCAGCAGCACGACACCGTCCACCATCGAGAGGCCGCGCTCGACCTCGCCGCCGAAGTCGGCGTGGCCGGGGGTGTCGATGACGTTGATGGTCACCGCGCCGTCGGGCGTCTGCCTGCGGATGGCGGTGTTCTTCGCCAGGATCGTGATGCCCTTTTCCCGCTCCAGCTCACCGGAGTCCATGACGCGGTCGACGGGCTCGGCGCGTTCGGTGAACGCGCCGGACTGCCGGAGCATGGCGTCGACCAGGGTCGTCTTGCCGTGGTCGACATGTGCCACGATGGCAATGTTGCGCAGATCCGGCCTTGACCTGCGCCCCGAGCCCAACTCGTGGGGCAAACGTGGGGCAGGGCGCGCTTCTACGGTCATGTCTCCAGGCTACGGAGTCGCCTGCGCCGCTCTGCCACCGGCAGGCGCCGAGAGTGACGCATCACATTCCCACAGCTGCACGTGCATGCGCAGCGAGTTGGATCCGTCGTGCCCTCGACCGCCTGACCGTTGTCGCCATCTACCTCGTGCCGTGGCTGTTCGGGCGAGCGCTCGACGAACCGACCGAGGAGCAGGCCCGGAAGATCGCGGAGCGGCAGCAGCGCCGTGAGCAGGCCGAGCAGGACCGCTACTACGAGGGCGGTTTCTGACGATGGTGACCGCAACCGTGATCGCGCAGCCTGCCCGTGTCGTCGACCGCACGCCACCGTGGGTCCGCGGCGTCGGGCTCTACCTACTCGTGCGGGCCGTGGGCGTGGCTGTGCTCGCGGTGATGTCCGCGGCGGCCGGTAACGACCTGCTCGACCGGCTCACCGCCTGGGACGGGCAGTGGTACCTCGCTTTGGCCGAGCACGGCTACCGCGGGCATGGCGCCACCACCGTCGACGCCGACGGTGCCCCGTACGCCGCGGCGCCGTACGCGTTCTTCCCGCTGTACCCGGCGGCGATGTCGATCGTGGCCGCGCTTGGCATCCCGCTACCCGTCGCCGGCCTCGTCGTCTCGACGCTCGCCGGGGCCGCCGCGGTGCCCGCGCTGCTGCGCCTGGCCCAGCACGTCGACCCACGTCCGCGCGTCGGGCAGCTGCTTGTCGTGCTCTGGGCCGGGGCGCCGATGGCCGGCGTGCTGTCGATGGTCTACACCGAGGCCGCGGCCACCGCGCTCGCCGCGTGGGCCCTCGTCGGCGTGCTCGATCGCAGGTGGGTGCTCGCCGGGATGTGCACGCTGCTGGCCGGGCTCACCCGCTCCTCCGCGGTGGTGCTGATCGCCGTCGTCGTGGTGGCCGGCCTGCTGGCGATGTGGCGGGACCGGGCCGGGTGGCGCCCGGTGGCCGCGGTGGCGCTCGCGCCGCTCGGCCTGCTCGGCTTCTGGGCGTGGGTCGTGGCGAGCACGGGATACACCTGGCAGGAGATCGAGGCGCGCGGCTGGCGGGTGGCGTGGGACTACGGCGCGGAGGCGCTGGACTGGATCACCCGCACGCTGTTCACCGAGCGGCACGTGATGGAGACAGCCGGGGTGGCGGTGGTGCTCGGCGCGGTCCTGCTCGCCGTGCTGCTCGTGCGCCGGGTGCCGTGGCCGCTGGCCGCGTACGGCGTCGGCATCGTGGTGCTCACGCTCGGCTCGTCGGGCATCCCGTTCGCCAAGCCGCGGTTCATGCTCGTCGGCGTGATCGTCCTGCTCATCCCGGTCGCGACCGGGCTCGCCAGCCGACGCACGAGCACCATGCTCGGCGCGACGGCGATGTGGGTCCTCGGCGGCGCGTGGTTCAGCGCCTACGCCCTCACCGTCTGGGGCCACGCAATCTAGCGGGGGTGCGAGGACACCACGCCGTAGTGGGCAGCCAGCGCGGCGAAGTCAGCGCCGCGCCGGCGAGGGGCGCGGTCGAGTAGACGGCGCATGGTGGCCTCGCCGAGCGGCTGGTACCGGACCCAGTCCGGTGCCAGGTCGCGAGCCTCGGCGAGGTAGGCCAGCGCGTCGCGGTCGCGGCGTAGCTCGACCGAGGCGGCCGCGAGCCGTAGTCGGTGGCCGGCCTCCCAGAACGCTGGCACGTCCCCGCGGGCAGCTGGCATCTCGGCGGCCAGGCGTAGGGCCTCTTCGGCGTCGCCGGCGCGCGCGGCGTGGTCGATGCGCTGCAGCGCGGCCACGCGGGGTCCGAAGATCGCGGCCTCGCTAGCGCTGTCCCGGCGGGCTCGAACCGCGGCGGCCTGGGCCTCGGCGAGCAGGTCGTCGGCGCGTCCGGTGCTACCCGCCGACAGTGCCGCGGTGGCGGCGTTGAACAGCAGGTTGCCGAACACGCCGGCCCGTTCCGGGTCGCGGTCGAGCATGCCCGGTTGGATGTGTTCGGCTGCGGTCACGGCGACGCGCTCGGCGTCGTCGAGCCTGCCCTGCCGAACCAGCGTCCACGCCAGGTACCGCAGCGAGATCGCGGTCTCGATGTCCGGTGCGTCGGACTCGCGGGCGGCGGTCAGGGCGCGCTCGGCGGAAGTCCAGGCGAGGTCGTCGAGCCCCAACCGGCCCGCGAGGCCAGCGCCGAGGCGGTAGGCGGTGGACAGCACGCGGTGCGCGCCGGCCTTCTCGTCGGCGGGTGCGGTCCGGGCGAGCCGTCGAGCGTCGGTCAGCACGGTCGGGAGGGCATCTAACAGCACCGCGTGCCTGCCGTCGACGTAGGCGCGCCAGGCGGCGTGTGCCGCCGCGACGAGCTGGTCGAGGCGGATGACCTCGTCGGGCTCGGCGAAGTCGCCGAGGCCAGGAATGTGCTCCCCCACAGTGACCGCCTGCCGTAGGCCGGCCACGTCGAGGCGGTCGGGCGACGGTGGAGCGACATGGCCGAGCAGGTTCTCGACCGAAACGCCGAGCGCGTCGGCGAGCCGCTGCAGGGTGGTCGGGCGACAGGTGGACCGCTTGCCCTGCTCGATGCGGGCGACAGTGTCCACGCCGACCGATGCAGCTGCCGCGAGCTGCTCCTGCGACAGGTCGCGGGCCTTCCGGAAGCGGGCGAGATTCTCCGAGATCGGGCTGCCAGCTGTCACGTCGCCTCCCAGCGGGATACGCAGGGTGACCAGCCTAACCCGTTACGCGCTTGCCGTCCTCGCACAGCGCGAGCTCACCGCGGTCGGCGGCTTCCACGGCGACGGCCAGGCGTGCGGCGAGCGCGGGCTTCACCTTCGCCGCGGCCTCGTCCAAGGTGTGCAGACCAGCGGACACGATCTCGGGGTCGGTCAGCGACAGGCTACGCACCTGCTGGTCGGTCACCAGACCGCCGTCGAAGACGAACGCGATACCTTCCGGCATCCGGCCATCGGCTGAGACGTGGTCGATCACGAGCAGCCGCCCCAGCGGCCGGTCGATACCGACTTCTTCCCGCACCTCGCGCACGGCCGTGGCCCACGGGGGTTCGTCGGCGTCGACCGCGCCGCCGGGGATGTCCCAGTGCGGCTTGTAGGAGGGCTCGACGAGCAGCACGCGTCCGGTGGTATCGCGGAACAGCACGCCGGCACTCATCCGTTTCCGGGCGAGAGAGGCCACGTACTCGTCGAACGGAAGCAGATCCACGCGCCCGAGGCTACCGTTCCGCACCCAGCCGCCCGGCTTCTATGCGCGGGAGGCCTAGAACCGCAGACTGCACCCACTGAATACCGTGGTAAGCGCACTGTTTCGCCCGGTGGCGCGTGCCGAAACTGCCCATGTGGGAAGCGGGGAATGGCAGACCGTGGGACGGCACACGGCGCAGGTCGACGCGGAGGCGGTGCAGGCGTACCCCCAGCTGCAGCGCCTGATCGACCTGCGGGAGGCGGGCTGGACGTTCGTGCACCGGTTCACGGACGCAGGCGAGTTGCGGCAGATCAACGGCATGTACGCGTGGCCGGACGGTCACGTAGACGGCGTCCGCATCCGTGCCACCACCGAGGCAGCCGCGGTTCGATGGAACGGCGCCGGTCGCGTGCTGTGGGAGAAGGACGGCGGCCTGGTCGAGGTCGTCGACGGGCTGCTCGCCCTGCCGGTGCCGTCATGAGCTGGGCGTTCGGACCGGACGGCACCGAGTACGCGCTGATCAGCCGTGATCAGTGGCTTGAGCTGTACGTCGCGGCGCAGGACGGCGACGAGGACACGGCGGTCGACACGCTAATGGCGATCAAGCCGCAGCACTGGCCGCCGCCGGAGGCGATGCTCGACGAACTACCGGAGCCCGATTCGGGAATGTGAGCTCGCCGTTCGAGGGAACGGCATCTCGGCTCGGGACACGCCCCCGAGTCCCGTGTCCCGAGCCCCACCCAGGAGCCCGGGGCTGCGCGGCTGAGTGTCGTCCCCATGCACAGCCGCGCAGCTCGGCCTTCGGTGCGACCCCGCGCAACCGGAGGAACGCACCAGCTCACGGTCAAGACCCCTCCGCCGCTGCCGCGCCTTGTTCCGAGCTTGCGCGACCGCCACCGTGACGGCTAGGGCCGTTCGGCCCCTACGGGTCAGTACGTCGGCGGTCCGCCTTTCGGGGGTTCAACCGAGCCGGACCCGCCGGGCGCGGTGGCCGATGGCGTCGCGCGTGACCGGCCGGTCCCGACGGCCGGTCCCTCGGCCCCCGGCGGCGCCCCTCAGCACGGCCGGGGCACCAACAAGTCTTTTCTGGCGAGCCGCTCGGGTAACTTGATGCGCGAAAGGCCCCGGCAGTCGCGGCAACGACTCCGGGGCGTGGCCGATCTGGATAGGAGATCGACATGGGTGAGCATACCCGCGGCGCGAGGTTCGATAGATCGGATTCGCAGTCCGAGAAGTTCAACCGGGGGCGCCAGCGGACGCCGGCGGAGCCGCAGAAGGTGGCACCTCCCCCGCCTCCTCCGCCGCCGTCGCCGCAGAACTCGGGCGGGTCGGAATAGGCCCGTCGCTGTATGCGACGAACATCAAGCGAATGTTGCGAGCGGCTACACAGACGGTGCTGACCGGGTGCACGTAGTAGGTGGAGGCCCCCGCCGGGCGATACCTGATCGGGCCGACCAGGATCAGATCTCGATCAGGCGAGTCTTCGGCCTGGGCGTTCCAGTCAGCGAGCGTCCCCTCGATATAGGAGCCGTCTTCGAGTTCGCACTGCACCGTCCGCGTTGTCTTCGGGTGCCAGTCGTTGAAGAGGGTCCACCAGGAGGATAGGAGCGACCGGTGCGCGGGCAGACGCCGCACGACCAGGGCAGCGCCACCTGCGAGGAGCCCGGCCGCCGCGAGCAGGCCGACCGCCCAGGCGAAGACCTCGACATAGTGCTCAGCGATGTAGTCGCCCGGTTGTCTGATGAGCTGGCTGACGTTCGGCGTCACAGCCGGCCACGCGTGATCGACGATGACGAACAGCCCTAACGTGACCAGTTCCGCAACGACGCTCGCGAGCCCGATCGACGCCACCTCACGGAGCGGCGACGGACGATAGTCCGGCCGCTCACGCTGAACCGTTGCGACGTACACCGTCCCGGGCAGCAGCAAGGCCACGAACAGCAGTAGCCCGGTCAGTGTTGATGGCATCGGCGCTCCTCCCCATCCTTTTGTGGCGTGAGCCTATTCGGCCGAAGCGGGTGTTGCGGCGAGCCGCTCGGCGAGCCCGTCGAGGACCTTCTCGCTGATCTCCGCGGCCTGCTCGGCGTTGTCCGCGCCGAGCGCGTCGCCGACGACCTCGGTCAGCACCGGCAGCACCTCGGCCACGAGCCCAGCCTGCAGTGCCTTGGCGATGTCGGCGGCGGTGACGTTGCCCTGCTTGGCGACGAGGGTGGTGAGCTGGTTGACCTGCTCGCGCAGCGGCACGAGGGTCTGGCGGATGATCCTGTCTTCCAGCGAGCCGAGGAAGGTCTCGGGCCAGGCGCCGGGCATGCCGGGGCGCCGGTTGTCGATGAGCTTCTCGCCGGGACGGCCGTACCAGACGGTGCGGTAGATGTTGTCCAGGTCGGCGTCGTTGAGGGGCATGTCGTTGTCTCCTAGTGGTTTGAGGACGAGGTTGCGGTCGGTGGTGACGGAGCGGGTGCCGACCCGGACGATCGGCTGGTGGTTGTTGTCCTGCCAGAAGTTGACGTGCTCGCGCACGTCGCGGCGGCGTCCGGCCTGCCAGAACGCGGAGGCATGGCCGATGGCGAGGTCCATCGCGTTGCCGAACCCGTAGGCGCCGACGCGTTCGAGCCCGAGCACGGAGGCGGCGCCGTCGAGGTAGTCCTGCCATGCGCGCGGGTTGGGCACGGTGGTGCGGTCGTTGGTGAAGAACACCAGCCCGTCGTAGCCGAGGTACTCGCACCCGGCGTGCGCGCGCTGGGCGTTGCGCACACCGCCGTCGAATCCGGAGTCGGCGTCGGTGGTGTCGCCCTGGTAGACGAGCAGCTGCTTGAGCCCGGCGCGGCGGTGCTCGTCGAACTCGGCCTTGGTGGTGTGCTTCTGCAGCCGGTTGGGTGGGTTCATCAGGTTCGGTGCGGTGACGTAGCGGATCACGCCGACGTAGCCGTGCTGCCTGAGCACCGCGGCCGGGACGGTGCCGTTGGAGTAGTCGGCCCACCACTGCTCGGCCATGTCAGTGCTCCTCGGTCTGGTTGGGCGCTTTGGGGATGGTCAGGCCGAGCGAGGGCGGCGGTTCCGGCGGCGTGATGCCGTGGGTGCGCATGACGAACAGCAGGGTGCCGATGTAGTCGCGCGCGGTGTCCTTCCAGGACGTGAGCGCGCCGACCTTCTCTTCGAGCGCCTGAATGCGTTGGTCCTGCGCCTTGATCCGCTGCCCCTGGCGGGCGTTCCACCCGCCGAGCAGTGCGACCAGGCCGCTGAAGATCGCGGTGATGGCTTCGGGGGACACGAGGGTTCTCCGTTCTAGTCGCCCGCCCACATCGCCCAGAAGCGCATGTGGCCGCTGAAGGTGTTGCCGAGCAAGGTCAGAGCGTTGCCCGCGTTGTGCCAGACCACGGCGCGTAGCTGGTCGCCTGCGGCAAGCACGGCGGGGGCTTCGCAGTCCACGGGGGTGCCGCCGCCGGTCTGGTTGAACGGGGTGTTGGAGTCGAACGCGATGCTCGCCGTGGCAGAGGGGACGATGGCGTTCTTCAGCACGTAGAGGTCGCGCTCGTCGCCGTCCGAGTCGTTGGAGAACGCGAGCTTGGCGCCGACCCGGTACGGGCCGCTCCGGCGGATGATGATGATGGCGCTGCCAGTCGACCACATCGGAAAGCCGTTCCAGGAGCCGTTGAGCTCGAAGCCGGTCCAGGTGGGCACGACGAAGTTCGTTTCGTTCGGGACGTTACCGATGGTGCCGGTGTGCACGAGCAGGCAGCTCGGCGCGGGCTGCTCGGGCTCCGGGATCTGCTCAGCGAGCGTGTCGAGCGCGGTTTCGGTGGCCTCGGCGAGTTCCTGTAGCTGCGCGGGCCCGTTCGGAGGGTCGGACAACGCCGGATAGGGCAGGGTCCAGATCGGGGTGTGGGGCAAGGCGTTCTCCGATCAGGGGGTGTATCCGGCGCCGAGGTACTCGGCGTAGACGACTGTCGGGTGCGCGGCCTGGTCGCCGCCGGCGGAGTCGCGGCCGACCTGCACGGTGAGACCGGCGGCGGCCTGCGTGGCGGTGACCCATCCGGTCCACACCGGGCCGAACGACACGACACCGGCGCCGCCGAAACCGCCACCGGACGGGACGGCCGAGGCGAGCGAGCCGCCGACGAACGGGCCACCGGGCCAGGCGATCTGGCATTTCTCCACCCCGGCGGAGGGTGCGTTCACTCCGCACACCACGGTGAGCGCCCACTTCCCGGCTCGGTTGAGCGTGATCGTCGTGCCACCGGTGAGGGTGGCGATGCCGGCGCTGCGGACCGCGGAGAGGTTGGTGATGTTGAGGTAGTTGCCGGCGGTGTCGCCGACCGTGCGGCTGCCGCTCCAGACGTGGGAACCGCCCGCGCCCCCGGCGACCTCGGCCAGCTCGTCGCGCAGCGCGCCGTCCACCGTGGACAGCGCAGCCTCGATGGCGTCGGCGAGCGCCTGCATCTGCTCGGGCCCGTTCGGCGGATCGGTGAGCGCCGGGTACGGCAGGCCGTAGAGGTCGGTGTTGGGCATCGGGTCTCCTAGAACGGGATCACAGTGATGGTGCGGCTGGCTACTTGGAGTACTGAGGGGTTTGGGTTGTCGTGGGCGTCGGCCTGATACCGGCAGCGGAACACGTTGGTTCCTTGCTGCAGACCGGAATCGGCGGTGAGCACAGTGGACGCTGACACTGCGGCCCACACGGAGAGCGGGTTCTGGTTGAGCAGGTCGGCGTTCTCGACCTGGCTTCCCACGGGGATGTTGGATGCGCCGGCGACCTCGACACCTTGCGTGACGGATCCGTTCGCCACGAACAGGCGGGCGGAGTGCATCACGAGCACCCGCCTGGTGGAGCCGACGTACAGGCTGACTTCGGGTCCGCCCGCGAGGTCGGTC
>NZ_SWMS01000059.1 GCF_005146945.1 Prauserella endophytica
CCGTCCTGGAACGGCTGCACAGCGCCGGTGCTCAACACCTTGAGGTTAGTGAACGCCTGGCCCTTGATCTCGACCGTGTTGAGCCCGGTGAGGTCGTCCCACGAGAGCACCACACCGGTGTGCCAGCCGAGCTCGGTGGCGCCGGTGACCTGCTGCTGCATCCCGGCCACCAGGAGCGCGGCGATATCACTGGATCTCACGTGACTGCACCTCCCAGTACCTTTTCCTTGGTGGTGGCGGACATGGCGCCGCCGGCGTCGAGCGGGATCGTCAAGCTCTCGATCACGTGGGTCTCGGGCGCGGTGCGGTCGGAGTAGGACACGGTGATGGGGTCGAGCGCTTCGAGCGCGACGTTGGGCACCATCGAAAAGTCCACGTTGTAGGGCAGGCCGATCGCGCGGGCGAGCATGGCGTCGGCGGCGTTCTGCGCCTGCTCGGTGGTGGTGATGAACGTGGAGGTGTAGAAGCGGGGCACCTTGCCGAACTGGCCGTGCCAGTAGGTCGGCGAGTTCGGGTTGAGATCGAACGCCACGGCGCGCACGGGCGGGGTTTCGCCGGCCTGCTCGCCGCTGGCCACTACCGCGTTGTAGACGGCGTCCCGGTCGAGCGAGCGGGACACGCGGGCGACGACGCCGCCGCGGCCGTGGTTGACCGCGAACACCGGCTGCGCCGGGTCCGGTGCGGTCTCGACACGCAGGCGCCCGGCGTAGTCCCACCACATGACCTTGCCCAGGGAGTCGCAGATGTCCCGCAGGAAGCCGTACCGGTCGTCCTCCAGCACATGTGAGCCGGGGAAGGCTGTGGTGGCGGCGTCGAAGTCGAACAGGATCACGGCGCCCGGGTAGACCTCGCCGACGAGGTAGTCGAAGATCGCCGCGACCGAGGTCCCGGCGCCGAACTCCTGCGGCGCCAGCGGGCGGGCGTCGATGATGCCGGACATGCGGTCCCGGGCGGCGAGCTGGATCGGCCCGCCGGGTGCCTCGGCCTGGTCGACCGAGTACAGCCGGAAATAGCCCTGCGAGACCCACTCGCGCACGCCGTCGCCGTAGACGATGCCGCGCTCGACGAACACTTCGTTGCCGTAGGGGGTGAGCAGATCGCCCGCGCCCTGTGGCCAGGGGTGGTCGGTGGTCAGGTCGAGGGTGGCGCGGATGTCGGCGGTGGCGTCGAGCTTCACGTCGCCGGACTCGATGGGGATCTCGTGCACGGGTGAGCCGTCCGGGTTGAGCGGGCCGGGGTTCACGCCGACGAGCCCGGGCGGCACGATCCGGGCGCGGGCGCACATGGCGTGCGAGCCGCGCACGGTGGCGAGAAACCGGTCGGTGACGGGCCTCATCGGCGCACCCACCCGAACCAGTGCCGCCACCAGCTGTGCCGCGTCAATCCTCGGCAGGCCCTGCGCGGGCAGCAGTTGAAGTCATTCATGGCACGATCACGTCCGCGGGGTCGGCGATGCGGTCGAGCACGTCCGACCACGTCGCCTCGGCGGCGACCAGGTCGGCCCAGGTGGCGAACCCGGCGACGATGTCGGCCCACAACACGGTGTCGCCGACGATCGTGCCGGGCGGGGCGGCGACCTCGGTCAGCGGCAGGTCGAAGAACCGGCGCAGGGTGCGCGCGGAGTGCCGCTCGATGGTGATGTCACCGATGACGGCGTACATGCCGGGGAATGGGCACCCGGCCGGGACGTGCACGAGCACCGGCTCGCCGGTGGCGAAGCAGTATTCCAGGTCTTCGGCGACATCGAGGTTCGCGGCGGTGAGGGTGAGGGTGTAGCGGCGGGAGCCGCGCAGGTCGGTCACCGCGACCGGCAGCGAGCGGGACACGACATCGAACACCCCGGCCCGGGCCGGGCGGGTGATCGACGAGAAGTCGGTGACCGTGACCGCCCGGTTGAGGTAGGGCCGCTGCAGGTTCTTGATCCACACCGTGGTCATGGCCGGGGTGATGACGGTCTGCTCGCGGGCGGCGTAGTCGGCGGGCCGGAACGCAGCGGTGACGCCGCGGGAGATCGCCGCGGCCCCGCCGGTGATATCGAAGAACCCGGTCACCACGTCGATGCGGGTGGTCTCGACGATGTAGCACCAGCAGATCCCGGCGTCGTCGCCGGTGACGCTGGACGGCTCGCCGATCTCGGTGACCGGCATACCCACGTTGGTCCACTCGTCTTGCTTCCATCCGCAGATCAGCACGAGGTGGTCATCGCCGGGCACGGTCAGCGCCGGGTAGGTGATGTCCTGCGCGGCGGCGTTGAGCACGGTGTTCGCGGCCGCGGGGACGAGCTCGGCGTTGCGGAACCCGGCGGCTTGGGCGAGGGTGTCCGCGCCCGCCACCCCGCCGGTAAAGGTCACCGTCGGCGCGGTGTCGCCGGCGGTGTAGCGGCGGCCGAGCAGGGCCGCGTTGCCGGCGTCGACGAGCCGGGTCCACCCGGCCGGGGTGTCGACGGTGCCCTCGGTGTTGCGGATCGCCGCCCAGATCAGCAGCACATCCCCGTCGACGAGCCCGGCGGGCAGGCCGGGCGTCACCGGGGCGTTGTTGCCCGCCGCGGCCGTCCCGGCGCCGACGTAGCTGATCGGCGCGGAGTCCACATAGGTCGCCCGGTAGTGGTTGGGCACCCCGGGGGTGAACTCGTAGTCGTCGAGCTGCCCCGTCCCGGCGTTGAGGGCGACGGTGTCGCCGCCGCGCACCGTGGACCAGGTGATCTGGTCGGTGGAGCGCTCCACACGCGCGTAGTCGGCCGACGCGGGTGCGCCGGTGATGGCCAGCCGCACCCGGGACAGGTCGTTGGCGTAGGTGGCGGTCAGGGTCATCGGGCGGCCCCCACTCCTTGCAGCACGGCGCGCCGGGTCTGCCGGTCGCGGCGGTCGAGGTTGACCTGCACCACCTGGCGGATGCCCTCGCCGAGGTCGAGGTGCAGCTCGAGAACCTGCGCCCCGCCGCTGGTGCCGCCCATCGCCTCAGCGGTGGTGCGGGCGTTGGTGACCCGCCCGGTGCGGCCCGGGGTGAACAGCTCGGGGCCCTGCTCGCCGACCAGGTAGGTGCGCCCGGCTTGCGCGGTGCCGCCCTTGGCGAGATACGGGATGGTCGGGATGGCGGGCACGCCGACGACGCCGGTGACGGCGTTGACGCCGCGGATCGCGGTGTTGATGACGCGCAGCACGGCGTTGATCGCCGAGCGGATCCCGGTGGTGATGCCGTCCCACACGCCGCCCACGAAGTCGCCCAGCCCGGAGAAGAAGCCGCGCACCCGGTTGACCGCGGTGTTCCAGGTGTTGCGGAAGAAGTTCACCACCGAGGACACGCCGCTGCGCACCCCGGACCACAGGCCGGAGAAGAACCCGGTGATGCCGCGCCACCGGTTGGTGATGAACGTCCAGGCGGTGTTCCAGGCGTTGCGGAACCAGTTGACCACGGCGCCGACGGCGGCCTGGATCGCGTGCCACACGCCGATGAAGAACTCGCGGAACGCCGCGCTGCGGTTCCAGACCACGACGATCGCGGCGACCAGCGCGGTGATCAGCCCGATCACCAGGCCGATCGGGTTCGCCGTGAGCGCGGCATTGAGCGCCCACTGGGCGACGGTGTAGGCGACCACGGCCGCCCGCCACAGATTCACCGCGGTGGTCACGCCGCGGATCGCGACCGCGACGCCGCCGACGGCGAGGGCGAGCGGGCCGAGCCAGGTCATGTTCTGCTGCAGGAACAGCGCCAGACCCTGCAGCAGCGGCCCGACGAACTGCAGGGCGGGTACCAACAGGGCGGTGATCTGGGTGGTGAACTGCGCGAACGCGGCCAGCAGCGGGGGCAGGACCGGCGCGATCGCGGCCAGCGCGGCACCCAGCACGGTGGACACGTTCTGCGCGACGACGGCGACCGCCTCGGCCAGCGCGCGCAACACCTGCTGGCCCTCGGCGGACTCGACGAACGCGCGCACCTGCTTGGTCAGCGCGCCGAGGGTGCCGCCCAGCCCCAGTCCGGCGTCGTTCAGCGCGGAGAACACCGCGCGCACGATCGCGCTGACATCGCCGATGATCGCGCCGAGCTCGCGGAAGGCCTGGATGCCGTCCTGGATCCACGCCTGCAGGCGCCCGTCGTTGGCGGCCTGCTGCACGAACTGGTTGAACCGCTCGCCCGCAGCGCCGGCACCGGCGGTCAGGCCGGCGAGCGCGGTGGATCCGACCGCGCCGACGCGGACGAACGCCGCACCGACCGGGGCGAGCCACGCGCCGAGGTTGCGCACGATCTGCGCGGTGTTGTCGAGGATGAGCTGCAGCTGCTCGGTGCGGGCACCGGAGTTGAGCATGCTGGTGAACTGCGACGCAGCATTGCCCAGTGCCGAGGCGACCTGCTGAATGCCGCCGGTCAGCCGCGGCAGCACCGCCTGCAGATCGGTCACCGCCGGGCCGAGGCTCCGTTCGAAAGTGGCCGACACCTCGGCCCGCATCGCATCCAGCGTCGGGGTGAGCCGCTCGAACGCGGCGGTGATCCCGTCCGCCCCGAGCTTGACCGCCGCCAGCGCCCCGGCCGCAGCGAACCCGGCCGCGGGCAGCAGCCCGGCCGCGCCGGCCATCGCCCCGATGGCCGCGCCCACCCCGCCGACGATGTTGAGCACCGAGGCCAGCGACGCCAGCACCACCGCGAACCGGGCAAGCGCGCCCACCGACCGGCTCACCCCGGCGGTGAACCCGGCGGTGGACCTGCGCAGCGACTCCGTGCGTTTCTCCAGCCCCGACAGCTGCGCCTGCGCCACCTTCACCGCACGGGTCAGCCCAGCGACCGAGCCGTCGAAGCGGATGCGGACTGTGCGCTCCCCGGCGGCCATCTACGCCACCCCCGCGAACTTGCGGATGATCACGTCAGCGGCCTGCCGCCACTGGCGGCCCATCTCCGGCTCGAACGCGCGGGCCGTGGGGAAGAACCAATAGCCGCTCTGCCCGGAGTGCGGCGGGTACTGGCGCCCGGCCGAGCCGCCGTACCGGGTCGCGGCGTACCAGCCGGAGCGGCGGTTCATGCCGAACTCGGAGGCGAACAGCAGCGCCCACGCCGGTGCCCGGTGACGCCCGAGCTTGCGGGTGCCCCCGGCCTGCACCACGGGCACCCGGTCGCGCTGCGCCCGCACCGTGCGCGCCAGCAACGCGGCCTGTCCGCCCTCGGCTTGTGCGGCGGCCTGGATGCGGGTGGCGAGGGTCTCGGACAGTTCACGCGAGCGCTGCCGCAGCTCGGTGTTGGCGTCCTTCGGCAGCTCCCGAAACGCCGCCAGGGTGGGCCGTAGCCCCTGGATGTAGAGGTTGACCGTCAACCCCTGCTTCGCCACGCCTGCACACCTCCCCGGGATACCGGTCAGCCCGACAGCTGCATTCCTTCTGTCGGGCCTCCGGCCCCGGGCTCACGGCGAGCGGATCGTGTGCTCTTGCCCCGTGAGGCGGCTTTCTCGCGCTCCTCCAAGATCGCGACGGCGGTGATGATGTCCCGTTCGGACTCGTCGGCCCACACGCTGGGCGGGATGCCGGTCTCGACAGCGAGAGCGACCACCGTCCGCGCTAGTGTGCCGACTGGGTAGGGTCCTTCTCCTCCTCGATCTCGAACTCGAGATCGCAGGACTGCTCGAACTCCTGCAGCGTGCCGGTGAACTGCTGCGTACGCTTCGACGCGAAGTGCGCCACCTTGTACAGGTCTCCGGCGTGCAGGTCCTCCATCAACTGCTTGAGCGAGGCACCCTTGGTGACCTTCTCCCAGTTCAGGATGTCCCGCGTGGTGGCGGTCACCTCGAACGGCTCACCACCATCCGGGCGGATCTTGAAGTCGATCACAGCGAGAACACTCCTCTCGTGACACCGGCGAGGGTGCCGGTGTAGTCCACATAGGCCCGTGCCGCGTCCGGCGAGCCGACCCGCTGTCCGAACGTCGACGGGCTCAGCGGTCCGATGTAGCGGGTCTCCCCGTCCGGGACGGTCACGGCCAGCTCCTCCAGGTCCAGACCGTCCACCGTGACCGGCGTCTGCACCGACACGGTGAGCGGGGCGCCGGACGCGTTGTCCACGACCAGGAACACCCTGCCGGTGTCGATCACGTCGCCGTCCATGATCGGCGGGCCCGCGAGCGCCGGAGTGATGCCGTCCTTGACGATCTGCTGCGTCGTCAGCGATTCGCGCGCCATGATCAGGGCTCCTCGTAGTACAGGCCGTCGCCGAGCGTGCCGATGATCTGCAGGGTCACCTCGGACGTTTCCGTGGCCCGTGCGTCACCGCCCACCGGCGGGGGCTTGAGCAGCACCTGCCCGCGCCAGCGCTTGTGCTCACCCGGGATGTTCGGGTGATGGTCGAGCACGAAGTCGGCGACCTCGTTCGCGTGCGACCACAGGTAGTCCGACAACCCGTTCGACCGCCAGTCCGAGAAGAACGTCAGCTCCAGCGTGGGCTCGTCGTCGGTCTCCTCGATGAAGCTGTTGGGCTGCTCCGGATCCGAGCAGAACGTGTACTGCCGGTCGCCGTCCTGCACGCCCGGGTCGAGGTTCCAGGTCTGGATCTGGCACTCGAACGGGTTGCCCGCGATCGTGAAGTTGATCATCTTCAGTCGACGCTGGTGGACCATCAGAGACTCACCTCCACGGTGATTTCGTAGGACGGCAGATCAGTGCCGCCGGAGAGGAACACGCCCGGGTCGGCCGACATGACCGCGGCGTCGGGCAGCAGCGAGTCAATCGCCTCCGCCACACGCGGGGTCAGCTCCAACAGGCGTCCGAGCGCCCGCTTGTCCATCGCGACCATCACGATCACCACGAACGTCGCCGACGTCGGGGCGCTCGACATCGCTTGCCACTGCAGCCGCGGCGGCCCCACGAAAACGCCCGGCGGCCGCACAGTGGCCGAGGGGTCCTCGTACACCCGCACCCCGTCGACGGTGCGCGCAGCGGCGCGCAGCTCCTCGGCGCGCTCGGCGACGAGCTCAGCGGTGCTCATCCGACCACCGGCCTCGCGTGACGGCCGAGGCGCAGCAGCCGGTCGATGTCCGGGTCGAACGACAGCACCCGCGCCTGCCCCTGGTCGACCATTGTCACCAGTCCATCCGGCGAGCGGCGCCGGGTGTCCCACCGGCGGGCGAGCATCAGCGTGCCGAGCTTGAGGTCAGCGTCGGGTGCGGGCAGGTCGCACAGCGGGTCGCGGTCGAAGTTGAACTGTCCTTTGCGGACTCGCTCGACGAACGCGACCGCCGCGTCGAGCACCCGCTGCAGCCGCTCATCGTCGGCGGGGTCCTCGGGCCGCTCGTCGCCGACGTCCTCGCCGTCGGCCAGCTCGTTCTTCAGCTCGTCGAGCGTGACCCACGGATCGGTGTCCAGCACGCTGCTCACCGCCTCCGCTGCAGCTGGTGCTCGGGCACCCACCCGTCAGCGGTGGGCACCATCCACACCGGGCGCCGCGCGCCCGCGGGACGGTCCGGCGTCGGCTGCGCGGCCGGCGCCTGCTCGACGTCCTCGGCTTGCTCGACGTCCTCGACGGCGGGCTCGTCGACGGGCTGGCCGGGCTCGTCGGCCGAGGCCTGCTCGGCCGGGGCCGCGTCCGAGTCAGTCTCGGCCTGTTCCTCGGGTGCCCCCTCGACACCCTCGGCGGCGAGCAGATCGATGATCTCTTCGCGCGACAGCGACGCCCACGACTCGGCCGGCGAGTCGGTCACGGCGGCCGCGTACTCGCGCCACGCCGCTACCCCCGAGCCCGGGCCGCTCGTCGGCGGCCGCTGGGGGATCTCCTGCTCGCTCACGATCAGACCCCGCTCGTGGTGTCGTAGGAGATGCGCCGCACGCCGTCGACGCGCGTGCAGGCCAGCGCCTTGTAGCCCCACACGCCGATGTCGACGAACGCCACCCGATACTCGAAGTCGAGCCGCTGCGGAGCGGACGCCCAGCCGTGCACGTCCTCCCGGTCGTACAGGTAGCTGTTGGACGCTGCGCCGTCGGTGAACGGGAGCGCCCACGAGGGCACGCCCGCGAGACCAGCGATCGCCAGCGCGGCGAACAGCGGGGAGGCGGTGCCGTCGGCGTTCTGCGCGCCGAGGATCGGGAACAGTGGCCGCCCGTTGCCGTCCTTCGCGTCCGCGAGCGCGGTGTAGAGGCCCTGCTCGAGCTTGAAGTCGCGGAACCGGAAGCCGCCGCGGACGAACTGCAGTGCGGCGAGCGCCTGCTTGACCTCGGAGGCGAGTGCGCTGTCGACCGCGCCCGCGGTGAGCGTGATGGTGGTCGGCGCGAGCGACTCCAGCAACGCGGCGGCGGCCTCCTCCAGAGCCTCGTAGTACTTGCGGACGATCTGCCGCCACAGGATGACCGACAGCTGCGGGTTACCGCCCTGGTCCCAGGTCTCGCGCGTGACCTCCACCTTGCCCGACACGGCGGACGGGGTGATGGTCTGCGAGGTGGTCGCGAAGTTGCCGGTGGTGGGCTCGACGCCCTCCGTGTGGTTGTTGACCAGGTTCGACGAGCTGGCGAACTTCGGCAGCACGAACGGGGTGTTGTCACCGATCGCGCCCTTGTTGATCGAGTCCCACAGCGGCGTGGGGTACTGCAGCTCGTCGACGTAGAGGTCGGGCCGCTGCCGTGCCGGGTTCAGGCTCGACACGTCCCCGGTGGAGACGAACCGCGCGCCCGGCTCGAAGCACTCCTTGATCCAGTCGATCACCCGGCGCTCGGCGTCGTGGTCCTTTTTGGACATGGCGATGATGTCGCTGGAGAAGTCGAACTTGCCGCCGATGCCGTCGAACCGGTACAGCGGCTCCTCGTTCACCTGGAACTGCGCCTTGCGCTTGGTCGGGTCGACGTGGTCGGGCCCTTCTCCGCCGCCGTTCTGCTGCAGCTCGACGAGCTGCTTGACCGCGTCGGTGAACGCGCCGGTCTGGCTGGTGAACGCCTCCACAGCCGCGGTGAACGCGGCGGCGGTCTCGGCGTCCGGCCCGGCGGCCGGAGTGTCCTTGGTGCCCTGCGGCGCGTCGGGCTTGCCTGCCATCGTGTTGTCCTTCCGTGATGCCTTGACGCCCGACACCCGGGCGTCGTCGAATGCGGGGAATCCGGTGATCGCGACGCCGGCCAGCCGCGCGTCGGAGACCAGCCGCACCATGTCGTCGTCGGGGTCACGCGCCCAGCTGGACCCGTCCTCGGCGAACTCGGCCTCGATCGAGAACCCGTCGAGCACCTTGTCTTCGGCCTTCATCAGCACCGCGTCGCCGTCGGCGCCGCGAGCGATCTTGAACGTGCCCTCCAGGCCCTTGTCCGTGGATTCGAGCTTGGTGGCGTAGCCGATGGCCTCGGACCGGTTGTGGTCCCGGTTGAGCTTCACCCGCGACACGTCCGACCAGGTGAGGCTGTCCTTGTTGAACCGGTACTTCGACCATCCGCTGCGGGCCACCTTGTTCCACGGCACCAGCAGCCCCGACACCGTGCGCTTCTCGGCGTCGACCCGGAAGTTCGCATCGGCTTCCGGGATCTCGAACGCGATCCGTTCGGTGCCCGCGCTGTCGTCGCTGAACGTGGCGATGTCGAACGT